>NZ_JBFAGG010000001.1:0-950943 GCF_040653595.1 Sphaerisporangium sp. NPDC051011 | reverse complement strand
TCCCAGGTGATGACTGGGTTGATAGGCCGGGTGTGGAAGCATTGTAAGGTGTGGAGCTGACCGGTACTAATAGGCCGAGGACTTGACCATAAAGCAAATGCTAACCCGTGGTCGGCAGGCTGTTGTGGCAGGCTGTTGCGTGTGTTGGTGTGCTCGCGTCCACTGTGTGATCTCAGAGACAGCAAACCTGAGACCCGCACTGTCAGTAGGGCAGCGGAGAAGGCTGTTCTGGTGTTGGTGTGCTCGGTTTGAGTGTTTCGAGGGGTTACGGCGGTTTTAGCGGAAGGGAAACACCCGGTTACATTCCGAACCCGGAAGTTAAGCTTTCCAGCGCCGATGGTACTGCACCGGGGACGGTGTGGGAGAGTAGGACACCGCCGGACAATTTTTGATTGATGTAGGAGGGCCACCCGGATGCCGGGTGGCCTTCCTGCGTTTCCGGGGTGTTTTCTGTGCTTCTCGTGCCTGTTTGTGTTCGATCCGTGTGTGTTCGATCTGGTGGCCTGGTTGCCGGGTTCTGTTTTGCTGGGTTGGTCAGGTTTTTCCGTGTGCTGGGCTGGTGCCGGCCGGGTTCTGGAGGGGTTGTCTCCCCTCTGGGCCCGGCTTTTTGCTTGCCCGGCCGCGGGGCCCGTGTCCCGGCTCAACCGCCCCTCTCCGCCGCGCCCGTGTAGGGGCCCGGTGTGGTGGTTCGGTCGGTAACCGTGGTCGCGTTGCGGATTGCGTCGATGTGGGGGCGCGCTGCTGATTATGGGGTGAACAGTTGTTCGGTGGGGGCGTCTATGGTGTTGAGGATTTTGCCGGTGAAGTAGACGGTTCCCAGGGCCAGGACGTGTTCTCCGGCTTCAGTGAGGAGGCGGCGGGTCAGGGCGTCTTCGTCGATGACCGTCCAGCCTGCTGGGAGGGGGCTGTCAAAGCGGAGGTGCGGGAGTGCGAGGCGTACGAAGGTGACGGGGAGGCCGTCGAGTTCGGTCACGACTCCTTGGACGTCCTTGTGGTCCGGGAGGCACAGCAGGACGTGGTCGATGTCGGGCCAGCGTTCGCGGACCATCTTGAGGGCCGTGGCGACGCCCGCTCGGTTGATGGCGGAATCGACGCACAACTCGGTGCCGCTCTCGGGCAGCGTGTGGAAGGACAGGCGTCCCGGAAGGCGCACCGACTCGAGCACCTCGTGCAGCCTCTGACGGCTGGGCTGGTCCCCGCCCAGCAGTGACAGTGTCCGGGCGGCGGCCGCGCAACCGAGGGTGGCGTTCCATCGGCCATAGGACGGCGGGAGGATGCTCGCGGGTGGCGTGCCTGAGTCGGTGCTCAGGATCTCTGCATCAAGGTGGGCGCGGGAACGGACTACCGTGTTGATCGCGTCCTGGACGGGTGGCCGTTGTGGCAGTGAGAGGACGGCGCGGGTCCGTTCGGACGTGACGGAGGCCTTTTCGCGGGCGATCTCCGCGGGGGTGTCGCCGAGGACTCCGAGGTGTTCGCCGAAGATCTCGGTCATCGCGACCGTGTACGGAGGGAACAGCGACACCTCGTCGGATTCGCCGCCCATGCCGGCTTCGAGCACGATGACATTGGCGCCCACGTCCCGCGCGTGCATGACGCCGGCGACGGTGAACAGCCCGGCGGGTGAGAGGTACCCCGGGAGGGCTTCGCGGTCCGGCATGCCGCGCAAGCCCTTGGAGATCTGCGCGGCGAGGGCCCTCAGCTTGGCGTCCGAGATGGCGGCGCCGTTCACCCTGATGCGTTCGCGGTTGGTACGGAGCGCGGGGCTGGTGACGGAGACGACCTTGAGGCCGGCGGCGGCGAAGTAGGCCGACGCGTACGTCGCCGCGGTGCCCTTGCCCTTGGACCCGACGACGATGAGGACAGGAGCGCTCGCCTCCGGGCAGCCGACCAGGTCGAGCAGATGACGGGCCCGGGCGAGGCTGCGGCGCTCGCCGCCGCCGCGGGACCGCCATTCGGCGAAGAACACGTCGTCCGAGCTCACGGGAAGATTGTATTGCCGGGTCAATGTCCGGATCGTGCCGGTGTGCCTGCGGTCGCCCTGCTGGTAGCGCCCGTCGGCCCTCGCCCCTCAAGATCCTCAAGGGTGGTGTCCGGGGAGGAGTTACGCCGCCACGTGCCGCGCATCCTCTGCCGGGCAGTTAGCGGGACGCCCTCCGCCTGTATCGGGTGGGTGGTGGGTATCGGGGAGCGGCGGTGGTGGGCACGGCTAAGCTGACGATGTGATGTCAGGGCAGGAGATCCGCGTCGTCGAAGCCGCGATCCGCGGGCGCGGCGTTGAATGGGAAATCGATCCGACGCTGGATCGCATCGCGAGTCTGGCCGACATCCTCGGGCATCCGCAGAAGATGTACCCGGTGGTCCACATCGCCGGCACCAACGGCAAGTCGAGCACGGCCCGCATGATCGACGCGCTGCTGCGCGCCAGGAACCTGCGGACCGGCCGGTACACCAGCCCCGAGCTCTCGCAGATGCGCGAGCGCATCTGCGTCGACGGCGTCCCTCTGTCCGAGGAGCGCTTCATCGAGGTCTACCGCGAGCTGGAGCCGTACCTGGAGATCGTCGACGCCAAGGCCGGTCGGCTCAGCTTCTTCGAGGTGCTCACGGGGATGGCGTACGCCGCGTTCGCGGACGCGCCGGTGGACGTGGCCGTGATCGAGACCGGCCTGGGCGGCACGTGGGACGCCACCAACGTCGCGGACGGCACGGTCGCGGTGATCACGCCGATCTCGCTGGACCACACCGAGTACCTGGGGCCCGACGTCGAGACGATCGCGGGCGAGAAGGCGGGCATCATCAAGCCCGGCGCGACGGCCGTGCTGGCTCAGCAGCCCCTGCCGGCCGCCGAGGTCCTCGTGAGGCGCGCGGCGGAGGCCGGCGCCACGGTGGCGCGCGAGGGCCTGGAGTTCGGCGTCCTGCACCGCGAGCTTGCCATGGGCGGGCAGCTCCTCCAGCTCAAGGGCCTCAAGGGCGTGTACGAGGACGTCTTCCTCCCGCTGTACGGACCCCACCAGGCCGGCAACGCCGCGCTCGCGCTGGCCGCCGTGGAGGCGCTGACGGCCGGTGACGAGCCGCTCGGCGACGAACTCGTGCGGCAGGCGTTCGCCGAGGTGTCCAGCCCGGGTCGCCTCGAGGTCCTGCGGCGCGGCCCGACGGTGATCGTGGACGCGGCGCACAATCCCGGCGGCATGGAGGCGACGGTCGAGGCGGTCATCGAGGCGTTCGGGTTCACCCGCCTGATCGCGGTGGTCGCGGTGATGGGGGACAAGGACGTCGACACGATCCTCGAACTGCTGGAGCCGATCGTGGAGGAACTGGTGGTGACGCGGAACTCCTCGCCGAGGTCCATGGACGCGGCTGAGCTGGCCGAACGGGCGGAGGGTCCGTTCGGTGCCGAGCGCGTCCACGTGGCCGAGCGGCTGGACGACGCCATCGACATGGCGATGGGCCTCGCCGACCAGGGCGACGAGCTCGGCTCCGGGGTGCTGATCACCGGTTCCGTCGTGACCGTGGGCGATGCCCGCACTCTGCTGAAGGCCGACAGGTGACCGCGGAACGGCCGGACGCCCGCCCTCGGCGTGGCTTCACCGTCACTCCCGGGATGCGGCGCCTCGGCGCGAGCGTGCTCGGCATGGAGGCGATCGTCCTCGCGCTGGTGACGCCCGTCGCCATCGTGATCAACAAGGTCGCCCCGGCCCTGGCCGTCACGGTGGGCGTGGGGCTCGCGGTGGTGTGCGTGGTGGTCGCCGGGCTGCTGAAACGGCCCTTCGCGTACATCGCGGGCAGCGTGGTGCAGGTGCTGGCCATCGCGACCGGCTTTCTCGTCCCGTTGATGTTCTTCCTCGGTGTGATCTTCGCCGTACTGTGGATCACGGCAATCTTCGTCGCTCGACGTGTCGAGGGCGTGACTTAGCGCTAAAGTCGGCCGGTATGGCCGTCCCCCCAATCCAGGCCACGGGCCTCACGGTCCTCGGCCGGGTCAATCGTCTCCCCCTGCTGCTCGACGTGATCGTCGGGCTGCTCACCACGCTCGCCCTTCCGCTGGCGATCGTGGCCATTCCGAACACCATCTCGGTGGTGTCCGCCCTGCTGCCTCCGGACATCGCGGGGGTCGGCATCTTAAGGGCCCATGGGCTCGCCCTGCCGGTGATGCTCTGTGCGGTGCCGCTCACCGCGGCGGCCCTCGGACGGTTAGCGCCCGCGCCGGTCCTGGTCGCGGGGCTGGGGCTGCTCGCCGTGGCCGATGTCGCGGGCGGTTTCGCGGCTTCCACGTTCGGCGTCGGGGTTCTGCGGGTTCTGCACGGCATCGCGGCCGGCGTGCTCGTCCCGGCGACGTTCGCCGCGTGCCGGGAACGTCCGGGCCCGGCCCGCGGCGTCCTGCTGCCGATCTGGGCGGCGTCCCTGGCGGTGGCGTTCCTGGCGGCGCAGGCGCTGGCCCTGTGGCCGCTCGACCAGGTCACGTCGTGGCGGGTGACGCTCCAGCCGTACCCGCTGCTGACGGGCGTCGCGCTGCTCCTGGCGGCGGCGTACTTCACGGTCACCCGTCTGACCAGGGACGGCGAGGTTCCACAGGCGGGGGTCCCGGCTGCCGGGGACGGCGCGTCGCGCGCCTCCGCCGCCGGCGGGGGCAGGCGGCTGGCCTGCACGGCCGGGCCCTCGGCGGGCATCGCGGTCCTGGCCTTCGGCTCGACGTTCGGCTGGCCTCCGGGGCTGATCGTCGTCGTGGCGGCGGTCGCGGTGGTGGCGCTGCTGGCGTCGGCGTTCGCCGGCCGGGTGGAAGGGGCCGGCGGGCGGGTGGTCGCGCTGGTGATGATCGCCGTCGGCCTGGTCGTCCTCCCGACCGCCGCCCAGTTGACGTACGTCGAACTGGGCGGCCTGGGCGGCCCGGGTCTGTCGGGGCTATGGGTTCCGTTCGGGCTGGCGGCGCTGCTGACGTTCGCCGTCGCGCTGGCGGCGGGCAGGCTGGGCGAGGCGCAGGTCCCCAAGCTGGTCGGCGCGGGCCTGGTGACCATGGTGGTCGGGTTGTGCGTGATCCGGCTGCTGGCCCCCACGGCCTCGGGCATGCCGCTGCTCGTGCCGTTCACGCTGATGGCGGGGGGCGCCGCCGTGGCGGTCGCGTCGGCGGTCCGGGGGGTGAGCCTGTCCGGGGCGCTGTTCGGCCTGTCCTTGTGCTTCCCGGCGGTCCTCAGCGGCTTCTTGCTCGGTACGGGAGTCCAGGTGGAGCGGCTGCGCGCGGTCAGCACGTCGGGACAGGTGACCTCGCAGGCGATGGTGGACGGTTTCGTCGGGGCGCTGCACCTGTGGGCGCTGGTCGCGGGCTTCGCCGTCGTCATCATCCTGGTGCTGGGCGCCGTGCTGGCGACCCGTACGGCCGAGCGCGCCATGGACGCCCTTCCTCCCGTTTCGCCTGATGACGGCGCGTGGGGGGCGGCGGAGGACCCGGCGCCGGCGGCCGAGGGGAGCGTGGCGCGGCCGGACGACGATCCGGGTCGTGATCCGGGGACGGCGATGATCCCGGTGGTGCCCGCCCCGACCCGATCTCCCGAGGCCGGGGCCGGGACGGACGGGAACGGGGAGGGCACCGACGCCCGGTAAGCTGCGGACAGCTTCCCCTTTCGCCGGCCGTTCCGTGATGGCGCCCGGCGGCTCACAACGAAGGAGATTTCCGTGTCCGAGCGCACGCTTGTCCTGATCAAGCCCGATGGTGTCCGCCGCGGCCTCATCGGGGACGTGATCGCCCGCGTGGAGCGCAAGGGCCTCAAGGTCGTGGCCATGGACCTTCGCACGCTCGACGCCGAGACGGCCAAGGCGCACTACGCCGAGCACGCGGAGAAGCCCTTCTTCGGCGAGCTCGTCGAGTTCATCACCTCGGGGCCGCTCGTGGCGCTCGTCCTGGAGGGCCCGCGCGCGGTCGAGGCGTTCCGGGCGCTCGCGGGCGCCACCGACCCGGTGAAGTCCGCTCCCGGCACGATCCGCGGCGACCACGCCCTGGAGATCGGCGAGAACGTCGTGCACGGCTCCGACTCGCCTGAGTCGGCCGCGCGCGAGGTCAAGCTTTTCTTCCCCGACCGTTTCTGAGCGATGAACGTGGCCTGGCCCCGATGAGGGCCGGGGTGAGACGGGCCCCGGCGCACACCACGCGCCGGGGCCCGTCGTGCGTGCCGGCCGATCGGTGAGGCGCGAGGCGCGGTTTCCGAGCCTGTGAGGAGGCGGGCGCCGATCCGCGCGCCCGGCCCGTGCGACGCGCGTGGCGAGATGGGCTGTGCGAGACGTTTCCGCAGGTCGTCAGGATGGCGGCCGACGGCTGCGACAAGATTTTCCCGAGCCGGGCGGCTCGTTGCCTTCGAGAGTGGGTACGTCACGTTACGATTCGAATGCGAATCGTAATCTCTCGCGAACACCTGTAGGAAGGTTTCCTTCCCCATGGGCAGCAAGCTGGCATTCCTCGGCCGTGACATGGCCGTCGACCTGGGCACGGCCAACACGTTGGTGTACGTGCGCGGGCGCGGCATCGTGCTCAACGAGCCGTCGGTGGTGGCGATCAACACGACCACCGGCAAGATCGTGGCAGTGGGCATCGAGGCCAAGAGGATGATTGGCCGGACGCCCGGGAACATCGTGGCGATACGTCCGCTGAAGGACGGTGTGATCGCCGACTTCGACGTGACGGAGCGCATGCTCCGCTATTTCATCCAACGGGTGCACAAACGCAGTCATTTCGCCAAGCCGCGCATCATCGTCGCCGTCCCGAGCGGGATCACCGGCGTCGAGCAGCGGGCGGTCAAGGAGGCCGGCTACCAGGCCGGCGCGCGCCGGGTGTACATCATCGAGGAGCCCATGGCGGCGGCGATCGGCGCCCGGCTGCCCGTCCACGAGCCCACCGGCAACATGGTCGTCGACATCGGCGGCGGCACGACCGAGGTGGCGATCATCTCGATGGGCGGCATCGTGACGAGCCAGTCGATCCGCGTGGGTGGCGACGAGCTGGATCAGGCGATCATCGCGTTCGCCAAGAAGGAGTACTCCCTGATGCTCGGGGAGCGCACCGCCGAGGAGATCAAGATCGCGATCGGCTCGGCCTGCCCGGTCGGGGACGACTGCCACGCCGAGATCCGCGGCCGCGACCTGGTCACCGGGCTGCCCAAGACGATCGTGGTGTCGGCCGACGAGATCCGCAAGGCCACCGAGGAGCCGCTCAAGTCGATCATCGACGCGGTCAAGTCGACGCTGGACAAGTGCCCGCCGGAGCTCTCCGGCGACCTGATGGACCGCGGCGTCGCCCTCACCGGCGGCGGCGCGCTGCTCAAGGGCATGGACGACCGCCTGCGCGACGAGACCGGCATGCCGATCCACTTGGTCGAGAACGCCCTCGACTCGGTGGCGCTCGGCTCCGGCAAGTGCGTCGAGGAGTTCGAGGTCCTGCAACAGGTGCTGGTGCCGGAACCCAGACACTGACCGAGACGCCGACCGAGACACCGATGGAGCCGAGACACTGATGAGGGATACCCGCCGCGCGCGGTTGATCCTTGGCCTGCTGCTGGCCGCGGCGCTCGTCCTGATCACGATCGACCACCGGCAGCGCGACGATTCGCTGTTCGAGCCGGTGCGCGGCGCCGCCGCGTCGTTGTTCGGCGTGGCGGAGAAGGCCGGGACGAGCGTGGTGCGGCCCGTGGGCGACTTCGTCGACACCTTCGCCTCCGCCGGTGAGTACAAGCGGCAGATCGCGGCGGTCCGGGCGGAGAACTCCCGGCTGCGGCAGGAGCTCACCGCCCAGACCCTCGACCGGCAGCGTTCGGCGCAGCTCACCAAGATGCTGGGTCTGTCGGGCCTCGGCGGGTACCACGTGGTGGCCGCCCAGGTGATCGCGCGGCGCGGTGTCCCCGGGTTCGAGGAGGCCGTCGAGATCGACGCCGGGTCGGGCGACGGCGTGCGGCCGGAGATGACCGTCCTGAACGGCGACGGGCTGGTGGGCCGGGTGGTCCACACGAGCCCCGGCACCTCCACGGTGGTGCTGCTGACCGACCCGGCCTCGACGGCGGGGGCGCGCATGGAGGGCGGCAACGAGGTCGGCGTGGTCACGGGGCTCGGCCGGGTGGCCGAGAGCCGTCTCATCCGCTTCCGGCTGCTCGATTCGGCGGGCCCTCTGGCCCTCGGGCGCCGCATCGTCAGCTTCGGCTCCGAGCGCGGGGTGCCGTACGTGCCGGGGGTGCCGGTCGGCGTGATCCAGCGCGTGGAACCCACCCCGGGCGAGCTCACGAGGGTGGCGTACGCCAGGCCGTTCGTCGACTTCGCGTCGCTGGACGTGGTCGGGGTGGTCGTGAAGGCCCCGCAGCGCGACCCGCGGGACGCGATGCTGCCGCCGCCGCCGAAGAACCAGGTCCGCGCGCCCGCCAAGCCCGCGCCTCCGGCCGCCGAGCCTTCTTCCGCGCCGCCCGTCTCGCCGTCGCCCTCGGCCACGGCGCGCGAAAACCGCGAAAACCGCGAAAACCGCGAGGGGCGTGAAGGCCGTGAGGGGCGTGAACGGCGCCAGGAGCGTGATGAGCCCGATGAGCGCGGTCGCGAACGGGGACGAGACCGGCGCGACGAGCAGGGCGAGGAGGCCCAGCGGCGGCCGGGCGCGGCCCGCGCGCACGCGCGTCACCAGCGGTCTCCGGAGCGGCGTAAGGCGCACGCGGGCCCGCGGCGGCCGGCGCACCCGCACCCGCAGGCGCGTGAGAGGCGGGACGGCCGTCCGGGCGACCACAGGCGGGACCGATCCGGCGGAAGGACTTGAGGCGGTGCTCCGAGGGATCACGGCGGTGCTGCTCGCGGGCCTCATCATGATCACGCAGGTGACGATCGTGAACCGCCTTCCCCTGCCCGGCGGTGGCGCCCCTGACCTGGTGCTGCTCGGCGTGGTGATGTTCGCCCTGGCACGCGGCCCGGTCGCCGGCGCCGCGACGGGATTCGCCACGGGGCTGGTCACCGACCTGCTGCCGCCCGCCGCCCACGTCATGGGCCAGTACGCGCTGGTGTTCTGCCTGGTGGGGTACACCGTCGGCCGGGCCGCCGAGCGGGCGCCGGGCGCGTCGGCGGTCACGGTGATCGTCGCGGTGATGCTCGCGCCGCTGCTGACGGCCGGGGTGGGCGGGTTGCTCGGCGATCCCCGGGCCGACTGGCGCGGGGTGCTGAGCCTGTGGCCGTCCCTGGTCATGTACAACCTGGCGGTGGCGGCGCTGGTGTTCTGGGTGGTCTCGCGGTTCTCCGGGCGTCGCCGCAGGCGTGAGGCCGTCCCGACGGGCGCCTATCCGGTTCGGAGGCACGTGTGATCCGGGTCCGCGCCAGGTTGGTGGTGCTCCAGTTCCTCGTCGTGACGCTGATCGCCGTCCTGACGGTGCGGTTGTGGCAGGTGCAGGTGGTGCGCGGGCAGCAGTTCGTGGCGGCGGCGACCGAGACCCGCACGCGCGACGTGATCGTCCCGGCCGTGCGGGGGCAGATCTACGACGCCTCCGGACGTCCCCTGGTGCGCAACCGCGCCTCGCTGGTGGTCTCGGTGGACCGCGCCGAGCTGGAGCGTATGCCGGGCGGCGGCGCGGGCGTGCTCAAGCGGCTCGCGGTGGTGCTCGGTCGTACGGCCAAGGAGCTGCGTGAGCGCATTCGTCCTTGTGGGCCGCACGTGACGCGTCCCTGCTGGCCGGGCTCCCTGTACTCGCAGATCCCGATCGACGACGACGTCTCCACCCGGCAGGCCCTGCAGATCCTGGAGCGCCAGGAGGAGTTCCCCGGCGTGACGGCCGAGGTGCAGGCGGTGCGCGATTACCCGCTCGGCTCGGGCGCGTCGCAGACGCTCGGCTATCTGCAACCGGTCACCGAGGAGGAGCTGAAGAAGCGCTCCACCCTCAAGGCGAACTTCTCCGGCGTCGACCTGGTCGGCAGGGACGGCCTGGAGTACGTCTACGACGAGGCGCTGCGCGGGACGCCCGGCCTGCGCCGGGTCCAGGTGGACCGCATGGGCAAGGTGCTCGGCGTCGAGCGTCAGACCGCGCCGGTGCCCGGCGACATCCTGATCACCAACATGGACGCCAACGTGCAGAAGGTCGTGGACCACGCGCTGGCGACCGCGATGAAGAACGCCCCCAAGGCCGACGGCGCCGCCGCGGTGGTCCTGGACGTCAGGACGGGCGGGGTGATCGCGATCGGCAGCATGCCCACCTATGACCCGTCCGTCTGGGCGGGAGGCATCTCCGAGAAGGAGTACCAGCGGCTGCTGTCGGAGAAGGCGGGCCTGCCGCTGATCTCCCGCGCCACCCACGGCCAGTACGCGCCCGGCTCGACGTTCAAGGTCTCGTCGGTGTCGGCGATGATCAGGGACGGCTACCCGCTGCACGGCAAGTACGACTGCCCCGGGGTCTACGACGTCGCCGGCACCGCGTTCCACAACTTCCGCGGCATCGGCCTCGGCGTGCTCGATCTTCACATGGCGCTGGTGAAGTCCTGCGACACCATCTTCTACAAGGCTGCGTACGAGATGTGGCAGCGGGACGGCGGCCTCAAGCCCGTGCCGCATCCCAAGGAGCCGATGACCAACACCGCCAAGGCGTTCGGGTTCGGCAGGAAGACCGGCATCGACCTCCCGGGCGAGGTGCCCGGGCGGATCCCCGGCCGCGCCTGGAAGAAGAAGATGTGGGACGCCACCCACCACCTGAGCTGCCTGCGGGCCAAGAACGGCTATCCCGAGGTGGAGAAGAAGAACCCGAGCCGCGCCGCCTACCTCAAAAGGCTCGCCCACGAGAACTGCGTGGAAGGCATGGACTGGAAGGCCGCCGAGGCAGCCAACCTGTCGATCGGCCAGGGTGACGTGCTGGTGACGCCGCTGCAGCTCGCCGCCGCGTACGCCGCCCTGGTGGGGGACGGCAAGCTGCGCAGCCCGCGCATCGCCAAGGCGATCGTCCGGCCCGACGGCACCCACGTCCAGGAGATCAAGGCGCCGGTGACCGGCAAGCTTCCCGTTGACAAGGGCACGCGCGACTACATTCGCGCCGCGCTGAGCGAGGTGACCTCCGACGGCACGGCCGCGGGCGCCTTCGGCGGGTTCCCGATGAACGTGGTGAAGATCGGCGGAAAGACGGGTACGGCCGAGGTGTACGGCAAGGAGGACACCTCCTGGTTCGCCTCCTTCGGGCCGGCGGCCGATCCCCGGTTCGTGGTCGTCGTCACGGTCTCGCAGGGAGGCCAGGGCGCCATGGCCGCGGCCCCGGCGGCGCGGGAGATCTGGGAAGGCATCTACGGCATCAAGGGCCCGGCGGCCCTGCCCGGGGGCAAGCCCGTCGAGCGGCTCCCGTCGATCAGGCGAGACGGGACGGTGGTGCAGTGAACCAGGCGCTCGTGCCGCGCAGCCGCTCCCTGGTCCAGCGGGCCATGGGAGCCCAGTCGGCGGTGTGGCGGGTCGACGGGGTGCTGCTCGTCGCCGTCATGGCGCTGTCGGTCATCGGCACGCTGCTGGTGTGGTCCTCGACGCGCACCTGGGCGGCGGGCGCGCCGACCGGCATGGTCAAGAAGCACATCCTCAACCTGGTCATCGGCTGGGTGCTGTGCGGCATCGCGGCCCTCGCCGACCAGCGCACCCTGCGCATCTACGCGCCGGCGGTGTACGGCGTGTCCCTGCTCGGGCTGCTCGCGGTCATCACCCCGCTCGGCTCCACGATCAACGGCTCCCACTCGTGGATCCTCCTCGGCGGCGGGTTCGCCGTGCAGCCGTCGGAGCTGGCCAAGCCCGCGCTGATCCTCATGCTCAGCGCGCTGCTGGCCGAGCCCGCCCCCGGCACCGACCGTCCACGCCCGCTGGATCTGCTGCTCGCGATGACGGCCGCCGCCATCGCCATGGGCCTGGTCATGCTCCAGCCCGACTTCGGCACCACGATGGTGCTCGCCGTGATCACCGCCTCGTCCATGATCTTCGCGGGGCTGCGCAAGCGGTACATCGTCGGGCTGGGCGTCATCGCCCTGGCCGGGGCCGCGGCCGTGTGGCTGTTCGGCCTGCTCAAGCCGTACCAGGTGGCCCGGTTCACGGCGTTCATCGACCCGGCCAACGACCCGCGCGGCGCCGGGTACAACAGCACCCAGGCGCTGATCGCGATCGGTTCGGGCGAGTTGTTCGGCAAGGGGCTGTTCCACGGAGGGCAGACCACGGGCCGGTTCGTCCCCGAGCAGCACACCGACTTCATCTTCACCGTCGTGGGGGAGGAGTTCGGCTTCCTCGGCTCGATCACCGTTGTGGCGCTGCTGGGTGTGGTGCTGCTGCGCGGGCTGCGCATCGCCCGCCAGTGCGACGACCGCTTCGGCGCGCTCGTGGTCGGCGGCATCGTCTGCTGGTTCGCCTTCCAGACGTTCGTCAACGTCGGCATGACGATCGGCATCATGCCGATCACCGGGGTGCCGCTGCCCTTCGTCTCCTATGGAGGGACGGCGACGTTCGCCAACATGATCGCCCTCGGGCTGCTCCAGGCCGTCCACATCCGCGAGCGGACGTTCTGACCGTCCTCGGACGCGCTGGCGCGAGCCCCGGCGGGCAGCAACTACCCTTGGACGCATGTCTGTCGAATCGCTGTTCCCCCGTCTGGAACCGCTTCTGCCGCGCGTGCAGAAGCCGATCCAGTATGTGGGGGGTGAGCTGAATTCGACCGTCAAGGACTGGGACGAGGCGACCGTCCGCTGGGCGCTGATGTACCCGGACGCCTACGAGGTCGGGCTTCCCAACCAGGGCGTCCAGATCCTCTACGAGATCCTCAACGAGCTGCCCGAGACGCTGGCGGAGCGCACCTACGCCGTCTGGCCCGATCTCGAGGCGCTGATGCGCGAGCACGGCGTGCCGCAGTTCACGGTCGACGCCCACCGGCCGGTGCGCGCGTTCGACGTGTTCGGCGTGTCGTTCTCCACCGAGCTGGGCTACACCAACCTGCTCACCGCCCTCGACCTGGCCGGCATCCCGCTGGTGGCGGCCGACCGCGGCGAGGACGACCCGGTGGTCCTGGCGGGCGGGCACGCCGCGTTCAACCCCGAGCCGATCGCCGACTTCCTCGACGCCGCGGTGCTCGGCGACGGCGAGCAGATCTCCATCGCGATCTCCGAGGTCGTCCGCGAGTGGAAGGCCGAGGGTCGCCCCGGCGGGCGTGACGAGCTGCTCATGCGCCTGGCCTCGACCGGCGGCGTGTACGTGCCGAAGTTCTACGACGTCGAGTACCACCCGGACGGCCGCATCAAGCGGGTCGCGCCGAACCGCTCCGGGGTGCCCTGGCGGGTGCAGAAGCACACCGTCATGGACCTGGACGAGTGGCCCTACCCGAAGAAGCCGCTGGTGCCGCTGGCCGAGACGGTCCACGAGCGCTTCAGCGTCGAGATCTTCCGCGGCTGCACGCGCGGCTGCCGGTTCTGCCAGGCCGGCATGATCACCCGCCCGGTCCGCGAGCGGTCGATCACGACGATCGGCGACATGGTCGAGGCCGGCCTGAAGGAGTCCGGCTTCAACGAGGTCGGCCTGCTCTCGCTGTCCAGCGCCGACCACTCCGAGATCGCCGAGGTCGCCAAGGGCCTGGCCGACCGCTACGAGGGCACCAACACGGGCCTGTCCCTGCCCTCGACCCGGGTCGACGCGTTCAACATCGACCTGGCCAACGAGTTCTCGCGCAACGGCCGCCGCTCCGGACTGACGTTCGCGCCCGAAGGCGGGTCCGAGCGCATGCGCAAGGTGATCAACAAGATGGTCACCGAGGAAGATCTGATCCGCACCGTCACCACGGCCTACGGCCAGGGGTGGCGGCAGGTGAAGCTGTACTTCATGTGCGGGCTGCCCACCGAGACCGACGAGGACGTCCTCGGCATCGCCGACCTCGCCAAGAAGGTCATCAAGGCCGGGCGTGAGGCCACCGGTTCCCGTGACATCCGCTGCACGGTCTCGATCGGCGGCTTCGTTCCCAAGCCGCACACCCCGTTCCAGTGGGCCGCGCAGTGCGACCACGAGACGGTCGACAACCGGCTCAGGCAGCTGCGGGACGCGCTGCGCTCCGACAAGGAGTACGGCAAGGCCATCGGCTACCGCTACCACGACGGGCAGCCGTCGATCGTCGAGGGCCTGCTGTCGCGGGGCGACCGCCGGGTCGGCGCGGTGGTAAGGGCGGTCTGGGAGGCCGGCGGCCGGTTCGACGGCTGGAGCGAGCATTTCTCCTTCGACCGCTGGATGTCCTGCGCCGAGCGCGCGTTCGACGGCCACCCCGTCGACGTCGCCTGGTACACCACGCGCGAGCGCGACGAGGTCGAGGTGCTCCCGTGGGACCACCTGGACGCCGGCCTCGACCGCGAATGGCTCTGGCAGGACTGGCAGGACGCCGTCACCGAGACCGAGGTCGAGGACTGCCGGTGGACTCCCTGCTACGACTGCGGCGTCTGCCCGACCATGGGCACCGAGATCCAGATCGGCCCCACCGGCAGGAAACTGCTCCCGCTGACGGTCGTCTGACCCACCGAATGGAAGCAAATACCGGCCGTAACCGTTGCACCATGGGGGTCGTCGGGTACGCCGGCGGGCCACGGTGGTCTAGCCTCTAGCGGTACGAGAGCCGTACGAGCCGCGACAGGGCAGGGTCACCGGGCCCATATCCTGGGAAGACGGCCTCGCGAACGACACGGATCGACACGGGAAGGATGACTTAGCTGAAGAACCCCGTTCCTGATGGGCCCCCGCCCGCGCCGGTGGTGCAGCGCCTTCGCGTGCGCTACGCCAAGCGTGGCCGCCTGCGGTTCACCAGCCACCGAGACATCTCGCGCGCCATCGAACGAGCGGTGCGCAGGGCCGGCGTTCCCGTCGGCTTCAGCGCGGGATTCACCCCCCATCCGAAGATCTCCTACGCGGGAGCCGCCCCCACCGGGGTGGCCAGCGAGGCCGAATATCTGGAGATCGGCGTCGTCACGGCCTGCGAGCCGGACCGCCTGCGCGCCGATCTCGACGCGTCGCTGCCGCCCGGCCTCGACGTCCTGGACGTCGTGGAGGCGGGCGGCGGCAGTCTGGCCGACCGGCTGCAGGGCTCGCTCTGGGAGGTCCGCCTGCCCGGTGCGAAGCCGGCGGAGGTGAAGGACGCCGCCGAGCGGTTCATGGCGGCTGAGCGCGTGGAGGTCGAGCGCCTGACCAAGAAGGGCCCGCGCCGCTTCGACGCGCGCGAGGCCGTCGTCACGCTGACGGCCGAAAGCCTCGACGACGCGGCCGCGTGGAGGGCTCGCGAAGGAACGGCGGAAACGGCGGACCGGGAGCCCGGCCCGCCATGTGCGATACTTCGTATGGTTGTACGGCACGTTACGCCTGCCGTCCGACCGGACGACGTGCTCACGGGTCTGCGTCTAGTGGCCGCCTTCGCGCCGCCGTCACCCCCCACGGTGACCAGGCTGGCGCAGGGTCCGCTCGACGCGCGCACCGGTGCAACGGCCGACCCGCTCGACCTGGACCGCGACACGCGCGGCGGCGAGCCGGGACCGGCTGTGCGGCACGTCGGTGACCACCAATAAGGACTTGGCGCCGGGCCGCGCGGCCTGGCGCACAGCGAGAGACGAGAGCTCCCGCGCGGCGCGGAGACGCGCCCGGGAGCTGACGGGAGAACGCCCGCATGCTCGACAACGAGCCCGTTGTCGGGGCCTTCGGCCCTGACGGGGATATAACAGCACAGCAAGAAACGAAGCCGGTGCGCCGCCGTGCGGCGAGCCGCCCGGCCGGCCCGCCGCCGGAGGAACCGGAGCTTCCTGCCGCCCCGGTGAGCGCCGCGCAGGCCGCGGTCGTCGCGGAGCCCGCGCCCGCCGCCCCGGCGTCGTCCCAGGTGGAGGCCGGTGTCGCGGAGGCGTCCGAGCCCGCCGTGGCCGAGGCGCCCGTCAAGCGCACCCGCACCCGGCGCGTGGTCGCCAAGGATGCCGACGGCGCCGAGGCTCCCGCCAAGCCCGCCCGGGCGTCCAGGGCCAAGGCCGCGAAGGAAGCGGCCCAGGACGCGGAGGAGGCCGCCGAGGGCGCGGAGGTCCCCGGCGTCGCCGAGACCGCCGAAGCCGACGCCCCCGCGGCGCCCGTGCGGCGCACGCGCACACGGGCCACCAGGAAGACCGCCGAGGCCGCCGCCCCGGCCCAGCCCGAGGCCGGCACGGAGGCCGCTGCCCCGGCCGAGCCGGTCGCGCCCGCCGTGTCCGAGCCGCTCCCGGGCGTCGCCGAAGCCGTCCAGGCCGTCCAGGCCGCCGAGGCCGTGGTCGCGCCGCCGCGCCGCCGCCGCGTGCGCAAGGCCACCGACGCGCCGGTCCCGCCCGAGTTCCCCGAGGTCCAGGCGGTGCGATCCAGCGTCGAGAAGGCCGCCAAGGCCGAGGTCGCCGCGGCGCTCGCCGAGTCGATGCCCGTGGACGAGCCGCTGGATGACGAGCCCGTGGGCGAGGACGTGGACACCCTCCAGGACACCGCCGACGAGACCGCGGACAATGCCGACGACGCCGCCGAGAAGGACGTCGAGGAGCCCGGGGCCCAGAGGTCGCTGTTCGCCGACCCGTTCGGGCTGAGCGCGATGGCCGAGGCGCGCCTCGCGGCCCCCACCGTCGCCTTCCAAGCGCCCGCCGCGGTGTTCCAGCCGATCTTCCAGGCGCCCGAGCCCCGCGCCGCCGTCCCGCCCGTCGTGCTCCCGCCGCAGCAGCGTCCTGAGCTCGCCGACGAACAGCCCGAAGAGGCCGAGGACTCCGCCGAGACCGCCGCCGACGATGACGACAGTGACGACAGTGACGACGAGGCCGGTGGCCGCCGCCGTCGCCGCCGCAGGGGCGGCCGTGGCCGGGGCAGGGTGCGCGGCGAGCACGACGAGACCGAGGACGTCGACGACCTCGACGACGAGGCGCGTGCCGTGGCGGACGAGCAGGCCGAGCAGGACGCCGACGTCGAGGCGTCGCGCGGCTCCCGCGACGGCTCCCGTGACAGGGACGCCGACCTCGACGACGAGGAGGCCGGTTCGTCCTCGCGCCGCCGCCGGCGCCGTCGCCGCAGGGGCGGGGACGACGCCGAGGCGACCTCCGACGACCCGCCGAACACCGTGGTGCGCATCCGCGCCCCCCGCGCCGGCCGCTCCACCTCGGTGGACGAGGTGCAGGGTTTCCGCGGCTCCACGCGCCTGGAGGCCAAGAAGCAGCGCCGCCGCGAGGGCCGCGAGCAGGGGCGCCGCCGCCCGCCGGTGATCACCGAGTCGGAGTTCCTGGCGCGCCGCGAGTCCGTCGAGCGCGTCATGGTCGTCCGCCGCCAGGGTGGGCGCACCCAGATCGCGGTGCTCGAGGACGGCGTGCTGGTCGAGCACTACGTCGACCGCGAGTCCAGCCAGTCCTACGTCGGCAACGTCTACCTGGGCAAGGTCCAGAACGTCCTGCCGTCGATGGAGGCCGCGTTCATCGACGTCGGCAAGGGCCGCAACGCCGTCCTGTACGCCGGCGAGGTCAACTTCGACACCGCCGGGCTGGAGGGCCAGCCCAAGCGCATCGAGGCGGCGCTGAAGTCGGGCCAGTCGGTGCTCGTGCAGGTCACCAAGGACCCGATGGGGCACAAGGGCGCGCGCCTGACCAGCCAGATCAGCCTGCCCGGCCGCTACCTGGTGTACGTGCCGGACGGTTCGATGACCGGCATCAGCCGCAAGCTCCCCGACAAGGAGCGCACCAGGCTCAAGACCATCCTGAAGAAGGTCATGCCGGAGAACGCCGGTGTGATCGTCAGGACGGCGGCCGAGGGCGCGTCCGAGGACGAGCTGAACCGCGACGTCGCGCGCTTGTCGGCGCAGTGGGAGAACATCCAGCGCAAGGCCAAGTCGGCGAGCCCGCCCGAGCTGCTGTACTCCGAGCCGGACCTCACCATCCGCGTGGTCCGCGACGTCTTCAACGAGGACTTCTCCTCGCTGGTGGTCGCCGGCGACGAGGCCTGGGGCACGGTGGACGAGTACGTCCGGTACGTCGCGCCGCACCTGGCCGACCGCCTGACCAAGTGGGAGGACGGCGACGTGTTCGCCGCCTACCGCGTCGACGAGCAGATCGCCAAGGCGATGGAGCGCAAGGTGTGGCTGCCGAGCGGCGGCTCCCTGGTGATCGACCGCACCGAGGCGATGACGGTCGTCGACGTCAACACCGGCAAGTTCACCGGCCAGGGCGGGAACCTCGAGGAGACCGTCACCAAGAACAACCTGGAGGCGGCCGAGGAGATAGTCCGCCAGCTCAGGCTGCGGGACATCGGCGGCATCATCGTCATCGACTTCATCGACATGGTGCTGGAGAGCAACCGCGACCTGGTGCTGCGGCGCATGCTGGAGTGCCTGGCCCGCGACCGCACCAAGCACCAGGTGGCCGAGGTCACCTCGCTGGGGCTGGTGCAGATGACCCGCAAGCGGGTCGGCCAGGGCCTGCTGGAGGCGTTCTCCACGCAGTGTGACTGCTGCAACGGGCGCGGGCTGATCGTCTCGACCGAGCCGGTCGAGGCCAAGCCCGAGCCGCGGGGCACGCAGGGCAAGATGGCGATCGAGAAGGCCGTGGCCGAGAAGCTGGACAAGGCCAAGACCGAAGCCGACAAGATCCTCAAGGACGGCGGGGCCGCGGTCGTCGCCAACGGCGTGGTCGTCCGCGACAGCGTGACCGACGTGCTCGGCGGCTCCGACGAGGGCGGTTCCCAGCCGTCCGCACGGGGGCGTCGCCGCTCACGTAAGGTCACCAGACCGGCAGGGCCGGCCGAATAGGCCGGCGACCCGGCGTACCGTCCGGTTCGACCAAGACACCTACGATCCGGTATCCTGGTCAATCGGTGCGTCCGGTGGCGCGCCCAGCTACGCGCGCCTACTCGGTTCGCCGGTCGTGTTATCGACGGGAGCTGGATGCAAGCGGCGCAGCGTTCAGCGAAGCAATCAGCCAGGAGAAGGGTTCCGCGGTGTACGCGATCGTTCGTTGCGGCGGCAGGCAGCAGAAGGTCTCCGTCGGTGACGTCCTCGAGGTGGACAAGGTCGCCGGTGAGGTCGGCTCCACGGTGTCGCTGTCGCCGGTGCTCGTCGTCAACGACGGCGATGTCACCACAGACGCTGCCACGCTTGGCAAGTTCGAGGTGACCGCCGAGATTCTCGGGGAGACCAAGGGCCCCAAGATCCGCATCCTCAAGTACAAGAACAAGACCGGTTACAAGAAGCGCCAGGGTCACCGCCAGCGGTACACCCAGGTGAAGGTGACCGCCATCAACCCCGGGAAGTAGTGGTAGCGAACCATGGCACACAAGAAGGGCGCCTCGTCCACCCGGAACGGCCGTGACTCCAACGCCCAGCGGCTCGGCGTCAAGCGTTTCGGTGGCCAGCTCGTCAACGCCGGCGAGATCATCGTCCGCCAGCGCGGCACCCACTTCCACCCGGGTGACAACGTCGGCCGCGGTGGCGACGACACGCTGTTCGCGCTCGTCGCGGGCCACGTGCAGTTCGGCAACAAGCGCGGGCGCCGCGCTGTGAGCATCGTCCCGGCCGCGGAGTAATCCGCCTACCGGGAACGACACGGAACACGGCCCTCAGGCCGCGCGTGGGGCGCGGCGGCGAGGGCCGGCAGTCGCGTTGATGAGGCGGATCGACTTCTCGATCCGCCTCATCGTCGTGAGGGCGCGCATATCAGTGCGACGCCACGAGGGGGCGCCCGCCGAGCGCGGCGGAGCGGCGGCGTGGGCCGCGAGGACACGCCGATGAGAGGGAGTGACGGTGGCCGAGTTCGTGGACCAGGTGGTCCTGTACGTCAAGGCAGGTGACGGGGGCAACGGCTGCGCGTCGATCCACCGCGAGAAGTTCAAGCCGCTCGGCGGCCCCGACGGCGGCAACGGCGGCCGCGGGGGCGACGTGATCCTGGAGGTCGACTCCAACACCTCCACCCTGCTCGACTACCACCACCGCCCCCACCGCAAGGCCGGCAACGGCAAGCAGGGCATGGGCTCCAACCGCGACGGCGCCACCGGCGAGGACGTCGTGCTGAAGGTCCCCAATGGCACGGTGGTGAAGGACGCCAAGAGCGGCGAGGTGCTGGTCGACCTGGTCGGCGCCGGCACCCGCTACGTCGTCGCCCAGGGCGGCTTCGGAGGGCTCGGCAACGCCGCGCTGGCCTCCACCAAGCGCAAGGCCCCCGGGTTCGCGCTGCTCGGCGAGGACGGCGACGACCGCGAGGTCGTCCTGGAGCTGAAGACCGTCGCGGACGTCGCGCTGGTCGGGTACCCGAACGCGGGCAAGTCCTCCCTGATCGCCGCGCTGAGCGCCGCCCGTCCCAAGATCGCCGACTACCCGTTCACCACGCTCGTCCCCAACCTCGGCGTCGTGACCGCGGGCGAGACGGTGTTCACCGTCGCCGACGTCCCGGGCCTGATCCCGGGCGCCTCGCAGGGCCGCGGGCTGGGCCACGAGTTCCTGCGCCACGTCGAGCGGTGCTCGACGATCGTCCACGTGCTCGACTGCGCGACGATCGAGCCGGGACGCGACCCGCTGACCGACTTCCAGGTCATCGAGGGCGAGCTGGCGGCCTACGGCGAGCTGGACGACCGCCCGCGCCTGGCCGTGCTGAACAAGACCGACGTGCCCGACGCCCGCGACCTCGCCGAGATGGTGCGCCCGATGCTGGAGGAGCGCGGGCTGCGCATATTCACGATCTCCGCGGCCACCCACGAGGGCCTGCGGGAACTGTCGTTCGCCATGGCCGAGATGGTGGCCGCCGCCCGCGCCGCCAAGCCCGTCGAGGAGCCGACGCGGCTGGTCATCCGGCCCAGGCAGTACGGCGAGACCGGGTTCGAGGTCCGCCGGGTCGACGAGCACACCTTCCAGGTCACCGGCGAGAAGCCCGAGCGCTGGATCCGCCAGACCGACTTCTCCAACGACGAGGCCGTGGGATACCTCGCCGACCGGCTGGAGCGGCTCGGCATCGAGAAGGCGCTCGCCGAGGCCGGGGCCACCGAGGGCGCCGAGGTCGTGATCGGGCCGATGGAGGGCGGCTACATCTTCGACTGGCATCCCACCCTGGACGCCGCCGCGGCCCACCAGGGCCCGCGGGGAACGGACAACCGCATCGGGTAGACGGCCTCCGGCGACCGGCCGGAGGCGAGGCGAGGCCGCGCCGGTGAGCACCGTCGCGGCAGGGCAGTGGCAGGAAAGGTGTGAAGTGGACAACGCGGGTCGGGAGCGGGTCGCCGCCGCGGCACGTCTGGTCGTCAAGATCGGCTCGTCCTCGCTGACGACCCCCGACGGCACGATCAACGTCGACCGGGTTGACGCCCTGGTGGACGTGCTGGCCGCCCGGGCGCGCACGGGCACGCAGATCATCCTGGTCTCCTCCGGCGCCATCGCCGCGGGCCTCGGCCCGCTCGGGCTGAGCGCCCGTCCCCGCGACCTGGCGACCCAGCAGGCCGCCGCCTCGGTCGGGCAGGGCGTGCTCGTCGCCCGGTACACCTCGTCCTTCGCCCGCTACGGCCTGCGCGTCGGCCAGGTCCTGCTCACCGCCGACGACATGATGCGCCGCTCCCACCACCGCAACGCCCAGCGCACACTGGCGCGCCTGCTGGAGCTCGGCATCGTCCCGGTCGTGAACGAGAACGACACGGTCGCCACCGACGAGATCCGCTTCGGCGACAACGACCGCCTGGCCGCCCTGGTGGCCCATCTGACCCACGCCGACGCGCTCGTGCTGCTGTCGGACGTGGACGCCCTGTACGACGGCGACCCGCGCCAGCCGGGGGCCCGGCGCATCCCCCTGGTGCGCGGGCCGGAGGACCTGGAGGGCGTCGAGCTCGGCCGTTCCGGGCGGGTCGGCACCGGCGGCATGATCACCAAGGTGGAGGCCGCGCGCATCGCCACCGGCGCGGGCGTGCCGGTGGTCCTCACCGCCGCCGCCCACGCAGCCCACGCCGTGGCGGGACGGGACGTCGGGACGTTCTTCCAGCCGGACGGCCGCCACCCCGGCACGCGCCTGCTCTGGCTGGCCCACGCCACCACCGGCCGGGGCCGCCTGCACCTGGACGCCGGGGCCGTCGAGGCCGTGGTGAGCCGGCGCAAGTCCCTGCTGCCGGCCGGGGTGACACTGGTGGAGGGTGAGTTCACCGCAGGCGACCCCGTCGACCTGTACAGCCCGCACGGCACGCCCGTGGCCCGGGGCCTGGTGAACTTCGACGCGGTGGAGATCCCCGACCTGCTGGGCCGGTCCACGCGCGAACTGGCCGCGAGCCTCGGCCCGGAGTACGAACGCGAGCTGATCCACCGCGACGACATCGTCATACTCGATCCCATCACCGAGAGCAGGAGCGCGAGGCATGTCTGAGGCAGAAGACTTCATCAGGGTCGCCCACGCCGCCAGGGAGGCCGCCGCCGGGCTGGCGCCGCTGCCGCGCGCTCCCAAGGACGCCGCGCTGCGGGCGATCGCCGACGCGCTCGTGGCCCGGGCCAAGGAGATCGTCGAGGCCAACGCGCTCGACATCGAGGCCGCGCGCGCGTCCGGCACCGCCGAGACGATGATCGACCGGCTGCGCCTGGACGAGAAGCGGATCGCGTCCATCGCCGCGGCGGTCCGCGAGGTGGCCGACCTGCCCGACCCGGTCGGCGAGGTCGTCCGGGGCGGCACCCTGCCGAACGGGCTGGAGCTGCGCCAGATCCGCGTGCCTCTCGGCGTCGTCGGCATCATCTACGAGGGCCGCCCCAACGTCACGGTCGACGCCGCCGCGCTGTGCCTCAAGAGCGGCAACGCGGTGCTGCTGCGCGGCTCCTCCAGCGCCTACCGCTCCAACACGGTCCTGGTCGAGGTCATGCGGGAGGCGCTGCGGGGAACCGAGGTGCCCGCCGACGCCGTGCGGCTCGTGCCCGGCACCACCCGCGAGTCGGTCAAGCACCTCATGCGCGCCCGCGGGCTGGTCGACGTCCTGATCCCGCGCGGCGGCGCCTCGCTGATCAACGCGGTGGTCGAGGAGTCCACGGTCCCGGTGATCGAGACGGGCGTCGGCAACTGCCACGTCTACGTCGACGCCGACGCCGATCTGGACCTGGCCCTGGAGATCCTGGTCAACGCCAAGGTCCAGCGTCCGTCGGTGTGCAACGCGGCCGAGACGTTCCTGGTGCACGCCGCGGTCGCCGACGCGTTCGTCCCGGCCGCCCTGGCCCGGCTCGCCGCCGAGGGGGTGACCGTGCACGGGGACGCGCGCGTCGCGGCGTACGGTGACGAGGTCGTGCCCGCGGGCGACCAGGACTACCGGGACGAGTACCTCTCGCTGGACATCGCGGCCGCCGTCGTGGACTCGTTGGAGGACGCCGTCGCCCACATCCGGCGGTACGGCTCGGCGCACACCGACGCGATCGTCACCCGATCCCAGGGGGCGGCCCGCAGGTTCGTCTCCCTGGTGGACTCGGCGGCGGTGGCGGTGAACGCCTCCACCCGGTTCACCGACGGCGGCGAGTTCGGGTTCGGGGCCGAGATCGGCATCTCCACGCAGAAGCTCCACGCCCGCGGGCCGATGGGCCTTCCCGAGCTGACCTCGACCAAGTGGGTCTACACCGGCGAGGGCCACCTGCGCACGTCCGCCGGCACCGTCATCGCGGGTGGCGGTAAGTAGTCGGCGCGTCGCTCCACGTGTCCGGCGTCCCGGGGCGCTTGACTGGTCTCATGGGACTCCTCTTCGCCGTCGGGTACGCCGTGGCGGTCGTCGTGGCGGCGGACCGGCTGATGCTGTGGCTGGAGCGGCGCGGGCACGTGAACTGGCGGCGCCGGGGCAGGAAGTCCCTGTCCGCGAGCCCCAGCGCCCGCCTGGACAGCCTTTTCGAGGAGCCGCCCCGCCCCCGGTAGCCCTCCCGGGGCAGGCCGGTACGGGTGGGATGCGGTACGTGTCCGCACATGTCCGGAAAAAACCCGTGGCGTGACGCCCGGCGCGCCGCCGTTGCTCGCGGGCGGATCGGCGCTATGGTGGCGTTCCCTATGGGTCAACGGCGCCTGGGCGGGCTCGGCAGAGTCGGCCCGTACTCCATGGTTGAGCGCCTCGGCCGCGGTGGCATGGGCGAGGTCTATCTCGCCGTCGGCAAGCGCGGGGCGAAGGTCGCCGTCAAGATCCTTCGCGACCCCATCGGAGACGATCCCGATGCGCGATTAAGGCTCGACCGCGAGGTGCGGGCGCTGCGGCGGGTCGCGAGCCCGTACGTCGCCCGGGTCCTGGACTGCGACCTGTCCGGCGACCGTCCCTACCTCGTCATGGAGCACATCGAGGGGGAGACCCTCCTGGACGCGGTCCGGCGCGGCGGCCCCCTGTCGGGCGCGCCGCTGGTCGACCTCGCCCGGGGACTCGCCACCGCGATCGCGATCATCCACGCGTCCGGGGTCATCCACCGCGACGTGAAACCGGCCAACGTGGTGCTCGGGCCGGACGGTCCCGTGCTGATCGACTTCGGCATCGCGCAGGTATCGGACGCGACCCGCCTTACGATGACCGGCACGTTCCTCGGCACGCCCGGCTACTCCGCGCCGGAGGTGTTCGCCGAGGAGTCCGTCGGCGAGCCGTCCGACGTCCACTCGTGGGCGGCCACGGTCGCGTTCGCGGCCACCGGGCGCCCGACGTTCGGCCGGGGCACGGTCGAGGCGCAGATGTACGCCGTGCTAAACGGGCGCGCCGACCTCGCCGGGGTGCCCGGCTCGCTGCTGCCGCTGGTCCGGGCGGCGCTGCACCGCGAGCCGGACAAGCGGCCCACCGCCGCGCTGCTCGCCGACCGGCTGTCCCGCCTGGCCCGCGCCACGGCCCCCGCCACGCCCGGCGTCCCCGTCGCCGGACGGCCGCGGGCCGACGCCGCCCCGGGCAAGACGCGGGCCGACGCCGCGCCGTCCAAGACGCGGGCCGACGCCGCGCCGGGCAAGACACGAGCCGACGCCGGCGGTCCCGCGCGGACGCGTGCCGAGGCCGGCCGTCCGCGTTCTGAGGAGGCGGCGGGGGCCCGCGCGGACGACCCGCCCACCCGCGAGGACGGGGCCGCGGACACGCCGTCCGGCGCGCGCAAGAAGCCCGCCATCCCGGGCCGCCGACCTCCCCGCCCCCCGGCGGGGCGTCGCGGCGAGGGGACCGGCACGCTGGCCGGACCAGGGGAGAGAGCACGGCGAACCGCCGCGAACGTGAAGGAGAACGTCAAAGAGAAGGCGAAGAAAGGCGTGCGCCGGTCGGTGCTCGGCGCCGAGGCTGCCAGGTCCGCTCCGTCGGCGGGTTCCTCGCCGCCGGGCAGCGCCGTGCTCGTCGTGCTCGCCATGGTGGCCATCCCCTGCGTCGTGGCCTCGGTGATCTGGCCCCTGGCGACGTTCGCGATCACGACGTCGTTCTGCGTGCTCGCCCGCGCGTGGTGGGGAGGCCACTGGCTGGTCCGGAGGCAAAGGTCGGCCCGGGTCCGGGGCACCGTCCGCCTGGTGACGTTCCCCGTCGCCCTGGCCGGGGCGGCGCTCACCGCGGCCGTCTGGCCCGGCCTGCCCGCCTCCGCCATCGCCGCCTCGGCGTTCTGGGTGACCGCCGGAGGGCACATCGACGACGGCTGGTGGACATCGGCGGGCCCGATGACGGTGGCGGGGGTGGTGTTCGGCGTGGTCTGCGGCGGAATCGTCGGCCGGGAGGTCGAGCGCATCGGCGGCCACGTGCCGGACCTGCGCAGGGAGGGCCTGCGCGCGTTGGCCGTCCTCGGCGGGTTCGTCGCGTTGTGCGCGGCGGCCGTCCGCGTGCTGGCGTGGGTGATCCCGCACGCCCTGTGATCGCGCACGCCCTGCTGAGCCGAACCCCTGTTAAGCCGTACGCCCTGTCAAGCCGTACTGCTGAGCCGTACGTCCGGTCGAACCCGTGTGCCCCGTCGACCCGCGTGCCCTGTGTACCCGGCCAGGCCGCACCTCAGGACCGGCGGCGCCGCTCAGGGGCGCGCCGCCGGGCCCGGCCGGGAACCACGGGCCCGCTCAGTTGTCCCTGCGGGCGAACCTGTTGAAGATACGCTCACCGGCGTTGACGGCGCCCTCGGCGACATCGCGCAGCACGCCGATGAACGGGTCCTGGGACTGCGCCCACGACTCACGGTAGGAACGCGCGGCGGCCTTGACCTCCTCGGAGACGCTGGCGTTGGCGTCGTCCTCGCGGCGCGGGTAGTTGCCCGCCAGGATGGCCTCGTACTCGCCGCCCCGCCGCCAGCGGTCCAACTCGGCCACGCGCATCACCGCGAACGGGTGGGTGCTGCCGAGCAGGTTGAGGACCTTGAGCAGGCCGTCGCGCACGTCACCGGCGGTGTCGTACTCGCGGGCCTGGTCGAGGAAGGCCTCGATGTTCATCTCGTGCAGGCGCGAGCCGCCGGCGAGCTTCATCAGCGCGCGCATGGACGCCTCGGGGTCCTGGCCGCAGAGCAGACCGCCACGGTCGGCGGAGAGCTCGGCCTTGCGGTGCCATTCCTCGAGGGCGGTGACGATGATGCGCAGGCCGATGTAGCCCAGCGGGATCCACGCCACGCGGGTGGCGAGGCGGGTGAGGATCGCCAGCATCGTGCCGTACACGGCGTGCCCCGACAGGATGTGCGAGGTCTCGTGCCCGACGACGAAACGCAGCTCCTCCTCGTCCATGAGGTCGAGCAGGCCGGTGTTGATGACGATGAACGGGTCGTCGAAGCCGATGGCCATGGCGTTCGGCTGCGGGTCCTGCTGGACGTAGATCTCCGGGATCCGGTGGAGGTCCAGCAGGTAGGCGCTGTCGCGTCCCATGTCGTACAGGGCGCGGAACTGGGTCTCGCTCGCCCGCACGGACGACGCGAGGAACATCAGCCGCAGGCGACGCTCGCTGAACAGGCCCGACATGCGCTTGAGCACGGAGTCGAAGCCCGACAGGGAGCGCATCGCGACCAGAGCGGACCGGTCAGCTGGATGTTCGTACGCCCGGGAGCTGATGCCGGGCAGCTGTACACGGTTGCGATCCGGGGTGGTGGTGGTCATGGTCGGCATGCTACGTCCGGGGGACTGCCCGTGCGCGGCGATGCAAACCGCGTTCGGGTGAGCTTATGCCCCTCAGATCCGATAGGGATGGCGCGGGGCTCGCGGAGGGGGGTGGCCGCCGGTGCGCGCCGCGCCGCGCGTTAGTGTCCCTCGCATGAGAAACGGGGCTCCCATCAGGCGACTCGGCATCATGGGCGGGACGTTCGACCCCATCCATCACGGCCACCTGGTCGCCGCGAGCGAGGTCGCCCACCACTTCGATCTCGACGAGGTGGTGTTCGTCCCCACCGGGCAGCCGTGGCAGAAGGCGGACCAGGCCGTGTCCGCCGTGGAGGACCGCTACCTGATGACGGTCATCGCCACCGCGTCCAACCCGCGGTTCTCGGTCAGCAGGGTCGACGTCGATCGTCCGGGGCCGACGTTCACGATCGACACACTGCGCGAGATCGCCGCGATCTACGGCCCGGACGCCGAGTTGTACTTCATCACGGGCGCCGACGCGCTGGCGCAGATCTTGAGCTGGCGTGATGTCGACGAGCTCTTCACCATGGCCCATTTCGTAGGCTGTACTCGTCCGGGGCATGTGCTCCACGACCCCGGGCTCCCGAAGGGAAAGGTCAGCCTCATCGAGATACCGGCGCTCGCGATCTCGTCCTCGGAATGCCGTCAGCGTGTGGCCGCGGGCGAGCCGATCTGGTATCTGGTTCCCGACGGGATTGTTCAGTACATCAACAAGCGGGGACTATACCGGGCATCCTGATAATAGGAAGCGCGGGACCTTAGTACGCCGCACAGGAGGAACAATCCACATCGTGACCGCATCGGAAAGATCGCTCCAGCTGGTGGCGCTGGCCGCCGAGGCCGCGGCCGAGAAGCTGGCCGACGACATCATCGCCTACGACGTGAGCGAGCAGCTCGTCATCACCGACGTCTTCCTGCTCTGCTCCGCCTCCAACGACCGTCAGGTCCGCGCCATCGTCGACGAGATCGAGGAGCGCCTGCGGATCGACGCCCACGCCAAGCCCGTCCGCCGGGAAGGCGAGCGCGAGGGCCGCTGGGTGCTGCTGGACTACCTCGACATCGTGGTCCACGTCCAGCACGAGGAGGACCGCACCTTCTACGCGCTGGAGCGCCTGTGGAAGGACTGCCCCGCCATCTCGCTCCCGGACTCCGTCACGCGGGTCCGAGCTCAGCGGGCTCGCGGGATGGCAGGTGAGTGACGGGCGGGGCGGAGCCCGCCGCATCGTCTTCTGGCGCCACGGCCAGACGCTCTGGAACGTCGAGCATCGCTTCCAGGGGCACACGGACATACCCCTGGACGAGACGGGCATCGCGCAGGCCGAGCGTGCCGCGTCGTTGCTCGCATCGCTGCGTCCGTCCCTGATCGTCTCCTCCCACCTGCGCCGCGCCCACGACACGGCCGCCGCGCTCGGTGGGCTCGTCGGGCTCGACGTCAAGGTCGACAAGGACCTGCGCGAGCGCGGAGGCGGCGAGTGGGAGGGCCTGACCCGCGCCGAGATCGCTGCGGGATGGCCCGTCCAGTACGCCGAATGGGAGGCCCCCGGCGGCGAGGCGGTGACCGAGGTCGCCGACCGCGTCGTGGCCGCCACCAAGCGCTGGATCGCGCACCTGGAGGAGGGCGGGCTGATGGTGATCGCCTCCCACGGAGCGGCGATCCGCCTCGGCGTCGCGCGGCTGCTCGGCCTCCCCGAAGAGCTGTGGCCCATCCTCGGCGGGCTTGCCAACTGCTCCTGGTCGGTGGTCCAGGAGGGGCGGCGCGGCTGGCGCCTCCTGGAGCACAACGCCGGCACCCTGCCCGAGCCGGTCAACAGCGACGACAAACCCGAGTTCGCCCCCGCCGCCACCTGAAACCTCGCGAGATGCCACCCGGCGCGGCCACACCCCGCGCCGGGCCCAGCCCGCGAAGCCAGCGCCTCCACGATCGTCAGCCCACGACCATGGACGGCGTCCACGTCCCGGGCGAGCTGTCGAGGCTCACCCGAGCCCCGATCGGTGACGCGTACACACATTGCGTGATGCGTTCGATCGGGATCGCGGCGTAGGGCGGCGAGGGGTGGGAAGCCGAAAACGCATTGCGGTGGATGGCGTGGACGCGTAACGATCGCGACGTGAAGATGCATGCCGATCAGTTGACGGTGTCACTTGAGACGGTGCGCGCGCTGGTGGATGAGCAGTACCCCGAGTGGCGGAGCATGCCCATCACGGGCATCGCCGCCCATGGGACGGTCAACGCCATCTTCCGCATCGGCGACCGCTTCACGGCTCGGTTCCCTCTCCAGGGCGGGCACGTCGATTCGATACGGCGCTGGCTGGAGTCCGAGGCGGAAGCAGCCCGCGAGTTGCCTGGCGGACAAATCGTCCGGCTGAGATTGAAAGGCCGGTCGTAGCGCTCACCCGGAATTCTTGGCGATATCGTCGGCGTGGTGCTCAGCGGATCTTCTGGCCGTACACGTGGTCGACGGTCATCGCCATGAGCACCCTGCGGTCGGACACCATGGCCGCCCGGTACTCGTCCCAGTCCGGGTGCTCGCCGGCGGCGCGGCGGTAGTAGTCCACCAGCGCCTCGACTTCGGGACCGTGGGGGTCGGTCCCCGGGCCGGTGAGCGTCGCGACGCCCTCGGCGGTGGCCCACGCCCCGCCGTCGGGGCTGGTGACCTCCAGCGTGGCCCGTGGATCCCGGCGCAGATTCGCCGTCTTGGCTCGTCCCTCGGCCATCGAGACGTAGATGACATCGGCCTCCGGGTCGTAGAAGGGCAGTACGGGGGAGAGCTGCGGGCGGCCGTCCGACTTGATCGTCGCGAGGACGCCGAGCCTGCTTTCCGCGAGAAGCGCGCGCGGGTCGTATGTGGCGGTCATGTCCTATGCCAAGGCGCGATCGGGTGCCGGCTATTCCTGGCGGTGCGGGGGCCGGCGTCCGCGCCCGGGTGAGGTGTCGATTAGGTGAATGGCCGGGTGTCGCTATATGCTCTCCGAGCGCCGCGACGGGAACACCCAGAGCGGTGACAAGGGGCTATAGCGCAGTTGGTAGCGCGCCTCCATGGCATGGAGGAGGTCTGGGGTTCGAATCCCCATAGCTCCACGTAAGTTGAGAAAATCGAAACCTGCCCCGTCTGATGGCGGGGCAGTTTCGTGTCCGGGCCCGGATCGCCCGCCGCGGCGCTGGTGACGTGCGTGAGGACGCCGGCCACGGGCTCTGCGGGCGCGTATGTGACCTGCTCGTCTTCGCGGCCGCACTCGGATGAAGGACCGGCGGCGCGCCTGCCGGCTGGGGAGGCTCCCTCTCCCCGGCGGCCGGCACGCCGCCATACGTGCCCCACCCCCGGGGCTGTGTACCTTCCCCCTTAAAGTCGTCCCGGTTTGTTTCGCCGGAGCGGTCGGTGAGTAACTTCCACGTCACAACCCCGCCCCGGGCCGGTCCTCAGCCGCCGAAAGGCGCGGGGGCCCGCCTCTTCCTGCGGCGGTTGTTCGGCAGGGGCTGCGGCGGCTCCTCCTCGCCGAGCTGGCTCAGGTAGAGGCGACGCGTCTGCTCGGTGTGGTCCTTCATGATCTCGCCGGCGCGGTCGGCGTCGCCGGCGGCGATGGCGTCGATCAGGGCGGTGTGCTCCTCCCAGGAGGCGCGGCCGCGCTGGCGGGCCACCGGGGTGTGGTACCAGCGCACCCTGCGCGAGACCTGGGCGGCCAGTTCGGCGAGCACGGTGTTGCCGGACAGCTCCATGACGGTCGCGTGCAGCTCGGAATTGATCGCGACGGCGTTGTCGATCTCGTCGGCCTCGATGGCGGTCAGGCCGCGCGCGCACAGGGCGCGCAGCTGGGCCACGCCCTCGTCGGTGCGGTTGCGGGCCGCGAGCGTGGCGGCCTCGGTCTCCAGGAGGGAACGGACGGCGAGGAGCTGGTCGGCCTCCTCGGCGGTGGGCGCGTGCACGAAGGCGCCGTGCCCGGGGTGCAGGTCCACCCAGCCTTCGCCGCTGAGCAGTTGGAGCGCCTCGCGGATGGGCTGGCGCGAGACGCCGAGCATCTCGGCCAGCTCGCTCTCGGCGAGGTGCTGGCCGGGGTGGAGGCTTCCGTTGATGATCAGCTCGAGGAGCGCCTCGAAGACGCTCTCGCGGAGCGGTACGGGACGCGCGATCCTGGGTGTGGATGCCTTCCCCGCCAGATCCGACCGCGGCATTTGTTCAACTCCAGTGGGGATTTTGTGTGGGCCGCGAGCCGCGCGGCCGCCTTGAAGTTTTTGGTCAACTGCCTACAGCATACAGTCTGGAACGATCGCCCGGGTGACCCGGGTCACACCGGGGGTGTGCGTCAAGTCACACCGGAGTCGGCAGGGTCCCCCCGGCTACACGCTGCTGCCGGCGCGGTGGTCAGGCGGCGGCCCCGCGCCGGATGAACTGGAGCCGCTCCCCGTTACCGGCGAATGGTGTCCACATGTGGTCACTACCAATCGTGACCAATTAACCGCGATATGACACTGATGCGGGATATGAGCGGCCATAGTCGGAGGGTTCGTTCTCACAGATCGAAAGGCTGCGATGAGATCCCTCCGGCACTCCCTCGCCGTCGTGGCGCTGGCCGTCGCGACCCTCATGTCCCCGGTTCTGGCCGCCCCCGCATCCGCCGACCCGCCCGAGGTGGCGGTGTCGTTATCGTCCTCGCAGGTCAACGCGGGCGACGCGGTGACGGTCACCGTGACGGTCACCAATATCCACTCCTTCACCGTCCTCAACGCCACCGCCCGCGTGTACAGCGCGCCCGCGGCGCTCCCCTCGTACACCACGCTCACCGGGTGCGCGGGGGCGGCCGGCGCCTGCACCACCGTCACGGACGGCGGCGGCACGCCGATCGGATTCCAGGCGCCCGTCGGCGCCCTGTCCGGCGGTGCCTCGGCCACCGTCGCGTTCACACTGGCGACCGCCCAGGGCGCCGACCCGGGCGCGCAGACCCTCCAGGGCGAGCTGCGCGGGTCGAACTACGCCACGGAGATCGTCCCCGGTCCGGTGCTCACGATCGTCTCCGAGGCGGACGCCGCCGTGGCCCTCACCGCGACTCCCAAGCTGGCGCTGCTCGTCCCGAAGATCGAGTTCAGGCTGCGTGTCACCGGCAACGGGCCGGGCGCGGTGCGCGGCGCGACCGTCACGACGCCGCTGCCTCCCGGCTTCGGCGCCTCGTCCGGCGACTGCGCCACCGGCTCGGGCGCCGTCACCTGCACGACGGGGGAGGTGGCTCCGGGCGCCTCGGTGACCAAGACGTTCTCCGTTCCCGTGGGGCTGCTCACCATCGGCGTGCCCTACACCTTCACCGCCACCCGCACGGCGTCCGCCCCGGCGGACCCGGTGAGCGCCAACGACTCCGCCACGGTGCGGTGCACGGTGGTGTCGATCGTGCTGGTGTCCTGCTCCTAGTCCCGGGCGGCCCCCTCCCGGCGACGCGTCGAGGAGGGGGCTCCTCGCGCGGGAGACCGGGGCGGGCGGCCGATAACCTACCTGCCATGCTCCCGAAGATCCCCGCGCCCGCGGCCTCGACCCTCCCGGCCGCTCCATGATCGGCGGCCTGGCCACCGCGCTGATCATCGGCTCGCTGCTGCTGGCGCTGGCGTGCGTGATCGTCGCCATCAGGAACCGGGCGATGGGGGTCGTGCTGCTCGCCGGGCTCGCCCTGCTGGAGCTCGGGCTGCTCGCGCAGGCGGGCATCGGCGTCGCCAAGGTGATCGGCGGCCAGAGCCCGCCCGAGACGGCGACGTTCATCGGCTACCTGGCGGGCACCATCGTCATCCCGCCGGTCGCGGCGTTCTGGGCGCTCGGAGAGCGCACCCGCTGGGGCCCGGCGGTGGCCGCCGTCGCCTGCTTCGCCATCCCGGTCATGGTCGGGCGGCTGCTGCAGATCTGGCAGGGGACCACCCCGTGACCGGCGCGCCCGTCAACACCGGGCCGGGACGCCTGCTGGTCGCCGTGTACGCCGTCTTCGCGCTCGCCGCCGGGGCGCGCGCGGCCGTGCAGATCGCCACCCGCTTCGGCGAGGCCCCGCTGGCGTACGGGCTGTCGGCGTTCGCCGCCGCCGTGTACATCCTGCTCACGGTCGCCCTCGCCCGCGGCGCCCGGCGGACGGCGCTGGCGGCGTGCGCGATCGAGCTGGCCGGGGTGCTCGTCGTCGGCACGCTGAGCCTGGCGGACTCGGCCGCCTTCCCACGCGCCACCGTTTGGTCGGGTTACGGCAGCGGATACGGATTCATCCCGCTGGTACTGCCGCTTGTGGGCCTTTTCTGGCTCCTCCGGAGGCGAAGGTCCGATTAGGCGCGGCGATGAGGGGCAGGGCAGGTCTCCGTAGCCACAGCAAGGCCACAGCTGGGGAGGGAGCCTGATGAGCACCATCGAGCACTCGGTCATGGGCGGATCCGGGTGGGCGGGCGTGACCGCTCACCCGGCGGCCTTGGCCAGGAACGCGGTGACCAGCTCGGCGAGCTCCCGGGGACGCTCCTCGGGGATCAGGTGGCCGCACCCGGGCAGGACGACCCCCTCGGCATCCGGCGCGAGCCGCCGGACGAAGTCGGTCATGTTCCGGCCGAGGGATCGCTCGCCGGAGACCGCCAGCACCGGGATGGTGAGCGGGGTCCGCGCGGCCTCGCGGATCCGCTCGGCGCTCGCCCACGTGTTGACGTAGTAGGCGCAGCTCGCCCGTACGGCGTCGTCGTCCCCGTAGGCCCTGACGTAGACCGCGATGTCCTCGGCGGTCAGCGCGCCCGGCGTCGACCGGGCCATCTGCTCCAGGATCCAGGTGAAGAACACCTCCGCCCGCCCGCCGATGAGCCGCTCGGGCAGCCCCGGCGTGGCCAGGAACGGGAAGAACCACAGCGGGTTCCAGGCGCGCGAGAAGTTCAGCATGCTCTCGCCCCCGGCGCCGGGAATGCTCGCCTCCAGCGCCACGAAGGCGCGCACCCGGTCACGGCCGGACGCGGCGAGGTGGTAGCCGACCGGCGCCCCCCAGTCGTGCCCGACGACGTACGCGGGGCCGGCGCCGAGCAGGTCCAGCAGCGCGCCGATGTCCGCGGCGGCGGTGGGGACGTCGAACCCGCCCGCGGGCCGCTCGGTCTCGCCCCAGCCGCGCAGGTCCGGGGCGATGACCCGATAGGTGCCCGCCAGCACGGGGATCAGGTGCCGCCACTCGTACCAGGTCTGCGGCCAGCCGTGCAGCAGCACCACCGGCTCGCCCTCCCCGGCGGTGACCCAGTGCATGCGGATGTCGCCGACCTGCCCGAACTCGTGCGTCAGCCGCGTGCCGGCCGGTGAGACCTGCAGCGACGCCGAATCCGGCGTGAAATGCGGCGTTTGACGTGACACTATGCGCACCCCCGGTTACCGTCCATGACACCCTATTCTCGACCTCCCCCTCGGTTCGGGAAGCGCTCTTTCGCGGCGTGGCCGATGCAGGCCATCCCGGCGAGGAGGCCGGGCTTTGTCCGGGCCCATGCGGTGGTCAGGTTCCGATAGACTAAAGGCGCATCGCAAGGGGCTATGGCGCAGCTGGTAGCGCGCCTCCATGGCATGGAGGAGGTCTGGGGTTCGAATCCCCATAGCTCCACCCTCGCGAACAAAGCCGATACCGCCCCCTCCAGGGCGGTATCGCCGTTTACAGGGAAGGCACGGGCGGCAGGTGGAGCAGATCGGGGCCCCGCGCGTGCTCGTCCGCCGTTCCCTGCCCACCGAGCCCGCGGTGCGCGCGTCCGCGTCCCTGTTCATGGCCGAGGCCGAGCGGCAGGGCGTCCGCGCGAGCCGCCGCATGCTGTACGTCGGCCCCGAGCCCGCCGGCGACCGCGTCGCCGCCGCCCTGCGCGTCGCGCCGGGCACGGACGTGCTGGCCCGGCGCAAGCTGCTGCTCGCCGGCGAGGTCCCCGTGCGCGTCGCCACCAGCTTCTTCCGCCTGGACGTCTTCGGCGGCACGCCGCTGTGCGAGCCCGGCTTCGTCCGGCCGAGCCTGCAGATCGGCATCGAGGCGCTCGGCCACCGCTTCGGCCACGCCGAGGAGGAACTGGTCGCCCGTCCGCCCGCAGGGGACGAGGCCGGGACGCTGGACCTCGCCCCGGGCGAGTGGGTCGTCCAGATCGTCCGGATGAGCTTCGACACCGCCGGCACGCCGATCCACGCCCTGGAGACGATCTGCGCGGCCTCCCGGCACGTCTTCACGATCACCCAGGTCACCGGGGCCGACGAGTTCTAGCGCCCGCGTGAAATCCGTTCGCCCGCGTGGGCGGATCTTGGCACACTGTCCCGCATGCTGTGGAGCTTCACCGGGCACGTCGACGGCCTTCCCGAGCGCGTCGAGCAGTGGCTGCGCGGCGATCCCGCGCGCAACACCGTCCCTTTGACCGTCCTCGGCCGCATGCGCGCCGGGCTGTGGACCGACGGCGCCACGCTCGGCTGGCTGACCGCCGGCGGCGAGGTGCGCGGGGCCGTCCTGCACACCCCGCCCTACCCGCTGCTGCTCGCCGACATCCCCCTCGACTCGGTTCCGGCGCTGGCCGACGCCGTGCGCGGGCGCGAGATCTCGGCCGTGTCCGGGCCCCGCGCGCAGAGCGAGGCGTTCGCCGAGCTGAGCGGCCTGACGGAGGTCGCCCGCGAGCGGCAGCGTCTGTACCGGCTCGAATCGCTGAGCCCGGCGTCGTCCACCGGCGCCCCACGCCCGGCGGGCGAGGCCGACGTCGAGCCGGTCGCCGCCTGGATGCGCGCCTTCGTCGCCGAGGCCGAGCCGCACAGCTCCGGCGACGACCCGCTGCCGCAGATGAGACACCGCGTCGGCCAGGGCGAGATCATGCTGTGGGAGGACGGCGGGCGGCCCGTCGCGATGGCCGGGTTCTCGCGGCCGATCAGCGGCATGTCGCGCATCGGGCCGGTGTACACCCCGCCCGGGCTGCGCGGGCGCGGGTACGGCTCGGCGGTCACCCACGCCGCCACCCGCGCGGCGCAGGAGGCTGGGGGGCAGTTGGTGCTGCTGTTCACCGACCTGGCCAACCCGACGTCGAACGCCATCTACCAGGCCCTCGGCTACCGCCCCGTCAGCGACTACGCCTCCATCTTCTTCGCGCGCGGCGACGAGCGGGCGTAGCGGCGCAGGACGGCGGCGTAGCGCCCGCAGAAGAACTCCACGGCGAGGACGGTCAGCGGCCACCCGAGGCGGGTGTACCAGCGGCCGGGCCTGACGAAGGCGGTGACCGTCAGCGTCAGCGCCCCGTCGTCGCCCACTTCGAGCAGGAACGCCTCCTCGCCCTTCTCCGGGTGGCCGGGCAGCGTGCCGTAGCCGAAGCCGGCGCGGCGGTCCTCGTCGATGGCCCAGATCACCCGGCAGGGGGCGCGCAGGCCGATCGGGCCGACGCCGAGGTGGTTCACGACCACCACGCCCGGCGCGGCCCGCGGCGCGGTGGCCCGGGGGGACAGGCCGAGCGCGGCGTGCATGCGCCAGGTCAGCAGGGCGTCGGCGGCGCGGGTGAACCCGGCGCCGTCGCCCAGGGCGTGGTGGTGCCGCACGTGGTGGTATCCCGGCGGCAGGTCGCCCGTGCGGGTCGCCCCGACCTCGGGGTAGTTGGGTTCCGCGTTCAGGTAGCGCTCGGGGTCCATGACGCTCCTCGTCTCGTAGCGGGTCTCGTAGCGGGTCTGGTCACAGCGGCTCTCGTCACAGCGGCTCTTGTCACAGCGGCCGGGGCCGCAGCCTGCGCCAGGCGGCCAGCCCGCAGAGGGCGAACCCGGCGGCGTTGCACACTCCGTGGGTGGCGGCCATCCACTCCACCGACGGGTGGGGGAGGCCGGTGGCCTCGCCCAGGGCCCAGCTCAGCGCGAGCGTCATCGTCGCGGCGAGCACCGCGGCGGAGACGGTGAGCAGAGCCCGGGTCAGCGGGTCGGGGGCCCGGCGCCGGACGTCCGTCCAGGTCAGCAGGCCGACGAGCCACATGCCCGCCGTCAGCACGACCGCTCCCGCCAACTCTGCCCAGTCGCCGGCGAAGTAACCGGCCAGGACAAGCAGGGTGCCGCCCGGGACGGCGAGCGCGGCGGCCCTGGCGGCGACCCCGTCGCCGGTGGCCCGGCACACCAGGCCGGCCACCAGGGCGGCGGCGAACCCGGCGTAGTGGAAGTGGGCCACGGTCAGGGCCAGGATGGCGGGCTTGAACCCGAGCAGCGGGAGGCCCGCCCGCTCCCAGACCAGGGACACGCCCGCGACGGCCGGAGTCACGAGAGCGGTCAGGACGGCCACCTCGCGCGGGGCGAGGGACCGGCGCCGGGCGAGCCGTGCGGCCGCGTGGAGGGCGGGCGCGGCCGTGGCCAGGGCGTACAGGACGGCGAGCGTGACCGCGACCGTCCCGCGGGGGAGCCAGAGCGAGACGGCGCCCGGCACGGCCCCCGCCAGCCAGACGGCGCGGACCGCGCGCGGGGCGCCGATGAGCTGGAGCCCGGCGGGCACCACGACCAGCATTCCCGCGATGATGACCACATTGACCAGGGGGACCATGCCACCTCCGGTTGAACGTGTTCAAACAGCTTTTGACGGCAGGTTATCAGGTGGTCAAGCGCGGGGAAATCGGGGGGTCGCCGACGAGGGTCGACGTTGCCCTGAGTTGTACCGCTTGTCCCGTTTGGTGGGTAGCGGCCACCCTGAAAAGCGGACAATTCTGGATGAATAGTGCAAGATCGCTATATCTCCACCTATACTGTTAACTCGCAATCCTGACCTGCCTTGACTTTCCAAGTGGTATCCCCCTATTTAATGGGGAGTCAGATATTCATTCGGCGTTGGGTGGACGAAATGACTCTGGGACGCTCGCGTCCGGCGCATCGGGCGGCGCAGGCCGAGGCGTTCGACCGGATCGGTGATCGGTACGACGAGGCGTTTCCCTACAAGGGCGGTCAGATCGCGTCGGCGGAGTGGATCCTGCGCAAGCTCCGGCCGGGCGCGCGGGTGCTCGACGTCGGCTGCGGCACGGGCGTTCCGACGGCGCGGCAGTTCATCGAGGCCGGCTGCGAGGTCACCGGCATCGACATCTCGCCCGTCATGCTCTCGATCGCCGCCAAGAACGTTCCGGATGCCGAGCTCCACCTGCTGGACGTCATGGAAGTGGACGAGACGCTCGGCCGGTTCGACGCGGTGGCCGCGTACTTCTCGCTGTCCCTGCTCCGCCGCGAGGAGATCATGGCGTCCCTGCTGCGGCTGCACGAGCTCCTCGTGCCGGGAGGCTGGCTCGGCCTCGGCATGGTCGAGATGGACATGGACGACGCGCCGGTCCGCGTCCTCGGCACCTCGATGCGCATGACCGGCTACGGCCGGGCCGCGCTGCGGGCCGTCGTCCAGGAGGCGGGCTTCTCCGTCCGCGAGGAGATGGACCTGGCGTACGTGCCGGCCACCGACACCGACCCGTTCGAGATGCAGCTCTTCCTGAACTGCCGCAGGAACACGTTCTGACCCGCACCCGGCATGTTTGACGGGTGAAGCCGCGGACGCCTACCGTCCGAGGATACCGACTGGTCGGTTCGAGACGGAGAACGCGTATGCGGGTACGAGACCGGGTCGTCGTCGTGACCGGCGCCGCCGGGGGCATCGGCCGGGCCATGGCCCTGCGGTTCGCCGAGGAGGGCGCCGCCGGGCTGGTCGTCGTCGACCTGGACGAGGCGGGCACCGCCGCCGTGGCGGGCGAGATCGGCGACCGCGCGCTCGCCGTGCGCGCCGACGTCTCCGTCGAGGCGGAGGTACAGGCGCTGGTCCGCGCGGCCGAGGAGGCGTTCGGGCCCGTCGGCCTGTTCTGCTCCAACGCGGGCGTCATCACCGGCCACGGCCTCGACGCCGGCGACCTGGACTGGACCAGGACCATCGACGTCAACCTCCTCGCCCACGTGTACGCCGCGCGGGCCGTGGTACCGGGGATGGCCGAGCGGGGCGGCGGCTACCTGCTCAACACCTGTTCGGCCGCCGGGCTGATCAGCTGCCCCGGCGACGCGCCGTACGCCGTGACGAAGTCGGCCGCGATCGCCTTCGCCGAGTGGGTGGCGATCCACTACCGGGCCAAGGGCATCGGCGTGAGCGTGCTCGCCCCGCAGGGCGTGCGCACCGGCCTGCTCGGGGAGGGCGCGGAGGACACCCTCGTTCACCGCGGGGCGGTCGCCTCCGGCGAGATCCTCACCCCCGCGCAGGTGGCCCAGGCGGTGATCGACGGCCTGGACGCCGAGCGCTTCTACATCCTGCCCCACCCGGAGGTCGCCGAGTACGTCCGCCGCAAGTACGCCGACACCGACCGCTGGCTCGCGGGCATGTCCCGGTTCGTCGCCTCGCTGGAGGGCTGAGCCCGTCGCCCCGGGCCGAGCAGGGCGGCGAGGTCATCGTGACAGGTCAGGGGCGGTCAGGTCAGGGCGGCGAAGACGCCGGCGCCGATCAGCGCCACCGCCCAGGCCAGGTCGAGGTTGAACCACGCGCGGCGCAGCACCGAGACGCCCAGCTTCTCGTACACCACCACGGCGAGCGTGGCCGTGACCGCCAGCGTCGCCAGGGTGTGCACGGCCGCGAAGGCCAGGGTCTGCCGGCTCAGCGCGAGCGCGGCCTGCTCGTGGCCCGTCAGCGTGACCGGCAGCAGCATCAGCCCCGCGCCGTGCGCGGACGCCATCAGGAAGGACCACCCCGCGAGCTGCCATCCGGTCACGCGCATGCCGACCCAGCGGGGATGGCGCCGGCGCAGCAGCTTCCACACGCCGAACCCGCACACCAGCGCGGCCACGGCGTAGGAGACCGGCTTCGGCGGCGCGGCGGTCCGTACGGCGGCGACCAGCGCCAGCGTGACCAGCACCGAGCCCGCGTGCCCGAGCACGATGGGCGGCAGCGCCCTCAGCACGGCGCGGCGCGAGCGCTCCTGGAGGCCGAGCGCCACCGCGAACAGCCAGCCCATGGCCGGGTTCAGGCCGTGAAAGGCGCCGAACCCGGCCAGGACCATCACCTGCGTGAGATCCATGCGCCGGTCAGGGGTAGCAGAAGGAGTCGGAGGAGGAGTCGCCGCCCTGCAGCCTGACCTGGTGGGGCCGGCGGCCGTCCTCGGCGAAGTCGACGAGGAAGCCCGGGTCCAGGGAGAGCGAGCCGTCCTCGGCGATGTCCGCCTTGGCCATCCACCCCGCGATGCCGTCGGGGTAGAACGCCTCGTCCCAGGTGCGGTAGAGCGAGTTGGTGAAGTACGCGCGCCTGCCGTCCCGGCTCACCTCGACCATCTGCGGCCCGCCGTTCCTGGCCGTGCCCGGCGTGCCGGGGTGGGCGTCGCGCCGGGCGATGCCGCCGACGCGCACCGAGCCGGTCCGCCGCGGGGCGAGCGGGTCGGACACGTCGAAGGCGAGCAACTCGCCGGTGCCCCAGGCCGAGACGAGCAGGATGCGGTCGTCCAGCGTGAGGGAGATGTCGCTGACCAGCGGGGGCACGGCGCCGAACTGCTTGAGCGGCTCGGGGAGCAGCGCCGGGTCGGCGGGCTCGGCGGGGATCGTGATGGTCTTCTTCGCCTTCCAGGCGCCGCCCTCGAGGTACCAGGTGAAGATGTTCGCCGACAGGTCCTCGACGCTGATCACGGTGTTGACGAAGCCGTAGGTCTTGGTCGGGTCGTGGGCGGGACGCAGCTCCAGCGCCATCTGGTGCTGGTCGCCGAGGTCGATCTCCTGCAGGTGGGTGCGTTTGCGCAGGTCCCAGACGTGGAGCTTGTGGCCGTACTTCCGGCCGGTCAGCAGGCCGAGGTCGGGGCCCGCCTCGATCATGTTGGGCGTGCCCCACTCGCTACTGATCATCGTGTCGTGCCCGAGATGCCACCAGAAGTCGTAGTGGAGGCGCTGCGGCCCCCGGTCGGCCTCCCACTGCCCGAGAGGTTCGAAGGTGTCGTGGTCGAGCATGAAGACCCCGCCGGGCGCGTCGCCGTTCACGTCGCCGAGCGCGCTGACGTAGATCGCGTCGGTGCCACAGTGCACGGTGTGGGGGCGGCTGTAGCCGGTGCGCTCGAAGATCGTCTCGGGTTCGATCGTCTTGACCAGCTTGGGACGGGCGGGGTCGTCCTTGACGTCGAAGATGTAGACACGTGAGGAGCGCAGACCGGGGACGACGAGATAGCGCCGCTCGACGTGCGGGTGCGGGGCGTACGGGCACAGGGCCGCGCTGCACACGTTCCATCCGAAGTGGTGGAGTTCGTCCCCGGGCACGGGCATGTCGTGGACGCCGACGACGGTGCCGTACCCCGGCGACTCCGGGTCCAGGTCGATCGTCGCGAGCCCGTCGGGCCCGCCCTGCCCTTTGGTGTCGAGGAGCGCGACGTACGCCAGCCCCTCGCGTGGGGCCCGCATGGCCTCCCGGGCGGAGGGATAGAACGTGGGATCGGGTTTGGTGAGCACGTGACCGCCTTCGGAGTCGGACCGGGCAGATAACCCATCAATCTTGTAGGGAAACCTGGACTTGTCCAGTGGGCCCGGGGCTTTGCTGGTGGTACGTCCGGAAAGTCCTGTGTCGCCGGGGGGTCGGGGGTCACGGCCCGGGAACGGTTCGCCCTCGCTTGAATGACGGCTCCGACGCGGCGTCGCCGGGCGGCCGTCGTACGGGTGATAACCGAGGGAGGCTGTCATGAAGTCACGTTTCCTCATCTTCGCCCTGGTGGTCCTCGCCGTTCTCGTGTCCGCGTGCGGCGGGGGAGGCGATCAGGCCAGTGCGCCCACAGAGGCCTCACAGCCGGCGCGGACCTCGTTACCCCGGCCCTCGGAGACGCGCGCCCCGACCGGCACGGCCCCGGCCGTGCCCGAGACGAGCGCCTCGGCCACCCGCCCGGCCGAGCGGCCCGCCGGCGAGCTGTCCACCTTCGCCCTGGACGTCGACACCGCGTCGTACGACTACGCGCGCGCCGCGCTCAAGGAGGGACACCTGCCCGACCCCGGCCAGGTGCGGCCGGAGGAGTTCGTCAACGCCTTCCGCCAGGGCTACACCGAGCCGCCCGGCGACGGGTTCGCCGTCCACATCGACGGGGCCAAGGGCACGGGTGACGCGGCGCTGCTCAGGGTCGGGCTGCAGACCCGGACCGCCGAGGCGGCGTCCAGGCGGCCCGCCAACCTCACCTTCGTCGTGGACGTGTCCGGCTCGATGGCCGACCCCGGCCGCCTCGATCTGGTCCGCGACGCCCTGCACACGCTCGTCGACCAGCTTGGCCCGAGCGACGCGGTGTCGATCGTGTCCTTCAGCGACGAGGCGCGGCTGCGCATCCCGATGACCTCCGTCGCCGAGCGCGGCAGGCTGCACGAGGCCATCGACACGCTCGAGCCCGAAGGCTCCACCAACCTGGAGTCCGGGCTCGTCACCGGCTATCAGGAGGCGGCCCACGCGTTCCGCTCGGTGGCCACCAACCGCGTCATCCTGCTCTCCGACGGGCTGGCCAACCAGGGCGACACGAGCTGGAAGGGCATCCTGGCCCGGGTCGAGGAGTACGCCGGGCGCCAGGTCACCCTGCTGTGCGTCGGCGTCGGCCGCGAGTACGGCGACGCCCTGATGGAGCAGCTCGCCGACAACGGGGACGGCGCCGCGGTCTACGTCAGCTCGCGCGAGGACGCGCGCAAGGTGTTCGTCGACCGGCTGCCGTCCGCGCTGGAGCTGCGGGCGCGCGACGCCAAGGCGCAGGTCGCGTTCAACCCTGCCACCGTCGTGTCCTACCGGCTGCTGGGGTACGAGAACCGGACGCTGGCCCAGGACGACTTCCGCGACGACTCCAAGGACGGCGGCGAGGTCGGCCCCGGGCACGCCGTCACCGCGCTGTACGAGGTGCGGCTGCGCCCCGGGACCTCGGGCCAGATCGCCGTGGCGACGGTGCGCTGGCAGGACCCCGACACCCGCCAGCCCGCCGAGGTGAGCCGCGCGGTGGACGTCGCGGAGCTGGCCGGGTCGTTGTGGGAGGGGCCGTCGCCGAGGCTTCAGGTCGACGCGGTCGTGGCGGCGTTCGCCGACCGGCTCAGGCGCGTGGACGGCGGCCTGTTCGACGAGGACCTCGGCACGCTCGCCGGGCACGCCTCGCGGCTCGCGGCGGTGACGGAGGACCCGATGGTGACCGAGCTGGCGGAGCTGATCCGCACGGCGGGCTCACTGCGGTGAGCGAGACGCGGCCGGGACGGGACGGCGCCTGCGGCGGGCGCCGTCCCCCTGTCACGACGACCGCCCGAGGACCGGGATCGCCGCCTTCGCGGGGTCCTCGCTGAAGTAGTAGCCGTACATCGCCTGCGCGAACTCGTCCTTGCCGAGATGGCCGTCGCCGTCGGTGTCGAGCAGGATGAACGCCTCCCGCGCCTCCGCCGTCCCCACGTCCTAGGCCGACCACAGGTGCAGGTACTCGCGCATGCCGAGCTTCTGGTCGCCGTCGGTGTCCAGCGCGTCCCACAGGGCGTACTGCTGGTGGCGTTGTTCATAACGGGAAAAACGACCACTGGTCGTAGTCGAACGGCTCCGCGTGCGCGATCGCCCGCCGCGGCCGGAGTCGCTCGGCCTCCGTGCCCCCTAACGGGTTCGGCCCGCCCGCCGTTGTCCGATACACTGGCGAGGCGCCGGGCGGTCATATCGCCCGAAGCGCGATCAAGGGGCTATGGCGCAGCTGGTAGCGCGCCTCCATGGCATGGAGGAGGTCTGGGGTTCGAATCCCCATAGCTCCACAAGCGGTTCGGAAGGCGGCGGGCGTGCTCGCCGCCTTCCGCGTTTCCCGGGCCTGGGACGTTGTCAGCTCTTGAAGGTGTGGCGGTAGGCCAGCGGGGAGACGCCGACAGTGGCGTGCAGGTGCTGGCGCAGCGAGACCGCGGTGCCGAAGCCCGCCTGGGCGGCCACCTGGTCCACCGGCAGGGTCGTGGTCTCCAGCAGGCGGCGCGCGCGGTCCACGCGCTGCAAGGTCAGCCACCGCGCCGGGCTGAGGCCCGTCTCCTCCCGGAACCGGCGCGTGTAGGTGCGCACGCTCATGCGGGCGTGCGCGGCCTGCGCCGCGAGGCCGAGCGGCTCGGCGAGGCGTTCCAGCATCCACCCCCGGGTCGGCGCCGTGGTCGTCCCGCCCGGGTCGGGCAGCGGGCGCTCGATGAACTGGGCCTGGCCTCCCTCGCGCCAGGGTGGCGTCACGCAGCGCCTGGCCGTCCGGTTGGCGACCTCGCTCCCGTGGTCGCGGCGGATGACGTGCAGGCACAGGTCGATGCCGGCCGCGACGCCCGCCGAGGTCAGCACGTCGCCGTCGTCGACGAACAGCACCTCCTGGTCGAGCCGGACCTTCGGGAACAGCGTCCGGAACTGGGCGGTGTTCCTCCAGTGGGTCGTGGCGGGCCGGCCGTCCAGCAGGCCTGCCGCGGCCAGCACGAACGCGCCCGTGCAGATCGACATCATCCGTGACTTCGTGGCGGCCCGGCGCAGCGCCTCGCCCAGCTCGGGGTCGATCGTGCCGTCGCTGAACGGCGGACCGCTGTGGATGCCGGGCACCAGGACCGTGTCCGCCGTGTCGAGGACCGACAGATCGTGGTCGGGGACCACGTTGAAGCCGGCCGGGCCGCGGACGGGGCGTCCACCCGGGGTGCAGGTGACCACCTCGTACAGTTTCCGGCCGTCCTGTTCGGCGACGCGGAAGACCTGGCCCGGGATGCCGAGGTCCAGGGTGGCGAAGTCGTCGAGCGCGACGACCACGATGCGGTGAGCCATGGCCGGATTCTTGCACATATTGGCTTTCAAGCCACTCGTCTGGCCGCGGGCGGAAAACCAGGATTGTCCACATGACGTTGACGATGGACGCGAAGCGGAGACGCCTCCACCGGGCCTGGCTCGTGGCGGGAGTCGCCTTCGTCGCGATCGTGGGCGCCGCCGGATTCCGCGCGACGCCCGGGGTGCTCATCACCCCGCTTGAAGACGAGTTCGGCTGGACACGCGGGACGATCTCGCTCGCCGTCTCGGTCAACCTCACCCTGTACGGGCTGACCGCGCCCTTCGCGGCCGCCTTGATGGACCGGCTCGGCATGCGCCGCGTCGTGGCGTCGGCGCTCGCGCTCGTCGCCCTCGGCAGCGGCCTGACGGTGTTCATGACCGCGAGCTGGCAGCTCGTCGCCTGCTGGGGCGTGCTCGTCGGCCTCGGCACCGGTTCCATGGCACTCGTCTTCGTCGCCACGGTCACCGACCGGTGGTTCGTCCGGCACCGGGGCGTGGTCACCGGCGTGCTCACCGCCGCAGGGGCCACCGGGCAGCTCGTCTTCCTGCCGGTGCTCGCCTGGCTCGCCGAGGGGCCGGGCTGGCGCACGGCCGCGCTCATCGTGTCGGGGGCGGCGCTGGCCGTCGTCCCGCTGGTGTGGTTCCTGCTGCGCGACCGCCCCGAGGACGTCGGGCTGATCGCGCTCGGCGCCGAGCCGGGCGCCGTGCGCGTCGACGCTCCGGGCGGGGGCGCGGCGCTGCGGGCGCTGACGGTGCTCAGGTCCTCGGCGCGCACCCGGTCGTTCTGGTACCTCGCGGGCGGCTTCGCCATCTGCGGCGCCAGCACCAACGGCCTGGTCGGCACCCACTTCATCCCCGCCGCCCACGACCACGGCATGCAGGAGACCACCGCCGCGGGCCTGCTCGCCCTCATCGGGATCTTCGACATCGCCGGGACGGTGTTCTCGGGCTGGCTGAGCGACCGGGTCGACCCGCGGATCCTGCTCGGCGCCTACTACGCGCTGCGCGGCGCGTCCCTGCTGATCCTGCCCTCCCTGTTCGCGGCCACGACGCAGCCCAGCATGCTGATCTTCATCATCTTCTACGGGCTGGACTGGGTGGCCACCGTGCCGCCGACCGTCGCGCTGTGCCGCAAGATCTACGGGCCGGACGGTGCGGTGGCGTTCGGCTGGGTGTTCGCCTCCCACCAGGTCGGCGCCGCCGTCGCGGCCATCGCCGCCGGGGTGACCCGCGACCACCTCGGGCACTACGACGCCGCCTGGTACGGCGCCGGGATCCTCTGCGCCTTCGCGGCGATCATGTCGGTGCTGGTCGGGCGCGGCGCCGCCACCTCGCCGCCGCGGGAACGGACGCCCGCTCGTCCGGCCACCGTCGACGCCGGGAGAGCGTGACGGGCGCCCGCGTCCCAGCGGCGTCCTAGGGGCGGACGGGCCGGACGGCGCCGCGCGGGACCTGAGATCCTTGATGGCGTGAACGCGCCGGACCAGAGAGTCCTCCCCCTCGTCGTGAGAATCGAGCGCGCCGCCCCGCCGGAGCGCACCGACGCCCTGGAGGCCGCCGCGCTGGCCGTGCTCACCCTGCTCAACGACGAGCGGGCCCTGAGCGGCGAGTGGGCGGAGTCGGTGAGCGCCTGGGAGACCATCGGCATCAGGAAGGTCGTCCGCCGGGCCAGGGGCGGCGAGTGGCGCCGGGTGCTGGACCTGCCCGGCATCACCGTCACCGTGCGCACGGCCGAGGTCCGCGTGCACCCGCCCGTCCCGCTGGACGGCTGGCCGAAGGACCTGTCGCGGCTCCAGGTCTCGGGCACAGACCTGACCGACACCGCGCCCCCGAACCCTCCCGAGCCCGGCGCGGCGGTGCTGTGGATGAACCCCTCCCTGGAGATGTCGGCGGGCAAGGCCATGGCCCAGGCCGGGCACGCGGTCCAGCTCGCCTGGTGGGGCACCGACGAGCCCGCCCGCGAGGCGTGGCGCGCGGACGGCCTGCCGGTCGCCGTGCGCACGGCGGGGCCGCGGCGCTGGTCGGCACTGGCCGGCAGCGGGCTGCCCGTCGTCCGCGACGCGGGTTACACCGAGATCGAGCCGGGCTCGCGTACGGTCGTCGCCGACGCGCCGTGGCTGCGCGCCGGGGGGCACCGCCCGGCCGGATGGGGTCCGCTGCGCAGCCCCTCGGCGTAGTCGCGGTGGTCACCCGCCGTCATTGACCGGAGGGTGAAAGCGAAGGTCAGAGGGCATGCAAAGCCCTCGCGAATGGGCACTCGTTCCCGAAGTGTGATCGGGACGTCGAACGAGCGGTCTGTATATGCCGTACGCTCCGATCGTGCCAAATGGGCTAGGTGGGAGCTACGGCAAGGCCGTCCCAACGTACGTGACGGCGGACGCGGAAACCGCGCCCATCCCGAAGATCACGATCGAGGACTCTCCGGCACCGGCGGCCTCCAAGGCCCCGCCCGCCAAGCGGTCCGTGCTCTCGCGGCTCGGCGATCTGCCGATGCGCGTCATCTACCGCACCATCGCGGCGGGAGTCGCCGCGATCGTGGTCGCCGTCGCGGCCGTCGTGCTGTTCGTGACCGGGACCTTCGGAAAGGGGACGCCGACCGCGGCCGCACCGGCCGACCCGGGTACCGCGACCGGGGCGTCGTCCGTGCCGTCCGTGCTGTCCTCGTCCCCGGGGACGCCGATCCCCTCGGCGGCGCCGTCCCTCTCCGCCTCGGCGGGGGTCACGGGCGCCGTGGCCCCGGCCCAGCCCTCCGTATCGACGTCCGTGTCGGCGTCGGTGTCGGCACCTGTGCCGGTATCCGCTTCCGCGTCCGTTTCCGCCTCGTCCTCGGCCGGGCCGTCCCCGGCGCCGTCTGTGTCGCCGTCCGTTTCGGCGTCGGCCTCGGGAGCGGCGTCGGTCACCGGAGACGGCGCCACGCCCGTGCCCACGGCCACCCCCGGCATGAGCCCCCTCGCCGCAGCCAAGGCCGACCCCCGCCTGCCCGCGCTGCCCTCCAACCGCAAGCTCGCCAACTTCCCCGGACGCGGCGCGCCCGTGAAGGGACGCGTGAAGGACAAGCGCTCCGGCATCACCTTCGCCCGCTTCACCAAGGGGTGGAAGCTGGCCAAGTCGGCCCCGTTCGCCACGCGCCGGACGCTTGCACACGTGAAGGGCGCCGGGCACCGGGCACTGCTGGCCTCCTGCCCGGTGCCGATCGCGGTCCAGGACACGCTCAAGGACACCGCGTTCCTGGCCGCCCGGTGGACCCTCAACTACCACCCCGCCGGGTCCACGGTCTCGTGGACGGCGTCCCAGCCGATCAAGGCGGGCAAGCGGGACGGCTGGCTGCTCGGCTACCGGGTGGAGTACAAGGTGGGCGGGAAGAAGCACGTCTCCACCGCCGCCGTCGCGCTGGTCGACGTGCCCGGTTCCAAGCCCGCGCTGGTGTTCGTCTCGATCCCCGACGCGCAGAAGAAGCGGTGGGCGGACATCAACACCGTCGTGTCCAGCCTGCGCATCCTCTGACCGGCCACTCCGGCGGCGCGCACCGCCGCCGGGGTGCCCTAGGCTCGGAAGACATGACCGAGATCGTCCTCGCCTCCGCGTCCCCCGCGCGGCTCGCGCTGCTGCGCAGCGCCGGCCTCGATCCCAAAGTGATCGTCAGCAACGTCGACGAGGAGGCGATGTCCGCCTCGTACGACTCTCCCGCCGCGCTGTGCCTCGCCCTTGCCCGCGCCAAGGCGTCCGCAGTCGCGGAGCGTCTCACGGACGGGCTGGTCATCGGCTGCGACTCGGTCCTGGAGCTCGACGGTCGCGCCTACGGCAAGCCGGCCTCTCCCGAGGACGCCGTCGCGCGCTGGCGCTCGATGCGCGGCCGCACGGGCACGCTCCTCACCGGCCACTGCGTGATCGACGTCGCGCGCGGCGCCCAGGCGTCCGAGGTGGGCTCGACGGTGGTGCGCTTCGGCACGCCGACCGACGAGGAGATCGCCGCCTACGTCGCGAGCGGCGAGCCGCTGCGCGTGGCGGGCGCCTTCACGCTGGACGGACCCGGCGGCTGGTTCGTCGAGGGCATCGCCGGCGACCACGGGAACGTGCTCGGCATCTCGTTGCCGCTGGTCCGCCGCCTGCTCGCCGAGCTCGGGGTCACGGTGACGGCCCTGTGGAAACAGGGATCTCTCTCCTGATCATGCGACGAACCGGGCGGAAGGCGTTAGCCTGCCGGGCATGAACAGCATGGGCCGGCCCATCCGCAGCGGCGTAGGCGGCTTCGCCGACGGCGTCAAATACGTCTTCCAAGGTCTCGGCTGGGTCGCCCGCAACCCCGGCCAGTGGCTCTTCGGGCTCATCCCGGCGCTCCTCGCGCTGGTCCTCTATATCGTCGCCCTCGTTCTGCTCGGCACCTACGCGGGGGACCTCGCCGCCTGGGCCACGCCGTTCGCCGACGGGTGGAACACCGGGCTGCGCGAGACCCTGCGCGTGCTGCTCGGCCTCGTCGTGTTCGCGCTCGGGCTCGTCCTGTCGGTCGTCACGTTCACGGCCGCCACGCTGGCCATCGGCGACCCGTTCTACGAGAAGCTGTCCGAGCGGGTGGAGGAGGACCTCGGCGGGGTCGAGGTGGTCGCGGAGCTGCCGCTGTGGCGGTCGGTACTGCGGTCGCTGCGCGACAGCGTGGTCACCCTCGGGTACGTGCTGATGTTCACGATCCCGCTGTTCTTCCTGGGCTTCGTGCCGGTGATCGGGCAGACGGTGGTGCCGGTGCTGGGCGCCGCCGTGTCGGGATTCTTCCTCACCGTCGAGCTGACCGCCCTCGCCATGGAGCGCCGGGGGCTCGCGCGCAGGCAGCGCTTCGCCGTGCTGCGCGCCGACAAGGCTCCGGCGCTCGGATTCGGCGTGCTGCTGTTCCTCGTCTTCCTGGTGCCGCTCGGCGCGGTCGTCGCCATGCCCGCCGCCGTCGCCGGGGCCACGATCATGGTCAGGGAACGCCTCGCCCCGCAACTGCCGGTGGAGGGGCGGGCGCACGCCTGAGCCCTTTCCGGCTCAGCCCGCGGACCACGTGACGGACGGAGGGCGCACGGCGGCGCACAGGGGGTGGCCCTTGGCGTCGCTGAGCCCGAGCCGCGCGTGCAGGGCGCCGGAACGCAGGGCGGCCTCGGCGATCTCGGGGGCGATGCCGTCGAACATCAGCTTGGCGCGCCTGAACATCGCGAAGCCGCCGCTCCCGTCCACCGTGCCCCAGGCGAGGTAGACGAACCGGCCTCCGGGACGGCCATGGACATACGGGCCCCGTATGTCGACCCCGGCCGGTATGTGCCGCGCCTCGCACTCGAGTGTCCACAGGGCCTCCGGCGCGTCGCCGGGATGAAGGCCCAGGATCTCCTCCCGGCGGACGCGGCCCTGCACGCCGACGTGCACGTTGCCGTAGCCCGGAAAGCCGCCGCCACCAGGGCAGTCGCGGCCGGGCAGATCGGTGGCGTGGATCCGCATCAGCATGGGCCCATCTCCCCCCCTGGTGATTCGTCCCCGTTCGTGCGGCCCGCCGTCGGTCGCCGTTCCGAACGTCGTTCAGCCGGTTGTCCACAGAACGCGGCTCGGCTCGATGGCGCGGACGCCCGCACGTGAAAGTGTCCGCCATGACGCCGACACCGATCCTCCTCACCACTCCCGACGACATCCTGGGCGCCGTTCCCTACCTGCTCGGCTTCCATCCCGCCGACAGCCTCGTCGTCATCGCCTTCGCCGGCCGGGGCGTCCGGGGCAAGCTGCGTCTCACCACCCGGTGGGACCTCCCGGCGGCGCCCGGCACGCTCGACCGGCTCGTGCCGCTGCTCCGCCGTGAACAGGTCACCCACACGATCCTGGCCGGGTTCGGCGAGGGCGCTCTTGTCACCCCCGCCATGGACGAGGCGCTGCGGCTGCTCGCCGGCGCCGGCATCGAGGTCATCGAGGCCCTCCGCGCGCACGAGCGCCGCTACTGGTCGTACGTCTGCACGCAGGTGGCGTGCTGCCCGCCCGAGGGCAGGGCGTACGACCCGGTGGCCGGGCCGGTCGCGGCGCAGGCCACCATGGGCGGGCTGGTCGCGCTGCCCGGCCGCGAGAGCCTGGAGCGCGCGGTCGCGCCCGTCCTGGGAGCCGCCCGCGCGGCGATGTCCGAGGCGACCCGGTCGGCCGCCGCCGGCATACGGTCCCGGCTGCTCGGCACCCGCGATCCCGCGCAGATGCCGCGCGCGTTCGTCGGCGAGGCGCTCGAACGCGTGCGCCGGTGCCTCGACGGGTTTCCCGGCCACGGGCCGCCGGACGACCTGGAGGCCGCGCGGCTCGGCTTCGACCTCGCGATCATCCGGGTGCGCGACGAGGCGTGGACGTTGATGGGCGACGCGACGCAGGACGTCCACGTCGCCCTCTGGGCCGACCTCACCCGCAGGCTGGGAACGCGCTTCGTGGCGCCGGTCGCGTCCCTGCTGGGAGCCGCCGCCTGGCGGCGCGGCGACTGCGCGCTGGCGGGCATCGCGGTCGAGCGCGCCCTCGCGGCCGATCCGTCCTACTCGATGGCCGGGCTGCTCGCGCAGGGCCTGCGGCAGCTCGTCGGCCCCGAGGTCCTGCGTGACCGCATGCCGAGCCCGGAGGAACTCGACGCGAGCATGGGGCCGCCCCACATGGACTGGCTGCGTCCGATGCTGTGCCTGCTCGACGAAGAACTCCGCTCCGAGGGCTCCCCGTCCGGGGCGGCGCCGGACCGGCCGCCTGTGCCGGCGATCAACGAGCGCGCCATGGGCGGTGCCGGAGCACCACCACGAGCGGTGAAGGGCAGGGGGTGCACGTGCTGACAGGGGATCGGGTGGAGGCCGCGCGGGGGAACCGGTGCGAGGGCACCGCGAGAGGGCACGTGAAGACGTATCAGAGGGCTCAAGGAGGGCTTGCGCTCAGAGGGCGTGCTCGGGAAAGGGGCCCGTCAGTCCTGCGCGGTGCTATTCCTGCGACGCTCGTTGTAAGCCCTCATTCTGCCGGGATAGCCCGTGAGGTTAACGTCGTAGACCGGAAGGGCGAGGTTTCTCGCCACCTTGATGATGACCGCGGGAGAACCCACTCTGCGCCGGGTCCATTCGCCGTCATGCGCCACGGCGACCGCGGTCGTGTCGGTCGCGAACGTTTCCGGCTCGACGTAGAACTCCACCCCTCGCCGGGACTTCGCGAAAGCGATGAGCGCCTCGATGTCGGCGTCATTGGCCTCACGGTCGAACTTTGCGATCTTGCGGCCCCGGAGCCGACGAATTCCATAGCGATCACGCCATCTCATATCCCTTGTATACCTGGAGCGGGCCTCCAATGGGGGGCTCCGGGCCACATCGGGGTCGGGTCGGGGATGTTCCGGATGGACGCGCGTTCGCGCGGCCCCAAAGATGAGAAAGACCACCCGATCCGACGGAAGACACGGGGCTCTCATGGCAGGGGCAGTGACACCACCAGCGACACCCGCTCCCGGAGGTTGGCGGCCGATGTCCCAGCCTCACGACGCGAGTCACCCGCAGCTCCGGGTGACCGACCACGACCGCGACACGGTGGTCGAACAGGTGACCACGGCCTACGCCGAAGGCCGCCTCAGCAAGGACGAACTCGACGAGCGCCTGCACCTGGCGATGACGGCGCGCGTCCACGCCGACCTCGCGCCGATCGTCCGGGACCTGAACGCGGGACGGCCCGCGCCGCCCCCGCCCATGCCGTCGGCCTGGCCTGGACAGCCGTCGTCGTGGCCGGGGCACGGGTACGCCGCCATGCCGACGGGCCGCGAGCGGCTCGGCGCCGCCGCCGCCCATATTCTTCCGATCTGCGGGCTCTCCTTCGTCGGCCCGCTGATCCTCCTGCTCACCGGGGGGCGGCACTCGCCGTACATCAGGCGGCACGCGATCGAGTCGCTCAACTTCCACCTGACAGTGCTCGGTGCCACGATCCTGCTGCCGCTCACGGTCATCGGCATCGTGCTGGTCCCGATCATGTGGATCGTGGCGTTCGTCCTGGGCCTGGTCGGAGGCGCCGCCGCCCTGGGCGACGGCCGCTTCGCCTACCCGCTCACCTTCCGCCTCATCAAGTAACCCACCCCCCGCCTCCTGGCCGCCCGTGCCACCGCGCCTCGGCCAGCTGTGCCCCCGCCCCTACCCCCGCCCACTCACGCGGACCAGGGCCACGGGCGATCCCTGGCCCGCACGGGTCGGCGGGCGCGGGCTTCAAGCCAGGTGGGCGGGGTGGGGAGTTAGAGGAGGAGTTGGCGGACTGAGTCGACGGTGTCGGCGTCGGTGGGGCGTTTGTCGGGGCGGTAGCGCAGGACGCGGGCGAACCGCAGAGCCATGCCGCCGGGGTAGCGCGGCGAGCGCTGTACGCCGTCGAAGGCGACCTCGACCACCATCTCGGGGCGCAGCCGAACCACCCACTCGTCGCTCGGCCCCTCGGCCAGATCCAGGAACCGCTCGGTCTGCCAGGCGAGGAGCTCGTCGGTCAGCCCCTTGAACGTCTTGCCGAGCATGACGAAACCGCCCGTCTCGGGATCGCGTGCGCCGAGGTGCAGGTTGGACAACTTGCCCTGCCGCCGGCCGTGCCCCCATTCGGCGGCCAGCACGACGAGGTCGAGGGTGTGGCGGGGCTTGACCTTGATCCACCCCGCGCCACGGCGACCGGCCGCGTAGGGGGTAGAGGGCGACTTCACCACGAGGCCCTCGTGCCCCTGCCGCAGGACCTCGGCGAAGAAGTTCATGCCCTCCTCGGGATCGGCGGTCACCAGGCGCGGTGTGAGCAACTCGGCGGGGACGGCGCCGGCCAGAGCCTCGTGGCGGTCGCTGTCGGGAAGGTCGAGAAGGTCCTTTCCGCCCACGCGCAGCGCGTCGAAGAAGAACACGCTCAGTGGGGTGGTGTCGCGCAGCCGCTCGGTGTCGGACTTGCTGGCCACCCGGCTCGCCGTCACCTGGAACGGCTCGGGGCGGCCGTCGGGACGCAGGGCGATCACCTCGCCGTCCAGGACGATGTCGCCGACCGGGAGCGTGAGCACGGCCTCGACCAGCTCGGGGACCTGCGCGGTGATGTCGTCCAGGGTGCGGGTGAACACCTTCACCTCGCTGCCGGAGCGGTGGGCCTGCACGCGCACGCCGTCGAGCTTCCATTCCAGCGCGGCCGGGCCTCCTCCGAGCTTCGCCAGGGCGGCGGCCACGTTCGGCGCGCTCTGCGCCAGCATCGGTGAGACCGGGCGGCCGACCTCCAGATGGAATGCCCTCAGGGCTTCGACGCCGCCCGTGAGCGCGGCGGCGCCGACCGCGGGGAGCCAGCCGCGCAGCGTGAGCGCGCGCCGGACCTCGGCCGACGGCGTTCCCGCGGCCTTGGCCACCGCTTCGATCATCACGCCGTTGAGCGCGCCCTGGCGCATCTCGCCGCCCAGCAGGCGCAGCAGGAAGGACTGTTCCTGGGTGGTGGCCGAGCGGAACAGCCGATCCAGCAGGTCCTTCCTGGCGGCCTGGGACCCCGGCCCGGTCTGTGCCTTGATCTGGCTGAGCAGGTCGTCGACGTCGGTCAGGGACGCGCTGGCGATCTGGCGCGGCTCGGGAAGATCCTGCAGGCTGCGCCAACCGACGCCTATCTGGCGCTGGGGGAGCTCGCCGGAGAGGTAGGCCACGGCGATCTCGGCCTCGGCCGGTTCGACCCTGCCGAGCAATTCGGCGAGGTGTCGGATCTTGGCGAGGCGTGCCGGATCCGCCGCGACGGCGGACGAGGTGCGCGCGAGGTCGATGAGCAGCACAGTCCTCATCGTGCCAGTTCAGGGCGACGGATGGCGTCGCAGGTGCCCATATCGCTCATACAGGGCCCCTAAACCGTCAAGAACAAGCACGCGGCCGCTCTCACACGCCTCGGGACTGGCGTGTCGGTCCTCAATGCCGGTCGATCGAATGGGGCGGCGCTCGGCGAACGTCTCCTGGCAGGCCCATGTGCGGCTTCGTCGGGGAAGCCGGTGCGGGTTCGCCGTGCGCCTGATCGCGAGGGCAGGGATTCTCGCCGGGGGTGACCTGTGGTGGGAGGTGGTCGTCGAGGTCACGCCCATGTCGGGCGGGAGGCCGGGCGGCCACCGGGCCACCACGGTCACCTGTGCGGCGAGCGGGCCGTCAGCTCACGCCGAGCAGGTCGACCACGAAGATCAACGTCTCGCCCGGCTTGATGGCGTTGCCCGCGCCACGGTTGCCGTAGCCCAGGTGCGGCGGGATCGTCAGCCGGCGGCGACCGCCCACGCGCATCCCGGCGACACCCTGGTCCCACCCGGCGATGACGCGTCCGGCCCCGAGCGGGAACTGGAACGAGTCGCCACGGTTCCAGGACGCGTCGAACTCCTCGCCCGTGGAGAACGCCACGCCGACATAGTGCACGTTCACCATGTGTCCGGGCTTGGCCTCCTCGCCGTCGCCCACGGTGATGTCTACGATCTCGAGGTCCGCCGGCGCGTCGCCCTCCGGAAAGTCGATCTCGGGCTTCTCGAGTGCCACGTGTTCTCCTTGATTAGTGTGCGCTGCCCTTGAAGTCTCACTGGGCGCGCTCGGACCGGGTGTCGGCCGGCTCTCCGGCCGACCGGATGACTCTACGGGGTCACGGGGGCGGACGGGCGGCGAGGGCTCATTATGTGATCGTCGGCCACGGGCCGCGGGCGACCCCATTTCAGCCACATTCGGCACGTTTCTGGCTGGAGGGGAGGAGTTACCAGCTCTGGTGGAGAGGCATGCCTTCGGAGTAGCCCGAGGAGCTCTGGATGCCGACCACCGCCCGCTCGTGGAACTCCTCCAGGTTGGTGGCGCCCGCGTAGGTCAGGGACGAGCGCAGCCCGGCGACGATCGCGTCGATCTGGTCTTCGACGCCCGGCCGCAGCGGGTCCAGGTACATCCGCGAGGTCGAGATGCCCTCCTCGAACAGCGCCTTGCGCGCCCGTTCGAACGGGGTGTCGTCGGCGGTGCGCAGCCGGACGGCACGTGCGGAGGCCATGCCGAAGTTCTCCTTGTACCGGCGGCCGTTGGCGTCGGTGCGGGCGTCGCCGGGCGATTCGTAGGTACCGGCGAACCATGAGCCGATCATCACGTTGGACGCCCCGGCGGCGAGGGCGAGGGCGACGTCGCGCGGGTGGCGCACGCCTCCGTCGGCCCACACGTGCCTGCCGAGCCTGCGGGCCTCGGCGGAGCATTCGAGGACGGCGGAGAACTGCGGCCTGCCGACGCCGGTCATCATGCGGGTGGTGCACATGGCGCCCGGCCCGACGCCGACCTTGACGATGTCGGCGCCGGCCGCGGCGAGGTCGCGCACCCCGGCCGCGGTGACGACGTTGCCCGCGGCGACGGGGACGTCCGGGGCGAGGGCGCGTACGGCGGCGAGGGCGGCGAGCATCTTCTCCTGGTGGCCGTGGGCGGTGTCGACGACGAGGCAGTCGACGCCCGCGTCGAGCAGTTCCTTGGCCTTGGCGGCGACTTCGCCGTTGATGCCGACGGCGGCGGCGATGCGCAGGCGTCCCTCGGCGTCCACGGCGGGCTCGTACAGGGTGGCGCGCAGGGCGCCGGTGCGGGTGAGGACGCCGACGAGGCGGCCGTCGCCGTCGACCACGGGGGCGAGCCGGTGGCGTCCCTCATGCAGGAGCTCGAACGCGGCGCGCGGGTCGGTGCCGGCGGGGATGGTGAGCGGCGAGCCGGACATCACCTGCGAGAGCTGGGTGAACATGTCGACTCCGTGGCAGTCGGCCTCGGTGACGACGCCGATGGGCCGGTTCTCCCAGTCGACGACGATGACCGCGCCGTGCGCGCGCTTGGGCAGCAGGTTCAGGGCCTCGCCCACGGTCTCGTGGGCGGTGAGCGTGATCGGGGTGTCGTGCACGAGGTCGCGCTTCTTCACCCAGTCGATCACCTCGGCGACGACGTCGATGGGGATGTCCTGGGGCAGGACGGTGATGCCGCCGCGCCGGGCGATGGTCTCGGCCATGCGGCGTCCGGCGACAGCGGTCATGTTGGCGACCACGATCGGGATGGTGGTGCCGGTGCCGTCTCCGGTGGACAGGTCCACGGCGAGCCGGCTACCGACCGCCGACCGCGAGGGGACCATGAAAACGTCGCTGTAGGTCAGGTCGTAGATCGGTGCCTGATCGTTGAGGAATCGCACGTTGGATCAGCCTATGCGATACATGGTAAACAATGGGATTTCCCAGCTCATTTGCGCGATATGTCGTTCTGTACACGTGCTGTGGGCCGCGCCCGATGCCTCTGTGCGCGATGATCGAGACGACGATGTTCCGCTATGGATACATTGACCGCCCGATCGGCTCGGCGCGATCGGGCGAGGGCAGGGGGCGGGGTGCCCCTGGAAATTGGAGGCTCGATGTTCATCGTTGAACGACCGGAGGTACTTGTCGTCGGTTACGCCGTGCGCACCAGCAACGCGGCGGAGGCCGATCCATCGCGGGCGCTGCTGCCGGGCCTGTGGCAGCGGGCGGGAGCGCCGGGGGCTTTCGCGCACGTGCCGGGGCGCGTGGACGACAAGCTGTACGCGGTGCTGACCGACTATGAGAGCGATCACCAGGGCGCCTTCACGCAGATCGTGGGGGTGGCGATCCGCACGGCGGCGGGGCTGCCGGAGGGGATGGTCGCGGTCCGGGTCCCCGGCGTGCAGTCGTTGACGGTGGAGGCGCACGGGCCGATGCCGCAGGCGCTGATCGACGCCTGGCAGCAGGTCTGGAGGCACACCGAGTCCGGCGGCGTCCCGGCGCGGGCGTTCTCGACCGACCTGGAGGTCCACCACGCGGCGGGGGTCGACCTGTACCTGGCCGTCCTGCCCGCCCCGGCGGGTCAGCAGGGCAGGGACCACGTCCAGGCGTAGCGGGAACCGGGCGGGGCCGCGCCGGTCAGGCCAGGACGCCCGCCTCGCGCAGCGCCTTGGCGTCCTCCTCGGCGATGCCCCAGGCGGACAGGTCGTGCAACCGGGTGGCCGGAGCGAGGCCGCCGTGCCCGCCTTCTCGCCCGCCGTCGAGCAGGCGGGGCGCGGGCGCGGGCTGGACGACGCCGCCCACCTCGACGTACGTGCCGCGGGCCGCGTTGTGCGGGTGCCGGACGGCCTCGCCGATGTCCAGGACGGGGGAGACGCACGCGTCGGAGCCCTCGAAGATCCGCTCCCATTCGGCGCGGGTCTTCGAGGCGAACGCGGCCGTGAGCCGCCGGCGGATCTCCGGCCAGTTGGCGCGGTCGTCGCGGCTCGGCAGGTCCGTGAGGCCGGTCCTGGCCAGCAGTTCCTCGTAGAAGGCCGGTTCCAGCGCGCCGACCGCGACGTACCCGCCGTCCGCGGTCGCGTAGGTGTCGTACATGGGGGCGCCGGTGTCGAGCAGGTTGGTGCCGCGCGGGCCCCAGAGCCCGGCCTGGGCGCTGTGGGCGAACATCGCGAACAGCAGGGCCGCGCCGTCCACCATCGCCGCGTCGATCACCGTCCCGCGGCCGGTGCGCTCACGCTCGAACAGGGCGAGCAGGACGCCGTAGGCCAGCATCAGGCCGCCGCCCGCGAAGTCGCCGATGATGTTGATCGGCGGGGTCGGTTTGTCCCCGGCCCTGCCGAGCATGGACAGGACGCCCGCGATGGCGACGTAGTCGATGTCGTGCCCGGCGGTGCGCGCCAGCGGGCCGTCCTGGCCCCAGCCGGTCATGCGGCCGTAGACGAGCCGCTCGTTGACGGCGCGCAGGTCGTCCGGTCCGATGCCGAGCCGTTCGGCGACGCCGGGGCGGAACACCTCGATCACGACGTCGGCGCCGGCGGCGAGGCGCTTGAACGCGGCGACGCCCTCGGCGGACTTCAGGTCCAGGCCGATCGTCCGTTTTCCGCGGTCCATCGCGTCGGGGCGGGGGCGTTCGCCGGCGGCGGTGACGGCGGAGACGCGGTCGATCCTGAGGACCTCGGCGCCGTGGTCGGCCAGCATCATGCCCGCGAAGGGCCCGGGGGCGAGCCCGGCGAGCTCCAGCACGCGGATCCCGGCCAGCGGGCCGGTGCGCCTGCCCCCGCCGTCCTGCGAGGCCTCCGTGCCCGGGTCCTCGCGGGCTCCGTCGCGGCTCATGATCTTCTCCTAGGGGTACGGCGCCCGGACGCCCTCGCGAAGGCAAGCAAACGCTTGGTGGACTCGGCCCGGAGCGGGACGGTGTCCACCTGGAAAGACGACGCTAACCCTTGTCCCGCCGGGCTTTACAGGGGGCCCCTGAGTTTGCGCGTGTTTAACGTGTCTACTCTGGTCGCTGGTCATCTCAGGAGATAGCGTGCTAGCGACGATCTCCGACACTTAACTTCCAGGGGGTGGTGGCATGCCAGATGACACGGTAAAGACGACCGCCCAGATGACGGCCCACCGCAGGGCCGTGGAGCAGATCAGGGAGTCTTTCACCGCCCTCCCGGAGGGCGCCTCCCCGAGGCTCTCCAAGCCGACCACCAATCTGTTCCGTTTCCGGGATTCGGGCAGGACGGCGGCGAAGCTCTCGGCGCGCGACCTGGACCAGGTCATCCAGGTCGACCCCGAGACCAGGACCGCCGAGGTCCAGGGTATGACGACCTACGAGCGCCTGGTGGACGCCACGCTGCCGTCCGGGCTGATGCCCTACGTCGTCCCGCAGCTCAAGACGATCACCCTCGGCGGGGCGGTGACGGGACTCGGCATCGAGTCCTCCAGCTTCCGCCACGGCCTGCCGCACGAGTCGGTCGAGGAAATGGAGATCCTCACCGGCGACGGCCGCGTCGTGGTCGCCCGGGAGGACAACGAGCACGCGGACCTCTTCCGGTCGTTCCCCAACAGCTACGGCACGCTCGGCTACGCCCTGCGCCTGCGCATCAAGCTGCTGCCCGTCAAGCCGTACGTGCGGCTCACGCACATCCCGTTCTCCGACGCCGACAAGTGCATGCTCGCCATGCAGGAGATCTGCGACAGCGGGCAGTACGACGGCGAGGCGGTCGACTTCATCGACGGCACGTACTTCGAGCCCGGCGAGATGTACATCACGATCGGGCAGTTCGCCGACCGCGCGCCGTACGCCTCGGACTACACCGGGATGCGCATCTACTACCAGTCGATCCGCACCCGCACCCGCGACTGGCTGACCGTCCGCGACTACCTCTGGCGCTGGGACACCGACTGGTTCTGGTGCTCGCGCGCGTTCGGCGTGCAGCAGCCGCTCGTCCGCTCGCTGATGCCGCGCCGCTGGCTGCGCTCGGACGTCTACCGCAAGCTCGTCGGCCTGAACCAGAAGTACGGCGTGACCGCGCGCATCGACCGGTGGCGGGACAACCCCATGCACGAGTCGGTCATCCAGGACGTCGAGGTGCCGGTCGAGCGCGGCGCCGATTTCCTGGAATTCTTCCAGGACAAGGTGGGCATGACCCCTGTGTGGATGTGCCCGCTCAAGGCCACCCGCGAGTGGCCGATCTACCCCCTGGAGCCGGGAAGGCTCTACCTGAACTTCGGATTCTGGGGAATGGTGGCCCTGCCGCGCGGGCAGTTCGACGGCTACCACAACCGGCTCATCGAGAACTCGGTCCACGAGCTCGGCGGCCACAAGTCCCTGTATTCGACATCTTTCTACCCCCGTGATGAGTTCTGGCGTCTCTACAACGGCGACGCCTACTGGCCGGTCAAACGGGCCTACGACCCGGAGGGACGGCTGCTCGACCTCTATGACAAGTGCGTCCGGGGGCGTTGAGGAGGTTGGTTCGATGACACTCGCCCAGATCTTCGAGAAGATCGTCGGGCCTGAGGCGAACGTCGCGTTCGCCGCGTACGACGGCAGCAAGGCCGGGCGGTCGGACGCCATCGTGCGCATCGAGGTGAAGTCGCCCATCGCGGTGGCCTACCTCGCCCAGTCGCCCGGCGAGATGGGGCTCGCACGGGCGTACATCGCCGGGCACATCGACGTGCAGGGGGACATGTACGCCCTGCTGTCGGGCATGGCGCGCATCACGCTGAACGACATGTCGGCGAAGGAGAAGCTCTCCGTCGCGCGCTCGCTCGGCCTGAAGCCGCTGCTGATGCGGGTCCCCCCGCCGCCGCAGGAGGTGCGCCGCAGCGCGCTCGCCAGGCTCGGCAGCCGTCACGCCAAGCAGCGCGACGCCGAGGCGATCCACCACCACTACGACGTCTCGAACACGTTCTACGAGTGGGTGCTCGGCCCGTCCATGGCCTACACCTGCGCGGTGTTCCCCGAGCAGGACTCCTCGCTCGAAGAGGCGCAGTACGCGAAGTTCGACCTGGTCGCCAAGAAGCTCGACCTCAAGCCGGGCATGCGCCTGCTGGACGTCGGCTGCGGCTGGGGCGGCATGGTGATGCACGCGGCCAAGCACTACGGCGTCAAGGGCCTCGGGGTCACGCTCTCGCGCCAGCAGGCCGAGTGGGCGCAGAAGGCCATCGCCGAGGCCGGGCTGTCGGAGCTCGCCGAGGTCCGCCACCTGGACTACCGCGACGTGCCCGAGACCGGCTTCGACGCGGTCAGCTCGATCGGGCTCACCGAGCACATCGGCAAGGACCAGCTCCCGGGCTACTTCGGCTTCCTCTACGGCAAGCTCAAGCCCGGCGGCCGGATGCTCAACCACTGCATCACGCGGCCCACCGGCACGGAGCGGACGATCAACAAGGGCGGTTTCATCAACCGCTACGTCTTCCCCGACGGCGAGCTGGAGTCGGTGGGCCACCTCATCCGCCAGATGGAGGACCTCGGGTTCGAGATCCGGCACGAGGAGAACCTGCGCGAGCACTACGCCAAGACCCTCGAGAAGTGGTGCGAGAACCTCGACGACCACTGGGACGAGGCGGTCGCCGAGGTCGGCCCCGGCACGGCCCGCGTCTGGCGGCTGTACATGGCGGGGAGCATCGTCGGCTTCGAGCGCAACAAGGTGCAGCTCCACCAGGTGCTCGGCGTCAAGCTGGGCGAGCACGGCGAGGCGGGCGTCCCGCTGCGGCCGGCTCTCACCTGGCCCTGACGGTCACGGGCGGCCGGTCACCGGAAGACCGGCCGCTCACCGGTGTCCCCGCCGTCCCCCGCGCGGCACGGCGTCAGTAACGCTACTTATCGGTAACAGGCGTGGACGCGGGGCGGCGAACGGCGTAAGTACGGGAAAGGCCGCCGTACACCCCGGAGACACCAATGGACTACGACTACGTCATCGTCGGCGCGGGCGTGGCGGGCTGCGTGCTCGCCAACCGGCTCTCGGCCGACCCCGCGGTGCGGGTGGCCCTGCTGGAGGCCGGCGGGGCCGATCGGCGGATGGAGATCCGGGTGCCTGCCGCGTTCTCCAAGCTCTTCAAGACCCGCCACGACTGGAACTACACCACCGCCAAGCAGGCGGAGATGTCCGGCCGCGAGCTGTACTGGCCGCAGGGCAGGACGCTCGGCGGGTCGTCGTCCATCAACGCGCAGATGTGGGTGCGCGGACACCGGGCCGACTACGACGGCTGGAACCTGCCGGGCTGGTCCTACGATGAGGTCCTGCCGTACTTCAGGCGCTCGGAGCGGCGCGTCGGCTCCAACCGCGGCGAGGTGTACGGCACCGGGGGGCCGCTGCTGGTCTCCGAGCTGCGCGACCCCAACGAGACGACCCTGGCGTTCCTGCGCGCCTGCGAGGAGGCCGGGATGGCCCGGCTGGAGGAGCTGAACGGCCCCTCCAACGAGGGTTTCTCCCAGACCCCCGTCCTCCAGGACCGCGGCCGGAGGTGGAGCGCCGCCGACGCCTACCTCAGGCCCGCCATGTCCCGCCCCAACCTGACCGTGCTGACCGCCGCCGAGGCCCGCCGGGTCCTGCTGGACGGCACCGGCTGCGCGACCGGGGTCGAGTACGGCGAGGGCAGGCGCGTGACCGCCGGCCGGGAGGTGATCGTCACGGCGGGCGCGGTCGGATCGCCGAGGCTGCTGATGCGCTCGGGCATCGGCGACCCCGACGAGCTGCGGGCGGCCGGTGTGGAGCCTCGGCACGAGCTGCCCGGGGTGGGACGCAACCTGATGGACCACCTCGCCGCCGGCGTGGTCGTGGAGTGCCCGGTGCCGGTGACCCTCGCCACGGCCGAGACGCCCGGCAACCTCGCGCGCTACCTGTTCGGGCGGCGCGGGCCGCTGTCCTCCAACGTGGGCGAGGCAGTCGCCTTCCTCAGGACCTCGCCGGAGGAGCCCGCCCCCGACATCGAGCTGATCTTCGCGCCCGTGCCGTTCGTGGATCACGGGCTCACCCCGCCGTCCGGGCACGGCCTGACCATCGGCGCCATCCTGCTGCAGCCGGAGAGCCGCGGACGGGTCATCCTCGCCGAGGGCGGCGGCGTGGTCGTGGACCCGTGCTACCTCACCGCGGAGGCCGACGTCCGGCGCCTGGTCGCCGGGCTGAAGCGGGCGCGGGCGCTGCTCGAGACCGCGGCCCTGCGGCCGTACGCGGGCAGGCCGATGAGGCCGTACGGAGGGGAGACGACCGACGAGGAGCTGGCCCGGTACGCGCGCGAGGCGGCCGAGACGCTGTACCACCCGGCGGGAACCTGCAAGATGGGCATCGACGACGACGCGGTGGTCGACCCCACGCTCCGGGTGATCGGGGTGCCAGGGCTGCGCGTGGCCGACGTCTCGGTCATGCCGTCGCTCAACCGGGGGCACACGCAGGCCCCGACCGTCATGATCGCCGAAAAGGCGGCCGATCTGATCCGGTCCTCTTGACGCGCGGGGACGATCGCCGAAGCATGGACCCGGAGGTGCGCAGATGACGCTTGGCGCGGTGGAGATCGACCTGTCCGACATGCCCTTCTGGGGGCTGCCGCGACGGGAGCGCGCGGACGCCTTCCGCCGCCTGCGCGAGCTGGACAGGCCGGCCTTCATGTCCGAGCAGCGCATCCCGTTCATCGGTGGCGGCAAGGGCTACTACGCGCTCGTGCGGCACGCCGACGTGACCGAGGCCAGCCGCAACGCGGGCGTCTTCAGCAGCGAGCCGACGTCCAACAGCATCCCCGACATGCCGAGGTGGCTCGCGGTCTACTTCGGCTCGATGATCAACATGGACGACCCGCGGCACGCGCGCCTGCGCAGGATCGTCTCGCGCGCGTTCACCCCGAGGATCCTCCAGAAGATGGAGGAGGACGTCGCCAGGGCGGCGCGCGAGATCGTCGACCAGGCGATCTCCGAGGGCGCGGGAGACTTCGTCCCGCAGGTGGCCGCGCGGCTGCCCGTCCAGGTCATCTGCGACATGATGGGCATTCCGCCGAAATATCAGGACATGGTGTTACAGCATACCAACGTCATCCTCGGCAACGCCGACGTCGAGTACACCGGGATCCGGCCCGACATGAGCCGCCTGAACGTCGCCCGGGGAATCGCCCGCCTGCTGCGCTCCGGGCACGCGCTCAACAGCCTGGCCCGGGGCCTCGGCCGCGAGCGGCGGGCCCGCCCGACCGGCGACCTCACCAGCATGCTCGTCAACGGCGAGGAGCACCTGACCGCCCAGGAGCTCGGCTCGTTCTTCATCCTGCTCGTCGTCGCGGGCAGCGAGACCACGCGCAACGCCATCGCTCACGGCCTCAAGCTCTTCACCGACAACCCCGACCAGCGCGACCTGCTGCTCGGCGACCTGGACGCCCACCTGCCCGGGGCCGTCGAGGAGGTCATCCGCTACGCCACCCCGGTGATCCAGTTCCGGCGCACGGTGACCCGCGACCACGAGATGAACGGGCAGCACTACGTCAAGGGCGACAAGGTCCTGCTGTTCTACAACTCGGCCAACCGCGACGAGGCGGTGTTCGACGACCCGGAAGTCTTCGACATCACCCGCAGCCCGAACCCCCACGTCGGGTTCGGCGGCCCCGGCCCGCACTACTGCCTCGGCGCCCACCTGGCGCGGCGCGAGGTCACGGTCATGTTCCGCGAGCTGTTCACCCGCGCGCCCGGCATCCGCGCCACGGGCGAGCCGGACTACCTTCTCTCCAACTTCATCAACGGCATCAAGCACATGAGCTACCGCCTGAGCTGACCGCCCGCGCGGGCCTCACTCAGGAGGCGGCCACCGGGCGGATCGACGAGAAGATCGTGTTGACGTCGGGCAGCAGCTCCTTCTTGCTGTCCGGCACGGACATGTAGACGATCACCGGCAGGTCGGCGCCGGTGCTCACCGCGGCCACCACCAGCGTCGTCTTGGCGCCGCCCGCGAGCACCTCGTAGGCCACCAGGCGCGCCGGACGGCCACCGGCGGACACGCGCTGCTCGGCCGTCTTCACCACCTTGTTGCCCTCGGGGAAGAACTTGTTGCGCGCCGAGAAGGCGACCGCGCTGATCACCGGGGTCAGGTCGGAGGGGTCGTCCGCCGAGTACTTGGCCGCCAGCCCCTTCGCCAGCGGACCGGTCATGACCTGCGCGAACGCTGGGGCGCCCGACTCGTCGGTCCCGGCGGCGACGTACTGGCGCGTCGCGAAGCCGTAGGTCGAGCGGACGTGCTCGGTGCGCGAGTCCAGCCGCCACGGGCCGCCGAGCCTGGCCATGGTGATGGCCGACTCCGCATCGGTGAGGACGCCCGCTCGGGGGGACGCCTCGCCCGGGTACTTCGGAAGCCTGCGGATGGACTGCGGCTTGGTGCTCGCCTGCGTCCGCGAGGGCGACGCCTTCGCCGTGCTCCGGCCCGCGTCCCCCGAGGGGTTCGCCGCGGCGCCGGCGTCGCCGGAGGCCGAGCTGAGCGGGCCGGCGAGGAACGCCCACACCAGGGCCAGGACCAGGGCGACCACCACGGAGGCGACCAGCGCGAGCAGCCACACGCGCCTGCCGCCCTCGCCGTCGTCGGAGTCCTCTTCCATGGCGTCGTAGTTCTCGCCGAAGACCGTGTTCCACAGCTCCTGCTGGCGCTCGGGCGGCGGGGTCTTCGGGCCGCTGATCTGCCCGGCGGTGACGAACGGCTTGTACGGGTCGATGGGCGCCTGCGGGGGAGCCGGGGGACGCTGGTGCTGCCCCTGCTGGTGCCCCTGAGGCTGCTGTGCTTCCGGGTGCTGCCCCTGAGGCTGGTGCCCTTGAGGCTGCTGTCCCTGAGGGGGCCAGGCGGGCGCGGGCTTGTGTCCGGGGGCCTGCTGCCAGAGGGTCGGGTGCGCGGGGGCCGGGTGCGCGGGACCCTGCGGGCCGTCGTTCGGCCGGCCCGGAGCCGCCTGCAGGTCCGAGACGCGCATGGTGGTCTCGGTGCCGGCCGGTACGTAGGACGCGGCCTGCGGCCGGGATCCGCCGGGCGGCTCGTACCCCTGGGGCCCCGTGGACAGGGCCTCGTAGGTCTGGGGACCGGTCGGGCGGGCCTCGTATCCCTGAGCGCCGGTGGGCCGGGGCTCGTAGGTCTGAGGGCCGGTCGGGCGGGACTCGTACGCCTGTGGCCCCGTGGGCCGGGGGTCGAAGACCGAAGGGGAGGGCGGCGGCGGGGGTGGTGGCATGTCGGGCCACGCGGGAGGGTTCTCAGGCCACGCCGGGGGGTGCGTAGGCCGGCTGGTCTGCTCAGGAGCCATTGCTGGCGAACCTCCCGACATCATGCCCGGATTGGGGGTGCTGGGCATGATCTCATGTGAAGCGGGGGTCTTCGCAGGAGAATGCGAGAAAGCCTCCGGCAGCCGGAGCCCGGTCGGATCGGTCGGCGGATCCTGCATCGGCAGGCCCTCTTGGGGGAATTGCGGGCCGCGCTCCCGCTCGAACGAGTTCACCACGGCGAAAAGGGTAAACTAAAGGGACATATGAGGTCACAACGGATCTATCATCGTTGGGTCGCTGTGTGACTGTTTCCTGCGGGGTTCCCCCTGAGTCGGCGGGGGTGCCGCACAAACGGTAGGAAGACAGATTGTCGGCTGCGCTACCCTTGAGCTATGCGTGGCGGGACCTTGCTTCTTGGCGGGCCGCGTCGGCCGAGCTGAGACCGGTCGCCGCGGCTGCCCCTCGTGGACACGGGGGGTTTTTTATTGGTCGAGCCATCCACGCCGAGTCAACCGAGGGACATGGGCCGTGAGTGACGAGCAGTACGATCCGCAGGCGCTGCAGGCGAAGTGGCAGTCGCGGTGGGAGGAACTGGACCCCTACCGGGCAGGTGAGGACGCCGCCGACGAGCGTTCCCGCAAATACCTGCTCGACATGTTCCCCTACCCCTCGGGCGACCTGCACATGGGCCACGGCGAGGTCTTCGCCCTGGCCGACGTCGTCGCCCGCTACTGGATCCAGCGCGGCTACAACGTCCTGCACCCCATCGGCTGGGACTCCTTCGGCCTGCCCGCCGAGAACGCCGCGATCAAGCGCAACGCCCACCCCGCCGAGTGGACGTACGCCAACATCGAGACCCAGGCCACCTCGTTCCGGCGGTACGGCATCTCCTTCGACTGGTCCCGCCGCCTGCACACCAGCGACCCCGAGTACTACCGCTGGAACCAGTGGCTGTTCAACCGCTTCTACGAGCGCGGCCTGGCCTACCGCAAGGGCGGCCTGGTCAACTGGTGCCCCAAGGACCAGACCGTTCTGGCCAACGAGCAGGTCGTCGCCGGGCGCTGCGAGCGCTGCGGCACCGAGGTCGTGCGCCGCGAGCTGACCCAGTGGTACTTCCGCATCACCGACTACGCCGACCGCCTGCTGGACGACATGGCCCAGCTGGAGGGCGGCTGGCCGGAGCGCGTGCTGACCATGCAGCGCAACTGGATCGGCCGCTCTGAGGGCGCCGACGTCCGGTTCCGCGTCGAGGGCCGCGACGAGCCCGTCACCGTCTACACCACCCGCCCCGACACGCTGTACGGCGCGACGTTCTTCGTCGTCGCCGCCGACGCGCCGCTGGCCGAAGAGGTCTGCGCGCCCGAGCAGCTGCCGGCGCTGGAGGCCTACCGCGCCGAGGTCGCCAAGCTGAGCGACATCGAGCGCCTGGCCACCGACAAGGAGAAGACCGGCGTCTTCCTGGGGACGTACGCCGTCAACCCGGTCAACGGCGAGCGCATCCCGGTCTGGGCGGCCGACTATGTCCTGTCCGACTACGGCCACGGCGCGATCATGGCCGTCCCCGCTCACGACCAGCGCGACCTGGACTTCGCGCTGAAGTTCGAGCTGCCCGTGCAGGTCGTCGTCCATACCGGACTGGCCGACCCGGGCGAGACCGGCGTCGCGACCCCCGGCGAGGGCACGCTGGTCAACTCCGGCCCGCTGGACGGCCTGTCCAAGGTCGAGGCCATCGCCCGCATCACCGAGATCCTGCGCGAGCGCGAGACCGGCGACGCGGCCGTCAACTACCGCCTGCGCGACTGGCTGCTGTCGCGCCAGCGGTTCTGGGGCACCCCGATCCCGATCATCCACTGCCCCGACTGCGGCGAGGTCCCCGTCCCGGACGACCAGCTGCCGGTCACGCTGCCCGACCTGCGCGGCGAGGCGCTGGCCCCGAAGGGCGTCTCCCCGCTGGCCGGCGCCACCGACTGGGTCAACGTCGAGTGCCCGAAGTGCGCGGGCCCCGCCCAGCGCGACACCGACACGATGGACACCTTCGTCGACTCCTCGTGGTACTTCCTGCGGTACTGCTCGCCCCGCTTCGAGGACGGCCCGTTCGACGTCGAGCGGGTGCGGCGCTGGGGGCCGATCGACCAGTACGTCGGCGGCGTCGAGCACGCCGTGCTGCACCTGCTGTACTCGCGGTTCTTCACCAAGGTCCTGCACGACATGGGCATGGTCGACTTCACCGAGCCGTTCCTGCGCCTGCTGAACCAGGGCCAGGTGATCAACCAGGGCAAGGCGATGTCCAAGTCCCTGGGCAACGGCGTCGACCTGGGCGAGCAGATCGACAGCTTCGGCGTGGACGCCGTCCGCCTGACCATGGTGTTCGCCGGCCCGCCCGAGGACGACATCGACTGGGCCGACCTGTCGGCGGCCGCCTCGCAGAAGTTCCTGGCCCGGGCCTTCCGCGTCATGGCCGAGGCGGGCGCCGCCTCCGCGCCCGGCGTGGACGCCGTCACCGGCGACCTGGAGCTGCGCAAGGTCACGCACAGGACGATCGACGAGGTCACCCGCCTGATCGAGTCCCACCGCTTCAACGTCGCCGTGGCCCGCATGATGGAGCTGACCTCCGCCGCGCGCAAGGCCATCGACTCCGGTCCCGGCGCCGCCGATCCGGCCGTGCGCGAGGCCGCCGAGGCCCTGGCGGTCATGCTGTCGCTGGTCGCGCCGTACTGCGCCGAGGGAGGCTGGGAGCGCCTCGGGCACGGCCCCACGGTGGCGCACGGCGGGTGGCCGGCGGCCGACCCGGCGCTGCTGGTGCAGGAGTCGGTCACGTGCGTCGTGCAGGTCGCGGGCAAGGTGAGGGACCGGCTGGAGGTCTCGCCGTCGATCTCGGCGGACGAGCTGGAGGCGCTGGCCCTGGGGTCGGAGAAGGTGCGGGCCTACCTGTCCGGTGACCCCCGCAAGGTCATCGTGCGGGCGCCCAAGCTGGTCAACATCGTCCCCTGAGCGGATCGGACGTCATCGGCGAACCGTCCGGGCTATCGGACGGTCCTGGGACGGGACGGTCTGAGCCGCCACGGCTTCCTGGCGCGAAACGAGCTGAACCCGCCTGAGCGGTCACCTCTGGGTGACGCTCAGGCGGGTTCGTGACGCGGCGGCCGGGGAGCGCGCGGGTCGCCGGGAGCGGGACACGGCGGCATGCGGTGGCCGGCTCCTCGAAGGCCCTGGTGCGGAGCGTGCCGGAAGGCAGGGTCAGAGCTTGCGGAGGACCGCCGTTACCTTGCCGAGCACGGTGGCCTCGTCGCCCGGGATCGGGTCGTAGTTCGGGTTGTGGGGCACCAGCCAGATGTGGCCGTCCTTGCGCTTGAACGTCTTGACGGTGGCCTCGCCGTCGATCATGGCGGCGACGATGTCGCCGTTGTCGGCCACCGGCTGCTGGCGCACGACCACCCAGTCGCCGTCGGCGATGGCGGCGTCGATCATCGAGTCGCCGGCGACCTGGAGCAGGAACAGCGTGCCCTCGCCCACGAGCTGCCTGGGCAGCGCGTAGACGTCCTCGACGCGCTCCTCGGCCAGGATCGGGCCACCGGCGGCGATGCGGCCCACCAGCGGCACGAACGCGGCCGTCGGGCGGTTCACCAGCGGCTCCTCCTCGCCCGGGCCGACCGGGTCGACCCACAGCGCGGGCTCGCCCGGCAGACGGACCTCCAGCGCCCGCGGCCGGTGCGGGTCGCGGCGAAGATAGCCCTTGCGCTGCAACGCGGTGAGCTGGTGGGAAACGCTCGACGTGCTGGTGAGCTGGACCGCCTCGCCGATCTCGCGCATCGACGGGGGATAGCCGCGCTGCTGCACGGAATCGCGGATCACTTCAAGGATCTTGCGTTGCCGCGGGGTGAGGCCCAGGGAGTCACGCCTGCGCACCGCAAGGTCGGTGACGACCGTGCCCGTCTCTTCCTGCTCGCTCATGTTCAACTCCTCATCGCCGGGCGCCCGTGGGACGCTCCGCCACGTCACGCCATGCCCGCCCGGCCGGCTCCCCGTCCGTATTCCCGACGTCGCACACAGCGACAATATCGCCGTTGAAGATCGTCATCAAACAACTGTTCGAGAGATTACGAACTCTGTGGCCGGCCGACGCACGACATCGTACGGGAGTTCGATCGATATCGTGTTCGACTTTCGTGATCTTATGCCCGCGAGGCCGGAAAGTCGATCAGGTGAGCGATCTCGCGCGCGAGATCCGTCCGGAGGCCCGCGTCCGGCCGCCGACTCTGGGCTGGGGCGCGACACGCCGGGGCGCGGCCGTTCGCCCTGATCGGCGGCCGGTTTCCGGTCGGGCGGCTCGCCAACTTGCGTTCATGGGTGCGTCACTCCTACGGTTGGACCACAACATCTAGTACTTACACCGTTGTCGGTCACCCATAGGTTGTGTTTCCGTCGGCGTACTGCGGGCATCCGCAGTGCGTGCGCGAGCCTATTCCGGTTAATCCGGAAAGGGCTCGCGAGCGTGGGGCGAATACGGAAACCTGGGGCGGACTTTCCCCGAGCTCGACCCTCGGACCTCCCCATTCGCGGGGCCGTCGACCGGGTAACTAGTGGGAAACGCGAGAAAAGAGAGGCGACACGTGCATTGTCCTTTCTGTCGCCACCCGGATACCCGGGTGATCGACAGCCGGTCGACCGAGGACGGCGCGGCGATCCGGCGGCGCCGCACGTGTCCCGAATGCGGGCGCAGGTTCACCACCCAGGAGACGGTGTTGCTGATGGTGAGCAAACGCAGCGGCGTGACCGAGGCGTTCTCACGGGACAAGGTGATCGCCGGCGTCCGCCGCGCCTGCCAGGGGCGCCCCGTCAGCGAGGACTCGCTGGCCCAGCTCGGCCAGCGCGTCGAAGAGAGCATCCGGGCCACGGGCTCGGCCGAGATCGCCTCCCACCAGGTCGGGCTGGCGATCCTCGGCCCGCTGCGTGAGCTGGACGAAGTGGCCTACCTGCGGTTCGCCTCCGTCTACCGGGGCTTCGAGACCCTCGCCGATTTCGAGGAAGAGATCGAGCAGCTCCGCGCCTCCCGGGGCGCCGGACAAGACTGAACACTTCAGAGACGACCAACACACCAGGCGGGTCGAAGGCGCGGGGAAGGCCGGGAAATCCGCCGAGACCCGGGTGCCAGGGGATGCGACCGGCGCGCGGATGTGTTCCGAACATTAGGGCTCCACGGGGTCCCGGAAGGGGTAGATCATGACGGAGACGGTGAGTGGCTCAGTGGGGCGCGGGGGCAAGCGGGCCCCCAAGGGCCTGAAGATCAAGCGCATCCACACCACGCCCGGCGTGCACCCGTACGACCAGGTGCGCTGGGAGCGCCGCGACGTCGTCATGACCAACTGGCGGGACGGTTCGATCAACTTCGAGCAGCGGGGCGTCGAGTTCCCCGACTTCTGGTCGGTCAACGCCGCCAACATCGTCACCACCAAGTACTTCCGCGGCGCGGTCGGCACCCCGCAGCGCGAGGCGAGCCTGAGGCAGCTCGTCGACCGCGTGGTGGGCGTCTACACGCGCACCGGGCGCGAGAACGGCTACTTCGCGTCCGAGGAGGACGCCGAGATCTTCGACCACGAGCTGAAGCACGCGCTGATCCACCAGATCTTCAGCTTCAACTCCCCGGTCTGGTTCAACGTGGGCACCGCCTCACCCCAGCAGGTTTCAGCCTGTTTCATCCTCGCCGTGGACGACCAGATGGAGTCCATCCTCGAGTGGTACAAGGAAGAGGGTGTGATCTTCAAGGGCGGGTCCGGGTCCGGGGTCAACCTATCGCGCATCCGCTCCAGCAAGGAACTGCTGTCGAGTGGCGGCACCGCCAGCGGGCCCGTGTCGTTCATGCGTGGCGCCGACGCCTCCGCCGGCACCATCAAGTCGGGCGGGGCGACCCGCCGGGCCGCCAAGATGGTCGTCCTCGACGTCGACCACCCCGACATCGAGGAGTTCATCGAGACCAAGGCGCGCGAGGAGGACAAGGTCCGCGCGCTGCGCGACGCCGGCTTCGACATGGACCTCGGCGGCAAGGACATCGTCTCCGTCCAGTACCAGAACGCCAACAACTCGGTGCGGGTGTCGGACGAGTTCATGCGCGCCGTCGAGGTGGGAGAGGGCTTCGGCCTGCGCGCCCGGCTGAGCGGCGAGGTCATTGAGCAGGTCGACGCCAAGACGCTGTTCCGCAAGATGGCCCAGGCGGCCTGGGAGTGCGCGGACCCGGGCATCCAGTACGACGACACCATCAACGACTGGCACACCTGCCCGGAGACCGGCCGTATCACCGCCTCCAACCCCTGCTCGGAGTACGTCCACCTGGACAACTCCTCCTGCAACCTCGCGAGCATCAACCTGCTCAAGTTCCTGCGCGACGACGACAGCTTCGACGTCGACGGCTTCGTCAAGCTGACCGAGCTGATCATCACGGCGATGGACATCTCGATCACCTTCGCCGACTTCCCGACCCAGAAGATCGCCGAGACCACGCGCGCGTACCGCCAGCTCGGCATCGGCTACGCCAACCTCGGCGCGCTGCTGATGGCCACCGGCCACGCCTACGACTCCGACGGCGGCCGCGCCGCGGCGGCCGCGATCACCAGCCTGATGACGGGCGTGTCCTACCGCCGCAGCGCCGAACTGGCCGCCATCGTCGGCCCGTACGACGGGTACAAGCGCAACGCCGAGCCGCACAAGCGGGTCATGCGCAAGCACGCCGCCGCCAACGACGCTCTGCGTGGCACGGACGCGCTCGACAAGCCGATCCTCGCCGAGGCGACCCGGCAGTGGCAGGAGTGCCTCCGCCTCGGGGACAAAAACGGATATAGAAACGCACAAGCCTCATTGCTCGCGCCGACTGGAACCATCGGTTTGATGATGGATTGTGACACTACGGGCATTGAGCCCGATTTGGCGCTGGTGAAGTTCAAGAAGCTGGTCGGCGGCGGGTCGATGCAGATCGTCAACCAGACGATCCCGCGCGCGCTCAAGCAGCTCGGCTACCAGTCCGAGCAGGTCGAGGCCATTGTCCACTACATCGCCGAGTACGGCCACGTCATGGACGCGCCTGGTCTCAAGCACGAGCACTACGAGGTCTTCGACTGCGCCATGGGCGAGCGGGCGATCGCCCCGATGGGCCACGTCCGCATGATGGCGGCCACCCAGCCGTTCCTGTCGGGGGCCATTTCCAAGTGCGTCACAGGTGAGACGCTTGTCGCCTCTTCTGAGGGTCTGGTCAGGATCGGCAGCCTCTACGAGGGGGAAGCCGAGGACACATTCCGTGCAGAGCGGCTGGAGATCGCCTCGCTGGACGGCTACCGGAAGACTGACGCCTTCTACTACGGCGGCGTTCGCCCGGTGCGTCGTGTCCGTCTGCGGTCAGGGCACGCGATCACGGGCACGTTCCCACACCGTCTGCTGACCGCACAGAAGGGAGGGCTTGTCTGGAAGACTCTGGGTGAGATCGCCGAGGGCGACCAGGTGGCCGTACAGTACGGCGCGATGATGTGGTCGGCTGTGCCCGCCAGTCTTCGTCACGTCAGGGTTTCCGCCGCATACGGCAACCAGAAGGCCGTCACACTTCCCGAGGAGATGACTGAAGATCTCGCCTTCCTTCTCGGTGCCTACGCCTCCGAGGGGCATATCTCCAGGAGCAACTGGACGATTGTCCTCACCAACTCCGTCGACGAAGTGCTGCACCGGATCAAAGACGCATGGATGAGCGTCTTCGGAGTCGAGGCACGCATCACGCGTGCCCCTGGCAAGTGCCCTGGAGTCGTGGTCGCCTCAAAGACGATCGTCGAATTCATGCAGGCGCTCGGCTGCGGGAGCAATGCCTCCGACAAGCGCATTCCTGACCCGGTTCTGCGCTCGCCGTGGCCGATGGTCCACGCCTTCCTTCAGGGGCTCTGGCTGGACGCCTATGTCACGACTGCTACAGCTGCCAAGTGGGGGATCTGCCTCGACAGCCCTGAACTTTTGGACGATCTTCAGGCCGTCCTCACCAACCTGGGTGTCGTGCACGGGCGGGTCACGAAGCACAACAGCGTCAACGGGAAGGACTACGACGAGGTCTATGCCGCTGGTCGGCAGGGACAGCTGCTGGTCAGTCTCGTGCACTTCCTGGAGCCGGACAAGGCGGAGCGGGCCGCGGACTACCTCCGGATGGAATTCAGGCAGGGAACTGCTGACGTCATCCCTGGTATCACCGGTCGGGAACTCCACGAGATGATCCCTCTAGGCAAGCCGGGCAGGAATGGCGTGCGAAGCTGGCGCAGCGAGTTCGGCTTCCTGCTGGACCCGCGCACCAAGCAGGTCACCAGGGACACTCTCGAGCGGATCTCCACCCTGCCAGGTGTGGAACTGCCGAGCTGGTTGCGGCAGGTTCTTGACGTTGACCTGCACTTCTCGCCGGTGACTCAGGTGGTGGATGCTGGGGAGGTCGAGGTTTACGACCTTTCTGTCCCGGAGACGCATGCATTCGTGGCGAACGGGATCATGAACCACAATACGGTCAACCTGCCCGAGTCGGCCACCGTCGAGGACATCGAGCAGGTCTACCTCGAAGGCTGGAAGCTCGGCCTGAAGGCGCTGGCGGTCTACCGCGACAACTGCAAGGTCGGCCAGCCGCTGTCGATCGCCAAGAAGACCGACGAGAAGACCGAGGCGAAGGCCGCCGAGCCGATCCTCCAGATCGTCGAGGTGCCCCGGCCGAAGCGCCGGCGGCTGCCGAACCAGCGCCCGAGCACGACCACCCGCTTCACGGTGGGCGGTGCCAAGGGCTACATGACGGCGTCGTCGTACCCCGACGACGGCCTCGGCGAGGTCTTCCTGAAGATGTCCAAGCAGGGGTCGACGCTGGCCGGCGTCATGGACGCCTTCTCGGTGGCCATCTCCGTGGGCCTGCAGCACGGCGTCCCGCTGGAGACCTTCGTCAGCAAGTTCGTCAACATGCGGTTCGAGCCGGCCGGCATCACCGACGACCCGGACGTCCGCATGGCCGCCTCGGTGGTGGACTACATCTTCCGCCGTCTGGCCCTCGACCACCTCCCGTACGCCGAGCGTGCGGCGCTCGGGGTCTTCTCGGCGGCCGAGCGCGCGGCGCAGCAGCGCGGCGAGGATCCGGGCGCCCCGCAGGAGGTCATCGACACGGCGGCCCTCGCCCAGTCGGCCCCGATCGAGGAGAAGCTCGAAGCGCGGCCCGCCGTCCTGCCCGCGCCTGAGACGCACGCCCCGTCGTCGCGCCAGAATGGCACCGCCCACGCCCTGGAGAGCCACCAGGGCCACACGGCGGACGCCCCCCTGTGCCTGACCTGCGGCATCAAGATGCGCCCCGCGGGCAGCTGCTACGTCTGCGAGGGCTGCGGCAGCACCAGCGGCTGCAGCTGACGCCGCACAGACCCATTCCCGGTGGGGCACCGGCGCTCGCCGGTGCCCCACCCGCACGTCGCGGGGACGGCAGGGGCCGGTGTGACCGTATGCGGCCTATGCGAGGGTGCAGCACGGTTCATCCACCGTCGGCGGCTGACGGCCCGCTGGCGCGCCCTCCAAGGGCGGACGCCCGGGCCCGTACCGGGGACGTCCGCCCTTCGCCGTTCCGCGGGCCTCGGCCGGCCGGGGATCCACGAGACCGCCAGGGGCCCCCCGACGTCGCCAGCCCGGAATGACGGACCCGGCCGCCACTAGACTGAGGCGGTCGCCGGGCGGGGAGGTGGGTGGGTGGGCCGCTGGGCCGAGGTCGCGGACCGTGTGTGGGTGCGCCGCCACGACGCGCTGGACCTGTCGCTCGGCCTGGTGGCGGGCGAGCGCGCGTGCCTGGTGGTCGACACCGGCGCCGACGAGGCGCAGGGCGCCGGGTTCGCGGCGGCCGTGCGCGAGCTGACCGGCCTTCCGTGGTCCGTCGTGCTGACGCACGCGCACTTCGACCACGCCTTCGGCACGGCCGCGTTCGGCGACTGCCCGGTGTGGGCGCACCCCGGCTGCCGGGCCGACCTGGTCGAGCACGGCGAGGCCCAGCGGTCGCAGTGGGCGCGGTACTACCGAGAGCGGGGCATGGAGGACGCCGCCGCGCGCATCGAGGCGGCGCGGCTCGTCCTGCCGGACCGGACCGTCGAGGACGCCGCCGAGATCGACCTCGGCGGCCGCGTCGTCCGGCTCGCGCACCCGGGGCCTGGGCACACGGGCCACGACCTGATCGCGCACGTTCCCGACAGCGGCGTGGTGTTCGCCGGGGACCTGGTGGAGCAGGGCGCCCCTCCGTCCTTCGACGACTCCTTCCCCGGGAGGTGGCCCGCCGCCGTGGACCGCATCCTCGCCACGGGCGCGCGCACGGTCGTCCCGGGGCACGGCGAGCCGGTGGACGCGGCGTTCGTCGCACGCCAGCGCGACGAGCTCGCCGAGGTCGCGGCCCTGTGCCTGGCCGTGACCAAGGGCGAGATCCCGGCGGAGGAAGCGCTCGCCCGCTCGCCGTACCCGGCGGAGTTCACCTCCGACGCGCTCGGCCGGGCGGCGGCGCTCGCCTGAGCCTGACCCCGTCCGCTCGCCGGTGGGGGCCGGTCAGGCGCGGCCCGGCCTCCGGTTGAGGAAGCCGAAGACCGCGGCGAGCCCGGCGACGATGGCCGCCATCGCGAAGCACCAGGCGTACCCCCGGCCGGGGCTCGGGCGTCGCCTAGACGGTCACGCGGCGGGCGTCGAGCCGCCGGTGCGCGGGAAGCGGATCACGTTGCGGCCGGTGTACGCCTGAAGGTCGACGACCTTGGGATCGGGGGACGGCTTCCGGCGGTGCGCGGAGCGGATGTCGCGCACCTTGTGCCGTGGTACGTACGCGGGTACCGCCGCCAGCCTTCTCATCGGACCCCCCACCGTGATGCGTTCGTTACCGAGTTGTCTACAGATGTGATCGTAAGACCATTGTAAAGATCGTGGACGCCGTCAGTATGGCAGAGGGCGACCCGAGGGAGAGCGCAGGTCGAGGAGCGCAGGGGTGTTCGCGCGTCGGCTCGTGCGCGGCCAGGTGATCTTGCTGCTCGTCATCGTCGCCTCCTTCCGTGACCGGTCCTTGAGCAGACTATTCATCGGAGAGCTTGACGTCTTCCTATTAACGGCTCACGGTGGTGCGTCCGATCATCGTGATTTCCCTCCCCGCGCCCCGAGCCGTACCATTACTCTTGGTGTTCTGTTGACTACAGGGTGACCGCAGAATGACCTGGGCGTCGTTCTGGCATCGATGAGTCGTCTGGCCGGGTGTCTAGGGAGCCTCATGACCAGAATGATCGACATCGACCCGGCGGAGTCGCCGCGCGCTCGTTTCGCCTACGAACTGCGCCGGCATCGGCTCGCGGCCAGGCTGACGCAGAAACAGCTCGCCAGGAAGATCGGCTTCTCCACCAGCGCCGTCGCGATGGTCGAGACCTCCAAGTTCCGCCCCTCCGAGCGCTTCGCCGAGCTGTGCGACGAGGTCTTCGGCCTGGACGGAGTGGTCACGCGCCTGTACGCCGAGGTCTGGCCGCCCCCGCCCCCCGTCCCCGCCCACTTCCGCGACTGGGCCGTCGAAGAACAGCGCGCTACGGCGCTGCGGTTCTGGGCGCCGATGCTCGTCCCCGGCATGGTGCAGACCGAGGCGTACGCGCGGCGGGTGCTGGCGCGCCTGCCCGGGGTCCTGGAGGACGAGGTCGAGCAGCGCCTGGCCGCCCGCATGCGCCGTCAGGTCGTCCTGTCGCGCGACGACGCGCCGGTGGTCACGGCGTTGATCGACGAGGGGGTGCTCCACCGCCCCGTCGGCGGCCCCGCCGTCATGCGCGGGCAGCTCGAACATCTGCTGGCGATGACGCGCCACCCGAAGGTCACCATCCAGATCGTCCCCTACGGCGCCGAGGCCCTGTCGGGGCTGAACGGCGCCTACGCCATCGCCGAGATGCGCGGCAACCCCTACGTCGTGCGGGTCGAGTCGCAGCCTTCCGGGCGCACCGTGTCCGACAGAAGCCTGATCGCCGACCTGGTCAACGGCTTCGACGCCATCCGCGCCGACGCCTACCCCCAGCACCTGTCCATCTCGATGATCGAAGAAGTGGTGAGGCAGAAGTGGACCTGAGCGGCGCGCGGTGGCGCAAGTCCAGCCGGTCGGGCAGCGACGGCGGCGAGTGCGTCGAGGTGGCCGTCGGCCTGCCCGGCACGGTCGCCGTGCGCGACTCCAAGAACCCGCACCGCCCGGCGCTGGTTGTCAGCCGCGACGCGTGGGGGGCCTTCGTCCGGGTCCTGAAGGCCGGCGGCCCGCGCGTCCTGCGCCGTCCTCAGGACCACCGCATGTAGTGGAACAGGAACGTGCCCCGGTTCTCCCCGGGCTCCTCGCGCGGGATCTCGGCGAGCACGCGCAGCACCTCGCCCTTCATGTCCATGACGACGACCTTGTGGGGGTCCGCGCTCTTGTCGGTGAGCAGGACGTGGGCGTCGTTGTACCAGCCGATGAACGCGCTCTGGGCGGGCACGCGGAATCGCGCGAGGGCGCGTCCGGTCGCGGTGTCCCAGACGCACACCGACGCGAAGGCGCCGGGGCACCCGGTGGCGAACCGCTTGCCCGCCGGCGCGAACGGGCTCTCCGAGGCGGCGGCCTCGCCTACGCCGTCGGCGGTGCGCAGCGTCCTGCCGTTCAGGTCGAAGAACCGTAGCCCCGCGCGCGGCCCCGCGCCGAAGGGCAGGGCGACCGCCGGCTCCCCGGGACTCCAGGCGAAGGGCGCTGCGGCGGGGGCGCCGCTCGTGTCGGCCCTCACCAGAGTGGCCTTCGCCGCGGCGGCGTCCACGATCGCGAAGCCGACCGGAGTCCGCGACCCCGACGAGAGGTCGAAGGTGGTGAGCAGCAGCCGCGTGCCGTCGGGGGACCACGCCGGGTTGAAGTTCTGCAGCGGTTTGTCGGTCAGCCGCACGATGTACTCGCGGCCGCTCGGCACGTGGACCAGCCGGACGAAGTCGTAGGGCTGCGGCGTCGACTCCTTCAGCCAGGGCAGCAGCGCGAGCCATGTGCCGTCCGGGGAGGGCAGGGGTTCCTGCCAGGGCGCGACCGCCTCGAAGCGGTTGGTGCCGCGGACGCGCGCGTAGTGGTTCGACCCACCCTTGCTGTCGTACATGAACGAGACCATCCGCGCCGTGTCGCCGGGGTTCTCGTGCAGCGTCGTGCCGAGCCCGGGGAGCCGCAGCTCGGTGGTCGCCGGAGGCGGGACGGACGTGACCTCGGGCAGGGGCCGGGCCGGCCCGGTCGCCTCGGGCCGCGCGGGGGCGCCGTCGCGGGTGAGCGCGTGGACGAGCGCGCCGGAGGCCAGGGCCACCGTGACGCCCGCCCCGAGGATCGCCGCCCGCCTACGCGCCCGGCTCCGAGCGCCGGCGCCCGGCGGGGGCCTGGACGCGCCGGGCGAGAGGGCCGGGGCGTCGCCGGAGTCCGGGATGTGGGGCGGGGCCGGCGAGCCCGAGGCCGCGGCCGAGCCGGCGGACAGCAGGAACCCCACCGGGCGGTCCCGGGCGCCGAGCAGCCGCATCAGCGCCTCTCCCGCCGTGGGACGGCGCGCGGCGTCCTTGGACAGGCACTCGGCGACCAGATCGCGCAGGTCGCCCCGTAGCAGGCCGAGGTCGGGGTCACGGTGCAGGATCCGGTTGACGATCGCCGGCAGCGAGTCCATCCCGAAGGGCGGCCTGCCGGTCGCGGCGAACACCATCGTCGAGCCCCAGGCGAACAGGTCGGCGGGTGGTTCGACCTGGGCTCCCTCCAGCTGCTCGGGGGCCATGTACGGCGGCGTGCCCACCACGCCGGACCCGGTCGCGACCGCGTCGAGCGCCCGCGCGATCCCGAAGTCGATGACGCGCGGGCCGTCCCTGCCGAGCAGCACGTTGCTCGGCTTGAAGTCCCGGTGCACGACTCCCGCGCGGTGGATCGCGGTGAGCGCCGTCAGCGTGCCCACCGCGAGGCGGCGCAGCCGCGCGCCTTCCAGCGGACCCTCGCCCTCCACGACCTGCTGCAGCGTCGGTCCGTCGATGTACTCGCTGACGATGTACGGTCGGTCCTCCAGCAGGCCGCTCTCGATGACCTGCGCCGTGCAGAACGGCGCCACGCGCCGCAGGATCTCGCTCTCGCGCGCGAAACCCGGCCCCGGGTCGTCGTCCCCTCCCGTCAGGGCGCTGCCGAGCAGCTTGATCGCCACCTGGTCTCCCGAGGGCGCCGTCGCCAGGAACACCGATCCCTGGCCGCCCTCGCCGATGCGCCCGGCGAGCTCGTATCCGCCGATGCGCGGCGGGTCGCCGGCGCGCAGGGAGTCGATCCGCGTCACGGGGCCGTCGTGTCCGTCTTGAGCAGGACGAGCGTCTCGGTGTCCTTCTTCGGCAACTCGGCGAGCGTGCGCCGGACCTCGCCGTGGAAGTCGATCACCTCGTACGTGCGCCGGTCCTTGCGGTCGCTGTAGACGATCAGGTGGTGCTCGTCCCACCAGCCCATCACCGCGCTGTCGTCGCCTTTGACGGACGGGACGGTGGCCGTGCGGTTGCCGGTGGCGAGGTTCCACACGCAGTAGGCGCTCACCTTGGCCGTGTCCTGCGGGCAGTAGGTGTAGAAGGACGCCCCGGAGGGGGAGAAGGCGCCCGGGCCGGGTGCGAGCCCCACCCACGGCATCGTGCGCACGACGTTGCCCCGCAGGTCGCGCAGGCGCAGGCCGAACCTGGGCTTGCCGTCCTTGGAGTAGGCGTTCGCGACGTACCGGCCGTCGATGGTCCACAGGAAGTTGCCGTACCCGTCGCGCTCGTCGGTCTTGACGACCGTCGCCTTGCGCGTGTTGACGTCGACGATGACGTATCCGCTCGGGTACTGCTCCTTCTTCGTGAGGTCGAACTCGTAGACGGTGAGCAGCAGGCGCGTGCTGTCCTCGCTCCAGACGCCGGAGAGCCCGCGCAGGGGCTGGTCGAGGGTGTCGACCGAGAACCTCTCGCCGGTCTTGCGGTTGATGAAGGTGACGTAGTCGTGGGTGGATCCGGTGTACTTCATCCACGGGTTGATCGCGACCCACGTGCCGTCGGGGGAGAGGCTGGGATCGCCGAACTGGGCGTCCTTGCCGATCACGCGGAAGGTGCCGGTGCCCCGGTCGCGGACGAGGGTCTCCAGCCTCGGCGTGCCGGACTCGGGGTCGTAGATCATGAAGGCGCCGACGCGGAGCGGGTCGGCGGGGTTCTCGTGCAGCACGAGATCGGTGCCGGGGACCTTCACCTCCTTGGTGGCGGGCGGTGGATGCGTGGGGGTGGCCTCGATGACGGAGGCGGAGAACGAGGGGACGGGGGTCGGGGCTGGGCCGGCGGCCGGTGCGGGGGAGTCGCGCCCGGTCACGGCGTACACCGTGCCGCCGGACAGGAGCGCGATGGCGAGCGCGGCCGCGACCATGGGCAGGGGGCGGAGGCGGGCGCCCGGGGGAGGCGGGAGGGCGACGCGCGAGGCGGGATCGGGCGGCGGCGCGGAGCGCAGATCCGCGGGGACGGGCGGCGGCGCGGGTTGAGCGGCGGGGACGGGCGCCGCGCGAGGGTCCAGCGTCGCGAGAATCCGCGAGTGGCCGACCAGTCGCAGCAGCGCGTCCGCGGCGGTGGGGCGGCGCGCGGGGTCCTTGGACAGGCACTCGGCGACCAGGGGGAGGAGGTCGTCGTCGAGTACGGCGAGATCCGGCTCGCCACGCAGGACGAGGTTGATCGTCGCGGACATGGACCCCGCGTCGAACGGAGCCCGGCCGGAGGCGGCGAAGAGCATCGTGGCGCCCCAGGCGAACATGTCGGTGGGCGGGCCGATCGGCGCGCCGTCCAGGTGCTCGGGGGTGAGATGGGCCGCGCCTCCGATCGAGCGGGTGGTGCCGTCGAAGTCCACGCTCAGCGCCTCGGCGAGCCCGGCGTCGATCACGCGCGGCCCGTCCGGGCCCACCAGCACGTTGCCCGGGTCGAACTCGCGGTGCGCGATGCCGGCCTGGTGGAGGGCGACCAGCGCGGTCATGGTGCTGATGGCGAGCCTGTGCAGCGCGGCGCCTCGCAATGGCCCGCCGTCCTCGACGGCCTTTTGGAGGCTGGGACCGTCGATGTACTCGCTGACGATGTACGGCCGGTCTTCGGCCAGGCCGCTCTCGATCACCTGGGCCGTGTAGAACGCGGACATCCGCCGCTGATGCTCGATCTTGTCGAGGAAGGCCGCGGGATCGGTGAGCCCGCTGTGGAGCAGGGTGACCGCGACATGTTCGTCCTGTGGTCCACGTGCCAGGTAGACGACGCCGTGCCGCCCTGTCCGCAGACGCCCGACGAGGTGATATTGACCTAAGTCAGATGGATCGTCCGATTGCAGGGGCAGAGCCTCCGGCATGCCGGGATCTCCTTCAAAATCGGGTCCCTAGATCACCAATTATGCGTACGGAGTTCACCGCCGGGGAGTCCTTTGTGGGTGTTCGCGGGTAACTCGCTAGAGACGAGTAAGAGGTGAGGATCATGGCAAAGTGTGAAGTATGCGGCAACGACTATGACATGAGCTTCGAGGTCCACGTCAAGGGCGGTGTCCACACCTACGACTGCTTCGAGTGCGCCATCCAGGGCATGGCTCCGACCTGTGAGAACTGCGGCGTCCGCGTCGTCGGCCACGGTGTGGAGGCCAACGGCCACTGGTACTGCTGCGCCCACTGCGCGCGGAAGCGGGGTGTCTCGGAGCTGGTGGACCGGGTCGGCGCGGCGACCGGTTGACCGCGCGCCCACCGCGCGCCCACCTCACGCGGACCGCACGCCGGGCCCGCGCGGGCACGGTGCCGGCCCTGGGGTGACCCTGGGCCGGGGCTGTGCCCGTTCCGTGATGGTCTGCACCCCGCCGTCCAGGTTCCAGTCCGGCGAAATTATGGTCATCCCGCTTGCCTTATGGGTGGTGTTGCGGACATTGTTAGGGATGCCGGTCCGGCGGGTGAGGTCAGGTCACCCGCCGGGCCGGTTTCGCGCGGTGCCCGTAGCCCTGTCCACCGCCTCTCTGGCCCGTCCGGCCCGATCCCGTGGTCCGCGCGGCAGATGATGGCGTGAGGAAGAATCAGGGCGTGCGGTTCGGCATCCTCGGCTCCACCCAGGCGTGGCTTCCCGATGGCCGCCCGGTCGCCGTGGGCGGCCCCGGAGTACGGGTGCTGCTTGCCCTGCTGCTCGCCGAGGCCGGCCAGGTGGTCGGCACACGGCACCTGATCGACGGCCTGTACGGCGAGAACCCGCCGGGCGACGCGGCCAACGCCCTCCAGTCGCAGGTCTCGCGCCTGCGCCGCGGGCTCGGCCCCGGCGGCCCCCGGGTCGAGCCGCACCTGGCCGGATACCGGCTCGTGGTCGACCCCGAGGCGGTGGACGCCCACCGCTTCCAGCGGCTGGCCGGCGAGGGGCGCCGGGCGTTGCTCACCGGCGACCACGCCCGCGCGTCCGGCCTGCTGGGAGAGGGACTGGCCCTGTGGCGCGGGCGGGCGCTCGCCGACGTGCCGTTCGGCCGGGCGCGGGCGGCCCGCCTGGAGGAACTGCGCGTCTCGGCCCTGGAAGACCGCGTCGAGGCCGACCTCGCCCTCGGACACCACGACGGCCTCGTCGCCGAGCTGACCGAGCAGGTCGCCGCCCATCCGCTGCGCGAGCGCTCACGCGCCCAGCTGATGCGCGCCCTGTACGGCGCCGGGCGGCAGGCCGAGGCGCTCGCGGCCTACGAGGACGGCCGGCGCGTGCTCGCCGACGAACTCGGCGCCGACCCCTCCGCCGAGCTGGCGGCCGCCCACCTGGCGATCCTCCGCGGCGACCCCGCGCTCACCCCCCGCCCCGCGCCCGCGAGACGCGGCGGCCGGGCCGTCCCCGCGCCGCTGACCAGCTTCGTGGGACGTGAGGACGAGCTGCGACGGCTCGCCAAGCTGCTGGCCTCCGCCCGCCTGGTGACGCTGACCGGCCCGGGCGGCGCGGGCAAGACCCGGCTCGCGTCCGAGGCCGGCACACGGGAGGCGGGCGAGGTGTGCTTCGCCGACCTCGCGGGGGTGGCCGAGGCGGCGCAGGTGCCGGAGGCCGTGCTGGGCGCGCTGGGCCTGCGCGGCGCGGGGCGGTCGGCCCTGGCCCACGGATCCTCCGGCGCCGCCGGACGCCTCGCTGAGGCGCTGGCCGACCGGCCGCTCCTGCTGATCCTGGACAACTGCGAGCACGTCGTCGGAGCCGTGGCGGTCCTGGTCCGCGGCCTGCTGGCCGAGTGCCCCCGGCTGCGGGTGCTGGCGACCAGCCGCGAGGCGCTCGGCATCACCGGCGAGATGCTGTTCCCCTCCCGCCGCTCGGCCTGCCGCCGAAGGACCCGTCCGTGGCCGAGGCCCTCGCCTGCCCGGCCGTCCGCCTGTTCGCCGACCGCGCCGAGGCCGTCTCGCCGGGCTTCGAGGTGGACGCCGGGAACGTCGACGCGGTCGCGCGCGTGTGCGCGGCGCTGGACGGGCTGCCGCTGGCGATCGAGCTGGCCGCCGCGCGACTGCGCACGCTCCCCGTGCGGGAGATCGCCGCCCGCCTGGGCGCCGCGGCGGGGCAGGACGGCGGCGACGTCCCGCACGACCGCTTCCGGCTCCTGTCACGCGGCGACCGCACGGCGGCCCCCCGCCACCAGACCCTGCGCGCCGTGGTCGAGTGGAGCTGGGACCTGCTGGAGCGGGAAGAACAGGTGCTGGCCCGGCGCCTCACGGTGTTCCGCGGCGGGGTCGCGCCGGCGGCCGCGTCCGAGGTCTGCGGGCTGCCCCGCGACCACTGCGACGAGCTGCTGGCCGGCCTGGTGGACAAGTCCTTCGTCGAGGTGTCCGCGGGCCGCTACCGCCTGCTGGAGACGATCAGGGAGTTCTGCGCCGAGCGGCTGGCCGAGGCGGGCGAGCGCGAAAGCCTGCGCGCCGCCCACGCCGCGTATTTCCAGGAGCTGGCGCGGACCGCCGAGCCGCACCTGCGCCGCCACGAGCAGCTCGCATGGCTGGCCCGCCTGGACGCCGAACACGGCAACCTCCACGCCGCGCTGGGCTGGGCCGTCCACGCCGCGCCGGACGTCGCCCTGCGGCTGATGGCAGACCTGTCGTTCTACTGGTGGCTGCGCGGCCTCGGCAGCGAGAGCGCGCCGCCCGCCATGGAACTCCTGCGGGTCGTCGGCGTCGACCCTCCCGAGGATCTGGAGGACGAGTACATCGCGTGCGTCTTCATGGCCGGCTGGGAGGGGTTCCACGGCGCCGAGCTGCGCGCCCACCGCGCCCGCGTCGACGCGGTCATCGCGAGCGGGGAATGGCTGCCGCGGCAGGCGTTCACGATGGTGCTGTGGGGCGTGGCGATCGGACCGGGCGACGTCGAGCACATCGAGTGGGAACCCGACCCCCTCGCCGAGCCGTGGCTGTGGGCCCTGCGCAGGCTCGGCATGGGGTACATCGAGCTCTTCGCGGCCCGTCCCCGCGAGGCCGCGCGGCTGTTCACCGTGAGCCTGCAGGGCTACCGGGCCGTCGGGGACCGCTGGGGGGCGTTGCAGGCGATCGACGCGCTGGCTGACGCCGCGGAGCGCCTCGGGGAACACGCCCGCGCGCTGGCGCTGGTCGACGAGGCCCTGGAGCTGGCCCACCGGCTCCAGGGGGCGGAGGAGACCGCCGACCTCCTGTGCCGCCGCGCCGGAATCCTGGCCTTCCTGGGCCGCCGCGACGAGGCGCGCGCGACGTACGAGCGGGTCGCGGGCATCGCCGCCGGCACGGGCGCGCGTCCGACGCGGGCCTCCGCCCACCTGGGGCTCGGCGAGCTGGCCCGGCTCGAAGGCGACCTCGCCGCCGCGCGGCGGTTCGGCGAGCTCGCGCTCACCGAGTGCACCTCGGAGTGGGTCAGCGCCGAGGGCACGCGCGTGCGGGTGCTCATCTGCCTGGGACGGGTCGCCGAGGCGGAGGGCGACGCCACGGAGGCGGAGGCGCGGTACGCGCGGGCGCTCGCCGCCGCGCGGGGCCTGGGCGACCAGGCGAGCGTCGCGCTCGCGGTGGCGGCGCTGGCGGGCGTCCTCGAAACCGACCTGACCCCTCCCCGAACCACCGAAACACCGTAACCAGCGCGGCCGTCTCCGACGCGTCCGCCCGTTGACGATCGCCGGTCCCGCCCGCTCCTGCTCTCGCCCCTGCGCAAGGTGGCGAAGCACCATAACGCGGTGTGAGCGTCTCTGACGCGTCACCGCGGTTCCGGCTTTCTCGCGCTCGGTACGGTGCTTCTCGAAAGGCGCCGCGGCGGTGGGGTGTGGTGTGGCGAAATCGGCGCCTCTGTACGGCGGCTCGCCGGGCGAAGGTGCTATTCGGTGTCGGAGGGGCCGGATTTGCGGTCTCCGGCGACGAGGCGGTCGCCTCGGGTCGTGGGCGTGGACGGGGCGTTCGCCGGGGGCTCGGCCGCCGCGTCGCGCGGGGCGTCGGCGGACTTGGACGGGCGTCTGGTCCTGGGGGGCTTCCGCGGCGCGGTGACCTCGGCCTCGGCGGAGGTGGCGGCGGCGGAGGCGGCGGCACGGGTCGCCGAGCCTTCACGGGTCGCCGGGTCCGCCGTGGCTGCCGGTCCGGTCGGGTTTCCTAGTCCGGTCGGGCTTCCTGGGCCGGTCGCGTTTCCTGGGCCCGTGCCGGCCGGGCCGGGACTGTCGCCCGGCTGGTTCTTGACCTTGGGGAACGTCACGGGGCCCGCCGGTGTCCCGGGGGTCTTGGTGTCCGTGTCGGCAGAGGGAGCGTCCGCCGGGCGGGCGTCGGCCGGGGCGGGACGGGCCGGCTCGCGCCAGGAGGAGATGACGTCGTCCGCCTCCGCGTCGGCGGCCTTCTCGTCGGTGGCCTTGGCCTCGCGCCGCCGGATGACGACGAGGTGGTCGATGGACAGCCGCCCCGCGCCGACGACCGCCAGCAGCACCGAGGCCGCTCCGAGCGCGACGATCAGGCTGATGTCCCCGCCGGTCAGGGGGAGGCCGGTGTCCCCGCTGACGAGCACGAACACCGCCAGCGCCTCGGCGAACAGGACGAGCCCGCAGGCCGGGACGGCGAGGCCCCCGACCAGCAGCGCCCCGCCGAGGAGTTCGATGAGCATGGTGCCGGCGGCCCAGACGCCGGGTCCGGGAGCGCCCATCTTCGCGAACTGATCGCCTGTCGCGGTCAGCCCGAACTCGAGCTTGTGCCAGCCGTTGGCGAAGAAGATCCCGCCGACGCCCAGCCGGGCGGCCAGCGAAGCGAGATCCTGGAGGGCTCGTCTCACGGTAGCCATTCTGTAGGGGTCTGTCCGTGTTGCACAGCCACTTGCCCCGTATCCCGCCTGTTATGTCTGGAGGAGCCCTTCGTCCCACCCACCGAGGTGCACACAGGCGCGCAAGAGGGGCGGCGGGTCACTTGGAGACGCGCTCGCGGGCCGGCGGAGACGGCCGGCGGGACACCAGCGTCGCGGCCGTGAGCGCGGTGACGCCCAGGAGCCCGATGCTCACCGTCACGGTCGAGTGCAGGGCGGAGACGAACGCGACGCGCGCGCCGTTCCGCCGACCTCCCGGGCGACGTGCGCGGCGGTGCACCCCCGATGATCGTTCAGCGGGTTGCCGCAACGGATCCGCCCGATGATCTTGGTGCGCCGGTCCGGACGGGGGAGCGGGCGCGGCCGGACGCCCGGTCTCCAGGGGCTTGTGGGAACCCTGATCAACCTGGGGCGATCCAGACCTCTCTAGAGAGCTATAGGTATATGTCCGGCATCTAGGCAAGCGGTGATCCGCAACAGACCATGACTGACGTGGGGAACACCAGTGAGTCCGATCCCTCTCCGGTGCCATCCCCGCGAGACCGCTCCGATCCCCGGGCATGGTGCGTGGTGGCCGTGGCAAGGCTGGCACGCGACCAGCCGGAGGGAGCACTGGAGGCCGCCGGCGAGGCGGTCGAACGTGATCCCGACGGCGAATGGGGACATCGGCTGATGAGTCTCGCCCTAGAACGCCTCGGCCGCGACTCCGAGGCGGTCGTCGCGGCTCAGGACGCCGTCCGGCTCGCACCCGGCTCCTGGGCCGCGCGGCTAAGGCTCGGCTCGGCCCTGCGCCGGCTCCCCGGCCGGTGGAGGGACGCGTGGGCCCAGGCCCAGAAGGCCGTTCGCTTCGCGCCCGAGCAACCCGACCCGCACGTTCTCATCGGCGACCTCGCCCTGGTCCGCGGCGACCACGAGCAGGCCGCCGCCGCCTACCGCGCCGCGCTGCGGCGCGACGACGACCATCCCGGCGCGCGGATCAACCTCGGCCTCACCTTCCTGCGCTGGGACCGTCCCCGCGACCACCACGACCCGACCTGGGAGGTCGACCCGCGCGAGACCGCCCGCGCCCGCCGCGCCCTGGAACTGTGGGCGCGCCAGGTCCGCGCCCTGCTCGTGCTCGGCCTCGCCGCCGTGGCGGTCCTGTCCTTCTGGTACGGCCTGCGGACGGAGGCACGCCTCGCCGGCGCCGTGGCGCTCGTCCTCGCCGCGGCCGTCACCGTGCGGCAGGCCAGGAAGATCACGGTGTGGCGGTACGTGCCGGGCATGCTCGCCCGCGACCTGTGGCTGGCGGTGGCCGTGTCGGTCACACTACTGGCGACGGCCGCCCACGTCGCCGCGCTGGCCACCCTGCCGGCCTGGTCGCTCGCCGACGCGGCCGTCCCGCTCGTCTCCGCGGCCTCGCCCCTGGCGCGCTGGAACGACGTCCTCGGCGCGTTCTGGGCCGGGCTCTTCGGCCTGGTCCTGTTCAACGGCGTCGCCGTGCTGCTGTTCCGCGGTTTCGCCGAAGCCTGGCGGGGCAGACCCGTACGGGCGCTCGCCGAGTTCACGGCCGTCCCTCCCGAGCGGGTCGGCCTGCGCGACACCGGCGTCACCCTGTGGATCGTCGCCGCCCGCCTGTGGTTCCTCGTGGCCGCCCTCGCCGTGGTTCCGCCCGCGCTCGGCGAACCGCGGGCCGCGCTGGCGGGGGTGCTCGTCCCCGCCGCGATGCTGTACGTGTGGAGGCGGGGCGGGCTGCGGTCGCGGCTGCGCGCGATCCTCGGCGCGGACTGGTCACTGGCGACCGCCCTGGCGTTCCTGCTGCCGGCCTCGGCCGCGCCGGCGGTCGCGGGGGGCGCGGCGGCCCTCGGCCTGCGCCCGGTGACCGGCGAGTGGGCGTGGTGGGCTGTCGCGATCGCCCTGCTCGTCGTGATCCTCGCCTTCGCGGCGCGCTCCGCGCGGGCCTGGTGGCGGGGCTCGGCAGGGCCGTGGCGGGCCTCGCTGATCCCCTGCGAGGGCTGCGGCCCCCGCCTGCCGGGCGAGGTCAGCCCGTCGGTCGGCCTCAGCCCCGAAGTACGGCGCGCGTTCACCTACTCCCGCACGGTCGTGCTGTCCTACGCCGACGCCGCGGGCCCCCGCACGCTCGCCGTCGGCGCCGTGACCTCGGTCAGCGCGTCCGGCGACCTGCGCCTGATCGCCGCCGAGGACGCCTGGGCCGCCGCGGAGCGCGACCCGCGGGTGGCCGTCTTCGTCGCCGACCCCGTCGAACGGAGGTTCTGGGCCGAGGTGCGCGGCATCGCTCTCGCCGACCCCGCGGAGGACGTGCTGCGCGTGACCCCCAAACACGTCCTGGTCGGCGAGTACCCCGGCCGCCACGAGGCCCGCGCCGCGCCCCGTCGCTCCTGACCGCCCCACCCGCCACCCGGTCCGCCCCCGCCCGCGCGCATGGACGCGCGGCGCGCGGTGAAGGGCACAAGGCCGGGGACGCGCGCCGAGGGCCCCGGTGCGGTATAACCGGGAGGCGACCGGGGAGGCAAAATGCGGGACTCCGACAGGGCCCGGCCGGCGGGGCGCGCCGCGGCCCGTGACGCGTTCGAGCGCGTCCGAATACGTTATTTCCAGCTCTCCCGTGGGACGAGACGGACGATCTTCGCTGCCGTTCTCATCGGCGCCGCCGTCCTGACGGTCCTTCTCGGCTGGCCGTTCCCGGCGTTCGTGACCGTTCTCTTACTCCTGGGGTACGCGGAACTGACCCTGCGCTTTCCCCGCGCCGCCGCGACCGTCCTGGTCGTGGTGGCGTGGTCGTGTGTGATGGTCGTGATGGGCGGCTACGTGCAGCCGAACTCCGCGCTGCCCACGCTGTTCATCCTGCTCGGCGTGCTGGCGGGCGTGGCCGCCCACCTGATCCGGTGGGTCACGCCCTGGGTGACCACCCTCGCAGCCCTCGGCGCCGCCGCCATGGTGACCTTCGCCGTCGCCACCTTCTCGCCGCAGATCGCGCTGTGGGCGGCCTACGGCGTGGCGGGGGCCGTGCTGGTGTACCGGCTGGTGCAGGCCGGCCAGGTGCGCCGCCGTGCCGCAGCCGCGCAGACGCAGGCCCCGGCGCAGGTCAGGCAGCGCGCGCGCGACGGCGCCCCCGAGCGGGCCTCCGCGTCCGAGGCCGCCGCGCCTCCGCCCATCTCCGTCGAGGAGGCCCTCGGCGAGCTGGAGAGCATGATCGGCCTGGAGCCGGTCAAAGAGCAGGTGCGCTCGATCGCCGCGTCCATCGAGGCGTCCCGGCTGCGCGCCGAGGCGGGGTACTCTACCGAGCCGCCGATGCGCCATTTCGTCTTCGTGGGCCCGCCCGGCACCGGCAAGACCTCCGTCGCCCGCACCGTCGCCAAGATCTTCTACGCCTTCGGCCTGCTGGAGACCCCGTACGTCGTGGAGGCCCAGCGCGCGGACCTGGTCGGCGAGTTCCTCGGCGCGACGGCCATCAAGACCAACCAGCTGATCGACCAGGCCCTCGGCGGCGTGCTGTTCGTGGACGAGGCGTACAGCCTGATCAACTCCGGGGACGGCCAGCCGGACCGCTTCGGCGCCGAGGCCGTGCAGACCCTGCTCAAGCGCGCCGAGGACGACCGCGACCGGCTCGTCATCATCCTGGCCGGCTACGAGAAGGAGATGGCGGGTTTCCTGTCCTCCAACCCCGGCCTGTCGTCCCGCTTCTCGACCCGCATCAAGTTCCCCACCTACTCACCGCCCGAGCTGCTGCGCATCGTCCAGCTCCTGAGCGTCCGCCGCGGCGAGCGGCTGTCGCCGGACGCCCCGGGCGTGCTGCTCGGCCTGTTCGAGGACGTCCACCGGCGCGGGCTCATCGACGAGCTCGGCAACGCCCGGTTCGCGCGCAGCCTGATCGAGGCGGCGGCCCAGGCCAGGGACGTCCGCGTGGTCGGCGCGGGCGGCGCGCCGAGTCGTGAGGACCTCGTCACCACCACCACAGCCGACCTGACCAAGGCGTTCAACGAGATCACCGCGCGGTTCCGCGGCTACCAGGCCACCCCGAGCCTGGAGGAGGCCCTCGGCGACCTCGACCGCATGGCCGGGCTGGAGCCGGTGAAACGGCAGGTCCGCGCCATCGCGGCCCAGCTCCGCGTCGCGCGGATGCGCCAGGAGCAGGGCCTGCCCGCGCCGCCGCAGATGCGGCACTTCGTCTTCGTCGGGCCTCCGGGCACGGGGAAGACCACCGTGGCCCGGGTGATCGGCCGGGTCTTCGCCGCGCTCGGCCTGCTCTCGCGGCCCGACGTGGTGGAGGCGTCCCGCGCCGACCTGGTCGGCCAGCATCTCGGCGCGACCGCCATCAAGACCAACGAGCTGGTCGACCGCGCGCTCGGCGGCGTGCTGTTCGTGGACGAGGCCTACAGCCTGGTCAACAGCGGCTACCAGGGCGGGGACGCCTTCGGCGCCGAGGCCGTGCAGACCCTGCTCAAGCGCGCCGAGGACGACCGCGACCGGCTGGTCATCATCCTCGCCGGGTACGCCTCCGAGATGGAGCGCTTCCTCGCCACCAACCCCGGCCTGGCGAGCCGGTTCAACCAGCGCGTGACGTTCCCGTCCTACAGCCCCGCCGAGCTGACCGAGATCGCGGGCCTGCTCGCCGAGGGCGCGGGAGACCGCTTCGACGCCTCCGCCGAGCGCGACGTCGCCGACGTGTTCGCGTGGGTCTGCGCCGAGGGCCTGATCGACGAGCTGGGCAACGGCCGCTTCGCGCGGTCGCTGTTCGAGCGGGCGGCGCTCGGGCGCGACGTCCGCCTGGCCGGCCGCGGAGGGACCGCCAGCGCGGAGGAACTGACCACGATCACCAGCGCCGACGTGCGCACCGCCGTGGACGAGCTGGCCGACCGCTAGAACCGCCGCTCCTCCCGGAGCCCCTTCCCGAGGTCCCCGAGGCCGCCTCTGAGGCGGCCCGGGCCGACACCCGGCCCGGCTGACGACATTCTTGTCACCATGTGGTTACGCGATGTAGCAGGATGGGCACGCGGGGTCGTGACACCGGCCCTGACGGTTGCGGATCCGGACAGACACGGAGATCGGCGGAAGGGGGGCGATGGCAGGTTTCCTGCTCCGCCGGTTGGTCAACTACGGGGTGCTGATCGCCGTCGCCACGAGCCTGGCCTACGTCCTGGCGGCCCTCGCCCTGGACCCGCGCTCCAATTACGAGGGGCGCAGCCCGCGCCCGCCGGCCGCGGTGGTCGACGCCCAGTTGTCGTTGTACAACCTCAACGACCACACCCCGCTGATCCGGCGCTACCTCAGGTGGGCCGGGGACATCGCGCGCGGCGACCTCGGCAGGACGTGGAACGGCGAGCGCGTGAACGCCGAGCTGCGGCGCCGCCTCGGGGTCACCGCGCGGCTGATCCTGCTCGGGCTGGTGATCGGCGGGGTGGCGGGCGTGCTGATCGGCGCGCTCGCCGCCGTGCGGCAGTACGGCTGGTTCGACCGGCTGTCCACCGTCGCCGCGTTCGTCGTGCTCGCCATCCCCACCGTCGTGCTGGCCAACATGCTGATCATCGCCGCCGTGTGGCTGAACGACCGCCTCGGCGTCCAGGTCTTCCTGGTCAGCGGCGAGCAGACCCCGGGCCTGGAGGGCGGGCTGGGCGCGGGCGTGCTCGACCGCGTCAAGCACCTCGCCCTGCCCACGCTCTCGCTCGCGGTCGGGCAGATCGCCGTCTTCAGCCGCTACCAGCGCAACATGATGCTCGACGTGATGGACGCCGACTTCGTCCGCACCGCGATGGCCAAGGGGCTGCGCCGGCGCACGGCCCTGGTCAAGCACGCCCTGCGCACCGCGCTGATCCCCGCGGTCACCTACTTCGCGTTCACGTTCGGCTCGCTGCTGGTGGGCACCACGATCACCGAGTCGGTCTTCGGCTGGCACGGCATGGGGGAGGAACTGGTCGCCTCCATCCGGTCCAACGACGTCAACATGGTCGCGGCGATCAGCTGCTTCGCCGCGCTCGCCGTGCTGACCGCCTCGCTGGCCTCGGACGTCCTGCAGGCCGTCCTCGACCCGAGGGTCAGGGTGGCCTAGATGATGACGCTCCCGGAGGAGGAGTTCGCCGAGGTCGCGGCCGGCGCCGGGCAGGGCCGCGTCCCGTCGAGGACGCGCGTCGTGGCCGCGCGGTTCTTCGCCACCGGCCAGGGACGCCTCGGCTTCGCGCTGCTGGCGCTCATGTTCCTGCTGGCGTTCGCCGGGCCGCTGGCCTACCCCTGGTCCTACACCGACATGGACTTCTCGGCGTTCATGCGGCCGCCCTCGCCCGCCCACTGGTTCGGCACGCTGCAGACCGGCTCGGACGTCTTCGCCGTCACCATGCGTGGCGCGCAGAAGTCGCTGGTCGTCGGCCTGCTGGTGGCCGTGGTGTCCACCGGCGTCGCGGCGGCCGTCGGCTCGGTCGCCGGCTACTTCCTGGGCTGGACCGACCGCACGCTCATGTGGGTGGCCGACCTGCTGCTGGTCCTTCCCGCGTTCCTGATCCTCGCGATCATGTCACCGCTGCTGGCGGGCGGGCGGTGGCTGCTGTTCGTCATCATGCTGGCGCTGTTCCTGTGGATGATCACCTCGAAGATCGTCCGGGGCCTGACCAAGACGATCAAGGAGCGCGAGTACGTCACGGCGGCGCGGTTCATGGGCGTGCCGCCCGCGAAGATCATCTACCGGCACGTCATCCCCAACCTCGCCTCGCTGCTGGTCGTGGACGCCACGCTGAACGTCAGCGCGGCCATCCTCACCGAGACGACGCTCTCGTACTTCGGGTTCGGCATCCAGCCGCCCGACGTCTCGCTCGGCGGCCTGATCGCCGACGGCTCCCGGACGGCGCTCTACGCGCCCTGGACGTTCTGGTTCGCGGCCGGCGGGCTGGTCGTCACCATCCTCGCGGTCAACCTCGTCGGCGACTCCCTGCGGGACGCGCTCGACCCCGGCGCCGGGGGACGGGCATGACGCCCCCTGTCCTGGAGGTCGGCGACCTGGAGGTGCGCTTCGGCGACGTCCCGGTGGTGCGCGGGGTGGGCTTCACCGTCGAGCCCGGCGAGGTGCTCGGCGTCGTCGGCGAGTCCGGGGCCGGCAAGTCGGTCACCGCGCTCGCCGTCATGGGCCTGCTGCCGCGGCACGCCAAGGTGAGCGGCTCGGTCCTGTTGCACGGCAGAGAGCTGATCGGCGCGCCCGAGAGGGAACTCGCCGCGGTCCGGGGCGACACGATGTCCATGATCTTCCAGGACCCGCTCTCGGCGCTCACCCCCGTCTACCGGGTGGGCGACCAGATCGCCGAGGCCGTGCGCGTCCACCAGCGGGTGAGCAGGGAACGCGCGGCCGGGCGGGCGGTCGAACTGCTCGACCTGGTCGGCATCCCCAACCCCCGGCAGCGGGCCCGCGCCTTCCCGCACGAGTTCTCCGGGGGCATGCGCCAGCGCGCGATGATCGCCATGGCCATCGCCAACGATCCCGATCTGATCATCTGCGATGAGCCGACCACCGCCCTGGACGTCACGATCCAGGCTCAGGTCCTCGAGGTCCTGAAGAGCGCGCAACGCGAGACCGGCGCGGCCATCGTCCTGATCACCCACGACCTCGGCGTCGTCGCCGGGCTCGCCGACCGCGTGCTGGTCATGTACGCCGGGCGCGCGGTCGAGTCCGGAACCGTCCGCGACGTCTACCACCGCTCCCGCATGCCCTACACCATCGGCCTGCTCGGCTCGGTGCCGCGCCTGGACACGGGCCGGGACGTCCCTCTGGTGCCCATCGACGGCAGCCCTCCCTCGGCCGCCGCGCTGCCGCCGGGCTGTCCCTTCGAGCCGCGGTGCCCCATGGCGATCCCCCGGTGCGCCGAGGCCGAGCCCCCGCTCGCCGAGGTCGCCCCGGGCCACCGCGCCGCGTGCGTCCGCGCCGGCGAGATCGGCGAGCCGCGGCCCGTCCCCGCCGCCCCGGCCGCCGTCCCCGCGCCGCGACCCCGCCGGGCGAGTGACGTGGTGCTGGAGGTCGACGGGCTGGTCAAGCACTATCCGCTGACGAAGGGCGCGGTGTTCCGGCGCCGCATCGGCACCGTCCACGCCGTCGACGGCGTCTCCTTCGACATCCGCGAGGGCGAGACGCTCGGCCTGGTGGGGGAGTCCGGCTGCGGGAAGACCACCGCGCTCATGGAGATCCTGGAGCTCACCCGGCCCCAGCACGGCCGGGTCGTGGTGTTCGGGCGCGACACCGCCGCCCTCACCCCGCCCGACCGCTTCGCCGTCCGCCGTCACCTGCAGGTCGTCTTCCAGGATCCGCTCGCCTCGCTCGACCCCCGCATGACCGTCCACGACATCGTCGGCGAGCCCCTCGTCACCCACGGGCACACCGACACCGGGCCCCGGGTGCGCCGCCTGCTCAGGCTCGTCGGGCTCGACCCCTCCCACGCGGCCCGCTATCCGCAGGACTTCTCGGGCGGCCAGCGGCAGCGCATCGCCGTCGCGCGGGCCCTCGCCCTGGAGCCGCGGCTGATCGTCCTGGACGAGCCGGTGTCCGCGCTGGACGTGTCGATCCAGGCCGGGGTGATCAACCTGCTCGCGGGCCTGGCCGACCGGCTCGGGCTGTCCTACCTCTTCGTGGCCCACGACCTCGCCGTCGTCCGCCACATCGCCCACCGCGTGGCCGTCATGTACCTCGGCAGGATCGCCGAGATCGGCGGGACCGACCAGGTGTACCGGTCGCCGATGCACCCGTACACGCAGGCCCTGCTGTCGGCCGTGCCGATCCCCGACCCCGACAAGGAGCGGGAGCGCCGCCGCATCCTGCTCGACGGCGACCTCCCGAGCCCCGCAGACCCCCCTTCCGGCTGCCGGTTCCGCACCCGGTGCCCGAAGTTCAAGGTCCTCACGGACGCGCAGCGGGTCCGCTGCGTCGAGGAGGAGCCCGCCGTACGCCCGATGGAGGGCGACCACGGAGCCTCCTGCCACTACGCGGAGAAGCTCCGCGTCGTCTAGCCGGCGGCGCGAGCGAGACCTACCGATCCGGCCATCTCTGGAGGAGAACGTGGAAGTACCGCCGAAGCCCCGCGCGGGCCGGCCCTCGCCGGCGGGCCGTCGCGGGCGCGTCAGGGTGGCGGGCGCGCCCGTCGCGCTCGCCCTGCTCGTGGCCGCCCTTCCGGGGTGCGGGGGTGGCGACGCGGGAAAAGCGGTCCCCGCCCGCGTGCCCAAGGTCATCAAGGCCTTCGACATCAACCCCGCGCCGCGCGAGCGCGTCCGTGACGGCGGCACGCTGCGCTGGGGCATCACCGAGTCGCCCACCCAGTGGAACCTCAACCACGTGGACGGCAACCTCGCCGAGGTCAAGAAGGTCATCGACGCCCTGATGCCCGCCGCCTTCCGCTCCGACAAGAAGGCGACCCCGGTGCCGAACAGCGACTACGTCCTGGACGCCCGGGTGATCGCCACCAACCCGCGCCAGGTGGTGGCCTACCGCCTCAACCCCAAGGCCCGCTGGTCGGACGGCAGGCCGATCACCTGGCAGGACTACCAGGCGCAGTGGAAGGCGCTGAGCGGCCGCAGCCTGGACTTCCACGTCGCGGCGACCACCGGCTACCAGGACATCGGCAGGGTGGAGCGCGGCCGGGACGATTACGAGGTGCTGGTGACCTTCGACAACCCCTTCAGCGAGTGGCAGTCGCTGTTCTGGCCGCTTTACCCCAGGTCCACCAACGCCACGCCCGACGCGTTCAACACCGGCTGGCTGAACCGCGTGCCGGTGACCGCCGGGCCGTTCAAGTTCGGCGGGTTCGACCCGACCGCCAAGACGATCACCGTCGTCCGCGACGACCACTGGTGGGGGGCGAGGGCCAAGCTCGACAAGATCATTTACCGGTCGCTGGCCACGGACGCGCTGGTCGGGGCCTTCACCAACGGCGAGCTCGACGTGTTCGACGTCGGCCCGTCCGCCCCCGACTACGCCCGGGCCAGGAACGCCAGGGGAGCGGTCATCCGGCAGGCCGCCGGCCCGGACTTCCGGCACTTCACCTTCAACGGCGAGAGCCCGGCCCTGGTCGACCCGCGCGTGCGGCAGGCGATCGTCCTCGGCCTCGACCGGGCGGCGATCACACGGTCCGACCTGCAGGGGCTGGGCTGGAACGGCGCCCTGCTCAACAACCACTTCTACATGAACACCCAGGAGGGCTACCAGGACAACGCCGGCGCGCTCGGCAAGTACGACCCGGCCAAGGCCGAGAAGATGCTGGACGCCGCCGGCTGGCACCGGGCGAGCCCGACCCGCGTGAAGTCCGGCAAGGAGCTCGGCGTGCGGTTCGTGATCCCGTCCGGGCTGCCGCTCAGTAAGGGGGAGGCCGAGCTGACCCAGGCGATGCTGGGCAAGATCGGCGTCAAGGTGACGATCCAGTCGGTCCCGAGCGACGACTTCTTCGCCAAGTACATCATCCCCGGCAACTTCGACATCGCGCCGTTCTCCTACATCGGCACGCCGTTCCCGATCTCCAGCAGCTACGGCACCTACGCCGACGCCACCAAGGGCCCGGGCGGAAAGGTCCAGTGGAACGCCAACTTCGGCAGGACCGGCTCGCCTGAGATCGACCTGGCGATGCGGCGAGCGTCTTCCAACATCAACCCGGAGCGGGCCCGGGGCGACGCCAACGAGGCCGACCGGCTGATCTGGCAGAAGGTCAACGTCCTGCCGCTCTACCAGCGGCCGCAGAACTGGGGGGTCAAGTCCACGCTGGCCAACATCGGCGCCCCGGGCTTCTACACCCTGAAATACGCCGACATCGGCTTCCTGCGCTGACAGTGAGGAGGTAGGTGAACCCCTCCAGGCCTGGCGGGCCGGCGCGGGCGCCTCGACGGCCCCGGTGATGATCCGCTTCGTCCTCAGGGCGTCGGCGGAGGCTCGTCGGGGATGTCGGCGATGTCGTCGAGCGCGGCGGCCAGCTCGTCCGGGTGGTCGCCGATGCGCTCGGCGATCTCCATGAGCACGTGCAGCACGTCGTGGCGGTCGTGGCCGAGGTCGAGCAGCCGCTGCGCGGCCTCCCACAGCTGCTCGGGATCGCCGTTCCACAGGCGGGTCGCGATCTCCTCGTGCCAGGCCAGGTGCTCGGCGAAGTCCGGCCGGTCGCGCTCGGCGGCGTGGTCGATCTCCAGCAGGACGCGCCGGTCGGCGTCCTCGGCCGGGTGCAGGGACGACAGGTCGATATCGCCGCGCGTGCCGTCCAGGAACGGGAAGGCGAACGCGCGCCGCGGCAGCGCGGACAGATCGCCGTCCGGCAGCAGTCTGCGCACGAGGGAGCGGTCCAGGCCGAACGTCGTCGGGTCGCGGTAGGCCTCGGTGAAGCGCCCCATCGCCTCGTAGACGGCGTCCAGCGTCGCCCTGAGCCCTTCGTCGGGCAGGCCGGTCTTCGGGGCCGCGAATCGCACCCAGGACAGCAGGACGTGCGGCATGGCGTCCTGCTCGGCCGGGTCCAGGAGCACCTTGCGGGGCAGCCAGTCCAGCAGGAACGTCTCGCACTTGGTCGGGCTGACCCGCAGCGGCCGGTTGAAGTCCTGGTCGCAGCCGTAGTCGATGATGTGGTCGGCGCACCGCGAGGCCGCCGAGGGGTCCGACAGGTGCTCGGCGGCGTCGGAGGCCAGGAACTCGGCCGCCAGCATCGCCCGCCGGTCGCGGCTGTACGGGGCCTCGCTGAGCAGAGGGGCGGGACGCTTGCGGCCCGGGGGCAGGGCCTTGATGCGGGCCCTGGCGAAGGCGTGGTAGGCGCTGTAGCTGTCGCTGACGACGTTGGTCGACCTGCGGCGGCCCAGGGTCTCGGCCGTGGCCTTCATCGCGAACTCCAGGAGCGCCCGCGCCTGCTGGGGCTCCAGCTCCTCGAAGCGCAGCATCGGGTTGCCCGCCGCCTCGATGCCGGCCTTCTCCAGCAGCGTGTCCACCTGGGAGGAGACCCAGGCGTCCCGGGCCATGCCCCGCATGTTGTAGTCGACGATCACCACCAGGGCGTGCGGATCCTCGGCCGGGCACTGCGGCGCCGCGCAGCCCTCGGCGTCCCGCTCGCCCTCGCCCGCGGCCTCCACGGCGCCCGGAGCCGTCCGTGGGACGCCGCGGTAGGCGAACGTGCACACCACCGTGTCCTGGTCGCCGTAGGCGTCCCTGGAGACGTAGCAGCCCTGCGGCTTGACCGCCCCGACGCGCTCGGCCCACCGCGGCCGGGCGACGTCCGACTCCATCAGCGCCAGCGCGGCGCCCTCGGCCTTGGCGGCCTGCCGGGCGGTGCCCAGATAGGCCACCGCGACCAGCAGCGTGAGCGCGGCGGGCGTGCCGGCCTTGGCGGCGTAGTCGACGAGGCCCTCGCCGAGGAACTCCTCGACGTCGCCCCGGCGCAGCCGCCGGCCCCACCAGGCGCCCAGCATGTCGGACACCATCAGCTCGGCGTCCAGCGGGCTGCGGACGGCCAGCAGTTCGCGCGCCGCCACGAGCATCTCGGCGAACACGTCGTCCGGCGGCGGGGTCCCCCTGGGGTCTCGGCGTCGTCGGCGGCTCACGCCCCTTACCTTCTCGCATTCCGGGCCCGAACGATGCACGGAACGCCGTGTGGTGACCCCGCTGTTACCCGAAGGCCCCGGTTACGGCTCTCCAGGGCCCAGGAGTGTCACCTCGGGGACTGATGCCCGTCACCCGCGGCCCTTTGCCCCGCGTTACCCGCGCGAGGCGATGAGCGGCGCCGAGCCGGCGACGGCGAGCAGGCGCTCGCGGGCGATGCGCTCCACGACGGTCGGGGTGGCGTCCACGCCGAGGTGCGCCGCGCACGCCCAGACGTCCTCCACGCACCGGTCCACCGTCTCGGCGGGGATGGTCACGAACTCGTGGGAAAGGCGTTCGCTCACATGCCCCGGCGGCCCGGACGCCCGGGACCGGATCTCGCGCGGTCCGGCGGGTCGCGACTCGGTGGCGGGTCCGGTCTGGCGCGTCGCAAGAGCAGGCATGGGCGGTTTCGCATCCTCCGGTGAGCCGGGGGGCATCCATCCCCCGGACCAGGCCTCTGAGGGAGCGTGCGTACTCATTCCATCCTGTATCACGCAGGTGTCAACCCCTTGCGCCGTAAGGGCTACCCGGCACATCCGGCACCATGGACCCCCTCATCGTGGGAAGCTGGTGCCCAGCGCGTCCGGACTTCGGGCGAGCCTCGTGCCGCCCGGCACGGAAACGGTACCGTTCGCTCGACGACGGCGGGGACGGCGGGAAGGTGGCGGCTTGATCGAGCTGGTGATCGCCCGGCGCGCGATGTGCCGGGGACCGAGAAAGTGGGCCGATCTCGCTGCGCACCGTGGCGCGTTTTTGACAGGATGCGTTGACCGCATCGCGGCCGGGGCTTCCGTCCGCGCGTGCCCATCACCGATGATGTAGTGCAGTTCTGCGCTACCAATCACAGTTATGGAGATGTGCCTCGTGGGAGACCCTGGCACGCGACGGAGGTGCCGACCATGAGCGCCGAAACCTCCGTGCCCCGTCCCCGGGAGTCGGGTGTGGACATCTCAGACCCCGCCCTACTGGAGGGCCTGCTCGCGGAGGCCCCGTTCGCCTTCGCGTTCTTCGACACGTCCACCAGGTTCCTGAGGGTCAACCAGAGCTTCGCCGACCTGAGCGGCGTCGCAGCCGAGGAGCACGCCGGGCGAACGGCCTCCGAGCTGCTCTCCGCCGATCTCTCCGCACTGGTCGACGGCGCCCTGCGCAGAGTCGTCGACGAGCACCGGGCCGTCTCGGGCGGCGACCAGCGCTATCGCGGCATGTCTCCCGCCGGCGAGCTGCGCCACTGGAACCTCTCGTTCTACCCCGTCCACGGCGACAAGGGCGCCGTCGTCGGGGTCGCCGTGTTCGGCGTGGACGTCACCGAGCGCCAGCTCACCGAGGAGGAACTGCGCCGCAGCGAGGAGCGCTACCGCTCGCTGGTCCAGTCCCAGCAGCAGCTCGTGTGGATCACCTTGCCCAACGGCGCCGTCGTCGAGGACGCCCCGGAGTGGCGCGCGATCACCGGCCAGAGCCTGGAGGAATACCTCGCCTACGGCTGGCTCGACGCCGTCCACCCCGATGACCGCCCGGCCGCCGACGAGGCGTGGCGCGAGGCCCTGCGCGGGCGCACGATGTTCGAGTGGAGCTACCGCGTCCGCACGCGGGCAAGCGGTTACCGCCACTTCGAGGTGCGCGCCGTCCCGATCATCCGGCTCGGCCGCGTGATCGAGTGGGTCGGCGCCAACAGCGACGTCACCCCGCAGCGCGAGGCCGAAGAGATGCGCGGCCGCCTGACCGACCAGCTCGGCGCCGCAGCCCTGCGCACCGCCCGGCTCCAGGGCGCCACCGCCATGCTGGCCGAGGCCCTGACGGTCGAGCAGGTCGTCCAGGTGATCATCGACGTCGCCCGCACCGCGCTGGCCGCCGACAGGTCGTCGGTGGCCCTGCTCGACACCGACCGCGCCGCCCTCAAACTGACCAACAGCGGTGGCCTCCCGGACGTGCCGTCCGACGGCGAGGAGATCCCGCTCTCGCAGACCAGCATCATGACCATGGCCGTCAACAGCCGCAGGCCGGTGTTCGCCGAGTCCCCCGAGAGCCTGAAGGCCCAGCTCGTCGAGGCCGGCGCCGACGAGGCCGTGATCGCCGGGTTCCTCGCCCACAGCGACGAGCGCGCCTGGGTCGGCCTGCCGCTGCTGGCGGCGGGGCGGGCGCTCGGGGCGCTGCGGTTCGCCTTCACCCGCCCGTACAAGATCTCCCAGGAGGACGGGGTGTTCCTGGAGGCCCTGGCGGGCCAGTGCGCGCTGGCCGTGGAGCGGGCCACCCTGTTCGAGCGCGAGCACCGCACGGCCGAGACGCTGCAGCGCAGCCTCCTGCCCGACCGCCTGCCGGTGATCCCCGGGCTGGTGCTGGCCCAGCGGTTCCGCTCGGGCAGCAGGCACGTCCAGGTCGGCGGCGACTGGTATGACGCCTTCGTCCTGCAGGACGCCCGGGTGGCGGCCGTCGTCGGCGATGTCATGGGCAAGGGCGTCAAGGCCGCTGCGGGCATGGGCCGCATCCGCAACGCCATGCGGGCCCTGGCGCTGACCAACCCGCCGCCCGCCGCCGTCCTGACCGGCCTTGACAGGGTTTTCGACGCGACCGAGGAAGAAGAGCAGGTCACCACCCTGGCCTACATGGTCGTCGAGCCCGGCACCGGCGAGGGCACCCTCGCGCTGGCCGGTCACCCGCCGCCCCTGCTGGTGTCGCCGCAGGGTACCGCGGTCCTGTCCGACGGAGAGCCCGGCACGCCGCTGGGCTGGCCCGCCGTCCGCAAGCAGTTCCGGTTCTGCGTCCCGCCGGGGCACACGGCCGTGCTCTACTCCGACGGCCTGGTCGAGAACCGCAAGCGCGGCCTGGACGCCGGGCTGGCGGAACTCTCGTCGGTCGTCGCCGAGGCACCCCCCCGAAGTCCTAGGAAATCCGCATATGTTGCTTGACTTCCTGGTGGACAGGATGCTGGCGGGGTATGAGCAGGACGATGACGTCACGGTGCTCGCCGTCCACGTGCCGGCCGCCACAAAGAGTGACTGAATGAAACAGTCATAAGGGTTGCTTTCGGGTATCGGTGACCCGCTTCCGTACGCACTACTGTTCCGGTCGGCCTAGGGTGGAAGGCAACCGCTGTGAGGCGGCCGTATGGACTGCGGGGTCATGCCACAATGCTGGGCAGGTACGTCGCGGTTCGCACGGCCCACCACGAAAGAAGCAAGCGCCCCTAGCGGGCACCTGGGTCCATTCTCACCATGCGTTCGTTCGAGAGGTGTTCGTGTCGCCTGCAAGTTCGACTCGCTCGAAGCCGTCTGAGCTGAACGAGCCCGTCATTCAGCGGCTCATCGAGCGTGGGCGCTCGCAGGGTTTCCTCGAGTCTGAGGATGTCCGCAAGGCCTTCGAGGAGGCGGACATCCCGATGTCGCACGCCGCTGTGTTCCTCCGGAACCTCAGCAAAGAGGGTGTGACCGTCGTGGTGACCGCTGCGGACTCGGCTGCGCCCAAGAGGTCGCGTGGCCCGGCCAAGCGTCGCACAGCCGCCCCCGTCAAGAAGACAAAGACCGCCACCACCGCGGCGGCCAAGGAGCAGCCCGATACCGTCACGGCCGTGGTGAGCGGTGCCGGGGACGAGGCAGCCGCGCCGGTCGAGAAGCCGGCCGCCAAGAAGCCCGTGGCCAGGAAGGCCGCGCCGGTGAAGAAGGCCGCGCCCGCCCCTGACGCTCCCGCCAAGGTCGCCACCCCTGCCGCCCTCGCCAAGAAGGCCAAGCCGGAGGTCGCCGTGCCCGCGTCGCCCACGCCCAAGATCGAAACCAAGCCCAAGGCCTCTTCCGAAGACGACGAGGACCTCGACATCGAGGGCGACATCGAGCTCGAGGACTTCGACCTCGATGTCGAGGCGGAGGCCGATGCCGACGCCGATGCCGAGGTCGAGCCCGAGATCGAGGCGGAAGCCGAGACCGAGGCCGAGGCCGAAGAGGAGCCGAAGCCGGGCGCCGAGGTCCAGAGCGACGACGAGGTCCTGATCCTCTCGGATGACGACGACGACGCCCCCGTGGCGCAGGTCGCCGCCGCCGGCGCCACCGCCGACCCGGTGAAGGACTACCTGAAGCAGATCGGCAAGGTCCCCCTGCTCAACGCCGAGCAGGAGGTCGAGCTGGCCAAGCGCATCGAGGCCGGCCTGTTCGCCGAGGAGCAGCTCGCCAACGATGGCGAGCGTCTTCCCGTCGACGTCCGCGCCGAGCTGGAGTGGATCGCCGAGGACGGCCGCCGCGCCAAGAACCACCTGCTGGAGGCCAACCTCCGCCTCGTGGTCTCGCTGGCCAAGCGCTACACCGGCCGCGGCATGCTCTTCCTGGACCTGATCCAGGAGGGCAACCTGGGCCTGATCCGCGCGGTCGAGAAGTTCGACTACACCAAGGGCTACAAGTTCTCGACCTACGCCACCTGGTGGATCCGCCAGGCGATCACCCGCGCCATGGCCGACCAGGCGCGGACGATCCGCATCCCGGTCCACATGGTCGAAGTGATCAACAAGCTGGCCCGCGTGCAGCGCCAGATGCTCCAGGACCTCGGCCGCGAGCCGACCCCTGAGGAGCTCGCGCGCGAGCTCGACATGACCCCGGAGAAGGTCGTCGAGGTCCAGAAGTACGGCCGGGAGCCGATCTCCCTGCACACCCCCCTCGGGGAGGAGGGCGACAGCGAGTTCGGCGACCTCATCGAGGACTCCGAGGCGATCGTCCCCGCCGACGCGGTCAGCTTCACGCTCCTGCAGGAGCAGCTCCACTCCGTTCTCGACACGCTGTCGGAGCGCGAGGCGGGCGTGGTGTCCATGCGGTTCGGCCTCACCGACGGCCAGCCCAAGACCCTGGACGAGATCGGCAAGGTCTACGGCGTGACGCGCGAGCGCATCCGCCAGATCGAGTCCAAGACCATGTCCAAGCTGCGCCACCCATCGCGCTCGCAGGTCCTGCGCGACTACCTCGACTGACGGGCGTTCCAGGCCCCCGCCGTCCCGCGGCGGGGGCCGACGCGCGTCCCCGTCCCGCACGGTCGTAAAACCTGTGTAATAAGCCGTTTAACGCGAGCGCGGGGGAGGGGTCGGCGCGCTCGCGCGTGTGGTTGTCCTACGAGGTTCAACGGGAGATCACCGCGGCGGCCGGGCGCTGGCATGGCGAGCGCGGGAGCCCCCACCCGAGGGCCGTCGAGGCGCACAACGTGTTCGGCGCGGCGTTCTACCTGGCCGACCTGCGCCGCCCGGCCCGCGGGCACCTGGCCCGCACCTACGGCCGGTTCGGCACCACGCCGTGGTCCTATCTGGGCGATCCCGGCAGGGAGTACCACAAGGCGTGTTCCCGGCTGAATGTGATCACGAACGGGTAACCGCCGTCACGCGGGGACGACGATGTCCAGCGTCCACGGCCTGCCGTCACGGGGGGCCGGGCCGAGCTCGGCGACATGGCCGAGATCGGCCAGAAGCGCGGCCAGCCGCTTCGGCGTGCGGGGGTTCTCCCCGGACTCCAGCAGCGACCGCGCGACGGCGCCGCGCGTGGCCTTGGCCATGTGGCTGACCACCGTGCGGGCTCCGCCGGCCTCCCGCAGCACGCGGACGGTCACGGCCCGCGAGCCCGGCTGCCACGCCTGCGCGTACGTCGAGGAACGCATGTCGATGATCACGCCCGTGGCCTGCTCGGCGAGCGCCTCGGTGAGGGGCTGCCGCCAGTAGGCCGCCAGCCCGCCCAGGGGCGGCAGCCGCACGCCCATGGACAGGCGATACGGCGGGACGCGGTCGGAGAGGCGCAGCACCCCCCACAGCCCCGAGAACACGATCACCGAACGCTGGGCCCTGCGCCGGGCGGCGGCGCTCAGCGCAGGCAGGGCCAGGTTGTCGTACAGCACGCCGGTGTAGAGATCGCCCGCGGTCAGCGTGGGCGCGGTGCGCAGGACCTGATTCCGCCGCAGCTCACCGGCCTGCCCCGGCGTCAGCCCCAGCACCGCCAGCGCCTCGTCCTCCGGCCCGTGGACCAGGGCGGTCAGCGCGTCCAGGGCCTTCTCCCGCGCGGACGTCAGCGCCGGGAAGCTCAGACGCCCCAGCGCGAGCTTCGGCCCGTCCCCTTCGGCGGCCTTCCCCTCGGACGGCGGCAACAGGATCAGCACGAGATCCGAGCTTATTGCGCCCTCCGGCGTGGGCGCGCCGGGCGCGGCCGGGGTGGATCACGGCGCGGTCGGGGGCGGCCAGGGAACGCAGGGGGGACCCCTGGGAACGGGGGCGTCGCGGCCCTCGGGGCGGCTCAGCGGACGCGGTAATGGTACGCGCCGGTAGGGGTGAAGCCGTGCCGGGTGTAGAGGGCGATGGCCGGCGCGTTGGAGGCGATCACGACCAGGTACGCGCGGACGGCTCCGCGCGCGCGGCCGTCGGCGGTCAGGGCGCGCAGGACGGCCCCGGCGAGCCCCCTCCGGCGGGCTTCCGGCAGCGTGGCCATGCAGTAGATCCCCAGCGTGTCGCCCTGGAGGACGGAACGACCCACGGCGAGCGTCCTGCCGTCCTGCCGGACCTCCGCGTACGTGGCGGGCACGCCGCGCAGGATGCGCGTGGCGGAGGCCGGCCCCTCGCCGTCGTAGCGTCCGTCCACCGCCCACCAGGCGGTGAGCCACTCCGGCGACGGTTCGCCGGACAGACCCACCTGGGCGGCCTTCTCGGAGGGCCCGTCCAGAGGGCCCTGCAGGGAGGCGGTCATGTACGTCGTGCGGTCGACCACGCGGTATCCGCGCGCCTCCAGACGCCCGTCCAGGCCCGGAAGCGCGCCGGGCCCCATGGAGAACACACACGGCAGCCCGCGCTCGGCGTAGAAGCGCTCAGCGGCGCGGATCGCCTGGTCGAGGTCCGCCGGCTCCCCGAGCGGGAGGACGGAGTTGGCCCGTTTGGTCACCCCGTCGGCGTGACGGAGAACCCAGCCGCCGATCGTGCGCTGATACGGCGCGGGCCAGGCCTGATGAACAAGAAGATCGAAATCGGGACTCGCCGCACTCACGGGCGGCAGCCTAGCCCCCGGCGTGACCGGGATCACGGCCGCGTGAGGCTCAGAGGCGCCCTCACGCCGCACATCAGGGGGATACGCGCAGCGGCTCGGGCGGGCCGATCAGAGGCGCCGCCGAGGCCGCCGCGTTCGCTGTATGAGGTTGTCCGTATGGGGGTCAGAGTGGTGGGCGGGTGCTCACCGCTCGTTGGTGTTCGAGGTCGGGGTCTCACTGAGGCGGGCCGACTCGTCCTGGATGTCGGCGCCCTTCTCACGGAGGGCCGAGATGTGCCGACGCCCGTGGTGGGCGCAGAACAGCAGCTCCCCGCCCATGGGGAGGGACGCGCGGATGTACGCCTGGGCGCCGCACCGGTCGCAACGGTCCACGGCGGTAAGCGGCTTGGTGGGGGCGAGAGCTCCAGTCACGTATCGCCTTTCGGGTCACCCCACTGACGTGGGGATTTGGCGTCAGTCACTTGGCTCAACATCTAACCCGATGCGGACGTTCCCAATCGCCTTCGGGATACGCCGAGAGCAGAATGTGTCGTTAGGTGATGGCAATGAACCTCCGGCTGCCGCGGAACCGCCTGATGGTGGCACTCTAGGCACGGAGGAACATCAAGAAGACGGTAGGCTACGCACACATGTTCGATGCTCGGTGGGAGTGGGAGTGACCGCAGTCAGCACGGAGACGGGCTACACCGCCCGTCACCTGTCGGTGCTGGAGGGCCTTGAGGCCGTCCGTAAGCGCCCCGGAATGTACATCGGGTCCACTGACAGCCGCGGCCTCATGCACTGCCTCTGGGAGATCGTGGACAACGCCGTCGACGAGGCCCTGGCCGGCTTCTGCACGCGCATCGAGGTCGAGCTGTTCGCCGACGGCTCCATCGAGGTCCGCGACGACGGGCGCGGCATCCCGGTCGACATCGAGCCCAAGAGCGGCCTGGCCGGCGTCGAGCTCGTCTACACCAAGCTCCACGCGGGCGGCAAGTTCGGCGGCGGGTCCTACGGCGCCTCCGGCGGCCTGCACGGCGTCGGCGCCTCGGTGGTCAACGCCCTGTCCGCCCGGCTGGACGTCGAGGTCGACCGCGACGGGCGGGTCCACGAGATCAGCTTCCGCCGGGGCGTGCCCGGCGTGTTCGACGGCGACGGGCCGACGGCCAAGTTCAAGAAGAAGTCCGGCCTGCGCGACGGCGGCGCCCTGCGCGCCCGCGTCACCGGCACCCGCGTCCGCTGGTGGCTCGACAAGCAGATCTTCCTGCCCGACGCCGAGGTCTCGCTGGACGAGCTGCACGTCCGCGCCCGGCAGACCGCGTTCCTGGTCCCCGGCCTGACGATCGCGGTGCGCGACAGCCGCCTGGAGCAGGTCGTCGAGGACGAGTTCCGCTTCGAGGGCGGCATCTCGGAGTTCACCGATTTCCTGGCCCGCGACGAGGCCGTCTGCGACGTCATGCGGCTGCAGGGCCTCGGTCACTTCCACGAGACCGTCCCGGTCCTGGACGAGCAGGGCCACATGACCTCCACCGAGGTCGAGCGCGAGCTCACGGTCGACGTCGCGGTCCGCTGGGGCAAGGGCTACGACACCACCGTCCGCTCGTTCGTCAACGTGATCGCCACCCCCAAGGGCGGCACCCACGTCAGCGGCTTCGAGCGCGCCCTGGTGCGCACGATCAACGAGCAGCTGCGCGAGACGCGCCTGCTCAAGAACGGCGACGACCCGGTCACCAAGGAGGACATCCTCGAGGGCCTCACCGCCGTGGCCACCGTGCGGGTGCCCGAGCCGCAGTTCGAGGGCCAGACCAAGGAGGTCCTGGGCACCTCCGCGGCCACCCGCATCGTCGCCCACGTCGTGTCGCGCGAGCTCAAGCAGCTCTTCGCGAGCACCAAGCGGGCCCACAAGCTGCAGCTCCGCGCCGTCCTGGAGAAGATCGTCGCGGCGGCCAAGGCCCGCATCGCGGCCCGTGAGCACCGTGACAACCAGCGCCGCAAGAGCGCCCTGGAGAATTCCGCCCTGCCGGCCAAGCTGGTCGACTGCCGCAGCGACGACGTCGACCGCAGCGAGCTGTTCATCGTCGAGGGCGACTCGGCGCTCGGCACGGCCCGCGCGGCGCGCGACTCGGAGTTCCAGGCCCTGCTGCCGATCCGCGGCAAGATCCTCAACGTGCAGAAGGCCTCCGTGGCCGACATGCTGAAGAACGCCGAGTGCGCCGCGATCATCCAGGTCATCGGCGCGGGCTCGGGCCGCGGCTTCGACCTGGACGCCGCGCGGTACGGCAAGGTCATCCTGATGGCCGACGCCGACGTCGACGGCGCGCACATCCGCTGCCTGCTGCTCACGCTGTTCCACCGCTACATGCGGCCCATGATCGAGGCGGGGCGCGTGTTCGCCGCAGTCCCGCCGCTGCACCGCATCGAGGTCACCAACCCGGGCCGCGGCAAGGACAAGTACATCTACACCTATTCCGACGCCGAGCTGCTCAAGGTCCTGCGCGACCTCGAGCGCCGAGGCAAGCGCTGGAAGGACCCGATCCAGCGCTACAAGGGCCTCGGTGAGATGGACGCCGACCAGCTCGCCGAGACCACGATGGAGCCGCGCCACCGCACGCTGCGGCGCGTCCGCATCGAGGACGCCGAGACGGCCGAGCAGATCTTCGCGCTGCTGATGGGCAGCGACGTCGCCCCGCGCCGCGAGTTCATCGTCGGCAGCGCGGCGGAGGTCGACCGCGACGCGATCGACGCCTGACGGGCCCCGGACGCGGTCGCGTCCGGGCCCCCGTTCACCTGGCCGTGGTAAGCGGCCCGCCGTCACAGCTCGACGGGCATGAGCTTGCCGGTGTGCACGTCGTACACCGCGCCGCCGATGTTCAGCCGGTCCGGCAGGTACGGATAGGTGCGGATGCGGACGAGGTCGCGGCGCAGGGCCGCGTCCTGGTTGGCCACGGTGTGGAACTCCAGGCTCCGCGTGTCGATCCCGTACTCCCGGCTGATCAGCTCGTGGACGTCCTCGTCGGTGGCCTTCGCCATCCGGCAGTCGGTGTGGGGCATCACGAGGACGCGGTCCACGTTGAGCAGGTAGACCGCGAGGATCAGCGTGCGCAGCACGTCGTCGGTGACCCGCGCCCCGGCGTTGCGCAGGATCTTGGCGTCCCCGGGCTTGAGGCCGAGCAACTTCAGCGGGTCGATTCGAGAATCCATGCACGTGACCACGGCCAGGCCGCGCGCCGCGCGCCCGCTCAGGCCGGAGTACTCGAAGGTCCGTGAGAAGTCCTCGTTAGCGGTCAGCAGATCGTCGAAGGCTCCCGTCATGTTGTTCATATTCCCTTACGCCCCTTTCGTCAGTACACGGAGGGTGGACGTAATGGGCTTCGTAAAGAGCCCGCGATCCGGCGTCACCGTTGGTGATGATTGCCTTACTGTGTGTGGACGATCGTGGAGAGGGTTCAGGGTGGGGACGACGGATTCGCTCGCCGGCTATCTACGCGGCCGGGCCAGGTGGCGGCTCGACCGGGTCCAGAGCGCCGACGGCGGCTGGAACGCGCGCTGCGCCTTGGCGCTGCTCGACGCCGCCTCCTATGCCGAGTCCCTCCCGGACGACGATCCACTGATCGCCGCGCTGAAGGACGCCGGCTGCTTCGGCCAGTACGGGGTCGGCGACTTCGAGCCGGGCGAGGCGGTCGCCAAGCTCATCGACTTCTGGGACTCGGGGGAGCCGTGGGAGCTGCTCACCGCGATCCCGCTCGTGGCGCGCGGCGGCTCGGTCCCCACCAGGGGCTGACCCCGGCCGCCGTCGTGGCGTCGGACCGGCCGCGGCCTCTGACCGGCCGCGACCCTTGATCGTCCGGGATCCCTGACGCTCGGCGATCCCAGGCCGACGGGGACCTCTGAGCGTCGCGGGGTCCCGTGATCGGCGCGGGCCCGCGAGGGCGTGACGCCGCTCGGCAAGGCCCCTCGCGACGTGGCCCTCTCGGACGTGGCCCCTCGCTACTCCTCGTCCGGGACCTCGGGCGGGGCGGCGGCCTCGATCGCGCCGCCGCCGAGCGCCCCGCCGAGCGCGGCGATGTCGGAGGTCACGTGAACGCCCGAGCCGTCACGGCGTCCGAGCTCGGCCGGCAGCGTGATCGGTTTGCCCGTGGAGGTCACGGCCTTGACCGGCGCGGGGCCGGCCCACGCGAGCACCAGCAGGTCTTCGCCCTTGAGGAAGCGCTGCGCGCGGACGCCTCCGGTGGCCCGGCCCTTGGGCGGGAAGTCGGCGTAGTCGGACACCTTGCCGCCGCCGACCTCGGTGCCCGGCAGGGCGGTGGCCGAGCCGGCGATCGTCACGACCCGGGACTCGACGGCCGGGTCGACCGCGCCGAACCAGATGACCTTGGCGCCGTCGTTCAGCCGGATGCCGGCCATGCCGCCGGCGGGACGCCCCTGGGGCCGCACCGAGGAGGCGGGGTAGCGCAGGACCTGTGCGTCCGAGGAGATGAACACCAGGTCGTGGTCTTCGGAGGTCAGCTCGACGGCCCCGACCACGCTGTCGCCGGGTTTCAGGCCGATGACCTCGAAGTCGTCGCGGTTCACCGGATACTCGGGCACGACCCGTTTGACGGCGCCCTGGGCGGTGCCGAGCGCGAGGCCGAGCCCCTCCGGATCGAGCGAGCCGAGGCCCACGACGACCTCGCCGGCGTTCAGCGTCACGTACTCGCTGACCGGGTGGCCGCCCGACAGGGACGGCGGGTTCGCGGTGGGCGGCAGCGTGGGCAGATCGAGGACCGAGACCCGGATCACCCGCCCGGCGGAGGTCACCACGCCGACCTCGCCCCGCACCGTCGACCGCACCACCGCCACCAGAACGTCGTGCGCCGAGCGCTCGTCGCCCGAGCCGAGCGGCGAGGCGTCGCCCGTGCGGGCGAGCAGGCCCGTCGAGGACAGCAGCACCAGGCACGGGTCGTCGGCGACCTCCAGCGGGATGGCCCCGGCCGTCACCGCGGCGCCGTCCTCCAGCAGGACCGTGCGGCGCGGCGTGCCGTAGGTCTTGGCGACGTCGGCGAGCTCGCCGGACACGACCCGGCGCAGTTTGTCCTCCGACGAGAGGATGGCGGTGAGCTCGGCGATCTCGTCGTTCAGCGTCTGGCGCTCGCGTTCGAGCTCCAGCTTGTCGTACTTGGTCAGACGGCGCAGCGGCGTGTCGAGGATGTAGACGGCCTGGGTCTCCGACAGCTCGAAGACCTGCATCAGGCGGGTGCGCGCTTCGGCGGAGTCCTCCGAGGAGCGGATGACCTCGATGACCTCGTCGATGTTGAGCAGCGCGACGATCAGGCCGTCGACCAGGTGGAGCCGTTCCTCGCGCTTGCGGCGGCGGTAGGCGGAGCGGCGGCGCACGACGTCGACGCGGTGGTCGACGTAGACCTGGAGCAGCTCGCGCAGGCCGAGCGTGCGGGGCTGGCCGTCGACCAGCGCCACGTTGTTGATCCCGAAGGTCTCCTCCATCGGGGTCAGGCGGTACAGCTCGGCCAGCACGGCCTCGGGGTGGAAGCCGTTCTTGACCTCGATGACCAGGCGCAGGCCCTTGTGCCGGTCGGTGAGGTCCTTCAGGTCGGAGATGCCGGACAGCCTCTTGGCGGTCACGAGCTCCTTGATCTTGGTGATCACGCGCTCGGGGCCCACGTTGAAGGGCAGCTCGGTGACCACGATGCCCTTGCGGCGGGGGGTGACCTGCTCGATCGTGGCCCTCGCGCGCATGCGGAACGTGCCGCGCCCGGTCTCGTAGGCGTCCCGCACGCCCGAGAGGCCGATGATCGAGCCGCCGGTGGGGAGGTCGGGGCCGGGCACGAACCGCATGAGCTCGTCCAGCGAGGCGTCCGGGTTCTTGATCAGGTGCCGCGCGGCCGCGATGACCTCGACGAGGTTGTGCGGCGCCATGTTGGTCGCCATGCCGACCGCGATGCCCGCGGCGCCGTTCACCAGCAGGTTGGGGAAGGCGCTCGGCAGGACCGTCGGCTCGGTCTCCTGACCGTCGTAGTTCGGCTTGAAGTCGACGGTCTCCTCGTCGATGGACTGCACCATCAGCATGGCCGTCGGCGCCAGCCGCGCCTCGGTGTACCGCATCGCGGCGGGCAGGTCGTCGGGGGAGCCGAAGTTCCCGTGGCCGTCCACCAGCGGCAGCCGCATCGAGAACGGCTGCGCCATGCGCACCAGCGCGTCGTAGATCGCGGTGTCGCCGTGCGGGTGGAGCTTGCCCATCACGTCACCGACGACGCGCGAGGACTTCACATGCCCGCGGTCGGGCCGCAGGCCCATCTCGCTCATCGAGTACAGGATGCGGCGCTGGACCGGCTTCAGACCGTCGCGCGCGTCGGGGAGCGCGCGCTGGTAGATCACCGAATAGGCGTACTCAAGGAAGCTCGTGCGCATCTCGGTCGACACGTCGATGTCGACGATGCGCTCCTCGAAGTCGTCTTCCAGCGGGGGTGTGGTGGTGCGTCGGGCCATATCGAACATTGTGCCGAAGGTTCAAGGTGCTCCGCGACTCGAAGACCTTTTACGCCCTTACGGTCACGCGCGCCCGCTGTGGCGCCTGTCCTGGCGGGGCGGCCCGGCTGTGGACGGGCGGAAGTTATCCACAGCCGGGCGCCGGCGTCCGCGAACCGTCGCCCGGACCTGATACCAAGGAGCCATGCGTGACGAGAGCGGCCTGCGGGCCGAGGCGGAACAGCGGCTGCGGTCCCTCGCCGGTGACGGGGCCCGGCTGCGCGACGACCAGTGGTCGGCCATCCGGGCGCTGGTCGTCGAGCGGCGGCGCGCCCTGGTCGTGCAGCGCACCGGCTGGGGCAAGTCGGCGGTGTACTTCATCGCCACCGCCCTCCTGCGGGCGCGGGGCGCGGGCCCCACGGTCATCGTCTCGCCGCTGCTCGCGCTGATGCGCAACCAGATCGCCGCCGCGGCCCGTGCCGGGGTGCACGCCGCCACGATCAACTCCGCCAATGCGGACGAGTGGCATCTCATCCACGCCGAGGTCGAGCGCGGCGAGGTCGACGTCCTGCTGGTCAGCCCGGAGCGACTCAACAACCCCGACTTCCGCGACCTGGTCCTGCCCAAGCTGGCGGCGAGCGCCGGGCTGGTGGTCGTCGACGAGGCCCACTGCATCTCCGACTGGGGCCACGACTTCCGGCCTGACTACCGCAGGCTGCGCAGCCTGCTCGCCGGCCTGCCGCCCGGCGTGCCCGTCCTCGCCACCACGGCGACGGCCAACGCCCGCGTCACCCACGACATCGCCGAGCAACTCGGCCACGTCCCCTCTCCCGCGGCGGGGCTCGGGCAGTCGCCGGACGCCGACCGAGCGGGGAGACCGGGCGGCGATCCGGGGACGTCGGGCGGCGACCGGCCATCGGCGTCCGGCGGCGACGTCCCGCGGAGCGGTTTCGGTGACACGCTCGTGTTGCGGGGGCCGCTCGAACGCGACAGCCTGCGTCTCGCCGTCGTCCGCCATCCGACCGCCGAGCGCAGGCTGGCCTGGCTCGCCGAGGCGCTGCGCGACCTGCCCGGCTCCGGCATCGTCTACACGCTCACCGTCGCCGCCGCGCAGGAGGTCGCGGCGTACCTGCGCGACCAGGGCCACGAGGTGGCCGCCTATTCGGGCCAGACCGAGCAGGCCGACCGCCTCGCCGCCGAGCAGGCCCTGCTCGACAACCGGCTGAAGGCGCTGGTCGCGACCTCCGCGCTGGGCATGGGCTTCGACAAGCCCGATCTCGGCTTCGTGATCCACCTCGGCGCCCCCGCGTCTCCGGTGGCGTACTACCAGCAGATCGGCCGGGCGGGCCGCGGCGTCGAGCGTGCCGAGGTCATCCTGCTTCCCGGCCCCGAAGACCGCGACATCTGGGCGTACTTCGCGTCGCTGGCGTTTCCCCCCGAGTCCGTGGTGTGGACGACGCTCCGCGTCCTGGCCGAAGAGGGCACGATGTCCACGGCCGCGCTGGAGACGCGCGTCGACCTCGGCCGTGCCCGGCTGGAGACGATGCTCAAGGTCCTCGACGTCGACGGCGCGGTCGAGCGGGTCAAGGGCGGCTGGCGCTCCACCGGCCGCCCGTGGCGGTACGACGAGGGCAGGTACGCCCGGGTCGCGGCCGAGCGCGCCGCCGAGCAGCGCGCCATGCTCGACTACATCGCCACCGACCGGTGCCGCGAGGAGTTCCTGCGGCGCCATCTCGACGACGAGACGGCCCGGCCCTGCGGGCGCTGCGACAACTGCACGGGGGCGCACCCCTCGGCGGACATCCCTGCCGAGGCCGTGGGCCGGGCGCGCGAGCGGCTTCAACGTCCCGGGGTGGACGTCGAGCCCCGGCGGCAGTGGCCCGTCGGGCTGAAGGAGCTCGGCCTGTCCGGGCGCGTCCGCCCCGAGATCGCCGCAGAGCCCGGGCGTGCGCTCGGGCGGCTCACCGACATCGGCTGGGGCACCATGCTGAGACGGCTGCTGGCGGAGGGCGCCCCCGACGGGCCCGTGCCCGGCGAGGTCTTCGACGCCGTGGTCAAGGTGCTGTCCGCCTGGGCGTGGGCGCGACGCCCGGTGTCGGTGGTCACCCTTCCCTCGGTCGCCCGCCCGATCTTGATCACCAGCCTGGGCGAACGGCTGGCCGCCGTCGGCAGGCTCGACTACCTGGGCTCTCTCACCTACACCGCCGGCCCGCCCGGCCGCCAGCACAACAGCGCCCAGCGCGTCCGCGCCCTCGAACACACCCTGGCGGTCGCGGACGATGACCCGTCCGACGCCCGGGGCCTCTTACCGGCGGCGCGGGCCCGGCTGTCCGCCGGTCCGGTCCTGCTGGTCGACGACCGCATCGACACCGGCTGGACCATGACCATGGCCACGGCCCTCCTCCGCCGCTCCGGCGCCCCTGCCGTGCTCCCCCTCGCCCTGGCCGTCACAAGCTGAGGTCCACCGACCAGCTGTCCACCATTGTTTCGAATCTCGAAGCATCAACGTAGCATGATCCTTCGATACTTGAAACGTCGATAGAATGGCGGCATGGCCACGCCCGAGCTCATCGCGGTGGTCGCCGCGACCCACGACATCTGGATGCGGACCAACGCCCTGATCGTGCAGGCGCTGGCCGGGCACCAACTGACATCGGCGACGTTCCAGGCGCTGTGGGCCATCGACCCGGCCGAGCCGCCACCCTCGATGAAGGTGATGACCGAGCGCTTGTACTGCAACGCCCCGAACCTGACCTTCATCACCAACCAGCTCGCCGACCGGGGCCTGGTGGAGCGCGCCGTGGACCCGGCCGACCGCCGCTCCCGCGTCCTGGTCCTGACCGCCAAGGGCCGCCGGGTCCGCGACGAGCTGGTCCGGACGGCGCTGGAGAAGACCCCGCTGGCGGTGCTGACCGACAGCGAACTGCGGCAGCTCATGGCCCTGCTGAACCGCGCCGTCCGAACCGGAGGTGGCAGCGGGGGAGGGAGTTAGAGGCGGGGGCGGGCGCCGAGGTTGGCTATGGCGCGGGCGGCGAGGGCGTTGCCGGCGGCGAGGGCGTCGGCGGGCTGCTTGCCCTCGAGCCACGGCTGGAGGAAGCCCGCGGCGAACGCGTCCCCGGCACCGGTGCCGTCGACCACGCGCTCGATGTGCTCGGCGGGCGCCCGGACGGGCTCGGCGCGGTTGTTGGTGTACCACAGCGAGCCTTCGGCCCCGAGCTTGATCACGACCTGGGGGAACCATGCCGTGAGCACCTTGGCGGCGGAGGCGGGGTCGTCACGGCCGGTGAGCACCTTGGCCTGGGCCTCGTTGGCGAACAACAGCTTGGCGCTGTGGGTCCACTCCAGGAACGGCTCGGCGCCGGTGCGCTCCAGCGGCGCGGCGGATGCGCAGTCCACGGAGATCGACATGCCCGCCCGGCGCGCGTGGTCGAGCGCGGCGAGGCCGGCCTCGCGCGAGCCCTCGTTCAGCAGCGTGTACCCGGAGATGTGGAGGTGGCCGCCCTGATGGAACAGGTCGCGCGGAAGGTCCTCGGGAGACAGGGCGGCGTTGGCGCCGGGGTCGGACAGCAGCGTGCGCTCGCCCTTGTGCGTGACCAGCACGACGCAGGTGCCGGTGGGGCGCTCGGGATCCATGACGAGCCGGGCGTCCACGCCGTAGCCCATGAGCTCCATGTCGCGGTTGCGGCCGGTGATGTCGGCGCCTCTGCGGCCGACGAAGGCCACCTCCGCGCCCTCGACGGCCAGCCAGGATGCGACGTTGGCCCCAGAGCCGCCACCGTGCATGGTGACGACGGCAGGAGTGTCGCTCGCCCTGGCGAGAGGGTAGCGGGCACGTGCGACCGCATCGGTCATCAGATCGCCCACCACGACAACCCGCGTCATGATGTCACCACCTTGTTGGCACTACAGGAGGCTGCTGACAGAAAACCTAACAGCTTCAAGCGGGGGCGTGGGGCATACAGCGGACACCCGGACATAGTCGATGCACAAGCGTTGCCCAACAAACCAGACACGAGCGCCCTTACGCTCAGGTCTGTGGAACCTCCTTACCCCGCCCACTGGGAGGCCGACGTCGTCCTGGCGGACGGGGGCACGGCGCATCTGCGGCCGATCCGCCCGCAGGACGCGGGCATCCTCCGCGCGTTCTACTCCCGGCTCTCCGACCAGTCGATCTACTTCCGTTTCTTCGGCCCCCACCCGCGGCTCTCGGACCGCGAGGTGACCTGGTTCACCACCGTCGACTACGTCGACCGGGTCGCGCTGATCGCGACGCTCGGCACGGAGATGGTGGCCGTCGTCCGGTTCGACCGCATGAACGACACCGACGACACCGACGACGCCGGCGACACCGACAGCGCCGAGGTGGCGTTCCTGGTCGAGGACGCCCACCAGGGCAGGGGAGTGGCGTCGGTGCTGATGGAGCACCTGCGCGCGGCGGCCAGGGAGCGCGGCATCAAGCACTTCGTGGCCGACGTGCTGCCGAACAACGCGCGCATGACGGCGTTCTTCCGCCAGGCCGGGTACACCGCCCAGAGCCAGTTCGAGGACGGCGTCGTGCGCATGACCTTGGACCTGGCGGCGACGGAGACCTCGCGCGAGGTCACGATGGCCCGCGAGCACCGCGCCGAGGCCCGGTCGATCGAGCGGCTGCTGAGCCCCACGTCGGTCGTGGTGGTGGGCGCGGGCCGCGAGGCGGGCGGCGTCGGGCAGACCGTTCTGCGCAACCTGCTGGCCGCCGACTTCAACGGTCCCGTGTACCCCGTCCACCGCGAGGTACGGGCGGTGGCGGGCGTCCGCGCGTACAAGAGCGTCTCGGCGATCGACGGGGACGTGGATCTCGCCGTGGTCGCCGTTCCCGCGGACGCCGTCCTGGACGTGGTCGAGGAATGCGCGCGGAAGGGCGTCAAGGGCCTGGTCGTCGTCTCGTCCGGTTTCGGGGAGACGGGCGCGGAAGGGCGCACCCGCCAGGACCGGTTGGTGCGCATCGCCCGCTCGTACGGGCTTCGCGTGGTGGGCCCCAACTGCCTCGGCATCGCCAACACCGACCCGCGGGTGCGCCTCAACGCCACTCTGGCGGCCCGTCTGCCGGGCAGGGGCCGGGTGGGGTTCTTCAGCCAGTCGGGCGCGCTCGGTACCGCGCTGCTCCAGCGGGTGGCCCAGCGCGGCATGGGCATCTCGACCTTCGTGTCGGCGGGGAACCGGGCGGACGTGTCCGGCAACGACCTGCTGCAGTACTGGCAGGAGGACGAGGCCACCGACGTGGTCCTGCTCTACCTGGAGTCGCTGGGCAACCCGCGCAAGTTCGCCCGTCTCGCCCGGCGCACGGCGCGGAAGAAGCCCGTCGTGGTGGTCAAGAGCGGCGGGACCACGCGCGGGGTCCCCGTGGGGCACTCCGCGCCCGTCCTGCGCCTGCCGGACGTCGCGATCAGCGCCCTGTTCGAGCAGGCGGGGGTGATCCGCGTGGACGACCTGGCGCAGTTGTTCGACGTGGCCCAGCTCCTCGCCTACCAGCCGCTGCCCGCGGGGCCGAGGGTGGGCGTGGTGAGCAACTCCGACGCGCTGGCGCTGCTGGCGGTGGACGCCTGCGTGGCGGCGGGCCTGGAGCCGTGCCCGCCCGCCAACCTCGGGGCGGGGGCCGGAGCGGGGGAGTACCGCGAGGCGCTGGCCGCCATGGACGACAGGGTGGACGCCGTCGTCGCGATCTACATGCCGCCCGTCCCGGGCAACGCGGCCGAGGTCGCCGCCGAGCTGGTCCGGGTGGCCGGTGAGACGGGGAAGCCGGTGCTGGCCACTTTCGAGGGCCGCATGGGCATGCCGGACGAGCTGCGCGTCCCGGGCGAGGGCGGCGATCCGGGCAAGGGGTCCATCCCTTCCTATCCCGCCGCCGAGGAGGCCGTACGGGCGCTGGCCCACGTGGTCCGGTACGCGGCCTGGCGCGACCGGCCCCAGGGCGCCACCCCGTCCCTGGACGACGTCGACACCGAGGGCGCCAGGGCGCTGGTGGAGGACGTCCTCGCGGGCGGCGGGCCCGGGGAGATCGACGCCACGGGCCTGCTCGCCGAGTACGGGCTGGAGGTCTGGCCCGCGGAGCCCGTCCACTCCGCCGAGGAGGCGGTCGCGGCGGCCGAGCGGCTCGGCTGGCCGGTCGTCGTCCGCTCGGCCGACCCCGAGGTGGTCCACCGCGCGGGGACGGTGTGGCTCGGCCTGTCGGATCCGGGCGGGGTGCGGCGCGCGTACGACGACCTGACGGCCCGGCTGGGGCCGCGGGTGACGCTGTCGGTCCAGCGGATGGCGCCCCAGCCCGCCGTGCGGACGATGGTGCGGGTGGTGGACGACCCGCACTTCGGGGCCGTGGTGTCGTTCGGGCTCGGAGAGATCACCGCGCGGCTCCTCGGCGACGATGCGTTCCGGATGGCGCCCCTCACCGCCGAGGACGCCGCCGGGCTCGTGCGGTCGCTACGGGCCGCGCCGCTGCTGTTCGGGGGGTACGGGTACCCGCCGGTCGCGGTCGGGGCGCTGGAGGACCTGCTGGTCCGCGTGGGTCGCCTGGCGGACGAGCTGCCCGAGCTGGCGCGGCTGGATCTCGACCCGGTCCTGGTCGGCGAGGGCGGCGTGAGCGTCCTCGGCGCCCGCGCCGTCATCCGCGACGCGGTCGGCCCCCGCCCGGACAGGGGCCCGCGCCGCCTGCGCTGACCCGGCCCCCGCACCAAGAGGCCGACGGGACGGTCCGGGGCGTATGAGCGCGTGAGTGCCACGTGAGGCTGGGGGATATTTCCGGAAATAAGCGTTGCGCCGTCGATGGCCCCTCTTCCCCGGTTGCCCTCAGGGCGGACGCCTGTGAGGTGAAACACCACGCCGAGACAGGGCAGGATGGACCCATGAGGGAAACCCGAGTCTCGGCCGCTGGTCTGCGCGAGGCCATCGAACGCAGCGGCTACTACCCCGATCTCGTGGCCGACGCGGCGGAGTCCGCACTGGGCAAAGAGCAGGTGACGGCGTTCGTCGTCCACCACGAGGCCACGTTCGACCCGGCGATGGAAGTCCGCCGTCACGTCACCGTGGTGATCCTCTCACCTACCCGGCTCCTGGTGTGCCACACCGACGAGCACCCGCCCGCCGACGGCATGCCCACCTCGCACGCCTCCACCACCACCGAGGCCGTGCGCCTCAGCCGTGTCCAGTCCGTGGCGGTCACCCGCGTGGTGCCGGACCCCGCGTCGTACGTGCCGGGAGTTCCTCCCAGCGAGGTCACGCTCACGATCGGCTGGGGGGCCATCTCCCACGTCGACCTGGAACCCGCCACCTGCGGAGACGAGAACTGCGAAGCCGACCACGGTTACACCGGCGCCATCACCGCCGACGACCTGTCCCTGCGGGTGAGCGACGCCGCCGACGGCCCCGAGGCCGTGAGCAACGTTCTGGCCTTCGCCAAGGCCCTGTCCGAGGCCACCGCCCGCACCGCGGGCTGAGCCGTCCGTGCCGGCGCGGTCCCGGAGCACCGCGCCGGCACAGCGCTCTTCTGCGAAGCCGCGTGCCGGAGCGTTCCTCCGCGAAGCCGCGTGCCGGGGCGGGCCGGTCGCCACGGCCGCTCCGGCCCTCCCGGCCTCTCGCCCGAGTGCGAGACTGATGGGCGTCCATCGAGAGTCGTCCGCGGAGCGCCGTGGCCGGTACGGCCGCGGGAGGCCCGCGAAACCATAGGGGGTTGCGCATGGCTGGGAACGCGGAGGCACCCACGAGCCCGCTGATCGGTCCTGAGGGCCTCGGTGAGGGGATCATCCTCGACGTCAGGTGGCGGCTCGCCGGCCCGCCCGGCATCGAGTCGTACCGGGAGGGGCACATTCCCGGCGCCGTGTTCTGCGATCTCGATCAGGATCTCGCCGCGCCGCCTGGGGCCGGCGGCCGGCACCCGCTGCCCGGCGCCGAAGCCTTCCAGGCCGCGATGCGGCGGCTCGGCGTGTCGGATTCGGTCCCGGTGGTCGTGTACGACGACGCCGACTCCACCGCCGCGGCCCGCGCCTGGTGGGTGCTGCGCTACTACGGGCACCCCGACGTCCGCGTGCTCGACGGCGGGTACCGCCGGTGGGTGGCGGAGGGCTTCCCGGTGACCACCGACGTGCCCACGCCCGCGCCCGGCGACTTCACGGCCCGGCCCGGCGGCATGCCGATCTTGGACGCCACCGGTGCGGGGGCTCTCGCCGAGGAAGGCGTGCTGCTCGACGCGCGGGCGGGCGAGCGCTACCGGGGCGAGGTCGAGGCGGTCGACCCGGTCGCTGGGCACATTCCGGGCGCGGTCAGCGCGCCCACCGGCGAGAACGTCGACCCGTCCTCGGGCCGGTTCCACCCCGCCGAGTTCCTCAGGGAGCGTTTCATCTCGCTCGGGGCGGTTCCCGAGGTGCCGGTGGGCGCGTACTGCGGCTCCGGCGTGACCGCCGCCCACGAGGTCCTGGCCCTGGAACTCGCGGGCATCCACGCCGCCCTCTACGTCGGCTCGTGGTCCAACTGGATCACCGACTCCTCCCGCCCGGTCGCCAAGGGGTAGGACGCCCGATTCGCCGGAAGCGCCTGGTGAGCCGCGTGTCAGATCGGATGCCCCAGTGAGCCGAAGCAGGCGAACCCGTCGACGCCCGTCTTGCGGCTCGCGGTCGCGAGTGCCTCGGCGGGGGTGTGGCCGGAGGTCAGCAGCGCGTGGAACGCCGTCATGAGCGTCAGCGCCTCGTCGTCCCGGACGGGCACGAGACCGGCGACCACGCAGGCGGTCCCCTGGTCCAGGAACGCGCCGGCGAGGCCGAGCGGCGCACCGTCGACCGGCGCGTGCGCCATCCCGGTGTCACAGGCGGACAAGATCACCAGCGGGGGCGTCCGTTCGTGCCGGAGCAGGTCGTACGCCATGAGCGGCCCGTCCTCCAGGGTGATGCTGGACAGCAGGGGGCTGCGGACGCGGAACGTGCCGTGAGCCGCGACATGCAGCACGTCCGCGTACTCGAGCGCGCCGAGCACATCCCCGCGCACAGCCCTGACCCGCACGGACTCGTTCCCGCCGCCTGAGGGCGGACGTGCTCCGGCCGCATGGGCGCGGACGACCATCGCCGCCTCCGCGTCGGCGTACCGGAGTTCCGGCCCCGCCACGGCGACGACCCTCGCCCCCGGGCTCTCGGACATGTGGTGTTCAGGCGCGGTCACGTGGGGCGCGGGTTGAGACGGATCTGCGAAGGCGGCGGCCGGGACGGGAAGCGGTGAGGTCTCGGCTCCGCGGGAACCCGGTCGCCGGGTGGCCGTCGTCAGCCAGGCGATGGCGCTGGAGGCCACGCACAGCGGCCGGCCATGGCAGGCCGGGAGCACCGGCCACGGCAGGGTGTGCAGCGCGCCGGTCGGCACGATGACCAGCGGCCTGTCCCCGATGTCTCCGGCCAGAGGCCCGAGCAGGTGCGCGCCCAGGCGTTCCGCCTCGGCCGCGACCTCGTTGAGGGCGTGAGTGTCCCGGAGCCCGGCCCGCCGCAGGCCGTACCGGACGCGAACGGTGGCCTCGGCCGCCGCCGCGTACGAGCCCAGCTCGCGCAGCGCATGGCGATCGGCTGTCACGACGACCGCGGCCAGCCGGTCACCGTGCCGCACGAACTCGACCAGCGCCGCGCCCTCCAGCGCCTCGCGCAGCGTCTCGGTCAGCGCGGCGTCTTCCGGTCTCGCGTCCGATGCGGGTTTCCGGGTGAGGGCGCGGCAGTGTTCGGCCCAGCCGAGGATCACTTCGGGGCGTCCGTCGGCCAGGGCGAGCGACAGGCCGAACTCCGCGAGCCGCTCACCGGCCCGGGCGGCGTGCGCGCGTACCCCGGGGTCGGTGAGGCGCTCGCCGCCGGACGTCACCTCCGCGAGCCCGGCCCGGAGCGCCGCGATGGCCGCGGGACGGTCGCCATGAAGGTCGCGTTCCAGGGCGGTCGCGTGATGGCGGACGAGGCGGTGCGTCCGCCCTGCCGGATCGGTGGCGATGACGTGCCGAAGCTCGGCCTCGGCACGGGCGCGGTCTCCCAGCGTCAGGGCCAGCTCGGCGGCGGTGAGCCGTAGCGCGGCCGCCTGACCCGTCCAGCCCGCCCAGGCCAGGCGTCCCCCCAGCTCGCGCAGCTCGTCCAGCAGCCGCCGGTCGCCGGCCCGGTCGTTCAGCGGGTTTCCGATGGGTTCGCCCGTTACCTGCCGGCCGTCCGTCACCTGGCCGGGACGCTCGCCCGTCGGGCGTCGCCCGGCGGAACGTTCCGCGAGACGGGCACGCAGGACGACCTCCTCCGCCAAGGGCAGCCAGGCGTCGCGTCCCTGCGAGGTGAACTCCCGGGCCGCGAGCTCCGCGCCCGCCTTCGCCTGATGAGGGTCGCCCACGAGTAGTTCCAGTTCGGCGAGGAGCAGCCGGGATTCGGCGAGCGCGCCCCGGGCTCCGGCCATCGCCAGCTCGGGCACAGCCCGGGCGAGCTGAGCGCGGGCCTCGCCGGGCAGGTGGGCGGCCAGCAGGGCCTCGGCGAAGTCGGCCCGCATCACGGCGAGCCGCTCCGGGTAGCCGGTCAGCTCCCGCTCGGCGGCCTGGTACCCGGCGTAGGCGGCCGGGATGTCTCCTCGCCTGGCCGCGACGAACGGGATGTTGGCCTGGGCGAGGACGGCGAGGTGGTCCAGCCCCGCGTCCCGGGCGATCACGAGGCATGCCGACAGGTCGCGGGAGGCCTCGTCGTAGTGTTCCAGGTAGGCGTGGGCGATTCCCCGGTTCACCAGGGCCCCGGCCAGGAAGCGGGCGTCCCCGGATCCGGTGAGCCCTTCGATGGCGCGGTCGCAGCGGGCCACCGCCTCGGCCGTCCGTCCGAGACGGACGAGCGCGACCGCGCGCTGGACGCCCAGCCGGTGGCGGTCGAGGCCGGTGAGGTGGCGTTCGGCCAGGTCGGCCACGCGGAGCCCGCCCTCGGGGTCGCCGAGGTCGGCGCGGACGGTCACCAGGGACAGGCGGGCCTGCGCGGCGCGCTCGGGCAGGTCGCGTGCCGCGGCGACGGCCAGGCGCAGGTGCTCGGCCGCGAGCTCGAGGTCGCCGAACTCCCGGGCGGTGAGCGCCAGCGCGCGATGCGCGACGGATGCAGCCTCGGCGTGCCCCCGCGCCTCCGCCTCGACCAGCACGGCGCTCGCACGCTCCCGTGCCCGCCCGGGGTCTGCGCCCGACAGCGACACCGCCTCCTCGGCCGCCACCACAAGGCGTCCGGTTTGCGGCTCTCTGTCTTCGGGAGGGCGCGGGGTGGTGGGCGTCCAGGACTCGGGCATGGCGGGGGTGCGGGACGCCGGGGGGTTGCCGGAGGCGGCGGGGTGCGGATCGCCGGTCACTGGCGGACGCAGTGCCAGCGGGTCGCCACGGGGCGGTCGCCCGGCCGGTGGTAGACGACGCTCAGCCAGCCGTGGGGGAGGCCCGTCGTGGCGAACAGGCCGTTCTCGGTGGGGAAACGGATCTTGCTGATGTGCGGCGTCCTGATCTCGACGCGGGCGCCCCGGACGGGGGCGGGGTGCACCTGGCCGGCGAGGTCGAGGTGTGAATCGCGGACCGTGACCTCCATGTCGATCGTCAGCCCGTCGGCGCCGAAACGCAGCAGGCGCGGCTCGTCGTCGGCCGGGCAGCCGTCGGAGCGGACGCCCGCCAGGGGCCGCGCGTCCGCCACGAGACCCGGCTGGGGCTCCAGGGGGCCGGCCAGGACGACTCCGGGCAGGCGCAGCGCGAACACGGCGCGCGCGTCGGTGCCGACCCGCTCGGGGACCGGGTCCACCCCCGCCGCGATTCTGAGGGCGGCCAGCAGGTATTCGTCATCGGCCGGACGTGGCAGGAGGCGCTCACCGTCGCCCACGGCCGGAACGTGCCCATCTCTGGCGGCACCGGCCGAAAGCCGCCCCTCGTCGCCACCCGAGGCCATGCGGAGGCCGCCGATGGCCGGAGTCACCCGAGGCTGGTCCCTGGCGGCCAGAGTGGCGAAAAGGTCGATCTCGGCGGGTGACGGATCATCGGCACTCGCCGGATGGGGTTCGTGTCGGGTCATCGGGCCTCCTCGCCCATGAGGGAGCGGACGCGTCTGAGGCAGCGCATGCGCGTCGGGCCGATGCTGCCGATGGGCATCTGCATGCGCCGCGCGAGCTGGGCGTAGGTGACCTCGGGGAGGGTGACGATCAGGCGCAGCAGCGTGCGGCAGGGCTCGTGCAGCGTGTCGATCGCCGCCCAGAGCCGCCGCCCGTCCTCCTCGCTGAGCATGCGCGCGACGGGGTCGCCCTCGGTGGACGGGAGGTCGGGGACCAGCCCGGTCAGGTGATGACCCGCCCGCTTACGGCGGATCCGCCCGGCTTCGTGGCGGGTCGTGGTCACCAGCCAGGCGCCGACGGCCTCGGGGTCGCGGATCGTGTCCAGCTTTTCGACGAGCCGCAGCCAGGCCGCTTGCACGGCGTCGGCAGCGTCGGTCGCGTCGAGACCGCAGGCGCGGGCGACCGCCCACATGCGGAACCCGAAGCGGTCGACCAGTCCGCGCCACGCGGTCTCGTCGAGAAGATCGAGGTCGTAAGGCATATCGCGACCCTGTGTAGTTGCTTGAATACTCTTGGTGAGAACCTTAGCGAACCGTGGGCACGAAGACCCCGAGATCGGGAAAACGCGTGCCCTGCCGCGCGTCGAGCACGTGGTCGGCGGCCTCCGCGGGGGACATGCGCCGCGCGGCGGCGGCGATCGCCCCGGCGACGAGGGCGGCCGCGAAGGACGTGCCGTTCCAGCTCGCGTAGTTCCTGAACGGGTGAAAGTCCACAAAACTGCTGGTCAAGTCCTCACCACGGGCGCACGCGTCCACCCACGGCCCGAACGCCGAGAACCGGGCGCGCCCGGTTTCCGTGGAATTGAGGGCTCCGACGGCGATCACGCGGGGCAGCGCGGCGGGCCAGAACGGCCGCGAGGACGCCGTGTTCCCCGCGCAGGCGACGATCACGGTGTCGGGAAACCCGGCCAGCGCGCGCTCCAACAGAGGCGACGGCCGGTCGTCGTAGGTGAAGCATCCGAACGACAGCAGCAGGACATCGAGGCGGACGTCGCGCAGGCGGCCGAGCGCGCGCAGCACGCCCGCCTCGTCGCCGACGCCCTCGCTGTCCAGCACCCGGGCCACCCGCAGTCGCACCCCGGGAGCCTGGCGCAGCAGCAGGCCCGCGATGAACGTGCCGTGCCCCGCCTGCTGGTCGAGACGCCCGTCGCCGTCGGCGTCGAGCACTTCCTCCGGCCGGCCGGTGAACCACGGCTGCCCCTCGAACCACGGGTGCCGGACCAGGCCGGTGTCGAGCAGGCCGACCGTCACCCGGGACGGCGCCGCCGTGTCGTACGCGGGGGCGGGCGCCGGGCGAGGCGCGCCGGTGGGGCCGCCGAAGAACAGGGGCTGGCCGGTCACCACGTGGTTGGGGGAGACCTCGTGCCCCTGGGCGGCGAGCGTGGCGGCGATCTCGCACGGGTCCGCCCCGGGCGCGAGCCGGAGCAGGTAGAGGCCCTCGATGTTCTCGACGGCCTGCGTCCACCGGGTGGCGGCGACCGGGGAACGGCTGAGGAGCATGCCCGGACGAATCAGGGCAGTTCGCCCCGGCGTGTGCTCCACTGCCTGCACGTTCATCGGTGACTCCTCGAAGGGACAGGTAATCACCGAGTGTATCTTTCCCTATGCGGAGAGTTGGCAAGCGTGATTAGGTATGACCCGGCTCTGGTGCCCCGCCACGACGGACGGTAGTCTCTCCCTCAGTCACTTGTGATCATCCCAGTATGAGGACGTTGGGGAAGGCGCACCTCGTACGAAACGGGAGGTCCGGTGTCTGCTCGTGGCGTGCTGTACGTCCACTCGGCTCAGCCCGCGCTGTGCCCGCATATCGAATGGGCGGTCGCGGGTGTCCTTGGCATACCCGTCGACCTATCGTGGACCCCTCAGCCGGCCCAGCCCGGCACGGTGCGCACCCAGGCCGAGTGGGAGGGCCGTCCCGGCACGGCCGCGGCGATCACGTCGTCCCTCATGGGCTGGCAGCGCATCCGCTTCGAGATCACCGAGGACGCCTCGCCGGGGGTGGACGGCTCCCGGAACGCCTACACGCCCACGCTCGGCGCCTTCACGGCCGTCGTCGGCGTCTCGGGCGACATCATGATCCCCGAGGATCGGCTGCGCAACGTCATGCTCATGTCGGCCCAGGGCCGCGCCGCGCTGGAGGACGAGCTCGACAAACTGCTGGGCAAGCAGTGGGACGAGGAACTCGAACCCTTCCGCTACGCGGGCGACGGTGCCCCGGTCCGCTGGCTCCACGCCGCCGTCTGACCCTCGCCCCGGCGTCACGGGCCCCCACGTCGCTGACGCGCGTCAGGCACGTCCCGCTTGGACCGTTCCGGGCCGCAAGGCGTTCGACGCTTGGCAGGCCGAGGTCGGCACGCGCGCCGCGTCGAGCGCGAGGCCGAGTCAATGGACGTGACGGCCTACAACGCCCGCTGGGGTGAGTACGTGTCCCTACGCCTGGTGATGCTCCACCAAGAAACCGCAGGGCGCCCTGGCCTTCATTCAGGCCTGGAGGAATGCGCGCCCCCGCGAAGTGGGTCAGTGGAAGCCGGATCGCCGTCACGGCGATCCGGCGTCTGGCCCGGGGCGACGGCGCGTCGTATGACAGCGACCAGCCAGGAGTTCAGGGAGCGGTCGTCGGCTGCGGCTGCGGCCCTGGCCTGCTCGTGCAAATCGTCGGGAAGTCTCAGATTCACATGACCCATAGGACCATTCTCGGACTACAGTGGTCCCGTGTCGAGGTTCCGGATGTACCCCACGCCGCAGCAGGAGCAGCAGATGCTGCTGCACTGCGCGCACGCCCGGTACGTGTGGAACCTCGCCGTCGAGCAGCACGCTCACTGGAAACCCGGCAGGAAACCCGCGCCGGGGTTCGCCGAGCAGTGCCGCCAACTCACCCAGGCCCGCGCGGCCAGTGAGTGGCTGCGCGCCGGGAACGCCAACATCCAGCAGCAGGCGCTCAAGGACTTCGCAGAGGCCAAAGCCCGGTTCCACGCCTCCGGGTTCGGGCATCCGACGTGGCGGAAAAAGCACCGGCATGAGGGGTTCCGGGTCATCGGCGCCGACCGGGTGCCCGTGTTCGACCCTGACGGCACGCCCGTGCTGAACGCCAAAGGCAAGCAGGTCATGTCCCGCAACGTGGTCGTGCACAAGCTCAACCGGCGGTGGGCACGGGTGAAGGTACCCGGCTGCGGGTGGGTACGGTTCCGTCTCACCCGCCCCGCCCTGCCGGACGCCAAGACGTTCCGGGTGACCTTCCGCAACGGTCAGTGGCACCTGGCGTTCGCCATCCGGCCCGAGCCCATCGACGCGCCCGGCAACGGCCGGAGCGTGGGTGTGGACCGGGGCGTCACCATCACGGCCGCGCTGTCGGACGGCCGCACCCTGAACTGCCCGCAGCTCACCGTGAAGGAACACGCGAAGATCCGCAAGCATCAGCGGCGCGCGGCACGCTCCCCTAAGGGCAGCGACCGCAAGAGGTCCGAGTATGCCAAGGTGGCCCGGCTGAAGGCGGCGGAGGCCGACCGGCGCAAAGACTGGTGCGAGAAGACCAGCACCATGCTCGCCCGCGGCTTTGAGGTGATCCGGTTCGAGAGACTGAACATCACGAACATGACCCGCTCGGCCAGGGGAACGGCCGAGCGGCCCGGCCGCAACGTCGCCGCCAAAGCCGGGCTGAACCGGGTGATCCTCGCCCAGGGTTGGGGGCTGCTGCGGCAGCGCACCGGGCACAAGGCGCCCGGCAGGGTCGAAGACGTCCCCGCCCCGTATACGAGTCTGCGGTGCAGCGCCTGCGGATGGATCGAGAAGAACTCGCGCAAGAGCCAAGCCGAGTTCTGCTGCGTATCCTGCGGGTTCACCTGCAACGCCGACATCAACGCAGCAATCAACGTCGCGGCAGGACAGGACGCGAGTCCCGGGCATCGCGCCCGTGCCGGAGGGGTGACACCGCGCAAGCGGTCGAGTGCCCGTGAACCTCAACCCACAAGGGTTGAAATCCCCCTCTTTCAAGAGGGGGAGGATGTCAACTGATCCACGAGTACGCCCGCGCGCCCCACAACGGCCACGCCGACTTCGAAGCCGTAGGCCCCTGAAGTCGCCAGGAATTGGGCCTCGCTGTCGCTCGGACTGTGTGCTCGAGGAGTTTTCCGGTGGTCTCACGCTCGGCCGCGTGATGCCGGCACTTCGCTCGTCAGACGACATGACGAAGGGGTGTCTGGTGAGGAGGGGCGCCCAGGACGTAACGGAGCCGCTCATTCCCGTCGGCCAAGGGCGGACGGCTCCTTGTCAGTAGGTTGAACAGCCGGCCGGCTACAGATCGGACAAGTCGCGCTCGATGTCGCTGAGCTTCCGGACCAACCTCATGTCACCCGGTATTCGCCGGAATCCGTACTTCTCGTAGAACAGCGCAGCCTCTTCATCGATGGCATCCACGACGACCAACCGGAACGCCACCTCCTTTGAGGCTCGCACCATGCGGTTCAGAGCATCGATGAGCAGCCTGCTGCCCAAGCCTTGCCCCTGCAATTGCCGGTCGAGCGCCAGTCGCGCCAGGATCACCGCGGGTATCTGTTCGGGACCGCCCCGCCCGATCTTAGGTGGTACCTGTGCCTTTTCGATCGCATGCCCAGCGATGGAGTAGTAGGCCAGTACGTGTGCCTCGTCTTGCCGCGTCCAGACAAAGGTCCGAGCGGTCCTCATCGCTTCGGCGTGTGAGGCGTACTTCTTCAGCCAGTCGCTGAGATCTTCCTTTCCGCAATCGAAGTCTCCCAGGTTGTGGTCCTGGCTGAGCGGCTGCGCGACGTACACGATTACCTACCGATTCATGATGTCGCTGTTCTTCCGTGCCGCCTCAGTCAGCGCCGTGTTACGCATCGGCTCAGCATCAAGCGACGCGAGGATGTCGTCGTAGAAATCCGGCGGGACGACGGTTACCTGCTCCCGGCGTAGGACCTCTTGAGCTGCAGATCGGGCGGCTTGAAGAACGAACGTCGTAGTGGTCTCCCGTGAGACGAATGCGGCCTGCTCGATCAGGTCCTTGTCCTGCGGGGTGATCCGTACCTCCAGCCGAGATTTCGCTGGATTCATGTGCTTGGGCTGAACTGCCGGTGTGGCCTTCTTAGCCGTCTTCCTCGAGATCTTGTGAGTCTTCGCGTCCGGATTCTCTTCCGCAGTGCTGCTGGTGAGATGCCCTGTCATTGCCGTGGTGTCCCTCCTGCGCAGACTCCGGCCTTGCGCCGAAGCCGGACCATGACCTGGTGTCCGTAGCGGCCGCTTGCTCGGCGCTACGCATGGTCGTGGGAGCATTGCGCTACCATCTGCGATGGGTGTACGGACACTGTACGGACAAATGCGATCGGCTGTCAATCCAGAAGGCAGACGCGCAGAAACGCCGTTGGCTCCCGGTGCGAGACGGCGGACTGTGAGAGTGAAACGACGAAAACGCCCCGCGTCCCAGTGGGCTGGGAGCGGGGCGTCGGGAGCGCTGGTTACAGCGGGATGTTGCCGTGGGCGCCGCGGGCCGGGGTTGCCTGGGCGAGTACCTTGGCGATGGCGGTGCGGGTCTCCTCGGGCTTGATGACCTCGTCCACCACGCCGAGCTGGATCGCCCGGTCGAGCCCCCCGGCGACCTTCTCGTGCTCCTCGGCGAGGCGCGCCTCCAGGGCGGAGCGCTCCTCCTCGGGCGCGGCGGCGATCTCGCGGCGCTTGAGCACCCGGACGGCGGCCAGGGACCCCATGACGGCGATCTCGGCGGTCGGCCAGGCGAAGACCCTGGTGGCGCCGAGCGCGCGGGAGTTCATCGCGATGTACGCGCCGCCGTACGACTTGCGGGTCACCAGCGTCACGCGCGGCACCGACGCCTCGGCGAAGGCGTGCAGCAGTTTGGCGCCGCGGCGGACCACGCCGTCGTGTTCCTGCCCGACGCCGGGAAGGTAGCCGGGGACGTCCACCAGGACGACCAGTGGCACCCCGAAGGAGTCGCACATGCGGACGAACCGGGCGGCCTTCTCGGCGGACGTCGAGTCGAGGCAGCCGGCGAGCCGCATGGGGTTGTTGGCGATGATGCCGACCGTGCGGCCGCCGAGACGGCCGAGCGTGGTGACGATGTTGGGCGCCCACTTGGGGTGCAGCTCGACCCCGGGCTCGTCCAGCAGGCCGTTGACCAGCGGGTGCACGGAGTACGCCCGGCGGACCTCCTCGGGCAGCAGTCCGGAGAAGTCGATGTCCTCGACCGAGTCGAGACGGAGGCGCCCCTGGTGGCCGAGCAGCACGGACAGCCGGCGGGCCTGCGCGACCGCCTCGGTGTCTGTCTTGGTGACGATGTGGACGACGCCGCTGCGCTTGCTGTGCGGCTCGGGGCCGCCGAGCCCCGCCATGTCGATCTTCTCGCCGGTGACGCTGCGGACGACGTCGGGGCCGGTGACGAAGATGCGGCCCTGGTCGGAGAGGATCACGAGGTCGGTCAGCGCCGGCCCGTACGCGGCGCCGCCGGCGGCCGGGCCGAGGACCACCGAGATCTGCGGCACGACGCCCGAGGCCCGGGTCATCGCCGCGAAGACCCGCCCGACGGCGTGCAGGGACTCGACGCCCTCGGCGAGGCGGGCGCCTCCGGAGTGCCAGAGGCCGACGATCGGCACGCGCTCGCGGACCGCGACGTCGTAGGCGTGCACGATGTGCTCGCAGCCCTCGCTGCCCATCGCGCCGCCCTGGAAGCGGGCGTCGCTGGCGAAGCCCACCACCGGCACACCCTCGATGCGTCCCATGGCGGCGAGGGCGCCGCTGCGGTCTTCGGGGGTGATCAGGTGGATCGAGCCCTCGTCGAACAGGGCCGACAGACGTATCAGCGGATCTCGGGGGTCTGGGGCGGCCTCCTCGGAGGTTTCGCTCACAACCCCGTTGTCGAGCACAGTCACTGTCGCTCCAAATCAGACGCTTGCGAAGGCGACGGCGACGTTGTGGCCGCCGAAGCCGAACGAGTTGTTGATCGCGGCGATCTGGCCGTCTGGGAGCTTGCGCGGCTCACCGCGGACGATGTCCACCTCAACGCCGTCGTCGAGGTTGTCCAGGTTCACCGTGGGTGGGACGATCCGGTCGTACAGGGCCTTGATCGTGAAGACGGACTCGATGCCGCCGGCGCCGCCGAGAAGGTGGCCGGTCATCGACTTCGTGGCCGTGACGATCGGGTGGTCGCCGATGATCTCCTGGATCGCCACCGTCTCCACGACGTCCCCCGCGGGTGTCGAGGTGGCGTGCGCGTTGACGTGCCGGATGTCCTGGCCCGTCAGCCCGGAGTCCTCCAGGACCCGCCGGGCCGCGCTTCTGATGCCCGCGCCGGTCGGCTCCGGCTGGGCGATGTGGTGGGCGTCGGCGGAGTAGCCGACGCCGGCGGCCCGCGCGTAGATGCGGGCGCCGCGGGCCAGGGCGTGCTCCTCGGACTCCAGGACGATGATGCCCGCGCCCTCCCCGAGCACGAACCCGTCGCGGTCCCGGTCCCAGGGGCGGGAGGCCCGCTGCGGGTCGTCGTTGCGCGTGGACATCGCCCGCATCGCCGCGAACGAGGCGACGTTCAGCGGGTGGATGGCGGCCTCGGTGCCGCCGGCCACCACGACGTCCGCCCGCCCGGACCTGATCATCTCCATGGCGTAGCCGATGGACTCGGCGCCGGTGGCACAGGCGCTGACGGTGGCGTGGACGCCGGCCGTCGCGCCGATCTCGATGCCGATCCAGCCGGCCGAGCCGTTCGGCATCAGCATGGGGACGGTGAAGGGCGACAGCCGCTGCCAGCCCTTCTCCTTGAACAGGTCGTAGGCGTCCAGGATGGTGGTGATGCCGCCGATGCCGCTACCGACGACCACGCCGAGGCGGTCGGGCGCGACCTTCGGCGTGCCGGCGTCCTGCCACGCCTGGCGCGCGGCGATCAGGGCGAACTGCTCGGCGCGGTCGAGGCGCCGGGATTCGGGCCTCGGTAGTACCTCGGTGGGCTCGACGGCGACCCTGGCGGCGAACTTCACCGGAACGGAGTCCACCCACTCCTCGGTGAGGGGGCGGATACCCGACTTCCCGGCGAGGAGCGCCGACCAGGTCGAGTCGACGTCTCCACCGAGGGGCGTTGTCACGCCGAGCCCGGTGACAACGACGCGTACCCGGTCTGTGCTCACGATGCGCTCCCTGTGATTGTCGCGAAGCATGGCCCACGCGAGGCGTGGGGGGTGGTCAGACGTCCAGCGGCTGGACGCCTGAGCCGGTCAGTTCTGGATGAAGTTGACGACATCCTTGACGTTCTTCAGGTGCTTGAGCTGGTCGTCGGGGATCTCGACGCCGAACTCGTCCTGGGCGGCGACGGCGATCTCGACCATGGACAGCGAGTCGATGTCGAGGTCGTCGACGAAGCTCTTCTCCAGGGTGACCTCCGACTCCGGGATGCCGGTGATCTCGTTGATGATCTTGCCGAGGCCCGCGAGGATCTCCTGCTCGGTGGCTGCCATGTCGCGATTTCTCCTTGAATTTTCGGGATTTCATTGGGTGTGTACGGTGAGCCGTGCGGGCCTCCGTACAGGTTCAGGGGATCTCGACCACTTGGCCGGCGTAGGTCAGGCCGGCGCCGAAGCCGAGCAGCAGGGCGAGGTCGCCGGAGCGGAGCTCGCCGCGCTCGGTCATGCGGCTCAGTGCGAGCGGGATGGACGCCGCGGAGGTGTTGCCGGCCAGCACGATGTCCTTGGCGATCAGGGCCTGGTCGGCGCCGAGCTTGCGGGCGATGGCCTCGATGATGCGCAGGTTGGCCTGGTGGGGGACGAAGGCGGCCAGCTCGGAGGGGGCGACGCCCGCGCGGTCCAGGGCCTCCTTGGCGACCGGGTGCAGCGCGGTGGTCGCCCAGCGGAAGACCGTCTGGCCCTCCTGAGACAGGAAGGACTCGCGGTTCCTGATGGCGATCACGTCGGACTTGTCGCCCGCGCTGCCCCAGACCACCGGGCCGATGCCCGGCGTCTCCGACGGGCCGACCACGGCGGCGCCCGCGCCGTCGGCGAAGATCACGCAGGTGGCCCGGTCGGTCCAGTCGACCCACTGCGACAGCTTCTCGGTGCCGATGACCAGCACGTGCGTCGCCGACCCGGCGCGGACGGCGTCGGCCGCGGCCGACAGGGCGTAGCAGAAACCGGCGCAGGCGGCGTTCACGTCGAACGCGCCGGGGGCCTGGATGCCGAGCCGGTGCGCGACGCGCGCGGCGGCGTTGGGGATCTGCGCCTCCAGCGTGCAGGTGGCGACGACGACCAGGTCGATGTCGCCGGCCGACAGCCCGCTGGCCGCCAGCGCCTTCCCGCCCGCCTGGATGGCGATGTCGATCTCGGACTCCTCCGGACCGGCGATGCGGCGCTCCTTGATGCCCACGCGGCTCTGGATCCAGGCGTCGCTGGTATCGATCGTCTTGGCGAGATCGTCGTTGGTGACGACCCCGGGCGGCTGGTAGCCGCCGAACGCCAGCACCTTGGCGCCCGGGGCGCCCCGCATGATCCTCACTGAGCGGTCTCCTTGCTGATCAGAGCGCGGGCGGCCTCAAGGTCGTCCGGGGTCTTGAGGGCAACGGTCTCGATGCCGCGAAGCGCCCGCTTGGCAAGGCCGGTGAGGGTGCCGCCCGGGAGCAGCTCGATCATGGCCGTCACGCCGAGGTCCTGCATGGTGGCCATGCAGCGGTCCCAGCGGACCGGGCGGCCGACCTGGTCCACGAGCCTGCCGACGAACTCGGCGCCGCTCGTCACGGCCGCGCCGTCGGAGTTGGACAGCAGGGTCACGCGCGGGTCGCCCGGGGTGATCGCGGCGGCCTCGGCGCGGAGGTGCTCGACGGCCGGAGCCATGTGATGGGTGTGGAAGGCGCCGGCGACCGACAGGGGCCGGGCGCGCGCCGGAGGGTCGGCGGCCAGGGCGTCGAGCTGCTCGATCGTGCCCGCGGCGACGATCTGGCCCGCGCCGTTGATGTTGGCGGGTGTCAGGCCGTGGCGCTCGATCGCGGCGAGGACCTCGGCCTCGTCGCCGCCGAGCAGGGCCGTCATGCCCGTGCGGGTGACCGACGCGGCCTTGGCCATGGCCTGGCCACGCTCGCGGACGAGGGCCAGGGCCTGTTCCGGGGTGAGGACCCCGGCGAGGGCGGCGGCGGTGAACTCGCCCACGCTGTGCCCCGCGACGACGCCTGCCGGGACGTCGGGGCCCAGCAGGGCTTCCGCGGCGACGAGGCCGGCGGCTACCAAGAGTGGCTGGGCGACGGAGGTGTCGCGGATCTCGTCGGCGTCAGCCGTGGTGCCGTAGGAGACCAGATCGAGCTGCGCGACCTCGGACCACGCCGACAGACGATCTTTCACACCGGGGATCTCGAGCCACGCCGAGAGGAATCCGGGAGACTGGGCACCTTGGCCGGGAGCGACGATGACGAGCACAAAATCCACCATGCCCTGTAGGAGTTCACCACACTGCTAATGATCCGTACGAACTTTGTCGGGGGGCCTTTGTAGGAAACCTCCACCCGAGGTTTCCGGCCGGTTACACAACCTGGTCAAGTCACAACGGTTCGCGACAACCGGCCGAGGATCAACCCGACCTGGAGGGTGAAGGCGGACCGTCCTTCGGTCGGCTGGTAGCCCGTCAGTTCCGTGATCTTTTTCAAACGGTAACGCACGGTGTTCGGGTGGACGAACAACAGACGGGCCGTGGCTTCCAAAGATGTCCCCTGCTCCAGGTAGGTCGCCAGTGTGTCGAGCAGAGGGGTGCCCTCCAGGGGCTTGTACACGTTCTCGATCAGCTGGGCCCGCGCGTCCTCGTCGCCGTCGATCGCCCGCTCGGCCAGCAGGTCCTCGGCGAGCACCGGGCGCGGCGCGTCGGGCCAGCCGGCCGCCGCGCGCAGGCCCGCCGTGGCCGCGCGGGCCGAGCGCGCCGCCGTGTGCAGGTCGGGGACCTCCGGGCCGATCACGATGGGGCCCGCCCCGAACCGGGGGACGACGTGCCGCGCGGCGTCCTTGATGCTGTCGGCGCCGCCGACGATGACGATCAGCCGGTCGCCCTGCACGCCCGCCAGCAGGTCCTGCCCGAGGCGCCGCCCCTTGTCGCGCATGCCGTCGATGACGGACTGCGGGTCGGCGTCGGGCGCGTACCCGGCGAGCACGACGACCGGCGAGGACGTCCAGCCGAGCGCGGCCGCCCAGGAGTGCAGCCCGTCGTCCACCTCGCCGCGGACCAGCGCGTCCACGATGAGGGCCTCCAGCCGGGCGTCCCACGCGCCGCGCACCTCGGCCTCGCGCGCGTAGACCTGCGCCGCGGCGAACGCGACGTCGCGGGTGTAGCGCAGCATCGCGTTGCGCAGCAGCTCCTCGCCGCCGGGCGCGGCGAGGTCGGTGACCTCGGCCTCCACGACCTCCACGACGACGCGCACGAGGTCGACGGTCTGCTGGAGCGACACCGAGCGTTTCAGCTCGCGCGGCGCGGTGCCGAAGATCTCGATGCTGGGGGTGGTCCTGCCCTCGTCGGCGTGCTGGAACCACTCGACGAAGGCGGCGATGCCCGCCTGGGCCACGAGCCCGACCCAGGAGCGGTCCTCGGCCGACAGGGCGCGGTACCAGGGCAGACGATCGTCCATCCGGGCCATGGCCGCCGTGCCGAGACTGCCCATCGCGCGTTCGAGCCGTCGTGCGGTGTCCTCGCGTACCCGGTCGTTCACATCCCTAGAGTGCCAGGTGAGCGCGAGTGCGGTAGCCCCATGCGGGTGCGTCTGTGCGCTATATCACCGCGACCGCCGTGATGAGCCCGATGGCGAAGTGCGTCACCGCGAGCAGGATCGCCCCGGGCTGCAGCGACGGCTCGCGCACAAGTTCGCGCACCGAGATGCCGACGACCCGGTCGAAGAAGATCATGCCGAGCGTCTGGACGGCGATCCCGACGAGGCCGAACACCAGGGTCGCGAGCAGCCCTTCTCGAAGTGCGCCGCCCGAGGACCAGATCGACGCCGCGACGATGAGCCCGAGGGCCCCGAGCCCGGACGCGGCGAGCAGCGCGGCGTTCGGGTTGCGGTCATCCTTGATCACCTTGCTGAGCCGGCCCGGGGTCACCATGTCGATGACGTAGAAGCCCGTGATGAGCAGCAGGACGCCGAGGACGGCGTAGGCGAGGATGGCGAGGGCCCCGTGCCCGAGCGCCTCCGCGAGGGGGCCGGCGAGCGCGATGGTCATAGGTCTCTCCTGTACGAGGTCGGGGGGCGCCGGCCGTGGCGGGCCGGGGGAGGGGGTCGAGCCGGAAGGTCAGAGGGCGATGCGGTGGGGGACGAACGAGGAGGAGTCATCGGTGATCAGGCCGGAGGTCTCCCGGATGCCGAGCCCGGCCGCCTCGTCCCCGACGACCCACGCGCCGAGCACCGGCCGCCAGCCGTCGAAGTCGGGCAGCGCCTGGAACTCCTGGTAGACGTAGCCCTCGGCGCCGTACTCGCCGTCCGTCTTCTCGACGCCTTCGGGCGTGACGACGCGCATGCTCGCCCCCTCCCGGCCGAGGAGCGGCTTCTCGATGTGGGACGTGAGGCCGCGCGGCCCGTCGAGGTAGGCGGGCAGCAGGTTCGGGTGGCCCGGGTACATCTCCCACAGCACGGCGAGCAGCGCCTTGTTGGACAGCAGCATCTTCCACAGCGGCTCGATCCAGGTCATCGAGACCTGACCGCGCACCGCCTGCGGCCCGAACGGGTCGGCGACCGCCCACTCCCACGGGTACAGCTTGCACAGCGTCCGGATGACCCGCCCTTCCATGTCGACGAAGCGCAGGCCGGCGGCGTCCCAGCCGATGTCCTCCATGGCGACGGCCACCGTCGTGAGGCCCGCCTGTTCGGCGGTCTCCTGCAGGTAGCCGAGCGTCATCACCTCTTCGCCGGTCTCGTCCATGTTGGTCCAGGCGAAGTGCGCGGGGCCGCTCTGCAGCGGCAGTCCCTTCCACCGCTCGATCAGGCGCTCGTGGACGGAGTTCCACTGGTCGTCGCCCGGGTGCGTGTCCTTGAGCCAGAACCACTGGATGAGCGCGGTCTCGACGAGGCTCGTCGGGGTGTCGGCGTTGTACTCGAGCAGCTTGGCCGGCCCGGTGCCGTCGTAGCGCAGGTCGAAGCGTCCGTACACGTGCGGGTCGCGGCGCCGCCACGAGGCCTCCACCTCGGGCGCGGCCCATCCGGGGATCGCGAAGTCGTGGTAGCGCCCGCGCGTGATGACGTGCTCGACCGCCTCCAGGCACATGCCGTGCAGCTCCTCGACCTGGCTCTCCAGGTCGAGCACCTCGTCCATGGTGAAGCTGTAGTGCACGCCTTCGTCCCAGTACGGGCGGGTGAGGTGCTCGGGGTGCGCGGTGCGATGGTAGGCGAGCCCCTGCGACTCGATGATCTCTTCCCAGCCGTCCCGCCGCGCGGACGTCTCGCGCCGCACCTCAGCTCCCTCCGTGGTCGCGGCCGCCCAGGCCGCCGCGCGTGATGGACCGCCCGCTTCTCGTGACGATCTCGGTGTCCTTGGGCATGACGGTCGTCCCCCGCGAGACCCGGCCGCTGCGACGGCGGCCTCCGTAGTACCAGAAGTAGGCGGAGCGCCCGTGCCCGCCGCCTCCGGCCCTGGGCGGGCAGTGGGACGCGCTGACGACCTTGTAGGAGCCGTCGTCCTCACTGGCGCGGCTCACGCAGTCGGCGGTCACCGCGTCCGGCTCCTCCACGTAGTCGTCATCTATGTCCGGCTGCCAGTTGTTCCCGCCGGAGTTCTGGCCGTTCACGCCGTAGTAGGCGTTGGATGGGCCGGGGGAGGGGGCGCAGGAGGTCATCACCAGGCTGGAGAGGATCGTCAGAGTCCCCACTGTCACCACGTGCGACGATAATCGCCGTGCGGGATTGGTCATGATTCGGATCGCCTTCCCGATGAGGTCGTGATCGCCGCTCAGCCCCCGCCGAACATGCGGCCGCCGAAACCGCCGCGCTGGATGACGTTCCCGCCGCGGGTGCTGATGTGGGCGTTGGACGGCCGTATGGTCGTGCCGCCGCGAACCCGGCCGGCCAGCCGGGTTCCGCCGTAGTACCAGCCGTAGGCGCCGTGGGATCCGTGGTACCCGCCGGAGCCCGAGCCGCCGCCGTCGTCATCGCAGTAGCGATCGTTGACGCTCAGATAGGAGCCGTCCGGCTGCCTGCCGTGGAGGTCCACGCAGTCCGCGGCCACGCGCGGGGCGTAGGCGTCCTGGGCCGCGCAGAAACCGACGAACAGCGTGGACAGTACGCCCATCGTGCCGAGGGCGATGGCGCTGCTCGACAGCTTCTTCTTGGCCTCGCCCGCCGGCTTCCCCGCCGAGGGTCCCGCTGGTGCCAAGTAGTGCGAAGGTCGCGGGGGGCCTGGCTCAGGGTTCGCCATCGATGTCCATCTCTCGAAAAGTCAGATCAGCGTACCGTTTGGACCGTTCAACGGGCTTCCCGTAAATGAGGTTCCTATCCGGAGAAATTCGTATAAGCAGAACATAAGTTCCGGCGCTCGCGCGAGACGGACGGCGAGGAGGGGCCGCGCGGCCGGAGTAGATTCGCCCTGTGGAACCGGTCGAAGCCCTGAAACGCATCGCCTTCCTGCTGGAGCGCGCCGGAGAGCCCACCTACCGCGTGCGCGCCTTCCGCGGCGCGGCCTCCACCATCGCCGACCTGCCCCACGGCGAGCTCGAACGGCTGGCCCGCTCGGGCGGCCTCTCCGAGCTCAAGGGCATCGGCAAGGTCACCTCCCTGGTCGTCACCGAGGCGCTGGACGGCAAGACCCCCACCTACCTGCGCCGCCTCGAGGACACCGCGGGCCTCGACCTGGACGAGGCCACAGCCGCCCTGCGCTCCGCGCTCAAGGGTGATCTGCACAGCCACTCCGACTGGTCCGACGGCGGGTCGCCGATCAGGGAGATGGCCCTGGCCGCCCGCGACCTCGGCCACGAGTACCTCGCCATGACCGACCACTCGCCGCGCCTCACCGTCGCGGGCGGCCTGTCGCCCGACCGGCTGCGCGAGCAGCTCGACGTCATCGCCGCGCTGAACGACGAGCTCGCGCCGTTCCGCGTCCTCACCGGCATCGAGGTGGACATCCTGCCCGACGGCTCGCTCGACCAGGAGCCCGAGCTGCTGGAGCGGCTGGACGTGGTCGTCGCCAGCGTCCACTCCCAGCTCCGCATGAACCGCGACGACATGACCCGCCGCATGGTCACGGCCATCGCCGACCCGCGCGTCGACGTCCTCGGCCACTGCACCGGGCGCATCGTGCGCGGCGGCGGCAGGCGCGGCGGCCTCAGACCCGAGTCCGACTTCGACCCCGAGATCGTCTTCGAGGCGTGCCGCCGGTTCGGCGTGGCCGTCGAGATCAACTCCCGCCCCGACCGGCTCGACCCGCCCAAGCGCCTGCTGCGGCCCGCGTACGAGATGGGGTGCCTGTTCTCCATCGACTCCGACGCGCACGCCCCCGGCCAGCTCGAATGGCAGCACTACGGGTGCGAGCGCGCCGTGCGGTGCGGCGTCGAGGCGGACCGCGTGGTCGACACCTGGCCCCTGTCCGATCTCCTGGCCTGGACCGCCGGGTAGACCGCGCTTCGCGGGCCGGATGGACGCCGGTTCGCGAGCCGGACGGGGCGTGCGTCCGATGGCCGGACGGGGCGCGGGTTCGCGAGCTGGACGGGGCGCGGGTTCGCGGGCCGCTCGAATGTCGGTGGGCGGGCGTACGTTCGGGATGTGAACCGAACCGATCGGCTCTACGCGCTCGTCGAAGAGCTGCGCGCGATCTCCCCCCGGTCCCGGTCCGCACGCGAGCTGGGCGAGCGCCTCCGGGTGAGCTCCCGCACCATCGAGCGCGACGTCGCGGTCCTCCAGCGGGCGGGGGTGCCCATCCATGCCCAGCCGGGCAGGCGCGGCGGTTTCGCCCTCGGCAAGGCCGCGTCGCCCCCTCCGCTCGACCTCACCGCCGACGAGGCGATCGCCGTCGCGGTGGCGCTCAGCCGGGCGAGCGACCGGCCGTTCGCCGCCGCCGCCCGCAGCGCGTTACGCAAGCTCGTCGCCGCCACGCCGTCCCCCGGCGACGAGCACACTTCAGACCCCCGCGGCCACGCTTCCGCCCCGCACAGCCACGCACCCGACCCCCCGGGCCACCCTCCGGACCCTCCCGGTCACGTTTCGGACCCCCGCGACGCCGAGGCGCGGCCGGGTGTCGCCCGTGTGATCGACGAGGCGCTCCGGCACCGCCGCGTGCTCCACATCACCTACGAGGACCGCTCCGGCGCGCTCACCGAACGCGACGTCGAGCCGGGCGTCTTCCTCGGCGGGCGCGGCGGGTTCTGGTACCTCGTCGCGTGGTGCCGCCTGCGGGAGGACGTGCGGGTGTTCCGCCTGGACCGCGTCCGCACGGCCGCGCTGACCGGCGAGCCGGCGACGGCCCGGCGGCAGCTCGACGAGTACGCCCCGGACATCCCCGACCTGATCGCCCGCGACCAGGCGCTCGGCTGAGCCCGCCGTCACGGGCCCTCGGGCCGGTTGCCCAGGCGCCGGCGCAGCTCGGCGATCTCGCGTTCCAGGTCGGCGACGTGCCGGTCGTCCCCGCCGTACCCGTCGGGACGTCCGGCCGGGACCGGCGCCTGCGGCGCGTAGGGCCGGGGCCCCGGACCGGCCACCGGCCTCGCGCCCGGATGCGCCCCCGGCGGCAGGCCGTACGGACGGGCGGCCGGCTGCCACTGCGGCGCGGGTCCGTACCCCTGCGGCCCCGGGAACGCCGGCGCGGACGCCGATCGGCGCCGCCTGCGGCCCAGCGCGATGACCAGCACCATGACCACGCCGAGCCCCACGACCGCGCCGCCCCCGGCCAGCACCCACGGCAGCGTCGAGGACGGGGTCTCGTCCTTGCCGGACGAGATGGCCTGCTGGGTGTCGCTGATGTACTTGGCGACGTACGGGTGGTTGGGGAACAGCGCCTGCACCTCGCGGAACTTCGGCAGCGCCTGCGAGTAGTAGTGCTTGAAGTAGTCGTCCAGCGCCTCGTCGTACCGCGTGGAGGTCAGCGCCCGGGCCGGCTTGACGTTCTTCTCGTTCAGCTTCTCCTTGATGACGCTGACGGGCAGCACGAACGTCTGGCTCTCGGTGTTCTCGCCGCCGTCGGTGACCGACCCGGCGATCAGCATGCCGACCACCTTGCCCTGGCGGCTGAAGACCGGCCCGCCGGAGTTGCCGTGGTAGGCCGGGGCCTGCGTCTGGATGTACGGCACGCCGGTCTGCGCGGTGCGCTTGGCGTTGTACGGGCCCTCGGTCAGCGCGGGGTCGAGCTTGGACTCCAGGCTGAAGAACGCGGTGTTGGTCACCAGCCCGGGGAAACCGCTGATGTAGAGCGTGTCGCCGGTCTGCACGTCGCCGTCGTCGCCGAGGGGCACCGTGGGCAGGTTCTGCTGGCCGTTGACCTTGAGCAGGGCGAAGTCCTTGCCCGGGTAGCTCTCGCCGACCGACACGAGTTCGGCGGGGACGGGCTTGGCCGTCTTGTCCACGCCGCCGCCCGGCAGGCTCTGCAGCACCGCGAGGCTTTTCTCCAGCCCCTGGATCTTCAGGTGGGTGCTGTTGAAGGTGACGAAGAGCTGCGTCGCCAGCTTCACGATCTCCTCGTCGGTCTGGTAGTCGCCCAGTTGCTGGAGGACCACCGCGGCGTCCTCCTTGTTGAACTTGCGCAGCGCCTGCTGGGCGAACAGGGCGCCGAGTTCCTCGTCGCCGGTCTCGACGCAGTGCGCGCCGGTCACCATGTAGCCGTCGGGGGTGACCCACCAGCCGGTGCACATCCCGCCGACCTCGGCGTCCACCGACCGGTTCGGCCCGACCGCCCGCAGGTAGGCGTTGGGGTCGGCGGCCATCTTCTGGAAGATGTACTTGGCGATGCTGCGCTCGTCCTGGGCGATCTTGCCGGAGAGCGCGGCGGAGGCGGCCTGACGGGCGAGGGCCTGCAACGCCGCCTGCTTGATCTCGGGCGTGGGGACGACCACCTGGCCGCTGTAGGTGAGGCTCGTCAGCTGGACCGCGGGGTGCGCCCTGGCGGCGAGCCGGGTGCCCGCGGGGACGTCGTTCTCGCCGTCGGCCAGGACGGGCCCGGCGACCGCGACGGTGCTCAGCGCGATCGACGCGGCGGCGGCGACCAGCGTGAGACTTTTCCTGATGTATCCGTTCACGCCGGCCATCGTGGGACAGTCGGCTTGTTCATGGCTTGTGACTGACTTGGCGGCCCATCCAGGACGCGTCCAGGGCCCTCGGAACGGCGACGGCCCCGCGCACGCGTACGCGGGGCCCGTGACGACGTCCGGGGATCAGACCCCCATGGACTGCGTCTCGTTGCTCTCCGGCGTCGCCTGCGCGACGACCTCGGTGACGCCGTTCTTCAGGTGGTAGCGCGAGATGGCGTCGCGCAGGACCTCCTGCTTGACCTCGCCGCGCTTGGCCAGCTCGGTCAGGACCGTCAGGGTGATCGACGCGGCGTCCACGTGGAAGTGGCGGCGCAGCGCCGAGCGGGTGTCCGACAGGCCGAAACCGTCGGTGCCCAGGGAGGCCCAGTCGCCGGGCACCCACCGGGCGATCTGGTCCGGGACGGCCCGCATGTAGTCGCTGACGCCCACGAACGGCCCCGGCACGTCCTTCAGCAGGCCGGTGACGTACGGCACGCGCTGCTCGGACTCGGGGTTGAGCAGGTTGTGCTCCTCGCAGTCCAGAGCCTCGCGGCGCAGCTCCGACCACGAGGGCGCCGACCACACCGTCGCCGCGACGCCCCACTCTTCGGCCAGCAGTCGCTGCGCCTCCAGGGCCCAGCGACCGGCCACGCCGGAGGCGAGGATGTTCGCGCGCGGCCCCTCGACGTCCGGGGCCTCGGCGAAGCGGTACAGGCCCTTGAGGACGCCCTGGACGTCCAGGCCCTCGGGCTCGGCCGGCTGCGGGTACGGCTCGTTGTAGACGGTGAGGTAGTAGAAGACGTCCTCGGGGTTCTCGCCGTACATGCGGCGCAGACCGTCCTGCACGATGTGCGCGATCTCGAACGCCCACGCCGGGTCGTAGACGACCGCGGCGGGGTTGGTCGAGGCGATCAGCGGCGTGTGGCCGTCCTCGTGCTGGAGGCCCTCGCCGTTGAGCGTGGTGCGCCCGGCCGTCGCGCCCAGCAGGAAGCCGCGTCCCATCTGGTCGCCCATCGCCCACATCTGGTCGGCGGTGCGCTGGAACCCGAACATCGAGTAGAAGATGTAGATCGGGATCATGTGCTCGCCGTGCGTGGCGTAGGACGTGCTGACGGCGATCGTCGAGCCCATCGAGCCGGCCTCGCTGATGCCCTCGTGGAGGATCTGCCCCTCGGTCGACTCCTTGTACGACAGCAGCAGGTTGCGGTCGACGGCCTCGTACGTCTGGCCGTGCGGGGAGTAGATCTTGGCGGTCGGGAACATCGCGTCGAGGCCGAACGTGCGCGCCTCGTCGGGGATGATCGGGACGAACCTCGCGCCGATCTCCTTGTCCCGCATCAGGTCCTTCAGGAGGCGGACGAACGCCATCGTCGTGGCGACGTTCTGCTTGCCCGAGCCCTTCTTCAGGTCCGCGTAGACCTTGTCGCCGGGGAGCTTGAGCGCCTTGGCGCGCGTGACGCGTCGCGGCAGGTACCCGCCGAGCGCCGCGCGGCGCTCCCGCATGTAGGCGATCTCCTCGTCGTTCTCGCCCGGGTGGAAGTACGGGGGCAGGTCGCCCTCGAGGTCCTTGTCGGGGATCGGGAGGTAGAGCCGGTCGCGGAACTCCTTGAGCTCGGCCTTGGTCATCTTCTTCATCTGGTGCGTCGCGTTGCGCGCCTCGAAGTCCTTGCCGAGGGTCCATCCCTTGATGGTCTGGGCGAGGATGACCGTGGGCTGGCCGACGTGCTCGCGGGCCGCCTTGAACGCTGCGTACACCTTGCGGTAGTCGTGGCCGCCGCGCGAGAGCTTGCGGATGTCGTCGTCGGACAGGTGCTCGGCCATCTTGCGCAGGCGGGGGTCGTCCCCGAAGAAGTTCTCGCGGATGTACTCGCCCGACTCGACGGAGTAGGTCTGGAACTGCCCGTCGGGGGTGGTGTTCATCTTGTTGACGAGCACGCCGTCGACGTCGGCGGCCAGCAGCGGGTCCCAGTCGCGGCCCCAGACGACCTTGATGACGTTCCATCCGGCCCCCCGGAAGAACGACTCGAGCTCCTGGATGATCTTGCCGTTGCCGCGTACCGGGCCGTCGAGCCGCTGCAGGTTGCAGTTGATCACGAACGTGAGGTTGTCGAGCTCCTCACGGGCGGCCAGGCCGATCGCGCCGAGCGACTCGGGCTCGTCCATCTCGCCGTCGCCGAGGAAGCACCAGACGTGGCTGCGGCTGGTGTCCTTCATCTTGCGGCTGAGCAGGTAGCGGTTGAACCGCGCCTGGTAGATCGCGTCGATCGCGCCGAGGCCCATGGAGACCGTGGGGAACTCCCAGAAGTCGGGCATCAGGCGCGGGTGCGGATAGGACGGCAGGCCCTTGAAGCCGTGGGACAGCTCCTGGCGGAACGCGTCGAGCTGCGCCTCGTTCAGGCGGCCCTCCAGGAACGCCCGGGCGTAGATGCCCGGGGCGGCGTGGCCCTGGATGAAGACCTGGTCACCGGACTCTCCGTGGTCCTTGCCGCGGAAGAAGTGGTTGAAGCCCACCTCGTACAGCGACGCGGCCGAGGCGTAGGTCGCGATGTGACCGCCGACGTTGGTGCGGGCGTTGGCCCGGGTGACCATGACGGCGGCGTTCCACCGGATATAGGCGCGGATGCGTCGTTCGACGTACTCGTCGCCCGGGAACCAGGGCTCGCGCTCCGGCGGGATCGTGTTGATGTAGTCGGTGCTCCGCAGTCCGGGCACCCCCACCTGGTGCTCGCGCGCTCGCTCGAGCAGGCGCAGCATCAGATAGCGGGCTCGGCTACGACCCTCCGTCTTCACGACGGTGTCAAGCGACTCGAGCCACTCCTGAGTCTCGCTGGGGTCGACATCAGGCAACTGGCTGGGTAGGCCGTCGCTGATGATCGAGAAACGCTGGCGTCCGGAAGCCACTGGGTCTCGCCTTCCGATTATGGACTGGTAAGCCTCTTCTACGTTGTCTAGGTCGTCTTCCATCCTGGCCGCTTGCTCCGGAAAGTGCATCTCTACCGTCCGGTAACCAAGATGTCCCTGCTGGCAGGGACACAATCATGGCCTAGACCACCGATGGTAGGACGATCCTCCCCGCTAGCGGCAAATCATGCAAAACCGGAGAGATACTCCGTTCTTAGCAGGGGGTTCATCAGGGTGCCCGCACCCCTCTGCCTCCCCCGCAAGAGGGACATTCAACCCCGCCCTCGCGCGATGCGCGGACGGCTCCACCCCGGAAGCCTTGAAATCACGGCTCCCGCGGGGCCCGTCCACCCACGACGCTAGGAAAGATCGATGATGCGCCGACTCACGGCTACGTCATGCCTGGTCGCGGTGCTCGCCGGATGCGCGTCCACGTCGCCCGGCACCGCGACGCCCTCACCCTCCCCCACCGGGGCCGCGCGGACGCTTGCCCTGTTCAAGGACGTCGCCAAGTGCCTCAGGACCCACGGGATGCCCGGCTTCCCCGACCCGACCGTCGACCCGCGTACCGGGGAGGTCGGGGTGCCCGACAGGGCCGCCAAGCCCGGCCGGGCGGCGTTGGACGCCTGCAGGACGTACATCGACCGCCTGCCCGACAAGGGCCAGGGCGGCAAACCGGTCACCGCCGCCGAGATGGCCAAGCTCCGCGAGTTCTCCCGTTGCATGCGCGAGCACGGCCTGCGCGACTGGCCCGACCCGAACCCCGAGGGGGCCTTCTCGCTGCCCAAGCGGCTCGACGACCTCGGCAAAAGGGGTCTCAGGACCCAGTTCGAGGCATGCGGGCAGTACCTCCCCGGCAAGGGCGTCAAAGCCTCCTCGGACGGCGCGCGTGGGTAGGGCGGTCACGACCACGCTCGCCGGCGTCGTCGTGCTCGCCGCCGCCGGAGGGGGCTGGGCGCTGCTGCGCGAGGCCCCTCAGCCCGCCACCACCGTCCCCCCGGTCGCCACCGGCACCGCCCCGGTCACCCGCACCGACGTGGCCGAGCGCCGGCAGGTCAACGGCACCGTCACCTACGACGGCTCCTACACCGTCAACGGCGCGGGAGGCGTCGTCACCCGGCTGCCCGCCATCGGCGCGACGATCACCCGCGGACACGCGCTCTACGAGGTGAACGGCCGCAAGGTCCCGCTGATGTACGGCGCCAGGCCGGCCTGGCGGGAGTTCGCCCTCGGCATGACCGACGGCGCCGACGTCCTGCAGCTCGAACGCAACCTGCGGGCGCTCGGCTACACCGGCTTCACCGTGGACCGCGACTTCGACCTTTCCACCTATTTCGCGATACGGCGCTGGCAGCACGACGTCCACCTGCCCGTCACCGGCGCCGTGCCGCTCGGGCAGGTCGTCTTCCTGCCGAGGCCGCTACGCGTGACCGGCCAGGACGTGAAGGCGGGGGACACCGCGGGCGGCCGCGTCCTGCACGGGACCAGCGCGGAGCCCATCGTGTCCGTCCAACTCGACCCCACGATGGCCCCGACCGTGCGGCGCGGCGACAAGGTGATCGTCACGCTGCCCGACGGCAGGACGCGCGAGGGCTCGGTCACCCGGGTGGGCACGGTCGCGGTGCAGGTGGCGGGCGCGCAGGACCCCGGGCAGACGCAGTCGGCGGTCCCGGTCACCGTCCGCCTGCGCGGCAAGCCCGTCAAGGCGCTCGACCAGGCGCTGGTCCAGGTCGACATCACCGTAGAGCGGCACCGCGACGTCCTCACCGTGCCGATCGTCGCGCTGCTCGCCCAACCGGGTGGCGTGACCGCGGTCGTCACGGTGCAGGGAGGCCGCCGCCAGAAGGTCCTGGTCGAGACCGGCCTGTTCGACGAGGCGGCCGGGGTGGTCGAGGTGACCGGCGTGGACGAGGGCGCGCAGGTCGAGGTGCCCGTCGAATGACGCGCACGCCCCCCGCCACCTCCACCGTCCCGGCCGGGCCCTCACCCCGGGACGGCGACGCCGGCGGCCCCGTGCTGGAACTGAGCGGCGTCCGCAAGGTCTACCCCGGTGAGCCGCCGGTCGAATCGGTCCGCGACGTCTCGCTGACCGTCCGGGCCGGGGAGATGGTCGCGCTGCTCGGGCCGTCCGGCTCAGGCAAATCGACCCTCCTGCACCTGATGGCCGCGCTCGACCGTCCGACCTCCGGCTCGGTCCGGCTGGCCGGCCACGCCGTCGAGCGGTACAGGGACCGGCGCCTGGCCGGGCTGCGCGCCCACCACGTCGGCGTGGTCTTCCAGCGGTTCTTCTTGCTGGACAGCCTGACGGCGACCGAGAACGTCGCCACGGGGCTGCTCTACCGGGGCGTGCCCGCCACCGAGCGCCGCCGCCTGGCCGTCGCCGCGCTGGAGAGGGTCGGGCTCGCGCACCGGGCTCGGCACCGCTCGTCCAAGCTGTCCGGCGGCGAGCGCCAGCGGGTCGCCATCGCCCGGGCCCTGGTCGGCAGGCCGTCCATCGTCTTCGCCGACGAACCCACCGGCAATCTCGACTCCGCCACCGGGGCGGAGATCGTCGGCCTGCTCCACGAGCTCAACCAGGAGGGCACCACCTTGGTGATCGTCACCCACGATCCCGGCGTCGCCGCCGCCTGCCCGCGCAGGATCGAGATCCGCGACGGCCGCGTCGTCGCCGACACCGGCACGGCCCTCCGGTGAGCGCGGCGAATCTCAGCCGGCTGCGGGCCGCGGACCTGATCGGGGTCGGCACCCTCGGTCTGCGGGCCCGGCGGCCGCGCGCCCTGCTGTCGGCCCTCGGCATCGCCCTCGGGATCGCCGCCATCGTCGCCGTCCTCGGCGTCACCCGCTCCAGCCAGTCGGCGCTGCTCGCCCAGATCGACCGGCTCGGCACCAACCTGCTCACGGTCGCCAACGGCAGGGATCTCGGCGGCGCCGAGGCCGAGCTGCCCGCCGACGCCGCGCGGATGATCCGCCGCGTCGAGGGCGTCACCGGCGTCGCGCCCACCACGCAGATGCTCGGCCAGAACGTCTACCGCCACGATCACGTGCCGGTGGGCCAGACCGGGGGCCTGGCCGTGCGGGCGTGTGACGTCTCCCTGCTCACCACCCTGGACGGCCACGTCCGCCAGGGCCGCTTCCTGGACGCCACGACCGCGGCGTACCCGGTCGTCGTGCTCGGCTACGAGGCCGCGCGGACGCTCGGCATCAGCCGGGTCGACGCCGGGACCCGGGTCTGGATCCAGGAGCACTGGTTCACCGTCACCGGCATCCTCGACCCCTTCACCTTGGCCCCCGAGGTCGACCGGTCGGCCCTAGTCGGCTTCCCGGTCGCCACCCGCCTGCTCGGGTACAACGGCCACCCCACCCGGGTGTACGTGCGGGCGCGGCAGGACCGGGTGGAGGAGGTCGCGGGCCTTCTCGGCCCCACCACCAACCCCGCCCGGCCCGAGACGGTGGACGTGAACCGCCCGTCGGACGCCCTGACCACGCGGGTGGCGGTGGCGGAGTCGGGGTCCGCCCTGTTCCTCGGCCTCGGCGCCATCGCGCTGCTGGTCGGCGGGATCGGCATCGGCAACATCATGGTCATCTCGGTGCTGGAGCGGCGCGGCGAGATCGGCCTGCGCCGGGCTCTCGGCGCCGCCCGCCTGCACGTCGCGGGCCAGTTCCTCACCGAATCGCTCGTGCTGGCCGCGCTCGGCGGCGCCGGGGGAGTGGGCATCGGCTGCGCCGTCACGCTCGCGCTGGCGCGCGCCCGCGGCTGGGCGGTGCTGATCCCGGCGGAGGGGCTGTGGGGCGGGTTCGCGGTCGCCCTGCTGGTCGGCGGGCTGGCGGGGCTGTATCCGGCCCTGCGCGCCGCCCGCCTGCCCCCGACCGACGCCCTGCGCACCGTCTGACCGGGCTCACCGTCTGACCTTGCGCACCGTCTGCCCGCGCTTATCCATGCTCATCCCGGCTCGTCCCCGTGAGAGCCGTTCATCTCTGCGAGCCGTCGGCCTCCAGCGCCTCGTCCAGCGGCACGAGGCCCTGCTGGAGGCCGACGATCGCGGCCTGCGTGCGGTCGGCGACGCCCAGCTTGGCCAGGATGCTCGACACGTGCGTCTTCACCGTCTCCTTCCCCAGCGACAGCGACCGCGCGATCTCGGAGTTGGAACGCCCCTTGGCCAGCGCGGTCAGCACCTCCCGCTCGCGCGGCGTCAGCGCGTCCAGGCGGCCGCGGGGCTCGCCGCGCCGCACCTGGCGCAGCAGCAGCGCCGCGATTCCCGGCTCCAGGACGCTTCCGCCCCGCGCGGCCGCGCGTACGGCCTCCACCACGCGGTCCACGGCCGTGGTCTTGGGCAGATAGGACAGCGCGCCGAGGCGCACGGCGGCCACCACGCGCTCGTCCTCCTGGAAAGAGGTCAGCACGATGACCGCCGGCCGGTCGGGGCCGAGCCGCCGCAGCACCTCGAGGCCGTCCATGCCGGGCATCACCATGTCCAGCAGCATCACCGAGGGGCGTAGCGCCCGGACGGCGGCGAGCGCGCGGTCGCCGTCCGGGCACTCCCCGACGACCTCGATGCCCTCCTCCTGGTCGAGGACGAACCGCAGCCCCTGCCGCACGACCTCGTGGTCGTCCACGATGAGGACCCTGATCACGAGGCCTCCACGGGGTCCCGGCGACGCGTGTGCTCGGTCGCGTCCTCCGGCGTCCGCGGCTCGCCGGGGGTGCCGCCCGGAGCCGCGGGGAAGACGGCGGTCACCACCGTGCCCCCGCCCGGCTCGCTGACCAGCGAGAACCGGCCTCCGAGCTCCTCCACCCGCTCGCGCATCAGCCGCAGGCCCATCCCGTGGCTCGGCGGAGGGTGGGACGGGTCGAAGCCCCGGCCGTCGTCAGCCACCCGGATGCCCACCTCACGCCCCTCGTGCCACAGCCGTACCTCGACGCCCTCCGGGTCCCCGTGCTTGACGGCGTTGCCGAGCGCCTCCTGCGTCAGGCGCAGCACCGCGTGCTCGGCCGGCGGCGTCAGCGGCACCTCGGCCAGGAACGTGCGCACGCTGATCCCGAGCCGGGTCTCGTACGCCCGGGACAGCTCCTCCAGCGCCGGGACCAGGCCGGAGTCCTCCAGCGCCACCGGGCGCAGCTCCAGCAGCAGCGCCTGCATCTCGCGCATCGCGCGCGCGGCCGTCCGCTCCATGGCTTCGGTCTCGCGGCGCAGTTCCCCGGGAGCGGCCCTGCGCATCCCGGCGGCGAGCAGGCTCAGCGAGAACAGGTCCTGCGAGATGGAGTCGTGTAGTTCGCGGGCGATCCGCGACCGCTCGGCCTGGCGCGCGTCGGCCCGCGCCGAGAGCCGCTCGGCCTCCACGGCGGCGCCGAGCCGCTCGGTCATCTTGTTGAACCCGTCCTCCAGGCGGCTGACCTCGTCCTGTCCCGAGACCTTCACCCTGGGCGCGAAGTCCCCCGTGGCGACGGCCGTGGTGACCTCGGCCAGCCGGGTGATGCGGCGGATCAGCGGACCCGTGCTGAACATCCCGAACACGACGCCAATGGGCACCACGAGCGCCAGCACCAGCGCGCCAGGCAGCAGCAGGGGAATGACGACGTCCCCGTACGAGGTGGTCGTCTTCGTATCCACGGGCGCCTGCACGTATACGTATCCGATTGTTTGCAGCTTCTTGCCGAGCCCCTTGCCGGCGGGATCGGCGCTCGCGGGGGTCCTGGAGGGCTTCAGCGGGTCGTCCGCCGGGGTCCGCGAGCTGCCCCACGACTTCTCCTGCGACGAGGGAAAGGCGGCGGGGGCGAGGATCGGGCTGATCCACCAGACGGCGACGCCCAGCGGGGTCTGACCCTTTCCCCCTGCCCCCTCGGTCGTGGACGGCGGCTTGCTCACCAGGAGGCGGTTCGGGAGGAACGCCTCCGGGGCCGTGCTGCTGAGGGTCCATCCCTGGGTGTCCACCAGCGCCTCGACCGCGCCGGGCGACCCCTTCTTCGGGGTCCCGAACCGAAGGCCCTCGGCGGGCCCGTTCAGGGCGGTCAGGCCGATCGACCCCTTCATCGCCATGATCAGCAGCGTCCGCTGGTCGATGTCCGGCGTGCGCGCGTACACCTTGCTCGCGGTGGCGCTCAGCACCTTGGCGTCGTTGCCCGCCTGGTTCTGGAGCCGTGAGAGGAGGTCCGAGCCGTTGGCCGAGGAGATCACGTAGCCGACGAGGATCGCTTCCACGATGAGCACGGCGGCCGTGGTGACCAGTACGTAAGAGGCGGCCGTCCGCGTCCGGAGCCCGAAGCGCCACATCCCCGCAGAGTAACGTTTCGGTCTTTATTTCCCCTCCCTCTGTCGGGGGAGGGCCTCTCCCTCTTTTCGCGGGCCGACCTGGGTACCAGTCTGGAAGAGACCCTGAAGAAGGAGGGATCGACGTGTACGCGACCGTAGGCGACCGGCTCCTCGTCCACGGGACCACGGTGGGTGACAGGGACAGGCCGGGCTTGATCATCGAGGTACGGGGCCCCGACGGTTGCCCGCCATATGTCGTCCGGTTCGACGACGGGCACACCGGATTGGTTTTTCCGGGTCCGGATGCGATTGTCGTCCCAGTTCAGCGGGGATCATAAGATCCGTTAGGTGAAATCTCAGACGTTCGAGGTGAGCACGGGGACCAGGGAACGGGTGTACGACATCACCCGGCACTGCGAGGAGTTCGCGCGGTCGTGCGGGGGAGACGGGTTACTCCACGTGTTCGTCCCCCACGCGACGGCGGGGGTGGCGCTGCTGGAACTCGGGTCCGGCAGCGACGAGGATCTCCTCAATCTGTTGGACGATCTGCTGCCGGCCGACGACCGTTGGCGTCACGCCCACGGCTCGCGGGGTCATGGCAGGTCACACGTGATGCCGGCACTCGTCCCGCCGTACGCGACGGTTCCGGTACTGGACGGGCGGCTGGCGCTGGGGACGTGGCAATCCGTCGCCATCGTCGACCTCAACGTCGACAACCCGGAACGACGTGTTCGTTTGTCGTTTTTGTCGGACTAGCAGATAACGGTGCGGGTCACCGGTCGTGGCGACCGTTGACGACGATGGGTCACAGCGTGTGGACTGTGCCGAAGCGGCCTCTCAGGGGCCGGTTGAGCCGCCAGAGGGCGGGGCCATTCAAGCAGGAGGGATACACGTGAGCGCGACCGCGGGTCAGGCGCAGGGCGAGCGCGGCCTGGCCGAGCGACTCGGTCTGAAGCCGGGTCAGGTGGTGCAGGAGATCGGCTGGGACGAGGACTCGGACGATGAGCTCCGCCTGTCGATCGAAGATCTGACCGGCAACGAACTGGTCGATGAAGATTCCGAGGACGTCGTCGACGTCGTGCTGCTGTGGTGGCGCGATGGAGATGGTGATCTGTTCGACGCCTTGAGCGACGCCATGACCGGGCTGGCCGACGGCGGCCAGATCTGGTTGCTGACTCCCAAGGTGGGCCGGGAAGGTCACGTCGAACCCAGCGACATCGGGGAGGACGCCACCACTGCCGGCCTCGCCCAGACCAGCAGCGTGAGCGCGGCCCGAGACTGGTCGGGCACGCGGCTCGTCACTCCCAAGGGACGTCGCTAGGATTCTTCCCTTCCCCTGCCGTACGGCTCGCACTGGCCGTACGGCAGGATTGGTGTGTCTCGCAGTCATTCGTCCGTCTTCTGCGGGGAAAGGAATGGCATGGCTGCCGAGGTGGGTGACAAGGCTCCGGAGTTCGAGCTTCAAGATCAGCACGGCGTCCCCGTGAGGTTGGCCGACCTGCGGGGCCGCCGAGTCGTGCTCATGTTCTACCCGCTCGCCTTCAGCGGCGTCTGCCACGGCGAGCTCAGCGCCCTCCGTGACGAATTCGTCGGATCGGCACCCGAGGACGTCCAGGTGCTCACCGTGTCGGTCGACTCGGTGTTCGCACACAGGGCGTGGGCCGACCAGGAGGGTTTCACGTTTCCGCTGCTCTCCGACTTCTGGCCGCACGGAGAGGTGGCCAGGGCGTACGGTGTCCTCGACGACGAGAGGGGCGTCGCGGTCCGCGGCACCTTCGTCATCGACGGCGAGGGCGTGGTCCGGTGGAAGGCCGTGAACCCGATCCCCTCGGCGCGCGACATCACCGAGTACCACCGGGTGCTCGCGACAATCCCCCAGTGATGTGCGCCAGGCGACGGCCTGGCGAAGACGAAGGCGGTGGCGACGATGCCCTGCTATCGATGCGGGGTCCGGCAGACGGACCCGGAGCGCGGCGTGAGCCCCTGGCGGCGCGGGGTGCGTCGCGAGGCCCAGGTGCTCATCTGCCCGGCCTGTCAGCGTGAACACGATCTCGATCTGGACCACTGCGGGTCCTGCGGCTCGACCCAGCTCATCTGCAGGCTGGGGGAGGTCGAGTGCCGGTCCTGCGGGTGGGTGCGGGTCGCGCGCTCGTCCGAGGCGGAAACCGGGTCGTCGCTGGTCCGCGCCGGCGCGCCCGGGCTCTCGGAGGAGGTCGAGGCCGCCCTCAGCCGCGTCCTCGGCCGTCACCCCAGCCGCTGATCACATCGGCTGTCCGTTTTTTCCGGTTCATCCGGTTTTGACTCATGCACTCATTTGAGCAAAACTGCGCGGGAATGTGCAGTAGTCATCCGGTCCGGTGACGCGCGGGGATATGGACCGCCCCTTGCGGCGCCGGACCCGGGTCGCAGGCCGGCGGGGGGCCGAGCGGTCCGCGACGCGGCCGTGAAGATCGCGACAGAGGGGACGAACTCCGTGCACGAACCCACCCCTGGGAGTCCCCCCACCAACCCCCCCACAGCGCCGACAGAGCCTCCACTTCCGACTTCGGTCTCGCACCCGGCTCCCTCCCCGAGTGCGGGCTTGGATCCGGCTCCCTCCCGGAGTGGGAACTTGGATCCGGTGCCGGCTCGGAGTGCGGGCTCGGACCCGGCTCCCTCCCGGCGTGCGGGCTCGGATCCGGTTCCGGCCGGTGGTGCGGCGGCCACCTCGGCCGTACGCGGCTATGTCGTGGCCCTCGACGTCGGCGGCACCGCGATGAAGGGCGGTCTCGTCGGCGCGGAAGGGGAGATCCTCCTCACCGACCGCCGCCCGACGCCGCGCGACGAGGGCCCTCTGCGCGTCATCGAGGCCATCCGCGCCTTCGTCGCCGACCTCGCCCGCGCCGGCCACGGCACCCCCTCCGGCGTCGGCGTCGCCGTCCCCGGCCTGGTCACCGAGGATCGGGCCGTCTACTCGGCCAACATCGGCTGGAAGGACGTCCCCGCCGCCGACTTCTCCCCGCTGGACGTCCCCGTCCGCCTGGGCCACGACGTCCGCACCGGCGGCCTGGCCGAGAGCGTCCTCGGCGCCGGCCGCGGCGAGCGCGACTTCCTCTTTCTCCCCATCGGCACCGGAATCGCCGGTGCCCTCGTGATGAGCGGCACCCCGTACGGCGGCTCGGCCGGCTGTGGCGGCGAGATCGGGCACGTCCCCGTCTTCCCCGGCGGCGAACGCTGCGCCTGCGGCCAGATCGGCTGCCTGGAAACCTACGCCTCCGCCGCCTCGGTGGCCCGCCGCTACGCCGAAAGACTCAGCCGAGCGGCCTCCACGCGCCCCCCAGGCCTCCCTCGCCGCACCGGAGACCTGTACGCAGGTCCTCCCGCGCAAAGCGACCTGCCGCACGCCGGCGCACACGAGGACTTCCACTCGCCCGCGCTCGGCCTCCGTTCGCCCGGGCCGGTGGAAGGCCGCGCTTTCTCACCCGCGCCGGGTCTCCGTCCGCCCGGATCCCTGGAAGGTCACGCCCCCTTACCCGAGCCATCTCAGGACGTAATAACCTCCCTGGGCAGTTCCCCCTACGTCGGCGAGATCGCGTCCGCGCGCGTCCCCGCCACCGCCGAGGACGTCGTCCACCTCGCCATGCGCGGAGACCCGGCCGCCTCCGCGGTCTGGGACGACGCCCTTGAGGCCCTGTCCTACGCCCTGGCCACCTATACCCTCCTGCTCGACCCTTCCATGATCGTCCTCGGAGGCGGCCTCGCCGAGGCCGGCCCAGCGCTGTTCGACCCGCTGGCCGAACGCCTCCAGTCCCGCCTGACCTTCCGCGCCGCCCCACCCCTGCGCCGCGCCGCCCTCGGCATGAACGCCGGCATGCTCGGCGCGGCCCTCCTCGGCTGGCAGGCCGCCGGCGTCCCCGACCCCGGCACCACTTGGGCGCTGGATGTGCTGAGGTCCCCTTCAGTACCGTAAGGTGTACCCCGATCGACCATCAGGGGTCGGCGACGGGGGCGCTTAGCTCAGCGGTAGAGCACTCGCCTTACAAGCGAGGGGTCACTGGTTCGAACCCAGTAGCGCCCACCAGCCAAAACACCCCCGCCAGCGATCATCTGGCCGGGGGTTCGTGCCATTGGCGTGCCATTAGGTTCGCGATCACGGCCGTTGCGGACCGTGATCCTTCGGGGTGATCACACGCCGTTACCGGCTTCTTGGATCACGCTGTTCATCGCGTGGGCGATCTTCCAGTCGGCTTGTGCCGTGCTGTCTTGGTAGATCATCGCTCGCCGGGGCCCTGGCGTGTCGTTCCGGACTCGCTTTCCCCGGCTGAGGCAGCCGGAGTAGGCGGCGGCCAAGCCCCGACCGATGCTCCTTCGGGGCACGCGAAGACAGTATCAGGGAACCCGCTCCTGGCCATGATGCCGGCCGGCCGGTTCGGCTTTCTCTAGGCCGGGCCGACGCACTGACGATGTTCGACAAGGCGACGTTCGACGGGACGACGCCGCAGCCGGTCGCGTCGCGGGGAGAGCCGGGGCTTGCGTGGTCGTTGGTGTGTTGCTGTCGGGTTACAGCCGTGAACGTCCCGTGTTGTGAGGAAATCTCGAATTAACACTTGTACTGTTCTAGGTCACACCCTACGCTGCGAATATCACAGACGGCCTGAGTGCTACCCCTGCGTCTCCCCGGGTCTGTGGCAATCCCCCGATCTGGAGGTGGCGGGCATGCGTCCCGATCTCAAACATCGACCTGCCTCGATGAGGTGGCTCGTGGGTGTCGTCGCCCTCGCGGCTCTAGTGGTTGCGGCGGCGTTCGACACCAAGGTCCTCTCGCCGCAGCAGGTGGCGGACCTCAACCCGCCCCCGTTCATTGCCGAAAGCTACGCGGCCGACAAGTTTCCGAAGGTCACGGCAATGATTAAGCAGAAGGCCACCGACCTCGCCGTACTGGCTCCGGCCGTGGAGTCCGACCAGGGGGCCGCCGGCAGGCAGTACGGTCAGGACCTCGGCACAGGCAACTTCGCGTTCCCGGTCAAGGCGACCGGCACGGTCGAGGAGGTCGCCGACAACTTCGTCCTGCTGGCCGTCCGGGACGTGCCGAAGGACACCGTGGTGCGGGTCGCGGTCGGCGCATCCGTCAGCGGGACACCGGTTCGGGACGCCACAGGAACGATCAAGTTTGGTGATTTCACAGATCAGACTGATTACCAGTCCGTGGCAAACCAGTTCAAGCTTCAGATACAGCAGGCCGTGCTGGCCAAGCTCGACACCTCCTCGCTGAAGGGCAAGCGGGTCACCGTGTACGGCGCTTGGTCAACCGGTGGCCCGGCGAAGTCGTTCCTCATCCAGCCTGTGGATATCGAGGTGACGCCGTGAGCGCCGTCGCCGCCCGGACCGTACCCGGGAACGCGCCGGTCGCCGGCGACGTCGTCCTACGGGCGGTCGACATCACCAAGACGTACGGCGTCACACAGGCGCTCAAGGGCGTCAACTTCGAAGTGCGTCGTGGGAAAGTAACGGTTCTATTTGGTGAGAACGGCGCCGGCAAGTCGACCCTGATGAAGATCCTCTCCGGGGTCGAGCGGCCGACGAGTGGCCACCTCGAACTCGACGGCGAGGTGATCGACCTCCAGTCGACGACCCAGGCGGTCGATCTGGGCATCTCGATCATCCACCAGGAGCTCAACCTCTGCTCGAACCTGAACGTACGCGACAGCATCTTCCTGGGGCGCGAGCTGCGCCGCCGAGGCGGCGGGGTCGACTATGCCCGGGAGGGTGAGATCGCCCGCGAGGTGATGGCGCGGCTGGAGGAGGAGATCGCGCCGACGACGCTGGTGTCCGACCTGCGCCTCGGCCAGCAGCAGGTGGTGGAGATCGCGCGGGCGCTCGCCACGAACGCCCGCATCCTGATCATGGACGAGCCCACGTCGGCGCTGAGCGCGGCCGAGGTCGTCGTCCTGTTCAAGGTGATTCGTGAGCTGAAGGCCCAGAACGTGGCCATCGTCTACATCTCCCACCACCTGGAAGAGGCGATCGAGATAGCCGACCACGCCGTCGTCTTCCGGGACGGGGCGCTGGTCGCCACGGCGGACGCGGCCGACATCGACCTGCCGTGGGTGGTGTCCAAGATGGTCGGACGCGCCGCCGAGTACGACTTCGCCGGCGAGCCCCGCGAGCATGGGGACGTCGCCCTCGCCATCGAGAATCTCCGGGTACCCGACGCCGACGCGGGCGGCCGGCTCGCCGTCAACGACGTCTCGCTGCAGGTCAGGGCCGGGGAGATCGTCTGCCTCTACGGGCTGATGGGCGCCGGCCGGACCGAACTGCTCGAGGCGCTGGCCGGGCGGCAGCCCATCGCGGCAGGGCGGGTGCTCCTCGGCGGGCAGGACCTGCGGCCGCTGTCCATCTCCGAACGCATCGCCTCCGGCATCGGGCTCGTGCCGGAGGACCGGCAGCGTGACGGCCTCGTCCAGCTCATGTCGGTCGGGTCGAACATGTCGCTGTCGAGCCTGCTGTCCATGGTCGAACGCTGGTTCGTCTCCCGGAAGAAGGAGAACGCCGACGTCCAGACCATGACCAGAGAGGTACGGGTGAAGACCGCCGGGCCCGAGGCTCCGATCACCTCTCTCAGCGGCGGCAACCAGCAGAAGGTCGTCATCGGGAAGATGCTGCTGACCCGGCCCAAGGTGCTCCTGCTCGACGAGCCCACCCGCGGCATCGATGTCGGCGCGAAGGGCGAGATCTTCTCGCTGTTGTTCCGCGAAGCACGCAAAGGACTCGCGGTGCTGTACGCGACGTCCGAGATCAGCGAGGCGCTGACGGCCTCGCACCGGGTGGTGGTCATGTCGAAGGGCCGCATCGTGCGGGAGTTCGACCCCCGTACCGCCGGCCGTGAGGAAGTCCTGGCCGCCTCCGGCGAGCCCGGGCCTGAAGCCCTACACATCGGAGCAACGGAATGAGCGACACACAGGCCGCCGCCGGCCCGCGGATCCTGGGCCGCCGGATGAACGTCAACAAGCTGCTGGTCGAGGGGCGAGCCCTCATCGCCCTGGCGATCATCGTCGTCGGCTTCTCCGCGCTGTCGCCCCACTTCCTGGAGCTGGACAACCTCATCCTGATGACCCGGCACGTCGCCATGAACGCGATCCTGGCGATCGGCATGCTGCTGGTGATCCTCAACGGCGGGATCGACCTGTCGGTCGGCTCCACCGTCGGGGTGACCGGCGTGATCGCCGGGTATCTGCTGCAGGGGGCCCATGTTCCCTTCACGGACCTGATCGCCTACCCGTCGGTGTGGGTGGTGATCCTGATCTCGGTGGCCGTGGGAGCCCTGGTCGGCTACCTCAACGGCTTGGTGATCACCCGGCTGAACGTCGCTCCGTTCATCGCCACCCTCGGCATGCTCTACGCCGCGCGCGGCATCGCCCTGCTGATCACCAACGGTGAGACCTTCACCAAGCTGCGCGGTGAGGAGAAGCTGGGCAACACCGGTTTTCTCTCCCTGCTCGCCGGCACCCCGCTCGGCATTCCGATGCCGGTGTGGCTGATGGTCGTCTTCGCCATCGTCTTCTCCCTGCTGCTCAACCGCACCGCGTTCGGCCGCTGGCTGTACGCCAGCGGCGGCAACGAGCGGGCGGCGGAACTGTCCGGCGTACGGGTGAAGCGGATCAAGGTCCTGATCTACGTCATCGCCGGCTTCTGCGCCGCCACGGTCGGTCTTCTGCTGACCGCCGACCTGCCGGCCGCCACCCCGCGCGGTGGTGAACTGTACGAACTCAACGCCATCGCCGCGGTCGTCATCGGTGGCGCGGCCCTGTCCGGCGGCCGGGGCACGGTCCGCGGCACGATCATCGGCGCCTTCGTCATCGGCTTCCTCGTCGACGGCCTTGTCCTGGTCGGGGTCTCCGTGTTCTGGCAGCAGGTCATCAAGGGCGCGGTCATCGTGCTCGCCGTCGCGGTCGACCAGATCCAGCAGAAGCTGCAAAAGCGCCGCGAGCTCAAGCGGGCCGCGGCCGCGAACCCGCCGTCGACACCCACGGCCGGATCCCCCGGCTCGGATCCGGCACTCATCGGTAGCCGGTGACGCCGTCCCAGCCGATCACACCCCCACCCCCATCACCCCTACATGAAAAGAAGGTGTCCGATGAAGCGCAGGCTTGCTCTGCTCGGCCTGCCGATGGCCCTCGTCCTCGGCTTGACCGCTTGTGGCGGCTCCAACTCCAGCTCCGACTCCGGTTCCGGCTCCGGCAGCGGTTCCGCCGCCGCCGGCGGCGGCACATTCGCCGTCATCACGGTTGACCCGTCCAACCCGTACTGGAAGGCCGAGGTCACCACCGCGGCCGACGAGGCCAAGAAGCTCGGGTACGAGACCACCGTGGACGCCCACAACAGCGATCCGGACAAGCAGAACCAGTTCATCGACGCGGCCATCTCCAAGAAGGTCAAGGCGATCATCCTCGACCCGGCGGGCGCCAAGGAGAGCGTCGGAGCGGTCCAGAAGGCCAACGACGCCGGCATCCCGGTGTTCCTGGTCAACGCCGAGATCAACCAGCAGGGCATCGCGAAGTCCCAGATCGTGTCCAACAACGCTCAGGGTGCCACCCTCGGCGCCCAGGAGTGGGCCAAGGTCATGGGCGGCAAGGGTCAGTACGTGGAGCTGCTCGGCAACCCCACCGACAACAACGCCAAGGTCCGCTCCGACGGGTACGCCGAGGTGCTGTCACAGTTCCCGGACCTGAAGCTTGTGCAGCAGGAGACCGCGAACTGGGACCGGGCGGAGGGCAAGCAGAAGATGGAGGTCATGCTGCGCGCCCACCCGGACATCACCGGTGTGGTGGCCGGCAACGACGAGATGGCCCTCGGCGCGATCCAGGCGCTCAAGGATGCCGGAAAGCTGGCGCAGGTCAAGGTGCTCGGCTTCGACGGCAACCAGGATGCCGTCAACGCGGTCAAGGCGGGCGAGATGGTCGCCACCGTGCTCCAGCCCATCGTCCAGGGCACCACGCTGGCGGTCCAGCAGGCCGACAGCTTCCTCAAGACCGGCAAGACCGGCGCCGCCCAGGAGAAGCAGGCACTCGACTGCATCCTGATCACAAAGGACAACGCGGACAAGCTCAACAATTTCGTCCTGAGTAGCTGATCCGCGACTCCGGCGGACCGTTACGGCGACACGTCGAGGGGGTGGTCGGTCGTGGGCGGTGGCAGCCACCTCGCGCCCAGGGCAAGGACCAGGCCCGCAAACGCGGCGGGACAGCCTGGTCGCCCGCATCGGGAGGATGCTATCCAGCGGCACGGGCGAACAGCAGTGCGTGCCAGTCCATGACCGACCCCCGGCGATCACGAGGACATCAGATGACCAACGGCCAAGGGCCATTCCGGCAGCGGGAGCGCAAGACCGAGACGCGGCAGCGGCAGATCGCCGAACGCGTCGCCGCGCAGGGCTCCTGCTCGCCGCAGGAACTCGCCGCCGAGTTCCGGGTGAGCATCATGACGATCCACCGCGACCTCGAACAACTGGAGCGGCGCGGCATCGTGCGCCGGTTCCACGGCGGGGTGACCGCCCAGCCGTCCGGAGTCTTCGAGTCCCAGATGTCGTACCGGATGATGTCCCGCACCGAAGAGAAGCAGGCGATCGCGGCGGCGGCGCTGCGCTACGTCGACGCCGGCATGTCGGTGCTGCTCGACGACTCGACCACGGTCATGCACATGATCGAGGGACTGCGTGAGCGGGCACCTCTCCACGTGGCGACGACATTCCTGGAAGGACTTCGCCGGCTCAGTCAGCTCGCGGCCGAGGTGGACCTGACCGTCATCGGCCTCGGCGGCGTCTACGACATGCCGCACGACTCCTTCGTCGGGCTGCAGACCATCGAGCAGATCGCGGGCCTGCAGGCCGACGCCCTGTTCATGTCCACCTCCGCGATCTCGGCGACCGACGCCTTCCATCAGGAGGAGCGCATCGTCGCCCTCAAACGGGCGATGGTGCAGGCCGCGACCCGGCGTTTCCTGCTGGTCGACCACAGCAAGCTGGGCCGGGTCGCCCTGCACAAGATCGTGCCGCTGGACGTGTTCGACCTCGTCATCACCGACGCGGGAGCGGACCCGAAGGTGCTGGACGCGTGGAAGGCGGCCGGCATCCGGTACGAGGTCGCCACATGACGTACCACAACACATCGACACGCGCGTAGGAAAGACTGGCGATGACGCACATCTACGACGACCCCTCGGACTTCAAGGAACAGGTCATCGAGGGCTTTGCCGCGGCGTACGGCCGCTACGTCGAGCGGGTGCCCGGCGCATCCGGCTTCATCCGGCGGGGCGGCCCCCGGGCGGGAAAGGTCAGCCTTGTCGTGGGCGGCGGCTCGGGTCATTACCCGTCGTACTCCGGCACGGTCGGCCCGGGCTTCGCCGACGGCTGCGTCCTGGGTGATGTCTTCACCTCCCCGTCCACGGAGCAGGTCGTCCGGATCGCCCGGGCGGCCGACGGGGGCGCAGGCGTGATCCTTTCCTACGGCAACTACGCCGGGGACAGGCTCAACTTCGGCGGCGCGCAGGAGCGGCTGCGCGCCGCCGGCATCGACTGCCGCAACGTGTACGTCACCGACGACATCGCCTCTGCCGGTCCGGACGAGGCCGACCGGCGGCGTGGCATCGCCGGCACCTTCCTCGTCTACAAGATCGGCGGTGCGGCCGCTGACAGCGGCTGCGACGTGGACACCGTCGAGCGGGTCATGCGCGCGGCCAACGCCGCCACCTTCTCTTTCGGGGTCGCGTTCGGCGGGTGCACCCTGCCCGGCCGGGCCGAGCCGCTGTTCTCGGTCGAAAAGAACCAGATGGAGTTCGGCCTCGGCATCCACGGCGAGCCGGGGATCCGTACGGGGGAGTGGATGCCCGCCAGGGAGCTGGCCCAGGCGCTGGTCGACGCCGTGCTCGCCGAGCGGCCCGCCGGCGCCGGCGGGCGGGCGGCGGTGATCCTCAACGGTCTGGGCAGCACCAAGTACGAGGAGCTGTTCGTACTCTACGGACACGTCCAGAGGCTGCTCACCGCCGCGGGGGTCGAGCCCGTGCTGCCCGAGGTCGGCGAGCTGGTGACGAGCCTCGACATGGCCGGCTGCTCGTTGTCGCTGACCTGGCTGGACGACGAGCTGGAACGGTACTGGCTCGCCCCGGCCGACACCGCCGCCTTCCGGCGCGGCGAGACCTCCACGCTGCCGACGTACGCCAGGCGGACCGACGTGGCGGAACAGGAGGTCACCGACGAGCGCCCGGCGGAGGCCAGCCCGGTGTCCCGCGCGGCGGCCGGGGTCGCCCGGCGGGCCATCGCGGCCATGACCGCCGTCGTGGCCGAGAATGAGGAGAACCTCGGCAGGATCGACGCGGTCGCCGGCGACGGTGACCACGGCATCGGCATGGTCCGCGGCCTGCGGGCGGCCCAGGCGGCGGCTGAGGCGGCCGACGGCGGGGTCGGCGACGTGCTGACCGTGGCCGGTGACGCGTTCGGCGACAAGGCCGGCGGCACCAGCGGTCTGCTGTGGGGAGTGGGCCTGGCCGCCGTCGGCGCCGTCCTCGGCAACACCGACGAGGTCACCCCGGCGCTGCTGCGGGACGCCGTGCACGCGGGCGCCGCGGCGATTCAGCGGGTCGGCAAGGCCGAGCGCGGCGACAAGACGATGCTCGACGCTCTGCTGCCGTTCGCCGAGGAACTGGACCGGCAGCTCGGCGCCGGATTGAACCTGTCCGACGCGTGGCGGGTGGCTGCCGCCGCCGCCGTCGAGGCCGGGGCCGCGACCGCGTCACTTCGGGCGCGGGTCGGCCGGGCCAGGCCGCTGGCCGAGCGCGGCGTCGGCACACCCGACGCGGGCGCCGTCTCGATGGGGCTGATCCTCACCGCCGTCGGGGAGGTGCTCGCGCAGGCCGACTGCGTGAGTGGTCCAGCCTTCGTTGTCTCTCATCAGCCAACAGCGGCGGCGCACAGCGGCGTGCCCGCCGATTCGACTCTCGCCGATTTGCCCCCCGCCGATTTGAACCAAGGAGAAGCGCGATGACTGCGACAAGCGTCCAGCCGATTCCGGAGACCATGCAGGCCGTGGTCTGTCACGCCCCGGAGGACTACCGCCTGGAGGAGGTGCCTGTGCCCAAGCCCGGCAAGGGCGAGGCGCTCGTCCGCGTCGAGGCGGTAGGGATCTGCGCCAGCGACCTGAAGTGCTACCACGGCGCGGCGAAGTTCTGGGGCGACGAGAACCGTCCGGCATGGGCCGAGACCGAGGTGATCCCGGGGCACGAGTTCGTCGGTGAGATCGTGCAGCTCGACGAGGAGGCCTCCCGCCGCTGGGGCGTCGAGGTCGGCGACCGGGTCGTGTCCGAGCAGATCGTGCCGTGCTGGAAGTGCCGATACTGCCTCCGCGGCGAGTACTGGATGTGCGCCCCGCACCAGATGTACGGGTTCAAGCGCCGCCACCCCGGGGGGATGGCGTCGTACATGGTCTATCCGGCGGAGGCGCTCGTCTACAAGATCAGCAAGGACCTGCCTCCGGCCCACGCGGCGTTCACCGAGCCGCTGTCGTGCGCGCTGCACGCCGTCGAGCGGGCCAACATCCGGTTCGAGGACGTCGTGGTCGTCGCCGGCTGCGGTCCGATCGGCCTCGGCATGATCGCCGGTGCGGCCCAGAAGTTCCCGGCCGAGGTGATCGCCCTTGACATGTCGCAGGACAAGCTGGAGCTCGCCAAGCTGTGCGGCGCCACCCGGACCATCAACGTCGCCGAGCAGGACGCCGTCGCGATCGTCAAGGACCTCACCGACGGCTACGGCGCCGACGTCTACCTGGAGGGCACCGGGCACCCCTCCGCGGTGGCCCAGGGCCTGAACCTGCTGCGCAAGCTCGGCCGCTACGTCGAGTACAGCGTCTTCGGCTCCGACGTCACCGTCGACTGGAGCATCATCAGCGACGACAAGGAACTGGACGTGCTCGGCGCGCACCTCGGGCCGCACTGCTGGCCGGCCGCGATCCGGCTGCTGGAGTCCGGGAAGCTGCCGATGGACCAGATCTGCAGCCACCAGTTGCCGCTGAGCCGGTTCCAGGACGGGCTGGACCTGGTCGCCGACGGCACGAAGTCGATCAAGGTGTCCTTGATCCCCGGCTGACGCCGCCGGCCGCCGGCAGGCCCGGATTTCGGCAGGCCCGGTCTGACAGGTCTGGCCGTTGGCCGGCGGCTACTGGCGGGACCCGCGCCGGCCCCCTCCCCAATACGCCGGCGCGGTGCCCGCCAGTAGCCGCGGGCCTTCGGACCAGGACCCGAACGGGGCGATGCCGCCGCACCTCCGGCGGTGTCGCCGAAACACCCCACCAAGGAGAACGACGATGGGTGACAAACTGCGGATCGTGCTCGGCAGCGACGACGCCGGGCTCCGCTACAAGACACAACTGGCGAAGGATCTGCAGGCCGACGACCGGGTGAGCGAGGTGATCGACGTCGGCGTCGACGAGGACGAGGAGACCCACTACCCGCACGTCGCCGCGGCGGCGGCCCGGCTCATCGTCGAGGGCAAGGCCGACAGGGCCCTGCTGATCTGCGGCACCGGCATGGGCGTGGCGATCGCCGCGAACAAGATCCCGGGGATCCGGGCGGTGACCGCCCACGACAGCTATTCCGTTGAGCGGGCGGTGCTGAGCAACAACGCGCAGGTGCTCTGCATGGGCGAGCGGGTCGTCGGCCTGGAACTCGCCCGGCGCCTGGCCAGGGAGTGGCTCGGCTACCGCTTCGACCCCCGTTCCGCGTCGGCGGAGAAGGTCGCCGCCATCAGCGAGTACGAGGCGAGGACCAAGGCGTGACGGCACGGGGCGGAACCGCGGCGGGGGCGGTCGTCATCGACGCGGCACCGGCGCGGGCCCGGGACGAGGTGGAAGCGTTTCCCGCCGGCCACCCGGCCGGCTGACCGACGAGAGAGGAGCCGGCGCCGGCCATGGTCTGGATCGGTACGAGCTGGAAGATGAACAAGACCATCGGGGAGAGCCGCGAATACGCGCGGCTGCTCGCCGAGGCGCTGGCCGAGACGCCGCTGCCGGACGAGGTGCGGCCGTTCATCCTGCCGGCGCACACGAGCCTCGCGGCCGTCCGCGACCAGCTCGCCGGAGCGCCCGTGTTGCTCGGCGCGCAGAACGCACACTGGGCGCCGGAGGGGGCCGGTACCGGCGAGGTCTCCATGCGCATGGTCGCCGACGCGGGCGCCCAGCTCGTTGAGATGGGCCATTCCGAACGGCGGGAGCAGTTCGGGGAGACCGACGAGACGGTGGCGCGCAAAGCCCGGGCGGCGGTCGATCACGGCCTGCTGCCGCTGATCTGTGTCGGCGAGCCGGGGGCGGTGCGCGCAGCCGGTGACGCGGAGCGGTTCGTCACCGCGCAGGTGCGGGCGGCCCTGTCCCGGCTCCAACCGGAGGAGATACGTCAGACGTTGATCGCGTACGAGCCGGTGTGGGCGATCGGGGCAGGCGGCACCCCGGCGACGCCGGAACAGGTCGCGCCGGTGATGAGCCGAATCGCCGAGGAAGCCCGCCGGCTGGGCGCCGGGGCCGGCTGCCGGGCCCTGCTGTACGGGGGCGGCGTCGACGCGGGCAACGCCGCCGCGCTGCTTCGCGAGACGCCGGCCGACGGCCTCTTCGTCGGGCGGGCCGCGTGGAGTGTGGACGGGTTGCTGCGGCTGCTGGCGATCGGCCGCCGATACGTCGACGAGTGACCAGTGGGGGCTACGCCCGACGCGGGCCCCGGACAGCCGCCGCGACCGGCGCGGCAGGACCATGCGGGCGAATCCGGGCTCTCCCGGACCCTGCGTGACGGCTGATCCCAGCCGTATCGGCGGTATCGGCGGTATCGTCGTCATCCCTGAGCAGCCATGCGAGCCTGGCCGCGGCGACCGCCTGACGCGGATCGTGCGCGGGCAACTCCCCGATGAGGCGCTCGAACACTTCGATGTCCTCGCTGCCGGGCTCGCTCTGCCCGAACGTCCACAGCGCCTCGTGGTCCCGGGTGTCGAGGACCGCGGATCGCAGCGCCGTGACTAGCTGGTCGCGTTCGGCCCTGATCGCCGGCGCCTCCGACCGGGCGAGCAGCGGGGCGTGCGCCGCCGCCACCGCGGCGCGGATGTCGCCCGAGCGCAGCGCGTCGCGCACGGTCAGGAAGTCGGCCTCGACCTCGGCTCGCAGCCGGTACGGCTTGGCCGTCATGGAGGCCTCGCCGAGCTGGGCCCGGAGCCGGTGGATCTCGGCGCGCACCGTGGTCGGGTTGCCGTCGTCGCCGTACAGCTGGAGGGCGAGCTGCTCGGCGGTCAGCCCGGCGGGGCGCAGCGCGAGCAGCGCGAGCAGCTCGGCGCGCCGCAGGGTGAGCGGCAGCTCCCGGCCGTCCAGCACCGCCACCGGCCGGTCGCCCAGGAACGACAGCGACAGCATGGGGCGCCGCGTCGCCGGCGAGGCCTGGGCCGACCTCGGCAGCCGGATCAGGTAGCCCTCGGACAGCGGCTCCACCAGCGCCTCGCGACCGTCCGCGAGAAGCACCCGGTCGCTGCCGGCCCGGATGGGCAGCCGCGCGGGCCACGGCCCGCCGTACGGCTCTGCGGCGATCACCCGCCCCGTGGTGGTGAGCAGCGCGGCGGGCTCGCCGCGCAGGCCGATCAGGTGGGACAGGTGCTTCACCCGCAATCGCTCGTCTCGCAACTCCATCTGCCTGCGTAGATGGCTCTCCGCGAGCCGTGCGCTGGCGGAGACCAGGGTGACGATGGCGGGGTGCAGCTCCTGCAGCAGTCCGCTGATGTCGATCACGCCGAGCACCCGCCCGCTGTCGGGGTCGTGAACGGGCGCGGCGGCGCAGGTCCACGTGTGGTAGGCGCGCACCAGGTGCTCGGCGGAGTAGATCTGCACCGGAGCGTTGACCGCGAGGGCCGTGCCCATAGCGTTGGTCCCGATGGCCCCCTCCGCCCAGCCGGTGCCCTCGCGCAATCCGACCGGGTCGGCGAGCCGGCACAGCTCGGCGGGCCCCTCCCGCCACAGGATGGTGCCGTCCGCGTCAGTGACGATCATGACGTACGACGACTCGTCGGCGATGCTGACGAGCAGTTCGCGCAGCAGGGGCAGCACGTCGCGCATCGGATGTGCGGAGCGCACGTCCGGCACGTCCTCCGGCTTGTACACCATCGGCGGGCGGAAAACCTCCGGATCGACCCGTGCCGCGAGGGAGCGCCGCCAGGAATCCAAGATCACCGAACGCGGTGTCACCCGCGGCCGGTCGCCGCTCAGCACGGCCTCGTGAACCTGCTGCAAAACGTGGAACTGTTCGGTGGGATCGGATGTCAGATCCATGGTGGTCGCGGCTTCCGCAATCTCAGCGTCCATGGTGCACTCCGCGGCGACGTCGACGAGGGCAGTTGCGCCCACCTGAGCGACCGCCCCCGCATTGGTCTTGCTCACAGCAGCATGCCTTGCCGTTCCTTCGCGGACAAGGGCGGCACATCCCCCGTTCACGCCCCTGCAACGGCGCTGCAACGTCCAGGTCTCTACTTTCACTGCATCTCGTCGGTACAGCACCCAGGAGGGCGAACACATGGCGATATATGCGGCGCCAGGAGATTCGGGCAGCGTGGTTCAGTTTCGCCCGCGGTACGACCACTTCATCGGCGGGGAGTACGTGCCGCCGGCCGGTGGTGAATATTTTGCGAACCCGACACCGATCACGGGCGCGACGTTCACCGAGGTCGCCCGGGGGACCGCTGCGGACGTCGATCGGGCCGTGCGCGCCGCCGAGGGCGCCGCGGCCGCGTGGGGCCGCACCTCGCCGGCGGAGCGCGCCGAGGTGCTGAACAAGATCGCCGACAGGATCGAGCAGAACCTGGAGGCCATCGCCGTCGCCGAGTCCTGGGAGAACGGCAAGCCGGTGCGGGAGACCCTGGCCGCCGACATCCCGCTGGCCATCGACCACTTCCGCTACTTCGCCGGCGCGATCAGGGCGCAGGAGGGCGGCATCTCGCAACTCGACGCCGACACCGTCGCGTACCACTTCCATGAGCCGCTCGGCGTGGTCGGGCAGATCATCCCGTGGAACTTCCCGATCCTGATGGCCACCTGGAAGCTGGCCCCGGCGCTGGCCGCGGGCAACGCGGTGGTGCTCAAGCCGGCCGAGCAGACCCCGGCGTCGATCCACGTGCTGCTGGAGCTGATCGCCGACCTGATCCCGCCAGGCGTGGTCAACGTGGTGAACGGGTTCGGCGTGGAGGCGGGCAAGCCGCTCGCGCAGCACAGCGGAATCCGGAAGGTGGCCTTCACCGGGGAGACCACCACCGGGCGGCTCATCATGCAGTACGCCAGCGAGAACATCGTCCCGGTCACCCTCGAGCTGGGCGGCAAGAGCCCGAACATCTTCTTCGCCGACGTCGCGGACGCGCGGGACGCCTTCTACGACAAGGCGCAGGAGGGTTTCGCGATGTTCGCGCTGAACCAGGGCGAGGTGTGCACCTGCCCGTCCCGCGTGCTGATCCAGTCGTCCATCTACTCGTCGTTCCTGGCCGACGCGGTGGAGCGGGTGAAGAAGATCAAGCAGGGCAACCCGCTGGACACCGACACTATGATCGGCGCGCAGGCGTCCAACGACCAGTTGGAGAAGATCCTCTCCTACATCGACATCGGTAAGAAGGAAGGCGCGAAGATCCTCACCGGTGGTGAGCGGGTCGATCTCGGCGGTGAGCTGTCCGGCGGCTACTACGTCCAGCCGACGGTGTTCGATGGCGACAACAAGATGCGCGTCTTCCAGGAGGAGATCTTCGGGCCGGTGGTCTCGGTGACGAGGTTCGATGACTACGACGACGCCATCAAGATCGCTAACGACAGCCTGTACGGCCTGGGCGCCGGGGTGTGGTCGCGTAACGGCAACACCGCCTACCGGGCCGGCCGGGACATCCAGGCGGGCCGGGTGTGGACGAACTGCTACCACGCCTACCCGGCGCACGCCGCGTTCGGCGGGTACAAGCAGTCGGGGATCGGTCGCGAGAACCACAAGATGATGCTCGACCACTACCAGCAGACGAAGAACATCCTGGTGTCATACTCTCAAAACGCCCAGGGATTCTTCTGATCGAGTAGGCCGTGCGCGAGGGCCGCCCAGGGTTTCCCTGGGCGTCATGGGACACTCGCCTGCCGCGCTACCCCGGCTGCCGAGGGAGCGATGCGTCGGCTACGAACGACTGACGGGATCATGATGGGTGACTACCAGGACGTCCACTCGGCGAGCTTGGAAGATCCGGATGCCTTCTGGCTCGCGGCGGCCGACGCGGTGACCTGGTCGCGCCGCCCCCGGCGCGGGCTGGACGCCGACCGTGCGCCGTTCTACCGCTGGTTCCCCGACGGGGAGCTGAACACCTGCTACAACGCCCTGGATCGGCACGTGGACGCGGGGCACGGGGATCGCACCGCCCTGCTCTACGACTCCCCGGCGACCGGCGCGACCGCGCGGTACACCTATGCCGAGCTGCGCGACCAGGTGGCGCGGTTCGCCGGGGCGTTGCGCGGCCTCGGCGTCGAACGGGGCGACCGCGTCGTGATCTACATGCCGATGGTGCCTCAGGCAGTGATCGCGATGCTCGCCTGCGCGCGGCTGGGCGCGGTGCACTCGGTGGTGTTCGGCGGGTTCGCGCCCAAGGAGCTGGCTGCCCGGATCGACGACGCCGCGCCGAAGGCGCTGGTGTGCGCCTCCTGCGGGATCGAGCCGAGCCGGGTCGTCGAGTACAAGCCGATCGTGGACGAGGCGATCGCGGCCACGCCGCACGCCCCAGAGAAGGTCGTCGTGCTCCAGCGCGACCCCGCGCGGGCCCGGATGGGCGAGCGCGACGTCGACTGGGACGACCTGATGGCGGCGGCCGAGCCGGTCGGCTGCGTCGACGTGGCGGCGACCGACCCGCTGTACATCCTCTACACCTCGGGCACCACGGGTAAGCCGAAGGGCGTTGTGCGCGACAACGGCGGTCACGCGGTCGCGCTGACCTGGTCGATGGCCAATGTCTACGACATCGGGCCGGGAGACGTGTGGTGGACCGCGTCGGACGTCGGGTGGGTCGTCGGCCACTCCTACATCGTGTACGGACCGCTGCTGGTCGGCGCGACCACGGTGCTCTACGAGGGCAAGCCGGTGGGCACGCCGGATGCCGGCGCGTTCTGGCGGGTGATCTCCCAGTACGGCGCCAAGGCCCTGTTCACCGCCCCGACGGCGGTGCGGGCCATCAAGAAGGTGGACCCGGACGCCCGCGAGACGGCTAAGTACGACCTGTCGGCGTTCCGTACCCTCTTCCTGGCCGGCGAGCGGCTCGACCCGGAGACCTACCGGTGGGCCTCGGCGAAACTGGGCGTGCCGGTCGTGGACCACTGGTGGCAGACCGAGACCGGATGGGCCATCGCGGCGAACCTCCGCGGACTGGAGCCGATGCCGATCAAGCCCGGCTCTCCCACCGTGCCGGTGCCCGGCTATGACGTGCGGATCCTGGACCCATCGGGGCAGGAGGTGCCGCCGGGCGCCGAGGGTGCGATCTGTATTGGGCTGCCCCTGCCGCCCGGCACCCTGCCGACGCTGTGGGGCGACGACGAACGGTACCTCTCGTCGTATTTGTCCCGGTATCCCGGCTACTATCTGACCGGCGACGGCGGCTATGTCGACTCCGACGGCTACCTGTTCGTCATGGGCCGCACCGACGATGTGATCAACGTGGCCGGGCACCGCCTGTCCACCGGCTCCATGGAAGCCGTGCTGGCGGCGCACCCTGCCGTGGCCGAATGCGCGGTGATCGGCGTGCGCGACTCGCTGAAGGGGCAGGTGCCGCGCGGCTTCGTGGTGCTGAAGGCCGGCGTGGACATCGCGCCGGAGACCCTCCAGGCGGAGCTTGTCGCGGCGGTGCGCCGCGACATCGGCCCGGTGGCCGCGTTCAAGGAGGTGACGATCGTGGACGGCCTGCCGAAGACCCGGTCAGGGAAGATCCTGCGCAAGTCGATGCGCGCGATCGCCGACGGCCACGACGAGCCCGTGCCCTCGACGATCGAGGACCCGGGAGTGCTGGAGTCGCTACGCCCGCACCTGCGCCGGGAGTGACGCGACCTGTTCGCTCCAGCCAAGTACGCTCGAGGGCGTGCGCGACCCGCGAGGCCGGTGGGCGGTGGGAAGGCCCGGCCCGCCGGCCGTGGCGGAAGCGATCAGCCCGCGGTCACCTTGGGCGTACATGTGTACAAGCAGGTGCTCAACGGCAGGCACGGCTTCAACTCCACCGGTTCCTCGACCGGCAGAAGCTGCAGCGCGTTGAGATCGATCTCCATGGCTTTCACCCCCCTTCTCCAATGACGAGGAATGACTCGACCCGATGAGATCGACGCGTCGCGCGTCGCATCAAAGGGTCCTCGGAGCCGCTGGTTCACGCGGCTCCCGAGACCAGGAACCGGACGGCACGTTCGGCGAGAACGTCCCCGCCGGCGTCGTCGAACTCGCCGACGTGGCCTTCCCCGCCTGAGGCGGGACCACCACGTCGGGCGAGTCGACCATCCACCAGCGGGCGCCGCCGTGGCGCAGCCGGAGCAGGAAGCCGAGCACCCCCGCGACGCCGGCTTCGCGATCGGCGGCACCGCCGCCGCGCTCATCGTGAGCGCGCGCCACGATCCCTCCTACGCCCTGCTGTACGGACTGGACGCGGCCAGCTTCCTGCTGGCGATACCCCTTATGTTTCTATGGCCGGTCGCGGTGCCTCCAGCCGATCCGCCCGAGCACGCGGCCGACGGCGGGTACCGCGCGGTGGTGTCCGACCGGGTCTTCCTGCGCCTTTGGCTGCTGATCGCGGTGCTGGTCACGGCGGGCTACGCCCAGTTCACCTCGGCGCTGCCCGCCTACACCGCCCAGACGGGGCTGGGCGCCGGCATGTTGGCCATAGCCTTCACCGTCAACATGGTGACCGTCACGCTGGCACAACTGCTGGTGCTCCGTGTGCTCCACCGGATACGACGCCGGACCGCCCTGCTGCTGTTGTGCCTGTCGTGGGCGGTGACGTGGGCGCTGGTGCTGGCCTCCGGCCGCATGTCCGGCTGGGCCGCGGTGGCGGCGGTGCTGCTGGCCGCGCTGGTCTTCGGCCTGGGCGAGACGTTGATGTCACCGACCGTGCCTCCGCTGGTCAACGAACTCGCGCCGGAGTCACTGCGCGGCCGCTACAACGGCGCGGCGACGCTGGCCTACACCACGGGGTTCGCGATCGGGCCGGTGATCGCCGGTGCTCTGCTGGAGCGTGAGCTCGGCACGGTGCTGTTCGTCGCGCTGATCGCGGCCTGCGGGATGGCCGCCGTGCTCGCCACCAGGCTGCCGGCCGGCCCCCCCGGAGAGGAGGCGGTTGTAAGCACCCCGCAAGCGGTGTCAAGTGATCTCCCGTAGTCCTATGGCGTTTGTAAATAGAGCCGAAATCCGCTGAAATGGCGCCAGCGGCGCCGATCGTCAGGGCATCGGCACCGCCGCAAGCCGCTCTGGGTCGAGAACACCAGTTCGTGCGTAACTGGGCTCATGAGACACTCATCCTGTGGATTATCAGGACAACGAAAGCAGATCGCCTTACGAGCAGGTGACAGTTGGTTTCGCACTACTGGCCGCCGTGTTGCTCGCCGTGTCCATGTGGGTTTTCCGTGATTGGTTTCCCTCGCCCAAACTTCCATCGATCGTCACGGCAGCCGGAGTGCCGATCGCGGGCGCTGTGATCGGCTTACTCCAGACGAAGTCGTACGGCCGTGGATACCGCCGGTTCGGAGCCGCTATCGGGTTCCTGCTGGGCAGCCTGCTCGTATTCGCCGGTGGTTGGATTTTCATGGGCATTGCGGCATTCTATTACATGTAGGTTTCGCCGGAAAATCGCGTACGCGGGGGCGGTGGGCCATGGCCCCGGCATCTCGAAGCTTTGACCGGGTTTGATTTCTTGCGTGCGGCCGGCACCGGCCTTCGCCGCATGTAATAACTGGCCCAATTCGGGCACGAGAAAGGGCGCGACTCCCGAAGATCGAGGTTCGCCTTCGCCTTCTTCGTACGGGAGCCTGGCCCGGCCCTGATCGAGGAGGATCTCATCGCGCCGGCCCCGATGGGCTTCCCCATCGGCCCGGAGCACCGCATCGGATGGCTTCCGCTGTTTGCGGATCGACGTTCGCGGATCGACCAGCGGGTGAACGGCTGCGGTCGCGGGGATGTGGCCTCATGAGCCACTTGGTGCGGCGACATAAGTAGTAGATCGTGCCAAATCGACGGTTGGTAGCCGATCGGAATTCAGCGCTACGCCATCCCGACTCGCTTGGCTGCGGATGTGGATCATGAATCCGCGCACAACGAGGAGGAAAACTACGCCATGAGATCCCTCCAGCGAGGAATCGGCCGGCGGATCGCTGCCGTGATCGTGGCCGCGTTGGTCGCCGCACCCCTGTCGGGTGCGGTCGCCCAGGCCGACACCGTCACCGAGTACCTGCAGAACCCGAGCTTCGAGCAGCCCGGCGCCAACGCGGCCGCCCCCACCGGGTGGACGCCGGTGCTGATTGGGAATGAGACCGCTCCGTATCGGTGGGTCGTCCAGACTTTCAACGCGTCCGGTCAGTATCCGCCGCCCAGTCCGATCCCGGATGGGCAATTCGGACTTGAGATGTTCTGGCAGGTTGGTTCGAACCTTGGCGTCATGGGCATCGCCGCCCAGCAGAACGTCAACGTGCCGAGCGCGAACGACCTGTACTTCAGCTACGACGCCGCGCAGACCTTCTACCCCGACTCGCGCTCCGCGAACTGGGCCGGTGCGATGGCCGAGGTGCAGTTCACCTCGGGCGGCCAGGCCAACAGCCTGCGCTACTTCCACCCCATGTCGCGTACCGACTACACCGGCTCGCCGCAGGACTCGGCCACGACCAAGTACATCATCGGCGAGCGGTTCACCGGCAACGGCGACTGGGTCGCCAACTCCCGGGACCTCGACGCCGACATCCGGACCAAGTTCGGGATCACCGACTTCACCGTGACCTCGGTGCGGGTCGGCAACCTACAGGACCGCAAGGCCGTCTCCCCGTTACCCAACATGACCACGTACTGGGATGACGTGGAGCTGACCAAGGGCGGGGTGAACGAGGGTCCGGGCAACCCCGACCCGACCACCCCGGACTGCACGAAGATCAACGGTATCCAGGGCAGCGGCCCCGTGTCCCCGTGCGTCGGCAGGACGGTCACCGTGCAGGGTGTGGTCACCGGCATCGACGACGAGGTGGGCGCCGACTACAACCGCACCTACCCGGAGGACCGCGGCATCTTCCTGCAGTCGCTGCCGTCCGACGACGACAACAACCCGGCCACCTCCGAGGGCGTCTTCGTCGGGTACGTCGACACTGCCTCCTCGTTCCGCCCCGGTGACGTCGTCCGGGTGACCGGCCAGGTCAAGGAGAAGTTCGGCCTCACCGAGATCGCCGAGCAGATCGGCCAGGAGCCGACGAAGCTCGGCACCGCGGCCGTGCCGGCCCCGGTCGTCATCGACCAGGCGCGCGCCGAGTCGCAGGGCGCCGACAGGGCGTACTACGAGTCGCTGGAGAACATGCTCGTGAAGCTGCCCGTGGGTACGGCGAACTCGGGCGGTACCAACAAGTTCGGCGAGCTCTTCCTCACGCCGGGGACCACCCGCGACCGGATCCTGGAGGGCGAGCCGCTGCCGGTGTCGCTCCTCGCGCTCGACGCCGACGCGGGCGCCGGCAACCCGGCCAACCCGCACAAGCCGCCGGCTCCGTCCACCACCTACGTCACGGCCGACCTTTTCGACCAGGTACGCGACGCTACGGGTCCGCTCTCCTTCTCTTTCAGCAACTACAAGCTGATGCCCCAGCCGGGCGCGCTGCCGTCCGTCGTGGACGGTCCGGTGGCCTACCCGTACACGGGTGTCCCGCAGGCCACCCCGGGTCAGGTCCGGGTGGTGTCCTTCAACGTGCTGAACTACTTCCCGGTCGGTGTGGAGCTGGACCTGTCCCCGGTCGGCCAGGCCGAGTACGACGAGAAGAAGGCGCGCCTGGCAGACGCGATCGACCGCCTGCTGAAGCGTCCCGACATCGTGGCCGTGCAGGAGGTCTACAACCTGGCGGTGCTCCGGGACCTGGCCGCCACGCTCGGTGGCTACACCGCGTACCTGCTGGAGGGCAACGACTCCCGCGGCATCGACGTCGGCTACCTGGTGAAGGACGGGGTGCAGGTGGCGAACCTGCGCCAGTTCGACAGGACCACCCCGGGGTGCGACGACTCGGGCCTCGCCTACGACCGGCCGCCGCTGGCGCTCGACGTCAAGGTGTACGGCCGGGAGTTCACCATCGTGAACAACCACTTCAAGTCCAAGGGCGGCGCAGGCGCGTCCGGCGCCTGCCAGTTGCAGCAGGCCAACCGGCTCCGCGGCCAGGTGGCGTCGCTGGAGGCGGCCGGCCGACAGGTGATCGTGCTGGGTGACCTCAACCAGTTCGAGACCGAGACGCCGCTGGCCGCGTTGCAGACCGGCACCAGCCTGACCAACCTCTGGGGCAGCGCTCCGGCCGAGTTCCGCTACAGCTCGCAATACCAGGGCGTGCTGCAGACGCTCGACCACGTGCTGGTCACCGACGGGCTGGACAGCGCGGTGGCGGACTTCCGCTACGCGCCGATCAACACCGACTACGCGGACCGGTTCACCGGTGGCGGCGCGGGCGCCGACGGGCACAAGGTGGCCGACCACAACCCGGCCGTGCTCACCCTTTCCCTCGACGGGGTCGCGCCGGTGACGAGCGCGACGATCGACCCGGCCCAGCCGACGAGCGGCTGGTTCACCAGCGCGCTGCTGGTCACGCTGTCGGCCACCGACCAGGGCAGCGGGGTCGACCGTACCGAGTACCAGCTCGACGGCGGCGCCTGGACCGGCTACACCGAGCCGGTCGTCGTCGCCGGGGACGGCCCGCACACGCTGGCCTACCGCTCCGTCGACAAGACGGGCAACGTCGAGGAGACCAAGACCCTGGCGGTCAAGGTGGACGCGACGGCACCGGTGACCACCGCGTCCTTCCCGCCGGGCAATGGCGGCTGGCACAACGGCGGCGTGCCGGTGACCCTGTCCGCGACCGACGCCGGTTCCGGTGTGGCGGGCACCGAGTACGCGCTGGACGGCGGCGCCTGGACCCCGTACACCGCGACGGTCACCGTCTCGGGTGCGGGTGAGCACGAGCTGCGGTACCGCTCGACGGACAAGGCCGGCAACGTCGAGGAGAGCAAGGCGGTCACGGTCAAGATCGACACCGGTTCCCCCACCGTGGTGATCTCCGGTATCGCGGACGGCACCACCTACGGCGACAGCCTGGACCTGCCGATCGGCTGGCAGGTCGTCGACACCCGTTCCGGGGTGAAGACGGTGACCGGCACGCTGGACGGGCAGCCGTTCCAGCCGGGCACGCTCAAGCTGCACGAGCCGGCCCTGGGCGAGCACACGCTCACCGTCACCGCCGTCAACAACGCCGGCAACCAGACCGTGCAGACGGTGAAGTTCACCATCGGCACCTCCACCAACGACATCTCCGCCCTGATCGACCGCTTCGAGAAGGTCGGCAAGCTGACCGCCCATGGCGCGGCCAAGCTCCAGGACCGCATCTCCAAGGTCATGGTCTCGGAGGACAAGGACCGAGAGCGGGACAAGAAGAAGATCGTCAAGAAGCTCGAAAAGTTCGTTGACGCCGTCAACGATCCTAAGAACGTCTCGGACGACCAGGTCAAGGCGTTGCTCCTGCGCGACGCCAACGCCCTGATCGCCGAGAACGGCGGCCCGTCCGAGAGCTGACCATAGCGGGGGCATAGCCCTCCCACCAGGGGTGCCGGGCGACCGTGAGGAAGCCCGGCGCCTCAACCGTCCGTGGGCGGGTAGAACGAGGGGGTTGCCCGGTCTGCGAAGCGTCAACCCCCGCGCGCCGCTTGACCGCGACGCGACGGGAGAACCTCCGGCCTCCACTTCAGGCCGGGGAGGAGTCCAAATCTCTGGTCAGGTGCAGCACTCCGCGAGCACTTCCCGATCGTGTCCGACTTCCATCGTCGGTACTTCGGTTCCCCCCTGCCCTGCGAGCACGGCGTGGGGAGTGGTCGCACTCGCGCTCCCCGGCCGGCTCGTCGAGATCGCCGCACGGGCGCGCGTGGACATTCCCAGGTAGGGCACGAAGCTCCACTACTCTCATCCGGCTCTCATCCGGCAAGGTGACGCCGGCGAGCCGCATGAGTTCTCCATCGAGCAGGTGGTCACCGCGCGAGTCCGCGACTGATGACGAGGCGCTGGATCTGGTTCGTCCCCTCGAAGATCTGCATGACCTTGGCCTCCCGCATGAATCGCTCGACCGGGAAGTCCTTCGTGTAGCCGGCGCCGCCGAGGACCTGGACGGCGTCGGTGGTCACTTGCATCGCGTTGTCGGTGGCCACGAGCTTGGCGACGGAGGCCTGCCGGGAGTACTGCTTGCCGGCGTCCTTCAGTCGCGCGGCGTGGAGGTAGGTCGCGCGAGCGGTCTCGACGGCGACCGCCATGTCGGCGAGCAGGAACGCGAGGCCTTGGTGCTCGATGATCGGCCGGCCGAAGGTCTCACGCTCGCGGGCGTACCGGACCGCCACATCGAGCGCACCTTGGGCGACGCCGGTGGCGACCGCGGCGATCCCGAGTCGTCCGGCGTCCAGCCCGGCCAACGCGATCGGCAGACCCTGCCCCTCGGCTCCGAGCCGGCGCTCGACCGGGACGCGTACGCCGTCGAACAGCATCGTCGCCGTCGTCGATCCCATCAGGCCCATCTTGCTCTCCGGGACGTCCGCCGTGAGTCCGGGCGCGTCCGCGGGCACCAGGAAGCAGGAGATGCCGCGACCGCCTTCGTCGCTCGTCCTGGCCATGACCTTGTAGAAGTCGGCCTTGCCGCCGTGGGTGGTCCATGCCTTCGCGCCGGTGATGACGTAGTCGTCACCATCGCGGACGGCGCGCGTTCGCATCGCCGCCGGGTCCGAACCGGCGTGCGCCTCGGAGAGGCAGTACGCGCCGAGGAGTTCGCCGCCGAGCATGTCGGGGAGGTGCCTCTGCTTCTGCTCCTCGGTGCCGAACATGGAGAGGCCGAAGCACGAGAGGGCGTGCACGCTGGTGCCCACGCCCACGCTGGCCCACGCGGTGGCGATCTCCTCGAGCACCTGCAGGTACACCTCGTACGGCTGCCCACCGCCGCCGTACTCCTCGGGGTAAGGCAGGCCGAGCAGACCCGCTGCTCCGAGCGTGCGGAACACGTCGCGGGGGAAGTCCGCGTTCCGCTCCGCTTCGTCGACTCGGGGCCTCAACTCCTTGTCGACGATGCTTCGCGTCAGAACGATCAGGTCATCCGCCTCGGATGTCGGCATCAGGCGTGTCACTGGCATCGAGAACCCCTTCCACGTTCTTGGAACAGCGATAGTACTGGTATGCGGACTGTAGTACTAGTCATGGTACGCGGGCTTGGCGCGACCGTTCGCACTCCGAACGCCGTACGGCGGCCGTGAGAGGTCTCGGTGCGGGTCGACTCAGCCTTCGTGTGGTCGCAGGCCGTTGATGACGAGATCGGTCAGTGCCTGATAGGCGTCCGAGTCGCTCATGTTCGCCGCGGCGTCGACGCGGCCGTCCTGGATCGCTTTCATCACCTCGGCGACGGCGACCCCGACGAAGGCGGCACTGGCGGCGCGCAACTCCCCGGCGTCGATGCCTTCCTTCACCAGCTCGCCGACGCGCGCCGCGGCGCGCATGGTGTTCTCCTCGTAGACCTCGTTCGCGGGCGCGAACGCCGCGACGTCGGAGTAGAAGCCTTCCGATGCGGGCGCCAGTTCGGCCGCGACCGCGTTGAGGTAGGTGCTCAGACGGGAGCGGGGTGACGGATCGTTCGCCACGAGAGTCTCGATGCGCGTGGTCGCCCTCCGGAAGAAATGCCGGACGGCCGCGAGAAAGATCTGCTCCTTGCTTGAGGCCACCAAGTACAGGGTGCTGCGAGAGCACCGGAGGCGAGCCGCGAGATCGCCGATCCCGAACTGGAGGAAGCCCTCGGCCAAGAAGAGCTCGGTCAACTGGTCCAGCAGGTCCTCGCGTCGCGATGCGGCGCGATCAGAGGGAACTCGGTGATTCACCGTGGAAGGCTACACAACCCCAGCGGTACCTTCTATAGTACGTGAGTACTGTCGTTGGTTTCGGAAGTCCTGATGCGCGCCCGTGTCGTCGTGGCCGGTGTCCGCCCTTGCCGGGCGTGTCCCAAAGAATCGACCAGGTCGACGATTCACCGCGACGCCTCGACGGCGGCACCCATTCCTCGCGACTCGGCGACGGCGGCCGCCGCGCGTACCAGCGCGGCCACGCCCCGGCTGCGGGAGCGCTCCGGCCAGGCGATGACCAGCAGGGCGGGAGGGCAGTCCTCGACGGGGACGTAGGCCACCGCCTGCCGGGGGTATCTCGCAGCGACCGACCTCGGGAGCAGGGTCGTCGTCGCGCCGAGGCCGATGAGCGCGAGCAGTTGCGCGAGGTCGTGCACGCCCTGCTCGCCGATGTCGCGTTCCGCCCGCTCGCCGACCTCCTCGGGGCCTATGCCGAGGTCGGCGAGCCGTACCCGGGAGGCCCCGGCGAGGGCATGGTCGGCAGGCAGCGCCGCCACGCGAGGCTCGACCGCGACGACATCCACGTCGATACCGGCCGGGTCGTAGGGCTCGAACATGAGCGCGGCATCGGCCTCGCCCGTCCGCAGCAGCCGTGTGTGCTCCCGCCAGCCGCACAGGCGCACGGCGACGGGCGCGGCGTCGGGCTCGGCGGCCGCCGCGGCGAGGATGTCTTCCAGCAGGCCGCCGTCGGCATCCGCCTTGACGGCGAGCAGCACGCTGCGATGCGGCGCCGAGGCCCGCACGGCACGACGGGCCGCCGCGTCGAGAGCCTCGAGGGCGGGCCGCGCATGAGCCAGCAGCACCGCGCCTGGCTCGGTCAGCTCCACCACTCGCGTGGAGCGCTCGAACAGGCGCACGCCGAGCTCGGCCTCGAGGTTGCGGATCGCTCGCGACAGCGCGGGGCCGGCGATGCCGAGCCGTCCTGCGGCGCGCGTGAAACTGCGTTCCTCCGCCACCGCGACGAAGTATCGCAAGGGTCGGGACTCCGCTGCCATGCCCACACACTATTACCTGATCGGCACCGCGATTGATGCCTTTCCGGTCATGGTCGCTGCCGGATCGGTCATTCCCCGAGACCTCGCTCTACTGCAGGCTGGCGTGGCGGCAGGGCGGACGGTCCGCCGCGGAATGGAGAGAGAGCATGCGAGCGATCGTCATCGAGCGCTTCGGCGACACCCCGGCCCTCAAGGAACTGCCCGTGCCCGAGCCCGGCAGCGGCCAGGTGCAAGTCGCCATCGAGGCGGCGGCGACCAACCCGCTGGACATGGGCATCGCCTCCGGGGGTCTGGCGGCGCTGGGAGAGTATCGATTCCCGCTCACGCTCGGCATGGACGGCGCCGGCACCGTGACCGCGATCGGCGATGGCGTCACGAAGTTCCGCATGGGGGATCGCGTCTTCGGTCAGTTCTGGAGCCGGCCGCTGCAGTTCGGCACCTTCGCGGAGGTCTCCGTGGTGCAGGCGGTACCCGCGTTCGGCGCGCTGGCGGCCATCCCCGACGAACTGCCGAGCCATGTGGCCGCCGCGCTACCGACCTCCGGTATGACCGCGATCGGCGCGATCGACCACATGCAGGTGCCCGAGGGCGGCACGCTTCTCGTCATCGGCGCCACGGGAGGCGTCGGCACCTTCGCGGTACAGGCCGCCGCGGCCCGCGGGATCCGGACCATCGCGACGGCCTCCGCCCAGCTCGCGGAGCAGGTGCGAGAGCTCGGCGCCACCGAGATCATCATCCGCGGCGAGCAGTCCCTCGAACAGGCGCTGCAGAAGTTCGCACCCGAGGGCGTCGACGCGATCCTCGACGCCGTCGGCGACCGGTCCATCACGAGCAGCCTGGCCGGCGCCGTGAGGGACGGCGGGGCGCTGTTCTCGATCGCCTTCGGCCTCGACGAGAAGCTCCTCGCCGACGAGCGCATCCGCACCGCGAACTACCGGCTCGATCGCAAGCCCGAGCGGATCGCCGACATCGCGAGGCTCGTCACGGCAGGCACCCTCCGGCCCGTCATCGGTGCGACGCTCCCCCTCGAGGAGGCGCCGCGAGCCCTCACCGGCCGTGTCGAGGTCACGGGGCTGCGCGGCAAGACCGTGCTGCAGGTGCGCTGAGTCCCCGGGCCTTCGGTGACGCTGTCGTAGCCGCGCGACCTCGCCGCCGCCGAGTCGGAGCCGGACCCCGCCTCGGCGGCGCGACACTGGCAGGAGGCGATCGAGGCGTTCACCGCCCTCGGGGGCCGCGAGACCGCCGAGCTCGCCCGCACCACCCCGCGAGCCTGGATGGACCACGTCCGGCGCTGAACGGCGGCCGATCAGTCGCTTAAAACCCAGTAATGCTCCTCAATTTCCGGACATGGATGGGGTGACAGACCATCCACATGAGGAGACCGGATGGGAGAAGATCCCCCCGGCCGGTTCGTAGAGATCTACGAGCATGCCTACCGTCCCGTCCTGGCCTATGCCTTGCGGCGCTGCCAGGACCCCGACGACGCCGCCGACGTGGTGGCCGAGACGTTCATGACCGCCTGGCGGCGGATCGAGGAGGTGCCCGAGGGCGACGCGGCCAGGCTGTGGTTGTTCGGGTCTCACACCGGAGCCGTGCCGGTGGCCGACGGCGGGACGGCGAGTGCGACGGGGCGCGGTCAGCGGGTGTAGGTAACCTCCGGGAAGCGGGGGGTCGGCCCCTCAAGGAGCGGGCTCTTCTTCCCGCGCAGGTGCAGGTCGAAGAACGCCCGCGGGTAGGCCCGCTGGAAGGCCAGGGCGCGTGCGGTGGGGATGGCGCCGACCGACTCCGCGACCTCCTCGGGCGTCAGCCCGACCAGCGGCGCGACCAGCGGGATGAGCTGGACATCGTCGCCGAAGGAGTTGTGCGCGGCGCCCTTGACGGTCAGGTTGAGCCGCCACCCGCGCAGCTTCGACCAGAACGTCCGCAGGGCCGGGTTCGTGGACATGCCGCCCTTGCCTGGCGTGTCCACCACCATGTACGGCCGGTCCAGCCCGGCCTCGGCGACGGGGCCGATCACCGCGCCGTCCAGGCCGAGCCCGGCCTTGATCCGCCGATCGGCGTACATGGCCGAGGAGGTGGACGCGCCGCCCAGCGAATGGCCGAACATCCCGATCCGCTTCAGGTCCAGCGCGCCCCGCAGCCCGCTGGGCAGGGGCGTAACCTCGGCGTCGGGATTGCGGCCCGCGTTGAGTGCGGTCAGCTCGTTCAGGACGAAGCGGACGTCGTCGGTGCGCACCCGGGCGGCCTTGGCGTAGTCGGTGATCTCGCCGTCGGGGTTCTTCGCGACCCTGCCGCCGGGGAACTCCACAACGGCGGCGTCGTAGGTGTGGTCGATGGTCACCACCAGGTAGCCGCGGCTGGCCAGCTCCTCGACCACGCCGGTGCCGTACGAGCGCGAGGCGTTGGCCCCGGGCGAGTACAGCACGACGGGAAGGCGGCCGAGGCGGTCGTCGAGCGGCGCGCCCTGGCGGCCGTGCGTCGTGTCCAGCAGCAGCGTGCCGGGCGGTACGCCGATGTCGCGCAGGTAGTGTTCGGCGGCGGACGCGGGCATCCAGGGGGCGAGCGGATGACGATCCGCCTTCCGCGCCGGATACCACAGGCTGACCATCAGCTCCCGATTGCGGACCGTCGGCACCCAGGGGTCCGGCCGGGAGGCGTCCACCAGGTGCAGTGCCACCGTGCCGATCCGATGCGGCCCCGACGGGGCGGGCAGGACCAGCCTCACCGGGGACGCCGCCGGTCCGGCCGGTCCCGCTGTCTTGGGCGGCGCGTCTGCGTGGGCGGCGCCCGCTGTGATGGTCACGACGGCGGCCAGCACCGCCGTGACGCCGATCATGAATCGTGATCTGTGCATGCCTTCAACGCTCGCGCACGCGTCGCCGCCCCGCATCGAACGCGGGCACGAGCCTCGCGTCGGCCCAGGAGGGTACGCCTGGGCCGGTTCCCGCCGCCGGGTCATCCTTCAGGAGGAGCTTTTTCCACCCGGTGATCCGCGCCCCTTACGGTCGAGGGGTGACCGATCGCGATTCGCGCCCTCTGTTCCCACGCCGGCCGCGCCTCGTCTACTGGGTCGCCGTGGACGCGGTCGCCGCGCTGCTGCTCGCCGTCGCCTTCGGCTTCGCCGCGAGCGCCCGCACGGGCCCGCCGGTCCTGGCGCTGCCCGCGGTGGCCGTCGCCGCCCTGCCCGTCGCGGCCCGGCGGTCGTGGCCTGTGCCGATGCTCGCCATATCGCTTGCCGGGGCCGCGGCGGGGCTGCTCATGGGCGTGGAGGCGTTGTACATCCCCGTCGCTGTCATCTTGTACGCCGTCGGGTCGCTGGAGCCCCGGCGGCGGGCGATCGCCTGCCTTGTCCCGTCCCTGGCCGGGGTCGCGGCGGCGATGGCATCGGCCGGGGGATTCGCGTGGCCGGGGGGCCTTTCAGAGATCGCGTTTTGCTGGCTGCTGATGGGCCTGGCCTGGACGGCCGGCCTGACGGTCCGGGAGCAGCGGCTGCACGCCGTACGGGCGGCGGAGCAGTTGGCCGCGCGGGCGGTGACGGGCGAGCGCCTGCGGATCGCCAGGGATCTGCACGACGTCATCGGGCACAGCATGAGCCTGATCACGCTCAAAGCCGGAGTCGCCGGCATGGTCGCCGAGGCCCGGCCGCAGGAGGCGCGCGAGGCGCTGCGGGTCATCGAGGCCACCGGCAGGACGGCGATGGCCGAGGTACGGGCCGCGCTGGGCATGCTGCGCTCGGGGGAGATCGACCCCACGCCCGGGGTATCAGGGGTGGCGGAGACGGCGCCCGCGCCCGGGCTGCGGGACCTGCGTGCGCTCGCCGTCCGCGCGGACGTCGAGGTGGACCTGACCGTGAACCTGGACGTCGAGCCGTCCGAAGGGGTGGCCTTGGCCGCCTACCGCATCGTGCAGGAGGCGCTGACGAACGTGGTCAAGCACGCGGGCGCGGCCCGCTGCCGGGTGCGGATCACCTCGCCGGAGCCGGGCGTGATGGAGGTCGAGGTGGCCGACGAGGGGCCGGGCCTCCCCACCGCCGGCGGTGGGTATGGGCTGATCGGCATGCGCGAGAGGTGCCTGATGTACGGCGGGAGCCTCACCGCCGGGCCTCGCCCGGAAGGCGGCTACCGGGTGCTGGCCCGCCTGCCCTGCGTACGCCGGGCGGCGTCGTGACCGGCCCGATCCAGGTGGTCGTCGCCGACGATCAGCCGCTGCTGCGGGCCACGCTCACCATGCTGGTCGGCACCGCCCCCGACATGGTCGCGGCCGGCGAGGCGGGCACCGGCGCGCAGGCGGTGGAGGCGGCCGTCCGGCTGCGGCCCGACGTCCTGGTGATGGACGTGCGCATGCCCGGCATGGACGGTCTGGAAGCGACCCGCCTCATCCGCGCCGACCCCGCACTGGCCGCGGTCCGCATCGTCATCCTGACCACGTTCGACCTGGACGAGTACGTGTACGAGGCGCTGCGCGCGGGGGCCGCCGGATTCCTGCTCAAGGACATTCCGCCGGCCGATCTGCTCGCCGCGATCCGTGTCGTGGCCTCCGGCGAGGCGCTGCTCGCCCCCACCGTCACGCGCCGCCTCATCGCCGAGTTCGCGCGCCGAGACGAGACCGACGCGTCGATCGCCCGCGAGCTGAGCCAGGTGACCGGCAGGGAGCGGCAGGTCCTGGCCCTCATCGCCCGTGGCCTGACCAACCCCGAGATCGCCGACCGGCTGGGGGTCAGCGTCTCCACCGTCAAGACCCACGTCCGCCGCCTCCTCGCGAAGCTGTCCGTCCACGACCGGGCCCAGCTCGTCATCGTGGCCTACGAGACCGGCCTGGTCTCCCCGGCGCGACGGCCCGGCTGACCCACCCGGTTCGTGACCGAGGCGACGGGCGTCGATCGCGGCGTCCAGGGCCGCCCGGGCCCGACTCTCCGGGCCTTACCGGGTTCCTGACCATGGCGGGCGAGCACGGAAATCGGGTGACCCGATCGGCGTCCAGGATCTCACTCACCCGCGCGCACCAGGCCCGTCTCGTACGCGTGGACGATCGCCTGGGCCCGGTCGCGGAGGCCGAGCTTCGCCAGGACGCGGCCCACATGGGTCTTCACCGTCTGCTCGGACAGGACGAGCCGTTCGGCGATCTCCTGATTGGACAGGCCATGGGCGACCAGGGTGAGAACCTCCGACTCGCGTTCGGTGACCCCGTCCAAGGTCGCGCGGGGACGGCGCGGGCCGAGGCGGGCGAACTCGGAGATCAGCCGCCGGGTGACGGAAGGCGCGAGCAGGGCCTCGCCGGCCGCGACCACCCGGACCGCCTCGGCGAGCTGCCCGGCGGAGGCGTCCTTCAGCAGGAAGCCGCTGGCGCCCGCCCGGAGCGCCTCGTACACGTAGTCGTCCAGGTCGAACGTGGTCAGGATCAGCACCTTCGGGGGACGGCCGCCTGCGGACAGGATCCGCCGGGTGGCCTGCAGGCCGTCCAGTACCGGCATCCTGACGTCCATGAGCACCACGTCGGGCGAGAGTTCCGCGACGCGGCGCACCGCCTCCTCGCCGTCGGCGGCCTCGCCCACCACGTCGATGTCCGGCTGCGCGCTCAGGAACGCCGTGAACCCGGTCCGCACCATGCCCTGGTCGTCGGCGACGAGCACCCTGATCGTCATCCGGTGTCCCCTCCGATCGGCAGGGTCGCGGTCACCACGAACTCCGTGCCGACCCGGCCCGCCTGGAACGTGCCGCCGAGCATCGCCACCCGCTCCCGCATGCCGGCCAGCCCGTGGCCCGATCGCTTTCCGGGGAGTGCGCCCGGCGTGGTTCCGGGATCGGCGGGCAGGCCGTTGACCACGCGGATCCGCAGCTCGGCGCCGTCGCGGACCAGCTCCGCGGTGACGTCCGACCCCGACCCGTGCCGCATCGCGTTGCTCAATGACTCCTGCACGATCCGGTACGCCGTCAGCCCCACCGTGCCCGGCAGGTCGCCCAGCTCGCCCGAACCGGACACCCTCAAGGTCACCCCGGCGCGGGACGCGGCCTCCACCAGCTCGTCGAGCTGGTGGAGGCCGGGCTGGGGCGCGGTGTCGGCGCCCTCCGCGCCGCGCAACACGCCGACCACCTGGCGCATCTCGGCCAGCGTCTTCAGCGACAGCGCGCGGATCTCGGCGAGCCCCCGCGCCAGCAGGCCCGCGTCGCCCCCCGCCCGCAGCGGGACCGCCTCGGCCTGGATGGCGATCACCGACATGTGGTGGGCGACCACGTCGTGCAGCTCGCGGGCGATCCTGGCCCGTTCGGCCAGCGCCGCCCGTTCGGCCAAGGCGTCCTCGGCCCGCCGCTCCTCCTCGGCCAGCTTCCCGGTCGCCAGCCGCCGCGCCCGTACGTTGTGGCCGAACAGCACGGCGACGGTGATCCCGGTCACCGCGGGGACCGCGGTGCCGGTGTCGACGGCCACCGCCGCGAGGCAGGAGACCAGCCACACCCCCGCCGCGATCGCGCCGTCGCAGCGGACCGCGACGGAGTAGGCCACGAGCAGGCAGGCGATCGCCGCGCCCGGCGGGTACGGCGGGCTGAGGAACTCGCCGACGACTGCCGCGCCGGCCGGAAGCGCCAGCAGCGCGTACCGCCAGGCCGCCAGCGGCCACCGGTCGCGCAGCACCAGCGGCAGCGAGAAGGCCGCGGACATGATCACGAGGTACGCCTCGTCGTGCGGCCACCGCGCTGCGGCCGCGGGGCCCTCCATGTACGCGACTCCGCCGGCGAACGCCACGAAGGCCATGGCCGCGTCGCCGATGCGGACGAGATCCAGGGTGGCCCCCCGCAGGCCGCGGGGCCACGGCACCCGCACCTGCCCGCGACGTGGCGCGGGCGGCGGCGGGTCGGCCGTACCGGTGACGACCGCCCGCAGCAGCGCCCGCGCCACGGCCCGCAGGAGCGGCGCCGGCCTCGCGATCGGCCTCTGAGGGATCATTTCCCCAGCCTATGGACGTGCCGGACGGGTCGCATCGTCCTCCTGGCCGACCTTCGCGTCCATCTGGGACGGGAGGCCGCCCCGCCCCGCCGCCGCGCCACGTACCGGACGGCGCGCGCCGCGGGTCACCGGCCGGATCTCCCGACCGTGCGCAGGTAGGCCAGCGCCCGATCGAAGGCGGCGTCCCGGCCCGCGGCGAGCTCCTCGTCGCTGAGCGTTTCGGCGACCCTGTCCTGCGGCGGGATGCCGGTGACGTCGAAGCCGGTCCCCTGCCGGGTGAGGAACCGCTCGTTGGGCAGGGCGAACGTCCAGCCGTTGGGCAGCGTGCGCCAGAGGAAGTCGGAGAACGCGCCCTGGGTGGCATCGCCGATCCGCCGAGGGGCGGGGGTGCGGGCCGTCATGGCCTGACTGAACGTCTCCCCGGCGCTGATGGTCAACGGGCTGGTCAGCAGGGCGATCGGCCCCGTGTGGCGAGAACCGGTGGCCGGGCGCACCCAGGTCGGTCGCGCCCGCGTGAATCGGGTGGGGTCGGAGGGGTCGTTGCGCGCCTGCTTGGCGTAGGCCGCGTACGGCCGGCCGGTGAGGCGGGAGGCGAGTTGGACGCCCAGGGCGTCGTACCCGCCGAAGTTGAGGCGGACGTCGAGGACGAGGCCCTTCAGGCGCGCCGTCCGAGCGGGGGTGAAGATCTCGTCCAGCGCTCGGTCCAGCTCCGTCGCGTTGGCCGCGAAGCCGCCGTCGGCGTACCCGTCGAACGCGGCCAGTCGCAGGTAGCCGAACCCGCCCGGCAGGTCGGCGTACCCGATCACGCCCCGGCCCCATGTCGTCAGCGGCTTCTTGACGTCGTGCTTCTCCACGAGATCGAGGACCCTCTTGTTCAGGGCCATGAAGGCCGGCAGGCCGTCCAGCGGCCTCGTGCCGGGCCGCAGCGGCCGGGCGAACTCGTCCTTTCCGGCGCGCAGCGCGGTGTGGGCGTCGCCGAGATCCTTCAGGATGTCGCGCAGCACGCCGAACAACTCGGCGTCGGTGGTGTTCGGGCCGATCCGGGGACGGTACCGGTCGCGCACCGCCTGCCAGTCGACGCCCTTCGTCGCGAAGAACGGGTAGTTCTCCGCGAACGTGGTCCAAAAGACGTCGAACACCGTGACCGGGTCCACGGCGGGGGCCTTCACCGAGCAGCGGGCGGGAAGGGCGGGCAGCCGGCGCAGGCCGATCTCCCCGACGGCGCCCACGTAGCGCAGCCGCGCCCGCTGCCGGCCCTGGAGCCTGATCGTCATCTGGCGGGAGCCGTCGTCGGCGACGAACGACCCTGGGGCGCCTCGCCGTTCGGCCGACATGACTCCCGCCAGGCAACTGATCGCCGTCGTGTCGAAGTACCGGAGCTTGTCCCCCTCGACGGTGATGATCGTGCCGTAGCCGTCGGTCTGCCACACGCCGTCGAGGGTGGCGTCCCGCGCGCCGTCGGCCGCCGTCGCGGTGGGCGCTGCCACCATGACCGTGACGGCCGCCAGAGCCGCGACCGTGATCCGTGTTCCGCTCTCTTTCATGGCGCCGACGGTATGAACGCGGTCCCGTAACCGGCGTCACCCCGGAGGACCATCCGGCGGCTCCCTCCTGGGAGTGACCCGATCCGCGGGGTCCTTGTCACCTCCGACGGGCGCATCGCCACGCCGAGAATCGCACCCCCGCAGGAGCTGATGCGGCCAGGAAAGCGGGTCGTAGCCGTGACAGGGCGGCCGGAAATATGCTCAGCGGGCGTGTTGATCGGGCTATAGGGTGCCGAGCGTGGATCTGGAAGCCCTCGTCATCGCCCGGCGGTTACGTGTCCCCCTCGACAGCCTGGACGGTTCCGCGCCCGGATGGGGGGAGGTCGCCGCCCGCCAGTTCGACGCCGCCCTGCTGAGCGTCGGCTTCACGTGCTCGCCGGACCTACTCGACCGGCTGTCGCGGCTGCCCGGCGAGACCGTGATGGACCTGGGGGTGCGGGTCCTCGCCGTCGTTCGCCACCTGGTGGGCGATCACGTGCGGCACAACCCCTACTTCGTCGACTTCCCGGCCAACGTCCCCGACACCCTGGAGTTCTGGGCGGGTCTGCTGGTCGAGGCCATGCTCGACCCGGTCGCCGCCGCGCGCCTGCAGGGGCCGGCGCTGAACCTGCTCGACCTGCCCCGCTACGGCACCTACCAGCACACCTACGCCGACCTGCTCGCCGCGCACGCCGAGCTCATCCCGCTGGCCGGGGACCGGATCACCGTGCTTGAGCTGGGCGGCAGCCTGGAGGCGGAGGCGCGTGAGCTGTACTTCTCGCTGGCGGGCTCCGAGGCGCCGCTCGCCGCCGAGGACCTGGTGGCGCTGCGGACGCTGGCCTCGTCCTGCGCTGAGGAGCCCGAGCGGATCCCCATGCGGGAGAACCGGGCCGTCATCAACGAGGTGCGGCTGGCCGCCGGACGTCCTCTCCTGGTGGACACGGTGACCGACGTGCTGCGGCTGGCCTGCGGCTGCTCCGGCGGAGATGTCACGCTGACCGTCCCCACGCGGTTCCGCTCGTTCCGCCGCGCCGAGCGCCGTGCGCTGCTCCAGGCTCTGGACCAGGTCGCCTCTCCCGCGAAGCTCGGTGACGTGGGACGCCACCGGGAGCAGTGGAAGCGGCTCGGCGAGCGGCTGCACCCCTACGAGCATCCGGCGTTTCCGCGCGCCGCCCAGGTGTTCGAGGTGGCAAGGGGTCTGCGCCGGGCCGCGAGCCTCGACGGCCGGGTCGAGGCCGCCCTGGCGCAGAGCCGTACCGCGGACGCCGTAGCGCTGCTGGAGAACGCGCCGGGCGCGCTGCTGCGCCGCCTGGACCACCTGCTGCGCACCGGCCCGTCCGTGCTGGAGGCCGTCGAGAGGGCCGTGCCCCAGGCGTCCGGCCGTGTCCTGCTGTCCCTGCGCGAGCACCTGCAGAACCGGCTCACCCCCGCCGCCGGCCGCGTCTTCACCAACCGGCACGGCCGGGCCTGGACCTCGCCCGACTCCCGCCCGCCGCTGGAGGACAAGGCGCTGGCGTCGGTGCTCGCCGCCCTGGACGAGGAGATCACGCGCCGCCTGCCCGACCCCGGCGAGATCACCGTGGACCCGGACGTGCTGGACGTCGCCCTGCCGCTGTCGGGCAAGGCCGTCGCGCCCGGGCTCGGCATGCTGCCCCGCGGCTCGCTGTCGGCGGTGGACGGTGAGCTGCTCAGGTTCTTCGTGTACTGGCGCCAGGCCGAGGAGCGCACCGACTACGACCTGTCCGCGCTCATGCTCGACGCCTCCTACGCGAACCCGGCGCACATCTCGTGGACGAACTACACCAACGGCTTCGCCCAGTACTCCGGGGACCTCACCTCGGCACCGGACGGCGCGACGGAGTTCATCAACATCGACCTCGCCGCCGCGTCCCGGCCGATCATCATCCCCCAGGTCAACATCTACGCCGGGGAGCGGTTCGACGAGGCGGCCGAGGCTTTCTTCGGCTTCATGACCAGGGACGCCGCGCAGCAGGGCGCGCCGTTCGAGCCGCGCACCGTGCGGATGAAGTCGGACCTGCGCGGCTCGGGCCGGATCGCGCTGCCGCTCGTCTTCCTGCGCGGGGAGGACGGCGGCTGGCGGGCGAAGTGGCTGCATCTGTACCTGAAGGGGCATCCCCACTTCAACCAGGTGGAGGGCAACCGGGTCACCGCGTCCCTGCTGGTGCGCTCGATGGTCGAGCGTGACCACCTGCGCGTCGGCTACCTGGTCGATCTCATGCGCGCGAAGGGCTCCGCGTCCGGGCAGGCCACCCATATCGGCTTGCAGGCTCCGGCCGGTCTGCCGTCGGGGGCGCGCGTGTACACGCCGAGCACGCTGCACGAGCTGATCCCCGCCTGATAAGGTCGGGGCTGCGAGGCCATGGGAGGACTTCCTTCTCCACTCACCTTTTAGTGAATCTCTAGTCTTCCCGCCTTCCTCGCCCCCCGGCCGTGAGGCCATTCGAGGGCTTCCTTCTACTTGGGATCCAGAGGGGCCCACTGGGCCGCTGGACGTATCTAGCTCCCGAGCCTTCCTCACGGCCGGCCCTTTGTCTTTGAGTCGCACGAGGTAGCCCGGAACCATTGCACGCTCCACGCCGTGGGCGGCTTTCTGAGTAGAGCGGGCGGCGATCGGCCGAAAGTACGCCTGATTGGCGGACCATCGGGTGGCTCGGAACGGGCTGTTCTGCGGATGAGTCCGTATGGCTTCGCTTGGCACGATCGGGGCATGGGTGATCAGAGCGTAGGCGTAAAGGCGCCGGTGCCGTCTCGGAGCAGGCGGCCGGAGTCCTCCTCGGGGAGGGCGGGGTGGCTCGTGCCGGTGGGGTTGGTGGTGCTCAGCCTCATTCCGGCTGTCGCGGGTGTCGTCCGGGTGGGGGAACTGAGCGGCGGGGCGGCGGTAACGGCGGCGAACGCGCGGTTCTTCGCGCAGCCCGTGCCGGTGCTGGTGCACGTTCTCACCGCTCTTCCGTTCAGCCTTCTCGGGGCCTTTCAGTTCGTGGCGGGTTTCCGGCGTCGGTGGCCTCGGTGGCATCGGATCGCCGGGCGGGTGCTGGTCGTGTGCGGGCTCGGCACGGCGGTTTCGGGCCTGTGGATGACCTTGTTCTATCCCCGGCCCGTGAATGACGGTGATCTTCTCGCCGCATTTCGGCTCGTGTTCGGCGTCGGCATGGTCGTGTCCATCGTTCTCGCCTTCGTCGCCGTGCGGCGGAGGGATTTCGCCGGGCACCGCGCCTGGATCATGCGCGGTTACGCGATCGGTGTGGGGGCGGGCACGCAGGCGCTGACGCAGTTGCCGTGGATCCTGATCGCTGGCATGCCGAGTGAACTCCCCCGGGCGTTGCTCTCAGGCGCCGCGTGGGTGATCAACCTGGCCGTGGCCGAATGGTTCATCCGCGGGCGGTCCCGGACCTCCGTCCACACCGGTCTCCGACGGCCGGATCACGGCCTGACGCGGTCGGTTTCATAGGCCCACATGGCGATCTCGACGCGGTTGCGGGCGCCGAGCTTCGCCATCAGGCTCGCGATGTGGGACTTCACGGTGCTGAGGGAGATGTGCAGCTCGTCGGCGATCTCGCCGTTGGTCCGCCCGCGCGCCACCGTGGCCAGGATCTGCTCTTCCCGGTACGTCAGCGCCTCGATGGGCTGCACCGGCGGTGAGGCGGGCCGGGTGCGGGCGAACGTCCCGAGCAGCCGTGCCGTGATGCTCGGAGCGATGAGCGCGTCGCCGTTGGCGGCGGCGTGGACGGCCTGGGAGAGCAGGTCGGCGCCGGCGTTCTTGAGCAGGAATCCCCGCGCGCCGGCCCGCAGGGCGGCGTAGACGTACTCGTCCAGGTCGAACGTGGTGATGACGACGACGGGCAGCGGGTCCTCGACGCCCGGTCCGGCGAGGGAGCGGGTGGCCTCGATGCCGTCGAGGCCGGGCATGCGGATGTCGAACAGGCATACGTCCGGGCGCAGCCGCTGCGCGAGCTCGACGGCACGCCGCCCGTCGCCGGCTTCGCCGATGACCTCGATGTCCGGCTGGGCGTTGAGGATCATCGTGAGCCCGGTGCGGACGATCTCCTGGTCGTCGGCGACGAGCACGCGGACGCTCATCGGCCCGCCTCGCTCACGACGCGGTCCCGGTGCGCGGGAGGACCGCGGTCACGGTCCAGCCCCGGTCGGGGTTCGGGCCGGCCTGGCAGGTGCCGCCGAGCAGGCCGGCGCGTTCGCTCATGCCGATGAGCCCGTACCCGGGCCGTGAGGCCGGGTGCGCGGGGCCGCCGTCCCCGTCGTCGGTCACGCGCAGGCGCACCGACGTGTCGTCGGCGGTGACGCGGACCTCGACGCGGGTGGCGTGGCGGGCGTGCCGCCGGGCGTTGGTGATCGACTCCTGGGCCAGGCGGTAGATCGCGGCTTCCACCGAGGGAGGGAGGTCGTCGACGTCGCCTGAGATCTCCACGTCGACGGCCGGGCCGGAGCGGCCCCGGCTCGCGAGCTCTCTGAGGTCGGTGACGCGCCGTCCGGGTTCCCGGTCCGCGGGCTGGTTCTGCCGCAGGACGCGGACCATGGTGCTCATCTCCGCAAGGGCGCGGGACGCCTCCGCCTCGATCACGCGGAGCGCGTCGGTCGCGGCGTCCGGGTGCGACGCCGACGTGGCGAGGCCCGCCTGCGCGCGGATCGCCATCGCCGAGACGTGGTGGGCGACGGTGTCGTGCAGGTCGCGGGCCAGTTGCACCCGTTCGAGCAGCTTCACCTTGTCGAGCTCGCGCGCTCTCGCCCGCGCCCGGTACCGTAGGGCCCCGCCCGCGGCGATGGACACGGATATGACGGCCCAGCCGCCGATCACGTCGGGGAGGCCGGGATGGTCGGAGACCATCGAGTCGCTCACCTTGACGAGGATGATCACCAGCCCGATCACGACCTCGCGTCCCGACCCCCACCGGCACAACGCGTACGACAGCAGGAGAAGGAACACCAGGGTGTACATCTCCAGGGGGTCGCCGTTCATCACCAGCGGGGACAGGGCGCAGACGCCGAAGGCGATCGCGACCGTCAGCAGCGGCCTGTTCCGGCGCCACAACAGCGTGAGCACCAGCCCGGCGGTGATGGTCACGGAGACGGCCCGCCAGTGAAGGTCCGGCCGCAGGACCCCTTCGAGCACCGTGACCGCCATGAGGACCACCACGAGCGCCCAGTCCCGCCATCCGCGAGCCGGCGGGTTGGGGGGACGGGGCTCGTTCCACACGGAGCGAACAAGGGCGTGCACGCAAATATCGTACGCAGCCCACGCCCCTGCGGATCAGCCCAAAGTACGACAACGGCATACCCTTCGGTCCCGACGGCGTGCTTCCTTCCCCGTACGCACGTGAGGGGGATCGCGCGGCGGCGGCGTGCCGGGTAGCTTGTTGCCCGTTTCCGGCCAGGACCGCGCCGCACCAGTGGGAGCCTCATGACCAACGACGCCCGAGCCCTGTTGCCCGTCGCTCTGGAAGCCGCGGCCATCGCCGGCGACCTGATCACCACGCGCCTGCCCGGCCTGGTCACCGCCAAGGGCGACCGCGACATGGCCACCGAAGTGGACTACGCCGTCGAACGCGCGGTACGCGACCACCTCGCCCTGCGCACCCCCGCGGTGGGATTCCTCGGCGAGGAAAGCGGCGCCGACGGGCGTATCGGCGACGGGCTCCAATGGGTCCTCGACCCGGTGGACGGCACCGTCAACTTCCTGCACGGCCTGCCGCTGTGCGGCGTCTCCCTCGCACTGGTCCGCGGGGACACCGCAATTCTCGGCGTCATCGGCCTGCCGTTCCTCGGCTCGTTGTACGCGGCGGCCGAGGGCGAGGGGGCCACCGTCAACGACCAGCCCATCAAGGCCAGCGGCGCCTCGACCCTGGACGCCGCCCTTGTGTCCGTCGGCGACTACGCGGTGGGCGACGACGCCGTGGAACGCAACCGGGCGCGCCACGCGATCACCTGGCGGCTGGCGTCCCAGGTGCAGCGCATCCGCATGTTCGGCTCGGCGGCGATCGACCTGGTGTGGGTCGCCGAGGGCAGGACGGATGCCTGTCTCATGCTGGCCAACAAACCCTGGGACACCGCGGCCGGCGTCGTCATCGCCAAGGAGGCCGGAGCGCTGGTCACCGACCTCGACGGCACCCCGCACACGACCCGGTCCTCGGCGACCATCGCGGCCGCCCCCGGCATCCTCGCCGAGATCCTCGAGCTGGCCCGCGAGGCCTGATCCTCGTTCACCCGAGTGTTCCGCGCGCGCCCGAGGCCGGCGGCCCAAAGATCTTGAAGTGAGGCTTCTCGATCATGGTCCTTCTGGCCTCGCACCGGGTGACGGCCGGGGACGGAACACGAGATGGAGGATCACTCCGCGCCGGCGCGCTGACCCCTGGAGGTCGCTTCAGTGCTGGACGGCGGACGCGCAGGCGATGCAGGTCCTCGCCGCCGGGCGGGCCCTCAGCCGTTCGACGGCGATGGGCCCGCCGCAGCCCTCGCACACCCCGTACGTGCCGTCGTCGAGCCGCTCCAGCGCCGTCTCCAGGTCGGTGAGGTGCTTACGCGCCTGGTGGAGCAGGGCCTGGACGTGCTCGCGTTCGAACGCGGTGGCCGACCCCTCGGGGTCGTGCTCGTCGTCGCTCCCCGCCAGCGCGGACGACTCGACGATGTCGTCCCAGTCGTGCGTCAGCGACCCGATCCGCGCCAAGGTCAACTCGCGGTCGGCGCCGAGGAGATCGCGCAAGTCCGCCCGCTCGGAGGGGGAGAGCACGGGCCCCCGGGATCGCTTTGCCATCACGGTGCCTCACCTCCCCCTCCAGCTTATTCACGGGCGCCACGCCGGATCCGGCGCGGGCGTCAGAGGCCGTGGCGGAGATCGCCCAGCACGCGTGCGCCGGACCGGTGTTCCATCTCGGGGGAGAAGGCGGCGCCGGCGCGGCGGGCGGTCACGGCGAGGCGGGTGTCCTCGGCCATCAGGTCGGCGTTGATCGCCCCGGCGGCGCGGACGCCCGCCGCGGCGGAGCCGATGACCCCCTCGAACAGCCCGGTGATGTTCCCGGCCGCCCACACCCCCGGCACGGCGGTCTGCCCAGTGGCGTCGGCGGCGATGTACGTGCCGATCACCTCTCCGGCCATCTCCTGCTCGACCGGTTCCAGGCCGAGGTCGCTCAGGAGGCCGGCGCGGGCGGTGAACCGCGGAGCCACGACCAGCGCCTGGCGGGGGATCACCGTGCCGTCGGCCAGGCGCACGCCGGTCAGCCGGCCGCCGGACCGTTCAAGGGCGCTCACCTCGCCGTCCACCACGACGACGCTGCGCGCGGCGAGCCGCTCGAACTCTTCGTCGGTGGGCTTGGGGGCGGTGTGCAGGAAGAGCGTCACGTCGTCGCTCCACTGCCGCCACAGCAGGGCGTGGTGCACCGTCAGGGGGCCGGTCCCCAGGATCCCGAGCGCCTGGTCGCGTACCTCCCATCCGTGGCAGTACGGGCAGTGGTGCACGTCCTCGCCCCACAGCTCGGCCACGCCGGGCACCTCGGGCAGCTCGTCCACCAGCCCCGTCGTCACCAGCAGCCGCCTGCCGCGGATCGCGTTCCCGTCGTCGAGGCGGGCGGTGAAGCCTGCCGCGTCCCGCTCGACCGCCACGACGGTGCCTCGCGTGATCAGCCCGCCGTACGCGCGGACCTCCTCGCGTCCGGTGGCCAGCAGCTCGCCGGGCGGGGTGCCCTCGCGGCCGAGGTAGCCGTGGACCCCGTCGGCCGGGGCGTTGCGCGGCCGGCCGTCGTCGACGACGACCACCGACCGCCGGGCCCGTGCCAGCGTGAGCGCCCCGCTCAGGCCGGCGGCGCCGCCCCCGATCACCACCACGTCGTAACGCCGATCGCCGCCGGTGAGAGGGCCTGATTGCTCGCTCATGTGTGTTGCCTCCGTTCCGAGGCAGATCGTGCGGGAACCCTTGTCGGGTTGACGAATTTCTTTGCCGTGTTGGCAAATGGGACGCATGAACGACGACGAGGCGGGGAGCCGTTGCCGGGACGTCCGCGACATCGTGGCGGCGCGCCTTCCGGGGTACGCCATCAGGTCCGTGACGCTGCTCGGCGAGGGCGAGGACAACGTCGCCTACCAGGTCACCGGCGTCGGCGGCGAGCTGATCGTCCGCTTCGCCAAGGACCCCGACCCGGAGGTCAGGGCCGCGCGGGTCGAGGGCGAGGCCCGGCTGCTCGCCGCCGTCGCGGACCTCGCGCCGCTGCCCGTACCCGAGCCGTGCTTCGCCGACGCGGAGCGGGGCTGCCTGGCCTACCGCAAGCTTCCCGGCCTGCCGCTGACCGGCGTCCCCCTGTCGCGGTGGCCGGAGCACGCCGAGACGGTCGGCGCCGCCGCCGGCGAGCTGCTCGCCGCGCTGCACGGCGCCGCGGACGAGCACCTGGTCCCTCTGGTCGAGGTCGACCACCAGCCGCCCCGGGTGTGGCTGGAGGAGGCCGCGCAGATGTACGCGACGGTCGCCGCGCGGGTGCCCGCGGCGCGCCGCCCGGCCATCGAGGCATTCCTGGAGGCGCCCCCGCCGCCCGGCCCCGAAGCCTTGGCGTTCTCCCACAACGACCTAGGCGTCGAGCACATCCTCCTCGACCCGGCCACAGGGACGGTGACCGGCGTCATCGACTGGAGTGATGCGGCGATCTGCGACCCGGCCTACGACTTCGGCCTCCTCTACCGCGACCTCGGCCCCGCCGCGCTCGACCGCGCCCTGAGCCGCTACCCGGGCGACGGGATCGCCGCCCGCGCCGCCTTCTACGCCAGGTGCTCTCTGCTGGAGGACCTGGCCTACGGCCTGAACCCCGGCCAGGACGTCTACTTGTCCAAGAGCCTCGCCGCCCTGGAACGGCTGTACCCGGACGCCGCGGCCGGCGGTGCTCAGGGGAGCAGGGACTTGGGAATGTAGGCCACGACGACCTTGGTGACGTTCACCGCCTCGGCGACCACGAAGTCGACCGCCATCGAGCACAGCGCGTACGCGTCCGCCGGCTTGAGGGCTCCCTTGGTGGCCTCGACGAGGTAGGCGACGGCCTCGCGCACGGCGACGCGCAGCGCGATGTCGAGGTCCGCGTCGATGCCCATGCACCACACGTAGGCGTCGTTCTCCGCGCGCGGGTATTCGAGCCGCATGTCCGTGCGCACGGAGAACCGGGCGGTCAGCGACATCGAGTGCTCGACGGCGGTCTGGCCTACCTCGCCGTGTCCCTGGGCGCCGTGGCTGTCACCGGTGTAGAACAGGCCACCGGGCCGGAAGACCGGCAGGTACAGCGTCGAGCCGGCCGTGAGGTCGCGGAAGTCGAGGTTGCCGCCCCATCTGCCCGGCGGGTTGGCGGACACGAAGCCCGCCGAGGCCGGCGGCGTGACGCCCATGATGCCCATGAACGGCCGCAGCGGGATCGTGATGCCGTCCGCGAACCGGTAGTGGCGGCCCGTCTCGTCGAGCCGCAGCAGGCGGACGGACACCTCCTCCAGGAGGTCGCCGCAGGCCCCCGCGCCCGGCCCGGTGGCGTTGACCCCGTAGGCGACGCGCGGCGAGACGTCCAGGACCTGGATTTCCAGCACGTCGCCCGGCTTGGCCCCCTCGACATGGATCGGCCCGGTGAGGATGTGACCGCTGGCGCCGGGCGGGCGCGGGTTCGCGGCGACCTCCGCCAGCTCGGGCAGCACCTCGCCCGCGGGCACGCCGAGCGCCTCGAAGTACGCCACCGGGCCCTCCGGGGCGGAGGCGCCGAACATGTTGACGGCGTCGATGGTGACGACCGCGCCGGAGGCGACCGTGAGTACGGGCGGCCGGTCGTCGGGGTAGTGGCCCCAGATCGCGGTCTCCCGCGTGGTTTTCAGCACGGCGTCTACGGACACGGGGCGCGGCGGTGGCGTCACGGGGATGGCCTCTCTTCGGGACGTCGCGGGCCCGCTCAGGCTAGGGCGGGGGCGGCGAGGGGCGCACCCGGCCCGGAGGGCGCGGTTCCCCGCCGGGGACGAACCGGCAGAGGTATCGACCGGGCATCGCGGCCTTCATGGCTCAGGCCGCCAGGGCGTCGCGTGCCCTCATGAGGGCGAATCCGAGCAGGTTGAGGCCCTGCCACGTGGCGGGGGAGGCCGCGCGCTCGTCCGAGGCCGCGAGCCCGATGCCCCAGATCCGGTCGCGCGGGCTCGCCTCGACCAGGACGCGGTCCCGGGTGGCGAGCAGGAAGGCCTTCAGCTCGGGATCCCCGCCGAACTTGGCGATGTTGCCGCGGGTCACGATTTCGGACCGGTGCGCGTTCCACGTCTCGTCGGTGAAGCCGCGCACTCTGCGGCCGAGCGCCTTGGCCTCGGCGGGGTGGTCCGCGGCGAGGACGGCGGCGGCGGTCTCGCCGTCGCCGAACAGCCATGCCTTGTGGGCCATCATGTAGTGCTCGGCGGACCGGAACAGGTGGCCGTCTTCGGTGAAGTCGCCCGGCCACCACTGGCTGAGCACGCCCGGGCCGACGCCGCCATCGCGGGCGGGGCGGTGGCCCCAGAAGAACAGATAGCGCAGGCCGCGGCCGGCTTTCTCGGCGGCGACGGCCTCGTCCACGGAGCACGGCAGGGTGAGGGCCTCGGACACCGTCATACAGTGACATGTCCGGACGCCTGCCTGCCATCGCATATCGCAACCCCCGTCGTCACCCTGGGTCGACGGGGCGTTCTCGGGGGCTGGGGGAAACGTGGATCCGGCCGCGCCGCGGGTGGGGAATCGAGGGATTCGGTCGCTTTATATAGCGTCGGACCACAGGGCGTCAGTCAAGGATTTTCCAGGTCACCCGGAAATGGTCGGCCCGGTTCTTTTCGGCCGGGCATCCGTAATCGGGCACGGCCTCCGTCAGGGACCGGTGGGGTTGGTGGGGCAGTCGTATTCCCTGGTTCATCCGGGATTCTGGGCGTCTCGATCGTGCTGACGTGCCGGCCGGACGCGCGTCACGGCATTCGACGGGTGGAGGCCGTCCGGTTCCCATTCGCGCACGATCACTGATGGTCCGTCCCGGACATCTTGTTCGGAGTGAGTAATGGCAGATTTGACAAAACGCCTATAAGATCACGCATCGTGACTGGTGTCGCTCTGCCGGATCTCCGGCCGGCCGATGACGTGCGCGTTCACGCCGGCATCGGCCTGGGTGCCCAGGCGGCGATCGGAGGAAGCAAATGACCGAGATCATCCGTGTTCACGATGAGCCCGGGGCCGCCGAGAAGATCGGCGGCGTCATCGGCACCGCGTTCCACGACCTGGAGGTGTCGGCCTGGCTCGTCCCGCCGGAGGACGACCGCCGCCAGATCCTGCGAGGCATCTACTCCCGGCATGCCGGGCACGCCTTCGCCTACGGCGACGTACACGCGACGGCCGACGGGGCGGCGGTGGCCGTGTGGTTCCGCAATGACGGGCCCCCGGTTCCCCCGGCGCCCGGCCTTGACGAGTACGTCATGTCGCTCAAGGACGTCTACGCCGACGGTTTCGCGACGCTCGCCGAACTGAGGGACGAGTACGACCCGCACCTGCCGCACCACTACCTGGCCTACCTCGCCGTGCTGCCCGAGCAGCAGGGCCGGGGCACCGGAAGCGCCCTGCTGCGCGAACACCACCGCGCGCTGGACGCGGCGGGCGTCCCCGCCTACCTGGAGGCCAGCAGCACCCGCAGCCGCGAGCTGTACCTGCGGCACGGCTACCGCGACGTGGGCGACCCGATGGTGCTGCCGGACGGGCCGGCCCTGTACCCGATGATGCGCCTGCCCGGCCGCTCGTGAGCCGGGCAGACATGGGGCAGGCATGGTCGCCGGTGCGCGTCACACCCGGGTGACGCGCACGGCGTCCGCGATGACGTAGCCGGTCGCCGAGGTCCAGCGGCTCACGCCGACCATGTCGCGCGTGCCGGCCGCGAGCGTGAACGTGCCGAGGTCGCGCCACTGGCCGCCGCCCGTGCGCTGGTCGACGGTGACGACCTGGTTGCCTGTGGCCGTGGCGACGATGTACGGCGTGGCCGAGTTGTAGCCGGGGTCGGCCGGGTATCGGACCTCGACCCGGTAGGAGCCGGCCTCGGGAACGGCGACCGAGAACCACGCCGGGTCGCTCGCCGCGACGGGGGTCGCGAACCGGTAGTCGGCGCCGTATCGCTGGGGCGAGTACGCGGACGTGCCCCAGGCCGTGCTCGCGGTGAAGCCGGCCTCGGCGTTGTCCACGATGACGCTGAACCCGCCGCCGGTGCCCGGAACCGCCCGGCCCGCGCTGGGCGCGCTCTCGTGGTGCGTGCGGTCGGACGCCGCCACGTAGTAGGTGTACGCGCCGGAGGACGACGCGGTGGTGTCGGTGAACGACGTCGCACGGGTCGTGGCGAGCAGGTTGCGCGCGTCGGCGAACTGGCACGGGTCCGCGCTCGGGGAGCCGCCGACCCGGTAGACGGCGTAGGACACCGGGGCGCCCGAGCCGCCGCGCCAGGCCAGGGCGACGCCGCCCGCGACCCGCGTCGCCGAGGTGATCGACGGCGCCTGGGGCGCGGACGCCGAGCCGTACGCCGGGACCAGCGCGGGCCTGGTGTAGTGGTCGGTCATCACCCGGGTGAACGCGCCGATGCGGTCGGCGCGGACGTCCTTGGCGCTGAAGTAGATGTCCCCGGCGACCTCCGGATGCCCCCGGTTCTCGTACAGGTGGCTGGACAGCTCGCCAGGCTGCTGCCACGCCGGGTCCTGGCCGGACACGCCCGCGCGGTAGGCGGCCTGGCCGATGAAGAGCTGGACGCCGGTGCCCCGTACCGTGTCCGACCACCAGGAGGTGAGGGCGGCGTAGTCGGCGGCGGCGAAGCCGATGTGCCAGTAGATCTGCGGCGCGATGTAGTCGATCAAGCCCTGCTTCACCCACAGCCGCGTGTCGGCGTAGATGGCGTCGTAGGACTGCAGTCCGGAGGTGCGCGAGCCGAGCGGGTCGGTCGAGGCGTTGCGCCAGATGCCGAACGGGCTCACGCCGAACCGCACCCAGGGCTTGGCCTGGTGGATGCGCCGGCCCGTCTCCTTGATCATCAGGTTGACGTTGTCGCGCCGCCAGTCGTCGATGGTGGCGAAGCCGCCGCCGTACTGGGCGTAGGTGTCGGCGTCCGGGATCGTCTGGCCGCTGACCGGATACGGGTAGAAGTAGTCGTCCAGGTGCACGCCGTCGATGTCGTAGCGGGTCACGGCGTCCATGACGGCGTCCTCGATGAACGTCCGCACGGCGGGGATGCCCGGGTTGTAGTACATCTTGCCGCCGTAGGCGAACCGCCAGGACGGGTTCCTGCGCGCGGGGTGGCTCGCCACCAGGCGGTTCGGGTCCTCGTGGTTGGCGACGCGGTACGGGTTGAACCACGCGTGGAACTCCAGGTCACGGGCGTGGGCCTCGGCGACCATGAAGGCGAGCGGGTCGTAGCCGGGGTTGGTCCCCTGGGTGCCGGTGAGCCACTCCGACCACGGCTCGTACGGCGACGGCCAGAACGCGTCGGCCGTCGGCCTGACCTGGACGACGACTGCGTTCATCCGGTCGCGGACCGCGAGGTCGAGCCACGCGCGGAACTCGGACTGCTGCGCGGCCGCGGTGAGGCCGGTGCGGCTCGGCCAGTCGATGTTGGCGACGCTCGCGATCCACATGGCGCGCAGCTGGCGCTTGGGGGTCGCCGGGTCGGTGGCGCAGGCGGCCGACGTCGTCGGGGAGACGGAGACGGCCGGCGCCGTCGCGGAAACGGAGGCGGGGGCGGCGCTCGCGGACGCCGTGGGCGTGAGGAGCGCGCCGAGCAGCAGGAAGGAGAGGCCCAGGGCGGCGGCACGGGCGAGGGAGGCGAGTACGCCGCGGCGGGGGGCGGCCGCGCGGGTGGTTGTGCGGGCGGCTGTGCCGGGGGTGGTGCGGGGAGTGGTGACCGGGGGTGCGGCGGTGAGCCGGCCCGTACGGCCCGCTCCGGGTGTGGTCATGTAAAGAATCTTCATCGCAAGCGCGCCGGAACGCAATAGTCTTCACACGGTCAGTCGGATCGATCTTGACATGCGGTCGAGTCGGACAGAAATCTTCGGTCAAATGGAAAGTAATGTCAATTATCGACATTTGTCATCAAACTTCCTACTGTGCAGCCGTTGGCACCCTCTACCGAGGAGTCCCCATGACACCCCCCGATGTCAGGCCGGCCACAGCCGCACACCGCCTGCTCACCGCCCTCGTCATCTCCTGCTCCGTCCTGGTCTTCACCGTCCGCCCGGCCCACGCCACGGCCCCCGCGCCCCTGCCCGACGCGTTCGCCCGCGCCGCCGCCGCCCAGGAGGTGCCCCGCGACCTGCTCGTCGCGCTCGCCTACTCCGAGACCCACCTCGACGGCCACGGCGGCAAGCCGAGCGCCGGCGGCGGGTACGGCGTCATGCACCTCGTCAGCAACCCCACCAACCACACCCTCGAACGCGCGGCCGAGCTCACCGGCCTGTCGGTGGACGCGTTGCGCTCCGACACCGGCGCCAACATCCTCGGCGGCGCCGCCGTGCTGCGCTCGTACGCCGACAAGGCCGGGCTCGACGCCGAGGCGAGGAAGGACGCCGGGCGGTGGTACCAGGCCGTCGCCGCGTACGCCAACGCCTCGACCCCCGAGATCGCCCGGCTCTACGCCGACACCGTGTACCAGCTGCTCGGCACCGGGGTCCAGGCCGCTGGGGTGACGGTCGCCCCGCAGGAGGTCACCGCCGACCGCGGCGCCTACGCCCGCACCCGCGACCTCAACGCATCCCTCGCCGCCAGCCCCGACTACCCGAACGGGAGCTGGGTCGCGGCGAGCAGCAGCAACTACACCGCCTCCAGCCGCCCGTCGAGCTACGCCATCGACCGGGTGATCATCCACGTCACGCAGGGCTCGTACGCCGGTACCATCTCGTGGTTCCAGAACCCGAGCGCCCAGGTGTCGGCGCACTACGTCGTCCGCTCCTCCGACGGCGCCGTCACCCAGATGGTGCGCGACAAGGACGTCGCCTGGCACGCCGGCAACTGGAACTACAACACCCGGTCCATCGGCATCGAGCATGAGGGCTTCGTCGACAACGCCTCGTGGTTCACCGACGCGATGTACCGCGGCTCGGCGGCGCTGACCCGCTACATCTGCGACAAGTACGGCATCCCCAAGGACCGCACCCACATCATCGGGCACGTCGAGGTGCCGGGCGCGACGCACACCGACCCGGGCCCGCACTGGAACTGGAACACCTACATGTCGTACGTGACCGGCGGCGGCACCCCGTCCTGGTCCACGACCCTCGACAACACCACCGCGGGGCGGTTCACCGCGAGCGCGAACTGGGGCACGTCTTCTTTCTCCTCCCAGCGGTACGGCGCCGACTACCGCTTCGCCAACCCCGTCGCGTCGAGCGACCCGGCCTGGTACAAGGCGGCCATCCCGAGCGCGGGCAACTACCGGGTGGAGGTCTGGTACTCCTCCGACCCCGGCTACAACAGCTCGGCGCCGTACATCGTCGCCACGTCGAGCGGCAACCAGACGGTGTACGTCGACCAGCGATCGGGCGGCGGAGGCTGGCGCAGCGTCGGCACCTTCGCGCTCAACGCCGGCGACTACAACGCGGTCGCCGTGAGCCGCTGGACCTCCGGCGTCGGCTACGTCATCGCCGACGCGATCCGCATCTCGCGCGTCTGACGGGCGCGTCCGTCAGTGCCGTGTCCGTCAGTGCCGTGTCCGTAAGCGCCGTGTTCGGGGGCGCCTGACGGGACGCCCGTAGCTCCACCCCTGTGGCCCGCGCCTCCGCCCGGAGGCGCGGGCCACGCGCCTTCCGCCGGTCGTCCGGCGACGCCCGTCCAGGCCCAGCGAGCGCTCGGGAACCCCCAGTAGCTCATACACCATCACCACCAATTGTCCGCCACTCCGTTCTTGACAATTAGTTGCTATACATCTGATAACATGCTGACTACGATTCCCCTGTCCCGGACGCGAAATGACTCAGAAACCCCCACCGGGAAAATGCGTAAGTAATGAGGAACAAGGCCGGAATTCTCGCCAAGCTCGGCGTCGGCGCCGGCGGGCATCGCGGTGAGCGGGCGCGGCGGTCATTTCACGGCCTCGAACAATCCGTCGTGAATATCACTGTCGACCCATTGTCAAGGCGTGCCGGAAAGGCGGTCGCGCGTCCGGGGAACGCACTCCGCCGGGCGGTCGCGGTGCGGCGTACTCGCACATGGCTCTGGCAAAGCCCCCACAACGGCTGCGCGGTTTCTGCACAGGCGACCCATACGTTCGCTGACATGGCGGACACGCATGATTTCGACGACTGGCTGCGCGACTTCGAGGCCGAGGCGCGGCGGCGCGAGCTGCGGGGCGATCCCGACTGGACGGCGGGCGCACGCCTGCACGGCTCGGTGCTGCGCAGCCTGCAACGCTTCCAGGTCGGCGAGGACGGCGACGGCGCCAACCTGGTCGCCAAGGCCGCCGCGGCCGGTGACGACCGCTACACGCGGGCGGTGCGCCTGTTCGTCGCCGAGGAGCGTGACCATGCGCGGCTGCTCGCACGCCTGCTGGCCGCCGCCGGCGCGCCGATCATCAGCGGGCACTGGAGCGACGCGGTGTTCGTCCGGTTGCGCCGCATGCTGGGGCTCCGGCTCGAACTGATGGTGCTCATGATCGCCGAGGTCATCGCCCTGCGTTACTACCGGGCGCTGCGCGACGGGAGCGGCGATCGGCTCACCGCGGAGGTCGCGGGCCGGATCTTCGACGACGAGCGGCGGCACGTCCCCTTCCACTGCGACCGGCTGCGCGACGGGTTCCGGGACCTGCCCCGGCCGCTACGCGCGGCCGTGCGCTACGGCTGGTGGGTGCTCACGCTCGGCGTCTGCGCGGTCGTCGCCCTCGACCACGGCCCCGCGCTGCGCCGCCTCGGCGTCCCGGCGACGGTCTTCGTCACCGATGTGACGGCCTTCTTCGCCGCGGTGACGCACAAGGTCTTCCCCCGCGGGCGGAGGTCCCTCGCCGCCCTCACGTGACCGCGGCCCTCACCGGACGGGTGGCGGTACGCCGTCGTCGTCCGGGGTGGGCTCGGCGTCGAGCTCGCCGGCGAGGACACGCGCGGCCGCGCTGTACTGCTCGTCCATGCCGGAGTAGCCGTCACGGCGATGGCGTTCCGCCTGGTCGTCGATCCATCGGCTGTGCGCCTCCCAGGCCGCCTGCTTGCTCGTCCCGAGGGCCGCCCCGATCTGCGACCAGGAGGCCCCGGCCGCGCGCGCCGACCGCACGGCGAGCTGCCGGCCGTACGCGGCCTTGCGCGCGATCACCTCTCCGAGAGCGAGCGCCTCCAGCGCCTCTTCCCGCGTCAGGGGAGGCGGCGCGTACGGATCGGCGTCGCCCGTTTCGCCGGAATCGTCCCGCGCCCAGGACGCCAGCGCCTCGCGGGCGCGCAGGTCGTCGTACCGGGCGGTGGCCGTCAGCAGCGTGAACCGTTTCTCGAGCTCGTCAGGTGTGACCATGCCCCGAGTATTTCGTCAGGCCATCCTGACGTCAAGGTGGCATGACGGGCGTGTCACTGCGGTTGCGGCTGGTCAGAGCCGTTCGATGACGACGGCGTTCGCCATCCCCTGTCCTTCGCAGACGGCCTCCAGGCCGTAGCGGGCCCCGGTGTCTTCGAGCCGTGTGAGAAGCGTGCCGAGCAGTCGCGTCCCCGACGAGCCGAGGGCATGGCCGAGCGCGATCGCGCCGCCGTACGGATTCAGAAGTTCCGGGTCCGCGGCGAGGTCGCGCACCCATGCGAGCGGAACGGACGCGAACGCTTCGTTGATCTCGAATGCGCCGATGTCGGTCATCGTGAGGTCGGCGCGGGTGAGGGCGCGTCTTGTTGCGGGGATCACCCCCGTGAGCATCTCGATCGGGTCGCTCCCCACCACGGCATGGGAGACGAACCGCGCCCGCCGGGGGAGGCCGAGCTCCGACGCCTTCGCTTCGCTCATGATGAGCGCGACGCTCGCGCCGTCGGTAAGCGGCGAAGAGTTTCCCGCCGTCACACGCCACGTGATGTCAGGGAACCGTGCGGCAGCGTCCGATGACGCGAAGGCCGAGGGCAACGCCGCCAGATCCGACGCGTTCGTGCCCGGACGGATGGTCTCGTCCGCCGTGTGGGGTGCGGCCGCTCCGGGCGGGGTCACCGGGACGATCTCGTGGTCGAAGACTCCTCGAGCGGTTGCGGCGGCGGCGCGGGCGTGCGACAGCGTCGCGTAGGCGTCGAGTTCGTCTCGGTCCAGGCCCCAGCGCTGGGCGACCAGTTCGGCCGAGATCCCCTGCCCAACGAGGCCCCCCGTGAATCTCTGGCCGATTGCGGGTCCGAACGGGTCTCGACCAGACGTGGCGAAATTGAGCGGGATCCGGCTCATCATCTCGACGCCGCCGGCCAGGACGGTGTCGTGAATCCCTGCGGCGACAGAGGCGGCGGCGAACGTCGCAGCCTGAAGTCCGGAGCCGCACTGCCGATCGACGGTCGCGCCGGGAATCGTCACTGGAAAGCCTGCTGCGAGCACGGCGTTGCGCGCGATGTTCATGGCCTGCTCACCCGATTGCCCGACGCAGCCGATCAGCACGTCGTCGATGATCGCGGGGTCGAGCTCGTTCCGTGCCGTCACCGCGCGCAGAAGCTCTGCGAGCAGGTCGACGGGATGGTAGGTCGATAGCGCGCCGCCCGGCTTGCCCCGCCCTGAGGCGGTTCGGACGATGTCGACGATGACGGGGGTCGGCACGGCGATGCTCCTCGTTGGTGAGTGACCGTGTGAGGTCGACGATGACTATTGCAGGTTCACATATTGCCCACAAGGTCGGTTGACAAGCGGACGTTGTTGGGATGATGGTCTTACTCACGAACTAATGCAGCTTCACAATGACGTGACCGAACGCCGCACGACGAAGTGACTGCTGCAACCCACAACGAAGGTGAGCAGACCATGACGTCCACTCAGCGGTCCGAGCAGTCGACGAGTCAGGCCGAGAACGCCGTGCCGCCGATCGGCGACCAGCTCGGACGCCTTGCCGCCGAGAAGCCCGACGCGCCCGCGGTGACCTGTGGCGCCGTCACCATCACGCGCGGCGAGCTGGAGTCCTCGACGAACCGGCTTGCGCGTGCCTATGCGGAACTGGGGGTCGGGCAGGGGGACTACGTCACGATCGTTCTCCCCAACGGCCTCGAGTGGATTCAGGCGGCGGTCGCTGCATGGAAGCTCGGTGCCATCGTCGCCCCGCTCTCGGCGCGCCTGCCCGAGAACGAGTACCGCGACATCCTGGCGCTCGTGCCGCGAGCGCTCATCGTCGGACGCGAGGGAACCGATGTGTCCACGCCCAGTGTTCCGAGCGGCTTCGAACCCTCGTCATCGCTTTCGGACGAGCCGCTCCCGTCGGTCGTGTCGCCGGTGTGGAAGGTCGTGCCCTCCGGCGGGAGTACGGGCCGTCCGAAGCTCATCGCCGCCACCCAGGACAGCCGCATCGACGCCGGCCCGCTTGCAGCGGCGATGGGGCTGATCCCCGGCGAGACGCAGATCGTCACGGGCCCGCTCACCCACAACACCCCGTTCGTCACCACGATCCAGGGACTGCTGCTCGGGCAGCACGTGGTCCTCATGGCTCGCTTCGACGCCGAGGAGTGCCTGCGCCTCATCGCCGAGCACCGTGTCACGTTCATGTCGACCGTCCCGACGGTGCTGCAGCGGATGCTCCCCGTCTACAAGGCAGACCCGAGTGCCTACGACGTCTCATCGATTCACCACCTGTGGCATATGGCGGCTGCGTGCCCCCCGGAGCTGAAGGAGGCGTGGATGGACATCCTCGGCCCGACCGCTGTCTGGGAGATGTACGGCGGCAGCGAGATGGTCTCGGTCACGGCCATCCGCGGCGACCAGTGGCTGGCGCACCGTGGGTCGGTGGGTCGCCCGCTCGTCGGCGAGATGAAGATCGTCGACGAGGAGGGGCGTATGCTCCCCGCGGGGGAGGTTGGCGAGATCTTCATGCGGCCGACCGCCGGCGCCACGTATCGCTACATCGGGTCCGAGCCTGAGACGAGGGACGGATGGGACACGGTCGGTGACCTCGGGTGGTTCGATGAGGACGGGTTCCTGTACATCAGCGATCGCCGGGTCGACATGTTCAACGTCGGCGGTCGCAAGGTGTACCCCGCTGAGGTCGAGTCCGCGATCTCGGCGCACCCCGCGATCCTCTCCTGCCTCGTCGTCGGCATTCCCGATGACGACCTTGGGCAGGTCCCCTACGCCCTCGTCGAGGCAGACCCCTCGGCCGAGCTCACGGCCGATGAGCTTGTCGCATTCCTGGCCGAACGAATCGCCGGGTACAAAGTGCCGCGACAGATCGAGTTCAGAGACGCTCCGCTGCGCGACCTTGCGGGCAAGGCCCGCCGCACGGCGGTCCGCGACGAGGTCATCAGCCGACTTGTCGGGTCGACCCGATCGTGACGACACTGGTCGCGGGCGGTACGGGGCCGCGGGGAAGAGGACTGCCGATGACAACGCCGAGCCCTGTCGCCGATCAGGCTCCGCGCCGGCGGCCCCGTGACCGCCGCCGGCAGATCCTTGACGCAGGAGCGGCGTTATTCGTCTCCCGCGGTTTCGAGCAGACCGGGATGAGCGATATCGCCGAGCGCGTCGGCATCAGCGCCTCCGCGCTCTACCGCCACTTCCCGAGCAAGCGTCACATGCTCTCGGAAGTCGTCTCGGGCGGGCTGGAGCCGATGTTCGCCGCCATCGAGACCGCCGAACTGCACGATGTTGACGCGGCGTTGGACCATCTCGCGGGGATCGCGCTGGATGGGCACGAGCTCGGTGTGCTTTGGCAACGCGAGGCACGCCATCTCCTCCCCGTCGACCAGGTCCGTTTGACGCGGCGACTCCTGGCCGGACATCGGCGATTCGCCGCCTGGGTGCGCACCGCGAGCCCGGCGGTGAACGACGGCTCCGCAGACTTCCTCGCGTGGGCGCTGCTCGCTCTGCTCGTCAGTCCTTCCTTCCACCATGTCGACATCGGTCGCGCCGAGTACCAGCAGATCCTCGCGCGGCTTCTGGGCGCGGTGTTCGAGTTCCGTCTCGGCGATGTCGAGCTGCGCGCCGGCACGGGAGCGTCGGCACAGCCGCTGATGCCGGCATCCCGTCGCGAAGCGCTGCTCGCCCAGGCGACGCGGATGTTCGCCAGATCCGGCTTCGAGAGCGTCAGCCTGGAGGAGATCGCCGCTGCGGTCGGCATCGCCGGTCCCAGCGTCTACAACCACTTCGCGACGAAGGCCGACCTGCTGACGTTGTCGTTCCGTCGAACGATCGAGGTGCTGTTCTCCGGAGTCGGCGCTGCTTATGCCTCGGGCGGGGACGCCGAGGCCACGCTTCGGACGCTCGCCGGTTCCTACGTCGACTTCACCCGAGGCAATCAGGACTTCGTCGGCGTGCTGATCACCGAGCCGCGCCACCTGTCGCCCGTCGAACAGGAGGTCGCGCGGCGCGCTCAGCACGATTACCTGACCGAGTGGACGCACCTCCTGCAGCTGTCCCGGCCCTCGCTCACACCGGGTGAAGCGCGGATCCGGGTTCACGCTGTGGTCGACATCATCAACAGCGCCGCGCGGGTCCCGCAACTCAACAGGTACCGGGGCGTGCCGGGAGCGCTCGGCGCCCTGTGTCACTTGCTCCTCTTCGAAACCGCGACAGACCTTCAGCGGTAGCCCGCAGGATCCACCCGACCCCGATGCGGCGCCACACCCTGCACATTGGAGTGCCATGCCCATCCAAAACGACGCCCCGGTAGCCGCTCTGGAGGCTCCCGCGGCCACCCCGTTCGCCCGACTCGTCGGAGTGATCTTCTCCTCGAACGCAGGCGTATTCGTCGCCTTGTTCACCGCGACGCAGCTGCTGCTGACGCTCCAGACGACGCGCATCGCCGGTGAGGCCGCCGCCGCGTTCGGAGTCATCACCGGCTTCGGGGCGCTGTTCGCCCTGATCGCCAACCCCCTGGCCGGGCGCATCAGCGACCGCACGGCGGCTCGCCTCGGCCGTCGCCGTACCTGGATCCTCGTCGGCGGGCTCAGCGGTGCCCTCGTGTACTTCGGGCTCGCATTCACCACCGAGATCTGGCAGGTGGCCGTCATCTGGTGCGTCGCTCAGGTCATGTACAACTTCCAGTTCGCGGCGACGAGTGCACTGCTGGCCGACCAGGTCCCCCACACGCGACGGGGCACCGTCTCCGGCTTCATGGGGCTCTCGGGAGCGCTCGCGCCGCTCGTCGGCATCGCGCTGGTGAGCATCGTCACCGACCCGGCCGTGCAGTGGGGTGTGATCGCCGTCACCTCGGCAGCACTCACCACAATCGCGGTCCTCATGCTGCGTGATCCGAAGCACGTGCCTGCCGCCGGCGAGGGCGGACTCAACCTGAAGGAACTCCTCCGCTCGTTCTGGCTCAACCCCTGGAAGCACCCCGCGTTCGGGTGGGCATTCCTGGTGCGGTTCCTCGTCACCTGCGCGTATGCGAGCGGAACCTACGGAGCCTTCTTCATGATGGACCGGTTCGGGTTCACGCCCGAGGATGTCGCGGGCCCCGTCCTGCTGACGTCGCTGCTCGCAGTCGCCCTCCTCGCCCTCGGCAGCGTCGTCGGAGGCTTCGTCTCAGACAAGCTCCAGCGGCAGAAGCCATTCGTCGTCGCGGGCGGCGTAATCGGCGCCGCCGGGCTCACGCTGCAGGCCTTCGCGCCCTCGATCGAGTACGTGTACGTGGCAGCGGCGCTGCTCGGCATCGGTACCGGCCTGTTCTTCGCGATCGACAGTGCACTGTGCGTGCGCATGCTGCCGAGCGCCGAGAACGCGGGCAAGGACTTCGCGATCATCAACATCGCGAACACCGTCCCGCAGTCGTTCGTGCCGTTCATCGCACCCGCGCTGCTCGCGCTCGGTGGATACAGCGCGCTGTATCTCACCCTGGCCGCGTTCGGCCTCGCGGGCGCCGTCGCGGTGGCGCGACTCCCGGAACTGGGTCGCGAAGGCGACCCCCGATTCGCCGCGATCACTCGCGGCGAATGAACTGTCCGTCCCACGGAAGGAGGAGGTCGGCGTGAGCCGCTCCAGCATCACTCTGTCGGGCTTCGAGATCGCAGAGGCCCCCCTCGATGTCGACATCGCACTCCTTGCCGAGTCGTCCTGGATCCCCGCGATCGTCCCCGGCGGTGTGCACGAGTCCCTGCTCGCTGCCGGCCTGATCGAACACCCCTACCGCGATGAGAACGAGGCCTCGATCCGCTGGATCGAAGAGCGGGACTGGTGGTATCGGACGCGCTTCGATGGGCCGAGCGAGCTCGCGGCCGACGAACGTGTCCGTCTCGTGTTCCACGGCCTCGATACTGTGGCAGATGTCTGGCTCAACGGTCGTCACGTCGGGGGGCACGAGAACATGTTCCGGCCCGCGGACTTCGACGTCACCGCAGTTCTGCAACCCGTCAACGAGATCCTCGTAAGGTTCAGACCGCCCCTCGCCGGACTCGACGTTCCGCCCCAGGCCACCGCATTGTTCACCCGTTTGGCCGCGGTGCTCGCCGCAATAAGCGGACGCCGGTCAAAGGATGCCGCGCCCCAAGCGAACACAGGCGGGGGAACCTTCATCAGCGAAATGCTTCCCCTCGCGACTCTGCGCCGGAAGGCGGCATTCTCGTGGGGATGGGACTTCGGCCCGCGGGTGCCGTCGATCGGGATCTGGCGGCCCGTCGAACTCCGTCGCGAACGGATCGCCACGATCACCGGACACCACATCCGCACCGAAGCGATCGAGCCGGATGGCACGGCTCTGGTGACCGTGCTCGTGGAGGTGGAGGACTTCTCGCCGACGCCATCCCTGCAGGCTTCCGTTTCGCTGGTCTCGCCCCGGGGCGCACGCCACGATGTCTCGTTGCCCGTCGTTGACGGGCGCGCAAGGGGTCTGCTGCGGATCGCCGACGCCGAGCTGTGGTGGTCGCACGACCTGGGTGAGCCGTCGTTGTACGACGTCACGGTCGTGCTCGTTGCCGGCGGCGTCGAGGTCGATGCCCTGAGCGACCGAGTAGGGATCCGGCGCATCGAGCTCGACAGATCCGACGACCCCGAGGGCGGCCGACGGTTCGGCTTTGTGCTCAACGGCGTGCCGATCTTCGCCCGCGGTGCGGCGTGGTTGCCGGCGGACATGCTGGTCGGTTCGGTGTCCGCGGAGCGGCACCGCGAACTCGTCGGACTCGCGCGCGACGGCGGAATGAACATGCTCCGCATCTGGGGCGGGGGCATCTACGAGCACGACGCCTTCTACTCCGCGTGCGACGAACTTGGCGTGCTGATCTGGCACGACTTCATGTTCGCGTGCGTCGACTACCCGAGTGCCGACCCGAAGCTCGCGGCGGAGGTGGCCGCAGAAGCCGAGTATCAGGTACGCAGGCTGCGCAACCGGGCATCGATGGCGCTGTGGGCGGGTAACAACGAGGTGCACGTGCTCCACGGCTACGCGTATCAGAATCACGACCCGGGCGATTGGGGCTGGCACTTCTTCCACGACATCCTGCCGCGCGCGGTGGCGGAGCACGGCGGCGGAGTCCCGTACTGGCCGGGCAGTCCGTGGGGCGACTCGCCGGAGGAGGGTTTCCTCGCGATCAACGGGGTTCGCGACGGCGATCGCCACGCGTGGGAGGTCTGGCACGGGATGGACGTCGGCGCCGGCGGCGGAGACTACGCGTCGGCCGGCGAGGCTCGCCACTACCGCCGCTACGCGAACGACACGGGTAAGTTCATCAGTGAGTTCGGCATCCACGCGTCGCCCGAACTGAGCACGCTGGAACGCTGGATCACGCCGGCTGAACTGGACGTGCACAGCCCGACGATGGATGCGCACAACAAGGATCACCCGAAGAACAAGGGTGACGCCATCATGGAGATCATCACGGGCCTGCCCCAGTCGATGCCACAGTATGTGGACTTCACGATGGTCACGCAGGCCGAAGGGCTGAAGTTCGGCATCGAGCACTATCGACGTCGGCAGCCAAGCAACAACGGCACGTTGGTATGGCAGTTCAACGACGTCTGGCCGGGATTCAGCTGGTCCGTCGTCGATTACGAGGGAGTGCCGAAGGCGGGGTACTGGTACGCCAGACGCGCCTACGCCCCCGTCCTTGCGAGCTTCCGCCAGGTCGGGGACGGCCTCGAGCTCTGGATCTGCAACAGCACCGCGTCGCTGGTGACGACGACCGCTCGCGTGTCTGTCAGCCCGTTCGAGGGGCGCGGGGAGGGTGAGACCGTCGCGGCGACCGTCGAACCGCGCTCCGCCTCGCTCGTGTGGCGCACGGAGGGCCCGTTCGGCGAAGACCAGTTCGCTTGGGTCGAGAGCGTTGACGGAGCGTTCCCCGAGAACCGCCTGTTCTTCGCCGAGATCAAGGATCTGCCGTTCTCCGAGCAGGCGCTCCAGGTGACGATCACGGATGCGGGGGACGGTGAGGCCGTGGTCGACATCGCTGCGGAGCACTTCGCCTACTTCGTGCACCTGCCGACCCCCGCCCCGGGCGTGAGGTTCAGCGACAACTACGTCGATCTGCGAGCAGGGACCAGTCGGCGGATCCACGTGACCGGTCTGCCGTCGGGTTTCGGAGCCGATGACCTGCGGGTCGAGACCTATGCCGGCATGCCGAACCGAAGCTGACTCGTCGATCGAAGCGTGGGGGAGAGCACCGGTGCTGGTTCGCCGGTGCTCCCTCGTCTACTTCTTCGTGGCCGCGTCGGCGAACGCCTTCTGGGCGGCCCCCGACAGCGCCCCGATCGTCTGCGCGCGAGCCTCCGACGCGAGGTGGGCCGACAGCGAGGTCTCTAGACCGGCATCCACGAGCGCCTTCGTGCCCTGCGCGCCGAAGGCCGGTGCGGCGGCGATCTGCTCGGCGAGGCGGGTGGCTGCTGCGAGCGGATCGTCATCGATGGCGGAGACGAGGCCGCACGCGAGCGCCTGTTCGGCGTCGAGCGATCCGCCCGTGAGGAACAGGTGCGCGGCGCGGCCGTAGCCGATGTGGCGCGGGAGCAGCCAGGACAAGCCGAAGTCGCCGGCGGTCATTCCCAGGCGCAGGAACGGAGCCGAGAAGCGCGCATCCGGCGCGGCGATGCGGAGGTCGGCCGCGGCGGCGAACGAGAATCCCGCTCCGACCGCGTGCCCGCGGATCGCGGCGACGACAGGCTGGCGGATCGAGCGGAGCGTCTGAGTGACCGCCGCTCCAGCCTGCATGCCGGCGTGCATGGCTTCGACGGGATCGGCGACTGCCGGATCGGCGAGTCCTTCATCGAGGTCGAGTCCTGCGCAGAACGCGCGCCCCTCGCCGGTGAGCACGATCGCGCGCACGTCGCCGCGTCGTCCGAGTCCTTCGAGCGCATCCCGCAGTTCGCGCAGCAGTGCGAAGGTGATCGCGTTGAGACGGTGAGGCCGCGCCAGTCTGACTGTGGCGACTGGACCATCGATCCGGATGCGGACCGTCTCGAGCGAGGCTGCGGACGCGTCGTTGTTCATGACAGGACTATAACAGTCAACATAGAGTTGGTCATGCGATCTAGAGTGGTCAGCGGCCGTCCGACGGAGGACGGCCGTTCGAAACCAGGGAGCATGCGCGCATGACAACAGATCGGGTTCTCACCGACTTTGAAGGCCGGACAGCGTTCGTGACGGGCGGTGCCCGCGGCATCGGTCGCGGCATCGTGAAGGCCCTGCTGCGGCGCGGCGCGCGCGTCGGCGTCGCCGACATCAGCGTTGACGCGCTCGAGCAGCTTCGCGAGGACCTCGGTGCCGACACGGGCCGACTGGGCTGCTATCAGCTCGACGTCGCCGATCGGGCTCAGTACGCCGAGGCCGCGAGCGCGGTCCAGGCTGAGCTGGGAGACGTGACGCTGCTGTTCAACAACGCCGGCGTCATCGACAGCGTGAGTCCGACCAAGCTCTCGTACGCGATGTGGGATCATGTCATGGGCATCAACCTCGAGGGTGTGTACAACGGCGTCCAGAGCTTCCTGCCGGGAATGATCGCGTCTGAACAGCGCTGTCACATCGTCAACACGTCGTCGGAAGCGGGGCTGCTCGAGGCCGGTTCAGGCTTTCTGTACCACGCGAGCAAGTACGCGGTCGTCGGGCTCAGCGAAGCGCTCCGTCGCGAGCTCGCACACTTCCAGATCGGTGTGTCAGTGCTCTTCCCCGGCCCCGTCGCGACCGATATCGTGCAGAACACCCGCGGACTCCGGCCGACGAGCGCGCCGGCTCAGTCGAGTCGGGTGACGCAGATCCTCGACACGGCTCACGAGGTGCTCAAGGCGCAGGGCGCATCGCCAGATGCAGTTGGCGAGCTCGTGCTCGACGGCGTCGAGACCGATGCCGCCTATATCGCCACGCGCAGTGAGCTGCTGCCGTACCTTCGGCTGCGCACCGAAGCGGTCGGGGCGGCCATGACTCACGCCGACGAGTTCCTCGCATGTCAGTCCACTCGGGCATGATGGTCGCCCGGTCGGCGGCGCCCGCTGTCGACTTCGGCCGCGATTCTAGGATGCTCCCATGAGTTCTCTCCCCCGACGCCGGATCGACGAGATCGGCGACGAGAGTCGGCGGAGAATTCTGGATGCCGCGGAAGAGTTGTTCGCCGAGCGCGGCGTCGACCGCACGTCGTTCGTCGACATCGCCGAGCGATCGGGCATCAGCCGCGGCAGCATCCCGTGGCACTTCAATAACAAGGACGGTCTCATCCTCGCCGTGGTCGAGCGGGCGATGAACCGACTGAGCCGATCCGAGCGGCACGGCACCGTGCCGTCGCTGGGGGAGGTGCTCGCGGACTACCTCACGTGGGCGCGGGACACTCCCTCCGGGTTGATGTTCATGATCCTCACCGAGGCGATGACGAGCACCGGTGTCGTCCACGCCCAGTACCAGGAGTTCCTCGAATCGCGCAGGGCGGCTGTTCAGGCATGGCTTCGTGCGCAACGGCCGGAGGGCGTCGCCGCCGACTGGGCGGGCGAGCGTGAGAGGGCGTTCGCCGCGGCGATCAACGGCGCAGTCATGGGCATTCACCTCCAGGCGCTGATCGATCCGGATGGGGTCGACCTTCAGGCCGGTCTGGCCCTCATCGCGCAGCTCATCGACGACAACCTCGACGATGTCTGGGTCGAAGGGGCGGACCCCCGACCCTGAGCCGCGGCGATCGCCTCGAGCATCTAGCCGACGCTTGGAAGGTCATCGCGCATGCTCTATGCTGATCAACATAGAATTGGCAAGGCAGCCAAGTACGCTGCTCCGTCGCCGGAAGGAACGAGCACGTGTCGGAAGTCACCTATCAGCGAATCCGCGTCGACACCCCCGTGGCGCACGTCGCCCGCATCACTCTGGCGCGGCCCGAGATGCGCAACGCCCAGGATTACCTGATGCTCCACGAGCTCGATGACGCGTTCCAGGGCGCCACCCTCGACGACGACATCCACGTGATCGTGTTGGCCGCGGACGGGCCGCACTTCTCGTCGGGACACGACCTCACCGGCACCTCGACCGGGGCGGACTTCGAGCCGAAGAACATGACGGGCGGATACCTGCAGCCCGGGCAGGCCGGCGCCATGTCGAACGAGGAGGAGTTCTACCTCGGGATGTGCTGGCGGTGGCGCAACGTGCCGAAGCCGACCATCGCGCAGGTACAGGGCAAGGTGATCGCCGGCGGGCTCATGCTGGTATGGCCTTGCGACATCATCATCGCCAGTGACGATGCGACTTTCTCCGACCCCACGGTGGCGTTCGCGCTGAACGGCCACGAATACCACACCCACACGTGGGAGTTCGGCCCGCGCAAGGCGAAGGAGATGCTGTTCCGCGGCAACGCGCTCACCGCCGAAGAGTGTCGCAGCCTGGGGATGGTCAACCACGTCGTCCCTCGCGACGATCTCGAGGCGTTCACGCTGGAGATCGCCGGCGAGATCGCTCAGCGTCCGCCGTTCGGGTTGAAGCTGGCGAAGCTTTCTGTCAACGGCGCGCTCGAGGCCCAGGGGCAGTACAACGCTCTGCGACACGCATTCGCCCTGCACCAGGCCGGTCACGCCAACGCACGCGCGGTGTTCGACGGCATCCCGGTCGACCCGGCCGGGATCGCGGTCATCCGCGAGCTGTCAAAGCGATGACCTCGACCACCCCCACCCGCGAGACCGCACGATCCACGAGGACGAAGAGATGAAGCTCTGGACCGCCGCACTCGGAGACGGCGCCAAGACGGCCGCGCTGATCCACGGATTCACCGCCGATTCGGGCATCTGGTTCGAGTTCGCGCCGTGGCTTGCCGGACAGGGCTACACCGTGACGCTCGTAGATCTGCGGGGCCACGGCCAGAGTCCCCGCGCCGAGTCGTACGGCTACTGGGAGATCGCGAACGACCTGGTCGACACCCTCCCCACCGGCCTGGACCTCGTCATCGGCCATTCCCTCGGCGGCCGGCTGCTCGGCCACGTCGTCGATCGCCTCCGCCCGGCCAAAGCGGTCTACCTCGATCCCGCATGGACCATCCCAGAGGGCGAGACCGCGACGATCCTCATCCACGAGGACGGTTCGCCGATCACCGCCGACGAGCTGGCGGTGCTCATGCCGACCCGCAGCCCCGCGCAGCATCGCCAGATCGTACAGTTCACCGAGCGCTTCGATCTGACGATGTTCCACAAGGCGGATGGCGGGCTCGCTGACTTCGATCCGCCTCAGACGCCGGTGGTACCGTCGCTCCTCGTGCTCGCGGACCCCTCCGCGTACGTCCCGACGGATCTGCAGGAGCGACTGCGCGACGGCGGCTACGTCGTCCGCGTAGTCCCGGGCGGCCTGCACGACCTGCAGCTCGACAATCTCACGGCGACCGAACAGGCCCTGGCGGACTGGCTGTGAACGGGATCGTCGCAGCAGCCGCGTCGGAGGTCGACACCGTCCCGAGCCCGGAGTACACGCTCGTCGTGAATCACCCCGATCGCCGGCTTGAGCCATGACTGAGTCAATTGCCCCCATCACCTACGACCGAGCCCAGATCAGCGTTGGCATTGTGCACTTCGGTGTCGGGAACTTCCATCGCTCCCACCAGGCGATGTACCTCGACCGGCTGCTGCGCAACCCGTCGACGTTCGCTGCCGCTGCACAGTGGGGAATCTGCGGCATCGGCGTCCTGCCGAGCGACGCCCGCATGCGGGACGCGCTCCGCAGCCAGGGCCACGAGTACACCCTCATCGAGCGCCACCCGGACGGGGCTGCTCCCGCTACGTGCGTCGGGTCGATCGTCGACTTCCTCTACGCCCCCGACGAGATCGACGCCGTTCTGGAACGCCTGGCCGACCCCGCCACTCGCATCGTGTCGTTGACCATCACCGAAGGTGGCTACAACATCAGCGACGTCACCGGCGAGTTCGACACCGCCAACCCCGCGATCGTTGCGGACGCGCAGCCAGGCGCTGCGCCGGCCACGGTCTTCGGGATCATCGTCGCGGGCCTGCGACTGCGCCGCGAGCGGGAGGTCGCTCCTTTCACGATCATGTCGTGCGACAACATCGAGGGAAACGGTGACGTCGCCCGCCGCAGCTTCGCCGCGTTCGCGGGCCTGATCGACCCGGAGCTGGCATCGTGGATCGAGTCGTCGGTGTCGTTCCCGAACTGCATGGTCGACCGCATCACACCCGTCACCACCGACGCGGACCGCGCGTGGGTGCTCGAGCGGTACGGCGTCGACGACGCCTGGCCGGTGCTGAGCGAGGACTTCGTTCAGTGGGTGCTCGAGGATCACTTCCCGTTGGGCCGTCCCGCCTTCGAGCAGGTCGGCGTGCAGCTGGTCGGGGATGTGCGCCCCTACGAGCTGATGAAGCTGCGGCTCCTCAACGCCGGCCATCAGGCGCTTGCGTACTCCGGCATCCTCTCCGGATACGAGTTCGCACATGAGGGGGCGTCAGACCCGGTGATCGTCGGCCTCCTTCGCGCCTACATGGACCGGGAAGCCACCCCGACCCTTGCGCCGGTGCCGGGGGTGGATCTCGACGCGTACAAGGACCGGCTCATCGAGCGGTTCGCGAACCCCTACGTGCGGGACACGCTGGCGCGGCTGGCGACCGATGCCTCCGATCGAATACCGAAGTGGCTCGTCCCCGTCATCCGTGAACGCCGCGACGCCGGCGAAAGCGTGCCGCTGAGCGCATCCGTGGTGGCCGGCTGGGTGCGGTATGCCGAACGTCACGCCACGACCGATGACGTGCCGTTCCGCGACCGTCAGGAAGCAGCGGTCCTTGAGGCCGTCGCGCGCAACGCCGACGACCCGGTCGGGTTCCTTCGCAACCCCGACTGGTTCGGCACCCTGGCCGACGACGCCGACTTCGTGGCCGACTACGTCGCAGCGCTCGATGCCTTCCGCCGGGCCGACGACCCCCGCTCGGAGATCGAGCGACTCGTCCAAGGCTGATGATCTCCGCCGCACTACCCATCTCGTCGATGCCGCCGGGCACCGCGACAAGACGGGGATGCGCCTGACCCCGCGACGCCACGCATTGAAGGGACGCACGGAATGAGCCTCCTCGTCGGGTGAGCGCGACGCTACCGGCCGAACCCCCGGCAGGGGGATCGCGGCGCGCTGTGGGCGGCGGCCGGTACGCCTCCGTGCAGCGGCGTTCCTACCGATCAAGAGCGGTGAACGTCTCACAGACGATCTGAGCGCTTCGACCGTCGTGGGGGCATGCGACCCCGTGAGCCAACCCCACTAGGACGGCCAGTCGAGGCCGAGGTGGACGCTCCTGGACTCAGCCCTGCGCGGTGAAGGAGTGGCCGCCGTCGTGCTTGGCGGCGCGGCCGGGCGGCCCGAGCGCGGCTGTTGCGGCTGTTGGTGGTGGATCCGGTGAGCCGCCGCAGCGAGTTTGACCGGTTGGCTCCGAGGTCCTCGCGGTCATTCCTCACTGCCGGAAGTTACGCGGTGATCTTCGCATCGGGAAGTCTCGACGCAGTCACAACCGGAAAGGCCGGGGCCTCCCCGTAGGAGAGACCCCGGCGGCGTGTCACGGCGTCAGGAGATGTTGAAACGCTGGTTCCACCCGTGGTGACACTGCCAGACCTGGAGCCGCGCGCCGTTGCCGTAGTTGGCGCCGCTGACGTCGAGGCACAGATTCTGGTTGGATTTGGGCCGGAGTTCGACCCAGGCCGCGTACTGCCCGGAGGACTCGACCGGATACGCCACCCAGTACTGGTTGTCCGAGGAACCGCATCCCCACTGCTGGACCCGGGTGCCGTTCCCCACGGGGCCGTCGGTGGCCATGTCGAGACACAGCTTGGACTTGCCGTTGAACAACCGGTACCAGTGGTGGCCGTTGGACAGGTCAGGGCCCTGATAGATGTCCCACGTCTGCTGGGAGTTTCCGTTTCTCTCCCACAGCTGGACCGGAGCCCCGCTGTTCATCTGCCCGTCCAGCACGTCCAGCACCATTTTGGTGCTGGTCTGCGGAAACACGCTGACGTAGGTATGGAGCGGGTAGGCCATGGCGTTCGCCGGTGTGGTGCCGACGAGCGTGGCCACCAGCGCGACGAGGCCAGCCGTCGCAATCGCGAGGAACTTCCTGGTACGCAACGTGATCACTCCTTCTGTGTCGGTGCCCCGCGCCGGTTTCCGGAACTCGGCGCGAGGAGCGCGAGGAAAAGATCAGGCCGGGACGGCTCGGGCGGGGCCTCGCATACGCAGGTATAGGACTGGTATAGGCGAGGTATATGCCTGGCCACGAGCGTCCGGCGACCACCGGCACGGCAGGGAGGGAAGTTCAGAAGGACCTAGTCTCTTCAGCATGTGCCCCTTCCTTCGTTTTGGCCGGTGTTCTCACTGGCCGAGACGGGATACGACGGACCACACGAAACAGGCAGGGTGAATTCTCGGGCGTGTCCCGACTTGTGAGCCGGATTTCCGGCCGTCTGCCTGATCTATCTTGATGGTGAGCCGTGGTGGTTGTGCGGTGGTTGTGTGGCAGTTGTCTCCCTCCTTGACTAGCCGACTGATCACCGCCAGATTCGGGATGTCATCCGATGAAGGGGGGGCGGTTGATCGAGTTCGGCGTTCTTGGACCGCTGGATGTGCGTCGCGACGGGGTGGCCGTGGCGGTGGAGCCGGCGAAGTGGCGTCGTCTGCTGGCATTGCTGCTGTGCAAGGTGGGAGAGCCGGTGGAGGTGCCGGCCTTGATCGAGGCGCTGTGGGACGGACAGCCGCCCGCCAGCGCGCGTAAGACCCTCCAGGGCTACGTGCATCGGCTGCGACATTCGATTGCCGCGCAGAAGCACATCGTGCACAGCACGGCCGGATACGCGATCATCGTCGGCGTGGACCAGATGGACGCGCTGCGTTTCGCGGATCTGGTGGACCAAGGACAAGGCGCCTATGACCGCGCGGACCTCGAATCGGCCGGCGCCTTGTTGCGGCAGGCGCTGAAACTCTGGCGGGGCACGCCGTACGCGGATGTCATTGATGTCACCCCCGTGGCGCAGGAGGTCCGGCGGCTGGAGGAGGCACGACTGCGCGCCCAGGAACTCAGCGTCGCCGTGGATTTGGAGCTGGGCCGGCACAATGCGCTGATCGGAGAACTGGGCCGGCTCGCCACAGCTCACCCGTATCGGGAGCGGCTGCGTTGCTTCTGGATGCTGGCGTTGTACCGCTCTGGTCGCCAAGCCGAGGCCCTGGAGGTCTTTCGCGACACACGTGCCCTGTTGGCCGAGGAACTCGGCATCGAGCCGGGGCCGGAGCTGCGCGCTCTCAACGAGCAGATCCTGTGCTCTTCCCCTGCCCTTGAACCGCCGCGGGCCGGAGAGCCGGTGGATGTGCGACCAGGCATACCCGTGCCGCGGCAGCTGCCACGTGATGTGCCGGGTTTCACCGGCCGGGCGAGTGTCCTTCAGGCACTGAACCGGCTTCTGCCCGTCGACGGGACGGCTCCAGCGGGCTCGGCCGCGATCCCCCTCCTGTCGGGCACCGCGGGGGTGGGCAAGACGGCGCTGGCGGTGCACTGGGCGCATCGGGTCGCCGCCCGATTCCCCGATGGGCAGTTATATGTAAATCTGCGCGGGTTCGACCCGAACGGGCCGGTGATGACGCCGGGCGAGGCGGTTCGCGGGTTCCTGCACGCTCTTGCCGTCCCGGCGGACGATATCCCGCCCGTCCTCGACGCGCAGGTGGCGTTGTACCGCAGCCTGCTCGCCGACCGGCGGGTGCTGGTGGTGCTGGACAACGCACGCGACGCCGAGCAGGTGCGGCCGCTGCTGCCCGGCTCGCCCGGCTGCGTGGCGGTGGTGACCAGTCGCGAGCAGTTGGCCGGTCTGGTCGCGGTCGAAGGCGCCCAGCCGCTCACCGTGGACCTGCTCACGGCCGCCGAATCCCGCCAACTGCTCGCCGCCCGCCTCGGGCCCGGCCGGGTGGCCGCCGAACCCGAAGCGACCGAGGAGATCGTCGCCGCGTGCGAGGGGCTGCCCCTGGCATTGGCGATCGTGGCCGCGCGTGCCGCCACCCGGCCCGCGTTCCCGCTCGCGACCGTGGCCGGCGAGCTGAGGGAGACGAGCGGCGGGCTGCACGGGCTGGCCGCCGACGATGCCACCACCGACCTGCGGACGGTGTTCTCCTGGAGCTACCACGCCCTGAGCGCCCAGGCGGCGAACCTGTTCCGGCTGCTGGGCCTGCATCCCGGCTCCGATCTCGCGGTGCCCGCCGCCGCCAGCCTGGCCGGCCTGCCACCGGCACAGACCCGGCGACTGCTGGCCGAGCTGACCCGCGCCCACCTGCTCACCGAACAGGCCCCAGGCCGGTACGGCATGCATGACCTGCTGCGCGCCTACGCCACCGAGCTGACCCGGCGGTGGGACGGCGACACCGAACGGCACGCGGCGCTGCTCCGGGTCTTCGACCACTACCTGCATACCGCTCATACCGCGGCGCTGCTGCTGGACCCGGCTCGCGATCCGCTTTCCCTGGTCCCGGCGCAGCCGGGGGTGACCATCCACCCCCTCACCGGCCTTGATGAGGCGCTGGCCTGGTCCGCCGCCGAGCACACGGTCCTCATCGGTGTCGTCCAGCACGCAGCCGAGGCCGGGTTCGACACCCACGCCTGGCAACTGGTGTGGACCCTCGTCCTCGGAGGCGGCCTGGCCGACTTCTTGACCCAGTGCGGGCGCCACGACGCGAACGCCCCAGGGCTCGGCGACGACACCCTGACCCACTACCGGCACGCCCTGTCGCAGTGGGAGAAACTGACCGAATCCTCTGGCAAGGGTCGAACTCATCTCAGCCTCGCCCTGGTTTTCGCCCGCCAAGCCGGCTACCACGACATGCTGCGCCACGCCGAGCAAGCACTTCACCTGTTCCGCGCAGCCGGCCACCAGATCGGACAAGCCTTCGCCCTGGTGGGGATCTGGTGGGCCCACAGCCAGCTCGGCGATCACCGCCAAGCCCTGCCTCACTGTCAGGAGGTTCTGGCCCTGCACCAGCGAAGCGGCGACCGCTACGGTCAGGCGGCCGCCTGGGACAGCCTTGGTCAGACCCTGCATCACCTCGGCCGGCACGCCCAGGCCGTCGCCGGCTACCAGGAGGCTCTCACGCTCTTCCAGCAGCTCGGCGAACCTTACGGACAGGCCTACACCCTCACCCGCCTCGGCGAGACCCAGCGCGCCGCGGGCGACCGTGACGCCGCCTACCGAGCCTGGCTACGCGCCCTTTCCATCCTCGCCGAGCTCGGCCATCCCGATGCCGATACCCTGCGGACCAAACTGCACGCCCTCGAACTCGCCCCAATTCACGACGTCATTCCGGCCAGGTAGACAGGATCGACGCCCAAGCTGGCCATCGGGACCGGATCGGCCATCTTCCAAGATGCCGAGTATGCGGGGGCGGCTCCCCGCCGGGCCGGGGAGCCGTCGCGCCGAGCATCACTCCGGCGGGCGTCCCCCGGGGTTCAGCCCCTGATCAGGGCCGTCTCGCGCGCCGCGGGGCAGTGCGTGCGTGCGGCGCGGGCTTCTTCGAGCGTGCGCACGGCGCCGAAGGCCAGCACGTCCGAAGAAGACAACCGGATCCGTGCTGTTGCAAGATCGGTGCGCGACAGCAGAGCCGAAACCCTCTGTGATCATCGGCGCGTGTCCGTCGTGCCTTCCGGGTTCGGCGCGGACGTTCCAGGTCGCCGAGGGGCACGGCGCAGACGAGGAAAGCGCGGGTGACACGTTCTCGGCGTGTCATCGGGTTCCTTTCGAGAGGAGAACCTGGATGGCCGACGAAGAGACCGAGCTGATCGCCGCGCTCGACGCGGCGGCCGGGGGCGACGACGCCGCCCTGTCCGTCGCGCTGCCCAAGCCCACGTCCGAACTCAACGGTCCGTTCCGGCTCATCGCACTCGACCTGGCCCCGTCGGCATGACCGCGTTCCGGATGCTGGACTCCTTCGTGCTGCGGCGCGCGGGGTTCGCCTTGAGCCTGATCGCCGGCCTCGGCTGCCCCCGCACCGCGGCCGCGCTGCGTGAGGCCCACAAGTGGGACGAATGCGCCGAGGCCGTCCGCTCCGAACTGCTGGGACAGGCGATCCCGGCCGAGGTGACCCGGTTCCGCGAGGCCGGTGACAAGGCGTCCCTGCGCGCCCTGTCCCGGCTGCGGAGCCGGCTCGGCCGTCGTACCCGCGCCGAGCTGCCGCCGGGCGACTGGTCCCCGGCCCTCGCGGCCGCGCACATGGCCTGGGACGCCGCGCTGGACGCCGCCGAGCGCGAGACCGCGCTCGGCGGGAAGCTCCTCGCCGAGGAGGAGCCCGAGGCGGCGGCCCGGCTGCTCGCCCTCACCGGACGCGGCGACGTCCGGGAGGCCATCTTCCTCCTCTCGCCCGACTTCCTCGAAAGCCTGCTGCGCAGGGACCTGCGCGGCGACGCGGACTCCGACGGCGCCCGCACGGCGCGGGACCGCGCGCTGGAGCGCCGCGTCTACGCCTTCCTCCAGCGGCTCGCCGCCAAGAACGAGACCACCAGCTTCTTCGGCCCCAGCTGCTTCGGCCGCGTGGACGCCGAGGCGGAGGCCGTCGGCCGCAGCCCCGAGACGCCCACCGGGGTCGTCCACCGGGAGGCGTTCTTCGCGTTCTGGGCGGCGGCGGCCTGGGGCAAGGCCGCCGCGGCCGTCCCGGCGATCCGCCGCCACCTGCCGCCGCGACGCCTGCCGGTCGTGGTGATCGAGGACACGCGGGCGACCATCCCCGGCCGCCCGCCCGTCGAGCTGGACGCCACCGCGGTCGCGCTGCTGCGCGCCGCCGACGGCACCCGCACCCCCGCCGAGCTCGCGGCCGGCCTCGGCATCTCCCCCGAGGAGGCCGCGCGCCGGATCGCCGTCCTGGAACGCGCGCTGCTGCTGCGCCGCGACCTCGAACCGAGCTCCACTACCGTCCATCCGCTGCGCGACGTCGTGTCCCGCCTGCCCGACGTGCCGGAGGCGCGGCGCTTCACGTCCGCCGCCGCCGACATGGCCGCGCTGCTGGAACGTTTCGCCGAGGAGACCGCCGTCCCGCAGCGGACCAAGCTCCTCGCCGCCGCCGAGGAGCTGTTCGAGTCCGTCACGGGGGTGCCCGCCCGGCGCAACCAGGGCCGCACCTACACCGACCGCTTCGTCCTGTTCGAGGACTGCCGCGCCGACGACGAGCCGCTGATCTGGCCCGCCGCCGTCGCCCGGCGCGTCGAGAACGTCCTGGACCCGGTGCTGCGGCTCGGCCTCACCGCGGGCCGGATCCAGCGCGACGGGTTGCGCGCCATCGCCGCCGAGGTGCTCGCCGCGAACGGCGGGTCGATGCCGTTCCTGGAGTTCGCCGACGCCCTCGCCGCCCGCCTCGGCCAGGGGGCGTTCGAGCCCGTCCTCGACGTCTGGGGCCGGTGGCGCGACACGCTGCTCGACCGCTTCCTCGCCGCCTCGGACGGGCGCATGGCCCACCTCGCGTCCTACGAGGTCGAGGACCTCGCCGACCCGCCCGAGGGCTCCTACTTCGTCAGCCCGGACGTCATGCTCCAGGGGGACGACGACGCGCCGCTCGTCCTCGGCGAGATCCACCCGTACGTCTTCGCCTGGGGGCTCCAGGGCGTCTTCGCGCCCGACCCGGCCCGGCTCGCCGCCGACATCGCGCCCGTCCTGGACGTGTGGGGCGGGATCGCGCACGCCGCGACCGTCCTGCACCGCCGCCGGCACAAGGGACTCGTCGGCGAGGCCTACCCCGGACGCTTCATCGAGGTCGCCGGGCGCGCGGGCGTCGGCCCCGAGCGTCGGCTCGCCGTCGGCGACCTGCGGGCGGTGCTGCGCGACGGCGAACCCGAGCTCGTCGGGCCGCACGGGCCGATCTCGCTGTACGTCGGCGAGGACGACCACCCTCACCTGCGCGTCTTCGCGCCCGTCCCGGTGGACTTCCCGCGGCTGCGCACCGGCGGGCACACGCCGCGGCTCGTGCTCGGCGACCTCGTCGTCCAGCGTGAGCGCTGGGACCTGCCCGCGGGGGCGCCGGCCGGGATCGTTGCCGCCGAGGGACGGCTGGAGCTGTTCCGCGCGGTCGTCGCCGAACGTGAGCGGCGCGGCTGGCCGAGGCACGTCTTCGCGCTCAGCCCCACCGAGACCAAGCCCGTGTACCTCGACCTCGACGTGCCGCAGGCCCAGGAGCAGCTGCGGCTGCTCGCGGCCGCCGGCCCGCTGGCGGTGTCCGAGATGCTCCCGGGGCCGGGCCGGCTCTGGCTCCACCGCTCGGGCGGCGCCCACACCAGCGAGTTCCGCGTGGCCCTCGTCGGCCACGTCCAGGCCACGCCATGACCACCGCCGCCGGTTCGCCACCCGACGAAGCCCCCACCGGACGATCTCCACCACGGCGACGCCTGTTCGGGGTCCCTCCATGGCGGAGGGCCATGGGCGGGCGACGGGCAATGGGGGCGCGCCGCGCGAGAAGACGAACACGCCCGGGACGAACACGCCACGCCGGAAGAAGACGGGCGCGCCTTGGCGGACGACCATGGACGAGTGGCGGGATCGGCGGGCGCCGGTAGCGTGTCCTGGTCCGTGCGCGGGCGGGGGTCACGCGTGATCATTTCTAAGGTGGGAAGAAAGATGACGGCGACCGCAGAGTCGGCGGAAACGTTGCCATATGACCCGATCTGCCCGCTCATGGGGGTGGAGGAGGAGTACTTCGTCGTCGATCCGGCGACGCGCGAGGTGGCGCCGCGCGGGGCGGAGGTCGTCCGGCGCGCGGCGGACCGGCTGCACGACCGGGTCGGCCTGGAGATCACCATGTACCAGGTCGAGGCCAAGACGCCGCCCTGCGCCCGGGTGCCCGAGCTGGAGCACGAGCTGCGGCGCATGCGCGCCGAGGTCGCCGAGGCGGCCCGCGCCGAGGGGCTCGCGCCGGTCGCGACGGGCACCCCCGTGCTGGGCGACTACGTGCCGCCGCTCATCCACGACGACCCGCGGTACGCGGTCGGCATCGCCAACTACCGCTCGTTGCACGACGAGCAGGCCATCTGCGCGGCGCACGTCCACGTCCACCTGCCCGACCGCGAGCGCGCCGTGCTGGTGAGCAACCACCTGCGGCCGTGGCTGCCCGTGCTCATCGCCCTGATGGCCAACTCGCCGTACTGGCGGGGCCGCGACACCGAGTACGCCTCCTACCGCACGTTGTGCTGGGGCAAGTGGCCGGTGGCCGGCCCGCCGCCGTACTTCTCCTCGCTCGCCGAGTACGAGGACCTCGCCGCCGCGCTCGGCGAGTCGGGCGCGCTGGTCGACCCCGGGACGATCTTCTGGGACGTACGGCCCTCGGCGCGCCTCCCCACGCTGGAGGTCCGGGTGACCGACGTCGCCGGCACGGTGGAGGAGTCCGCGCTGCTGGCGGCGATCGTGCGCGCGCTGGTCGTGGTCTCGCTGGAGCGGGTCGAGCGGGGCGACCCGGGCCCGCGCCTGTCGGGCGAGCGGCTGCGCGTCGCGTACTGGCGCGCGGCCCGCGACGGCCTGGCCGGGCATGGCATCGATCCGCTGACCGGCCGCCTGAGGCCCGCGGAGGACCTGGTCGACACGCTGCTGGCGCACATCAGGCCCTCGCTCGTCCGCACCGGCGACCTGTCCGTGGTGAGCCGGCGGCTGGAGCGGCTGCTGACCGGCGGCACCGGCGCGGCTCGCCAGCGCGCCGCCCACGCCATGCACGGGCGTCCGTCCGACGTGGTGGACCATCTGATCGCGCACTTCACCGGCCTGGCGCAGCCGGACGGGCCCGCCTGACGCGAACCCTCGTGCCGAGAACGACGAGGCCGGTCACCCGGGCACGCGCCCAGGTGACCGGCCTCGGTCGCCGTCAGGAGCCGATCGTCAGGAGCTGCTGGTCAGGAGCCGATCGTCGGGAGCCGATCGTCGCCGGGCCGGAGCTGTTCGCCCAGGAACCGGCACAGCGGCTCCACGTGCCGGACGGGGTCGAGCCACCGCGCCTGCAGGTCCTCCAGCAGGTGCCGCTCGGCGACCTGCTCGCCGCGCCGCCACACCCGGATCACCGGGTGCAGGAACGCGCTCTCCTCGGCGCGGTCCGGCGTCGGGTGCCGCTCGATGGCGAACACGTCGCCGTAGTCCTGGCGGCCCCACCGCAGCGTGACGGTGAACATGAGCTCTTCGTCGGCGAAGCGCTCGGCCGCGTAGTCCTCCGGCAGGTCCTCGTACCGCTGGAAGTTCCCGGACGCCTTCTCCAGTACGTACGCGTCGGAGAGGTACTCGAACTGCGTCCACAGCGCGGAGCTGTAGTTGGCCCGCTCCAGCATGGTGCCGGTCAGCGCGTCGGGGTTGGCGGGCACGACGTGCCGGGGGATCGGCGTCCCCTCGTAGCGCTCGGCGAACAGGGCGGCCAGCGTGCGCAGGTTGTAGCGGAAGCCGTCGATGAACGCCGAGGACGCCTTCTTGAAGTCGCGGGCCTGCATCAGCGTGCCGGCGAAGTACAGCCCGTCGACGTTGGCCGACTGGAAGTCGGGGCGGATCGCCGGGATGCGGCCGTTCGGCGCCCGCTCCGGCGTGCAGGACGCGTCGAAGATGTCCCCGTCCATGGTGAACCCGGTGCAGCGGATCACCGCGTCGTACTCCAGCAGCGCCTGCTCGCCCTGGGCCAGCGTGTAGGTGATGGCCGCCTTGTAGGCGTCGCCCTCGCGCCAGATGCGGTCGATCTGGCACTCGAGCACGCCGTGCAGGGTCTTGAACCAGTAGCTGTCCAGCAGCGACCCGTACTGGCCGCGCACGTGGCCGGGGTGCTTGCTGGTCCACGCGAGCTTCACCGGGCTCGGGCTGGCCATGTGGATGATCGCGGCGTGCGGCAGCAGGGCGTGGGCCGTCTCGAACGCCGAGTTGCCCTTGCCGATGATCAGCACCCGCTTGCCGGTGAACTCCTCACCCGAGGTGCTGACGTCCTCGTAGCCGGACGCCAGCTCGATGCCCGGAATGTCGGGGACGTGCGGGCCGCCCCAGCCGGTCGCCACGATGAGGCACTCGGCGCGGAACACCTCGTCCCCGGAGTGGACGACGAACCGCCCGTCCACCTTCTCGATGCGGTCGACGGCGGTGTCGTACCGCACGTTGAGCGCGTGCTCGCGCTGGAAGTCGGCCAGGTAGCGCAGCAGGTCGTCCGCGGCGGGGAAGTACTCGCGCGAGTAGTTGGGGAACAGCAGGTCGGGGGAGTCGTTGAGCAGGGAGTTCCAGTCCCAGCGCAACAGGATCTCCGGGTCCTTCTCGACCGTGTTCACCTTGTTGAGCGAGATCAGCCGGCGGTGGCGGGGGAAGCGGCGGAAGAAGCCCCCGGGGGCGTCCTCGCGCTCCAGGGTCAGGTAGTCGGCGCCCGCGCGGTCGAGGAAGTAACTGAGCTGCAGGCCGGCGGGACCGGCTCCGATGATGAGGTAGCGGTGCGTGTGCTCGCGTGGATCCGTCGCCGGGCTGGTCTCGGGCATGGGCGGTCCTCCTGCGGGGGGACGTGAACGCCGCGCTCGCGGCATGGGCAGGTCATCGCGACGCGCTTCGGCGGCGTTCGGCCTGCTGCGCGGCCCCCTGTCACCGCCATGGGCGCGAACACGATCGAATTCTAGGTCGGGGTGATTCCCCCCAGAGATGATCAGCCGCAGGATACCGGCCTGATAGGGGGTGCCCCTAGCAGGGACGACCGGCCGGGCTCACCCCTTCTGCGAATCCGCCGGCAGGGAGAGGTAGCCGTCTTTGGTGATGCGCTCGGCCCGCGCGGCGTAGCTCGCGGGGTCGTCGGGCGCGAACGTCGCGAGGCCGTCGACGTAGCGGTTGTACATGCAGAAGGCCGCCGCGATGAGGACGGTGTCGTGGATCTCCCGGTCGGTCGCGCCGGCCGCGCGGGCGGCGGCGACGTCGGCCTCGGTGACCCGCTTGCCGCTCTGCTGGACGTGGCCCGCGATGCCGAGCAGGGCGCGGAGCTTTTCGGACACCGGAGCGGCGCCGAGGGCATGGACCCGCTCGACCAGGTTCATGCCCTCGGGGAGCTGCGCCGCGGCGTAGGCAGCGTGCGAGGATTGACGCGCTCTCCGGCATGAATGCCGGAGATTCAGCCTGTGCCGCGCGTGCGGCACTTCTGCGGCTTCCTGCTTCACCGACCTGTGCCACCGAAGCGGTCTTACCGGGTCTCCACAGGCTTTCGAACCCGAGGGCTCCGTTCCCGCCCGTCCAGCGGTACCTGACGCGAGCAGGCTAACAGACGCCGATCCGCCTTGGCGGCGGATCGGCTTTCCCTGCCCCGCTACGCGGGAGAGTCCGCGTCACCCCCGGCCTGAAGACCGGAACACTGCGAATTCCCGGCTCGTCGGAACCGAGGGGGATATGGGGCATGACGCTCCTTAACCGGCCTTCGAGTGACGGGGACTCCGTCTCGTGGCCCCTGGTGCGAACGCATCTCTCCAACGAATGCTCATGTTCGTCAGTGAACGACCGCCTGTCAACGGCCGGGATATTTCGTGCGGGGTGTCCGAAATAGGGGTTAATCAGCTAGTCCGTTAGGTCCCATGGCGCGCTGGTAAGTCTGTCCTTACTCCCTTTTGTTCTGTGCGATCTTCTCGCGTAGCGTCGCGGTCGCGCCCTCGGAAAGATCCGCACCGTTCATGAGGAGGCCGTCATGTCCGCACAACCCGACATCACCACAGCCAAGGCCAGCTACGAGGCGATCATCAAGGGAGACCTCGACTACGTACGCGACAACCTGCTCGCGGACGACGTGGTCTTCCACGTGCCCGGCCAGGGCAAGCTGGCGGGAGACTACCGCGGCAAGGCCGAGGTGGTCGGCTATCTCGCGCGGTTGGTCGACGTCACGGGCAACACCATGCGCTACGAGCCGGACGCGTTCCTCACCGACGAGGACCGCGTCGCGGTGATGCTCCGCATCACGGGCGAACGTGGGGGGAAGACGCTCGACGAGCGCGGCGTGCACGTGTTCCGCCTCGTCGACGGGAAGATCGCCGAGCGCTGGAGCTTCCCGCAGGACTCCTACGTCATCGACGAATTCTTCGGCTGAGCCACGCCTGTCCGGCTGAGCCGCGCGCCCGCGCGGCCGGCGATGCCGTGCCGGGGCCGACGGTGTCCCCGCGCGACGGCGGGACGACCGCGCCGCCGGGCCCGTTTCCCGATGGCTCCATGAGGAGACCCGGCCTCGCGCGGAAAACGCGCGGGCCGGGTCTCCGATCAATACCGTGAGTTTTTGTCACGAGGCCTTCTCGGCCGTGGAACGCCGGGCGCCACCGGCTCCCGATCAGGACGCCAGAAGTTCCGCTGTGCCGTTCACCGCGATGTATCCGTCGCTCATTTGGGCCCGCGCCATATAAACGGCCGGGTCGTCGGGCGTGAACGTCGCGAGGCCGTCGACGTAGCGGTTGTACATGCAGAAGGCCGCCGCGATGAGGACGGTGTCGTGGACCTCGACGTCCGTCGCGCCCGCCGCCTTCGCCGCCTCCACCTGCTCGGAGGTCACCTGCCGCGCGTCCTCCTGGACCGTGCCGGCGATGTGCAGCAGCGCGCGCAGCCTCTCCGAGACGGGGGCGGTGTCCAGGTCCTCGCAGACCTGCTCCACCAGCGTCATCCCCTCGGGCGCGCGGACGGCCGCGAACGCCGCGTGGGTGTAGAAGCAGAACCGGCACTTGTTCCGCGCGGACACGTACGCCGCGATCAGCTCACGCTCGCCGCGGGTCATCGTGCTCTCGCCGCACAGCAGCACCTCGGATAAAAGGATCAGCGGGTGCGCCGTTTCCGGGCGGTACCGGAAAAGCGCGCGAATCCCGGGTTCGTTGCTGTCAAGGGGAATGTGCGGCTCCGAGGTCCTGCGTTCACCGAGCGGTACCGCCGGGAGGCGTTGCGGCCAATTCAGGTGAGCCTTCACGTTCTTGTTCTCGGGCGTCGCCGAGGCGGTCGCGTCCGGCCGCTCCGGGTATGTCACCGAGTTCGTCATGTCGAAACCCTTCTCTCTTCTCGCCGTGTCGGCGCATTTGCAACTCTGCGTCGCCGGGAAGCGGGAAAACGAGGTTCCGCGGGCTCATGAAGCTGCGGGGCGATACCCGCTAGATGCGACGTCAGAGCCTTGACAGTGGTTTCACCGCGGCCCTGACGGTGCTGCGCAAGCGAGAAGATGCCGACGGTGGCCGGCGCCGGAGACGATCGGGAGAGACATCGATCGGGGGCGTGCCGTGGCGAGAGACTCGAAGCTCGAAGTCGTCCGCGGCAACCCGTCTCCGGAGGAGCTCGCGGCGTTAATCGTAGCGCTTGTCGTGCGCGCCGGCCAGGAGGTCCCCGCAGATCCGCCGCCCGCGACCTCGGAGTGGACGGAGCGCACGCGCCCCGGGCGGCCGGGCCAGGAGGCCCGCGGCAGCGCCTGGCGTCTCAGCGGCTGGGCCCGTTAGCGGCCCCCGTATATTCCCCTGCCCGGTTCCGGGCATCGCTCCCGCACGTTATTACGGATCACCACATAGCACCCGCAATACGGGAGATGTATCTCTCCTAGAGCTTATATGACCATGAAATGGTCCAGCTGATGTGAGTAACCGTCATCGGCTGACGGTGAAACGTGAGGAGCATTATGCCTACCCTGTTCGGTTCGCTGCGCAGACTCTTGTTGACGCCGTCGCTGGCCGAGGTGACTTTCGGTGAGCGAGGCTTTCCCGTGACCCCGACGGATGCCACACGGCGGCTGGAGGCCATTCCGCAGTCGGTGATCTGTGGTTTCGAGTGGGGAATCGACGCGCGTGACCAGTGGGAGGTCGAGCGCCGCCTCAGCCTGGTGGACCCGGAGTACCGGGGGTTCGCCTACGAGGGCGCGACGATGGCCTTCACGGTCGTGGACGCGATGGGGGGCGGTCGCGGTCACCGCACCCGTGACCTTTTGATGGGCCCCGGGCAGCCGCATATTTTCCTCACCTATATCGGCATCGGTTTCGCCATGGCCCGCCTGCCGAGGCCGCTGTGGAAGAAGGTCATGCCCGACCTGACCGGCTCGGCGTACTACCCGACGATGAGCTGGCTCGCCGTCGACGGGTACGGGTTCGACCGCGCCTACTTCGAGACCAGGCGCTGGGTGGACGAGCAGCGGGTGCCGGCCGCGTACCCCTGGGAGGGCTCGCCGGACTACTTCCTGCGCGCGGTGGACCAGGGGATCGGCCGGGCGCTGTGGTTCATCCACGGCGGCCAGGCGGCCGACGTCGCCGCCCACGTGCGCGCGTTCGCCTCGCACCGGCAGGCCGACCTGTGGAGCGGCGTCGGGCTCGCCGCCACCTTCGCCGGCGGCGCCGAGGCCGAGGTCCTCGCCGTCCTGCGCGCCGAGGCGGGCGAGTACCGCCCCGAGCTGGCCCAGGGCGTCGTCTTCGCGGCCAAGGCCCGCGACTTCGCGGGATTTGTACCACCCCACACCGAACTGGCCACCTCGGTCCTCGCCGGGCTCACCGTCGGCGGCGCCGTGGCGCTCGCGGACGACGCGGCCGTGAGCGCCCCGTCCTCGGACGTCCCGGCATATGAATTGTGGCGGCGCGGCGTGCGCGCGCGTTTCGCGTCCACGGACGCCGCCGTCGCGGGCTGATTCCTCCCTTTCCCGAGAATCTTCCGGGACGGGGTCGTCCGGCCCGCGGTATCGCGCGGGCCGGAGATATTCATTCGCCGTACGGCCTGCTCAGGCATGCCCTGAAATGCGCGCGAACGGCCGAATGCGCACATTTGAAGTGGACCCGATATCAACCCGTGCGTCTACAGTTAACCAGACACCGCCCCCTGGAGAAGGGGAAACTCCAGCGGGAAGGAGAGGTAATTGGCCAGCCTTCTACGGTCATTGAGGCGTCGAATTCTCACGCCGAACGTCTCGGAGACGAAACTCTCGACGCGTGGTTTCCACGTGAAGGACTCGCAGTCTCAGGAGCTGCTGGAGACGGTCGGTGAGATGTTCCTCACCGGCTTCGCCTACGCCGCCGAAGCGCGTACCCCGGCCGACGCCGTGGAGCGCTTGGAGATGCTCCCGATGCGCTTCCGCGGGTTCGCCTACGAGGGCGCGGGCATGGGCTTCGCGATCCTCGACGCCATGCCGTTCTCCGGCGGGCGCAAGGTCGCCGACTTCCTGGCCGACCCGCAGGGCCAGAACCAGACCGACCTGATCTACGTCGGCGTCGGGTGGGCCATGGCCCGCCTGCCGAAGTTCCTGTGGTCGAAGATCCACGCGCCCGACCCGCTGCTGAAGTGGCTGGCGCTCGACGGATACGGCTTCCACCAGGCGTACTTCCACACCGACAAGTACGTGCGCGAGCAGTACCAGGATCCCGCGTTCCCGTGGCCCGCCGGCGGCCCTCGCGGTTACGCCAACCGCGTCATCGACCAGGGCATCGGACGGGCCATGTGGTTCGTCGGGGGCACCGACGTCGACGTGGTGGCCGACCTCATCGAGACCTTCCCCGAGCGCCGCCGCGGCGACTTGTTCGCCGGCTCCGGCCTCGCGGCGACCTACGCCTGCGGCGTCGAGGAGGGCGAGCTGCGCAGGTTCCGCGAGCGGGCCGGCCAGTACCGCCCCCAGCTCGCCCAGGGCTCGGCCTTCGCCGCCGAGGCCCGTTTCAGGCCGGGGCTCGTCGTGCCCTCCACGGAGCTCGCGACCAGCATTCTCTGCGGGGGCACGGCGGAGCAGGCGGCGATGGTCTGCTACGAGACCATTCCCGACCAGCCTGACCAGGGCGATGTGCCCGCCTACGAAGTGTGGCGCACGCGCATCGCCGATCAACTTGTAACCCTTGGAGGTGTTAGCCCGTGACTGCGACCCTTGGCTGGCTTCGCAGACAGCTACCGGGAATCGTCGCTCTCGTGCTGGTCACGAGCGCTTTCTTGATCGCCCGCCTGCCTAGCTACTCCGCCGCCGAAGCGGCGACCGTCGCGAGCAAGTTCGCGTTCAAGCCCCAGTCCATCGCGCTGCCAAGCGGATACACCCAGAAGTCGATCCGCCAGGTGAACAAGGACTACAAGCACATCGACGCGTGGATCTCCTCGGTCGGCGCGGCCATCGCGATGAACGACCTCGACGGCGACGGCCTGTCCAACGACCTGTGCCTCGTGGACACGCGCATCGACCAGGTCGTCATCACCCCGGCCCCGGGCGCGAAGTCGGACCGGTACGAGCCGTTCGTGCTGAAGAGCACGCTGCCGATGAACGACGTCATGGCGCCCATGGGCTGCGTCCCCGGTGACTACAACGAGGACGGCCGCATCGACCTGCTGGTCTACATGTGGGGCCGCACGCCGATCATCTACCTGGCCCAGCCGGGCGCGACCAAGCTCAACGCGGACGCCTACAAGTCCGTCGAGCTGGTGCCGGGCCCGAACTCGGCCGGCGGCAAGTACACCGGCCCGCAGTGGAACACCAACGCCGCCACCGTCGCGGACTTCGACGGCGACGGCCACGACGACATCTTCATCGGCAACTACTTCGCCGACGGCCCCGTCCTGGACCCGAAGGTCGCGGGCGGCGTGCACATGAACCACTCGATGTCGGCCGCGCACAACGGTGGTGGGGACTACTTCTTCCGCTGGACGGGCGTCATCGGGGGCACTCCCGCCTACCAGCGCCTGGACGACGTCCTGCCCGAGGACGAGGCCAAGGGCTGGGAGCTCGCCGCCGCCGCCACCGACCTGGACGGCGACCTGCTTCCCGAGCTGTACCTGGCCAACGACTTCGGCCCGGACCGCATGTACTACAACCGGTCCACCCCCGGCCAGATCAAGCTCTCCCTCGTCGAGGGCGTGCGCTCGCCGATCGTCCCCAAGTCCAAGTCCGTCGGTCACGACTCCTTCAAGGGCATGGGCGTCGACTTCGGCGACCTGAACCACGACGGCATCTACGACATGTTCGTCAGCAACATCACCACCTCGTGGGGCATCGAGGAGAGCAACTTCCAGTTCATGTCCACGGCCAAGAACCAGGAGGACCTGCGCGCCAAGCTGCGTGACGGCGTCGCCCCCTGGGAGGACAAGAGCGGTCCGTCCGGCACGGCGTGGTCCGGCTGGGGCTGGGACGTGAAGATCGACGACTTCAACAACGGTGGCGAGCTGCAGATCGCCCAGGCCACCGGCTTCGTGAAGGGTCAGACCGACCGCTGGCCGCAGCTCCAGGAGCTCGCCACGGCGAACGACGAAATGCTGCAGAACCCGTTCTGGTGGCCGAACGCGACCGCCGGTGACGACATCGGCGGCAACCAGACCCTGCACTTCTTCGTGAAGGGCCCCTCGGGCCGCTATGTCGACCTCGCCAAGGAGCTCGGCCTCGCCATCCCCGTGCCCACCCGCGGCATCGCCACCGGTGACGCCGACGGCGACGGCCTGCTGGACTTCGCGGTCGCCCGCCAGTGGGACGCTCCGGTCTTCTACCACAACCAGAGCCCGGACGCCGGTGCGTTCGTCGGCCTGCGCCTCACCCACGCCGCCCCGCCCGCCAAGACGGCGAAGGGCACCTTGGCGGCCCCCGGCTCGCCGGTCATCGGCGCCCAGGTCTGCGTGATGACCCCGGACGGCAAGAAGTTCATCGCCCGCGTCGACGGCAGCAGCGGCCACTCCGGCCGTCGCAGCACCGACGTCCACATCGGCCTCGGCCCGAACATCTCCGGCCCGCTGAAGGCGGAGATCCAGTGGCGTGACCGCGCGGGCGCGAAGCACAAGCAGGAACTCCAGCTGACCACCGGCTGGCACTCGCTCGAGCTCGGCCAGCAGGCCAAGGAGAAGTGATCGAAATGGTAGACACGAAGCCCGCCGCGCCACCGCGTCACGATCCCAAGGTCGTCATCGCCCTGCGCAACTTCGCGATGTCGATCACCGTCTTCAACATCGTCGGTTACACGATCCTCGGGTTCGAGCAGCCGTGGACCTGGCCCTTCCTCGCCGTCGGGGTCGGTTACGCGACCGAGATCGGGCTTGAGTACATCAGCGCGCGGGTCGAGGGCCGCACGCCGCGCTACATGGGCAACGGCGTCCGTGGCCTGCGCGAGTTCCTGTACCCCGCGCACATCACCAGCCTTGCCATGAACATGCTGACCTACGTCAACGACCAGGTCTGGGTCCTGATCTTCGGCGTGGTCGTGGCAGTCGGCGCCAAGTGGGTGCTGCGGGCCCCGGTGAAGGGCCGCATGCGGCACTACATGAACCCGTCGAACTTCGGCATCGCCGTCATCCTGCTGGTGTTCCCCTGGGCGAGCATCGCTCCGCCGTACCACTTCACGGAGAACATCGACACGTGGGCCGACTGGCTGATCCCCGGCCTGATCATCATCGGCGGCACGATGCTGAACGGCAAGCTCACCGGCCGTATGCCGCTGATCCTGAGCTGGATCGGCGTCTTCGCCCTCCAGGCCGTCCTTCGTGGAATCTTCTTCGGCACCTCCATCTCGGCGGGTCTCGCCATGATGACCGGTGTCGCGTTCGTCCTGTTCAGCAACTACATGATCACCGACCCGGGTACGAGCCCGTCCAAGCCGGCCTCGCAGGTCGTGTTCGGCGGCGGCGTCGCCCTCCTGTACGGCCTGCTGACGGCCGTGCACATCTCGTACGCGCTCTTCTTCGCCACGGCCGGCGTCTGCGCCATCCGCGGCGGGTTCTTCTGGGCGCTCCACTTCGTCAACAAGGCTCGCGAGCAGCGCGAGGCGGCCCAGGCTCCGCCGCCGCTTCCGCCGCTGTCCGTCGACCCGGCTTCGGTCAACGGTAAAGAGGTTGCCACCGTATGACCAGGATCGCGATCGTTGGCATGGCGTGCCGATATCCGGACGCCACGTCGCCGAGAGAGCTCTGGGAGAACGCTCTCGCCGGTCGCCGCGCCTTTCGAAGACTGCCCGACGTGCGCATGCGTCTCGAAGACTACTGGGATCCCGATCCGGCGACCCCGGACACCTTCTACGCGCGCACGGCGGCGGTCATCGAGGGCTACGAGTTCGACCGGGTCCGCTACAAGATCGCCGGCAGCACGTACCGCTCCACAGATCTGACCCACTGGCTCGCCCTCGACATGGCGGGCCAGGCACTGGCGGACGCGGGATTCCCCGGCGCGGAAGGCCTGAACCGGGAACGCACCGGCGTTGTGGTGGGCAACACCCTCACCGGCGAGTTCACCCGAGCCAACGTCATGCGGCTGCGCTGGCCGTACGTCCGCCGCACGGTGGGCGCGGTCCTCAAGGAGCAGGGCTGGGACGACGACCGTCTCGCCACGTTCCTCGCCGATCTCGAGGCCACCTACAAGAACCCGTTCCCGCCCGTCGACGAGGACACCCTGGCGGGTGGCCTGTCCAACACCATCGCCGGGCGCATCTGCAACCACTTCGACCTGCACGGCGGCGGCTACACCGTCGACGGCGCGTGCTCCTCGTCGCTGCTGTCGGTGACCAACGCCTGCAAGAGCCTGATCGACGGCGACATCGACGTCGCCATCGCGGGCGGCGTCGACCTGTCCATCGACCCGTTCGAGATCATCGGGTTCGCCAAGACCGGCGCCCTGGCCAAGGGCGAGTTCCGCCTGTACGACCGGCACTCCAACGGCTTCTGGCCGGGCGAGGGCTGCGGCATGGTCGTGCTGATGCGCGAGGAGGACGCCCTCGCGGCGCGCCACCGCGTCTACGCGACCATCGCCGGTTTCGGCATCTCCTCCGACGGCAAGGGCGGCATCACCCGGCCCGAGGTCAGCGGCTACAAGCTGGCGCTGAAGCGGGCCTATGAGCGCGCCGGGTTCGGCATCGAGACCGTCGAGCTGTTCGAGGGTCACGGCACCGGCACGGCGGTCGGCGACAAGACCGAGCTGACCGCCCTGTCCGAGGCGCGCGCGGAGGCCGGCGCCTCGGACAAGCCCGCCGCCGTCACCTCGATCAAGGGCATGATCGGTCACGCCAAGGCGGCGGCCGGCGTCGCCGGGCTCATCAAGGCCGCGATGGCCGTGCACGAGCAGGTGCTGCCGCCGACCATCGGCTGTGTCGACCCGCACGACATCCTCACCTCCGACTCGGCCACCCTGCGCGCGCTGCGCAAGGCCGAGCCATGGCCCGCCGGCACGCCCGTGCGCGCCGGCATCACGGCCATGGGCTTCGGCGGCATCAACACCCACGTCGTGCTGGAGAAGACCGGACCGCGCAAGCGGCTGCTGTCCACGCGCACCCGCCAGCTCGCCGCGTCCGCGCAGGACGCCGAGCTGCTGCTCGCGGACGCCGCGACGCCGCAGGCGCTGCGCGACCGGCTCGCCGAGCTGGCCGACTTCGTCACCCAGGTCTCCTACGGCCAGGTGGGCGACCTCGCCGCGACGCTCCAGCGCGAGCTGCGCGACCTGCCGTTCCGCGCCGCCATCGTCGCGACCTCCCCGGAGGACGCCGAGCGGCAGCTCCGGCGGGCGATCGACGCGCTGGACGGGGGCGAGACCAGCCTGTTCACGCCGGACGGCCGGGCGTTCCTCGGCCACGCCGACGGCCCGGGCCGGGTCGGCTTCCTGTTCCCCGGCCAGGGTTCCGGACGCGGCACGAGCGGGGGCGCGCTGCGCCGCCGCTTCCCCGAGGTCGAGGAGATCTACGTCCAGGCGGACCTGCCCACCGCCGGTGACATGGTGGCGACGGCCGTCGCCCAGCCGCGCATCGTCACCGGCTCGATGGCGGGCCTGCGCGCCCTGTCCCTGATCGGCGTGGACGCCGAGGTCGCCGTCGGGCACAGCCTCGGCGAGATCTCGGCCCTGCACTGGGCCGGCGCGATGGACGAGGACGTCCTGCTGCGCGTGGCCACCGTCCGGGGCAAGGCGATGACCGAGCACAGCAGCGCCACGGGCACCATGGCCGGCGTCCGCGCGACGCCGGACGCGGTCATCGACCTGCTCGGCGACCTGCCCGTCGTCATCGCCGGGTACAACGGGCCCGAGCAGACCGTGGTCGCCGGCACCGTCGAGGCGATCGAGGCGTTCGGGGCCAAGGCCACGGCCGCGGGCCTGAAGTGGACCCGCCTCGCGGTGTCCCACGCCTTCCACTCGCCGCTGGTCGCCCCGGCCGCCGACGAGCTCGGCGCCGCGCTGGAGCACGAGGAGTTCGGCGCCGTCGAGCGGCAGGTCGTCTCCACGGTCACCGGGGAGACGCTGCCGTCCGGCATCGACATCCCGGCGCTGCTGCGCACGCAGATCACCGACCCGGTGCTGTTCACGCAGGCGGTCGAGCGCGCGGCCAAGGACATCGACCTGTTCGTCGAGGTCGGCCCCGGCCGGGTGCTCAGCGGGCTCGCGGCGTCGGTGACCGAGGTTCCGGCCGTGCCGCTGGACACCGACGACGAGTCGCTGACCGGGCTGCTGCGCGTGGCCGGCGCCGCGTACGTCGTCGGCGTCCCCGTCGTGCACGAGGAGCTGTTCCACGGGCGGCTGCTGCGGCCGCTGGAGGTCGGCGCCCGGTTCTCGTTCTTCCAGAGCCCTGCCGAGCAGGCGCCGACGGTCGAGATCACCGGCACCGTCCGCCGGGACGCCGTCGCGGTTCGGCCCGAGGCCGCCGCGCCGGCGGTCACGCAGACCGGGGAGACGGGCGAGGGCACCGAGTCGAGCATCGACCTGCTGCGCCGCCTCGCGGCCGAGCGGGCCGAGCTCCCCATCGAGATGGTCGGCGAGGACGCGCGCCCGCTGGACGAGCTGCACCTCAGCTCGGTCACGGTCATGCACATCATCGACCAGGCCAGCCAGAAGCTCGGCGTCCCGGCCTCGCACGCGCCGACCAACCTCGCCACGGCGAGCCTGCGCGAGCTGTCGGAGGCGCTGGACGAGCTGGCGCAGAGCGCCAAGACCGCCGCGCCCGCCGGCCCGGCGATCGTCGTCGGCGCGGCCCCGTGGTCGCGGCCGTTCGCGGTCGACCTGGACGAGCTGCCGCTGCCCGCGCGCGCTTCTCCCCAGGAGAACGGCCCGTGGCAGCTCTACGCGCCGGGGGACTCCCCGCTGGCCGCGCCGCTGCGCGACTCCCTGGAGAAGGGCAAGGTGGGCTCCGGCCTGCTGGTCGTCCTTCCCGGGGAGCGCGCCGAGGCCCACCTGGAGCAGGCGCTGCGCGCCGCGCAGGCGGCCGTCGCCGCCGCTCCGGGCACGCGCTTCGTCGCCGTCCAGCACGGCGCCGGCGCGGCGGGCCTGGCCAAGACGCTGCAGCTCGAGGCGCCGCACCTGCGCACCACCATCGTCCACATCCCCCCGGGCCCCGAAGCCGTCGCCCGGATCGTGGACGAGGTCGCCGCGACGACCCGGTTCTCCGAGGTCTTCTACGACGACCAGGGTGAGCGCCGGGTGCCGACGCTGCGCGCGCTGCCGACCCGTCCGGCCCGCACCGAGCTCCCGCTGGGCGAGGGCGACGTGCTGCTGGTCACCGGCGGCGGCAAGGGCATCACCGCCGAGTGCGCCCTGGCCGTGGCCACCGACACCGGAGCCAAGCTGGCCGTCCTCGGCCGCTCGGCCCCGGAGGACGACAAGGAACTGGCCGACAACCTGAAGCGGATGGCGGACTCCGGCGTGACGGTGCGGTACGCCCGCGCCGACGTCACCGACGCCGCCAAGGTCGCCGCCGCCGTGGCCGAGCTGTCGGCCGCGCTCGGGCCGGTCACCGCCGTGCTGCACGGTGCCGGCCGCAACGAGCCGGCCGCGATCACCGGCCTGGACGCCGCCGCGTTCCGCCGCACCTTCGCCCCGAAGGTCGACGGTCTGCGCAACGTCCTCGACGCGATCGAGCCCGGGAAGCTGCGCCTGCTGGTGTCGTTCGGCAGCATCATCGGCCGGGCCGGCCTGCAGGGCGAGGCGCACTACTCCACCGCGAACGACTGGATGGCCGAGCTCACCCGCGAAGTGGGCGAGACGCACCCCGGCTGCCGGGCGATCTGCATGGAGTGGTCGGTCTGGTCCGAGGTCGGCATGGGCGAGAAGCTCTCGGTGGTCGACTCGCTCGGCCGCATGGGCGTCACCGCCATCACCCCCGAGCAGGGCGTGGAGATCATGCGCCGGCTCGTGTCCGACCCCGACGTGCCCGCCACCGTGGTCATCAGCGGCCGCACGCAGGGGATCGACACCGCGCGCTACGACCTGCCGGAGCTCCCGCTCCTGCGGTTCGTCGACAAGCCCCTCGTCCACTACCACGGTGTCGAGCTCGTCACCGAGGTGGAGATGAACGCGGGCACCGACCTGTACCTCGCCGACCACCTGCTCGACGGCAACCTGCTGTTCCCCGCCGTCTTCGGCATGGAGGCGATGGCCCAGGCCGCCCAGGCGGTCACCGGCCGCACGACCGCGCCGGTCATCGAGGGCGCGGAGTTCAGCCGTCCGATCATCGTGCCGCCGGAGGGCAGCACGACGATCCGCGTCGCCGCGGTCGTCACCGACAGCGGCGCCGACGGCGAGGCCACCGTGGAGGTCGCGATCCGCAGCGCGGAGACCGGCTTCGAGGTCGACCACTTCCGCGCGAAGGTGAAGTTCACCGGCGAGCCGGTGCCGGACGGCCCGCCCGTCCAGATCGGCGAGGGCCTGCCGGTCGTCCCGCTCGACCCGCCCACGGAGATGTACGGCGACACGCTGTTCCAGGGCGGCCGTTTTCACCGCCTGCGCCGCTACCACCGGGCCGCCGCGCGCCACGTCGACGCCGACGTCGCCGCGATCTCCGCGCCCGACTGGTTCGCCGGCTACCTGCCCGGCGAGCTGCTGCTCGGCGACCCGGGCATGCGCGACGCGCTCATGCACGGCAACCAGGTCTGCGTCCCGGACGCCACCCTGCTGCCGACCGGCATCGAGCGGGTGTACGCGGGCGGGGCCGCTCTCGCCGAGGCCGGCGAGCTGCGGTACTGCGCCACCGAGCGGCTGCGCGACGGCGACACCTATATATACGACATCGCCGTCCGCACCGCGGCCGGTGAGGTCGTCGAGCGGTGGGAGGGTCTGCGTCTGCAGGCCGTCCGCAAGAAGGACGGCCGCGGCCCGTGGGTCACCCCGCTGCTCGGCTCCTACGTCGAGCGCACGGTGGAGGACCTGGTCGGCACCCGCGTGGCCGTCGCCGTCGAGCCGTACGCGGAGGGCGCCGACGACGACGCCACCCGCGAGGCCCGCACGGCGGTCGCGGCGGGACGCGCCGCCGGCCGTCCGGTCACGCTGACCGCCGGACCCGGCGGCAAGCCGGTCGCCGACGGCGGCCCGGCGGTGTCGGCCGCGCACGGGGCGGGGCTCACGCTCTGCGTCGTCGCGGACGGGACGACCGGAACCGGCGTCACGGAGGTCACCCACCACACGGCGACCCAGTGGAAGAAGCTGCTGGGCAAGCACCTGCCGCTGGCCAAGCAGGTCTCGGCCGAAACGGGCGAGGAGCTCGACACGGCCGGGGCCCGCGTGCTCGCCGCCGTCCAGAGCCTGCGCGACGCCGGTCTCGAGGGCGCCCCGCTCACCCTCGCCTCCGGGCGCGGGGAGGCGTGGGCGGTGCTCGCCTCGAACGGGGTGCACGTCGCGACGCTGGTCACGACGCTGCGGGACGCGGCGAAGCCGGTGGCCCTCGCGGTGCTCACCGAAGGGAGGCCGTAGGCCATGAGCAAGTACTTCGAGTACCAGCACACGGTCGGCTTCGAGGAGACCAACCTCGTCGGCAACGTGTACTACGTGAACTACCTGCGGTGGCAGGGACGCTGCCGCGAGTTGTTCCTCTACCAGAGGGCGCCGGAGGTGCTCAAGGACCTGCAGGACGACCTGAAGCTGTTCACGCTGAAGGTCGACTGCGAGTTCTTCGCCGAGATCACCGCCTTCGACGAGCTTTCGATCCGGATGCGGCTGGTGGACCTCGCGCAGACACAGGTCGAGTTCAGCTTCGACTACGTCCGCCTGGACGGGGGCGACGGCGAGACGCTCGTCGCCCGCGGCCGGCAGCGGGTGGCGTGCATGCGCGGGCCCAACACCCGGACGGTCCCGGCCAGGGTGCCCGACGCTCTGGCGAAGGCACTCGAACCGTACGCGTCCTAGGCGCGGATTCTAGATGAGCAGGAGGAAAGCGTGAACGTCGACAACTCCGCGCCAACCCGCCCGGCGACCGAGGCGAAGACACTGCGGCGAGCGTTCGGGGCGTTCGCCACCGGGGTCACGGTGGTGACGACCGGCGGTGACGTCCCGCACGCCATGACCGCCAACTCCTTCACCTCGGTGTCGCTCGATCCGCCGCTCCTGCTGGTCTGCGTCGACCGCGGCGCGCTGATGCACCAGTACCTCAGCGCGTCGCGGTACTTCGGGGTGTCGGTGCTCGCCTCGCACCAGGAGGCGGAGGCCCTGCACTTCGCGGACCGCCACCGGACGCTCGGAGCCGCCCAGTTCGACCGCGTCGACTGGTACCCCGGGCGTCAGAGCGGCGTCCCGCTGCTCAGTGGCACCCTCGCCAGCTTCGAGTGCGCGATGTGGCGGGCGTACGACGGCGGGGACCACACGATCTTCATCGGCGAGGTCCTGAACCTGCACCAGCCGACCGACATGGAGGCGCTGCTGGTGTTCAAGGCCAAGTTCCGCCAATTGAGTCCCGATTGGAGCGAGGTACCGGCGTGACGCTGACCGGACCCAAGGCCACGGCATCCGAGCGGCGGTCTTCGGACGGCCGCCGGGTGCCGCCCGGCCCGCCTTTGTGGGCCGGGCCCGGCCTTTTCAAGAAACTGGCGAAGGACCGGCTGGCGCTGATGGAGCAGGCCGCCACGTACGGCGACGCGGCGAAGCTGTCCATCGGCCCGAAGACCCTCTATTTCTTCAACCATCCCGACCACGCCAAGCACGTCCTGGCGGACAACAGCGGGAACTACCACAAGGGAGTCGGCCTGGTCCAGGCGCGCCGGGCCATCGGCGACGGCCTGCTGACCAGCGAGGGCGAGCTGTGGCGCAAGCAGCGCAGGATGATCCAGCCGGTCTTCCAGAACAAGCGCATCTCCCAGCAGGCCGGGGTCATCGCCAAGGAGGCGGCCGACCTGGTGGAACGGCTCCGCGCCAAGGGGGCCGAGGGGCCGGTCGACGTCGTCCAGGAGATGACGTGGCTCAGCCTCGGCGTGCTCGGCCGCACGCTGCTCGACGCCGACCTCGGGGAGTTCGCCTCGATCGGGCAGGACTTCGAGGCCGTGCAGGACCAGGCGATGTTCGAGCTGGTGACGCTGAGCAAGGTGCCGATGTGGGTGCCGCTGCCCAAGCAGATCAGGTTCCGCCGGGCCCGCAACGACCTCCAGCGCATCGTCGACCATCTGGAGGCCGAGCGGCTGAAGTCGGGCGAGCTCGGGGACGACGTCGTCTCCCGGCTGATCGCCTCGACCCGCGAGGAGGCCGACCCCCGCGTGGGACGGCTGCGCATGCGGGACGAGCTGGTCACGCTGCTGCTGGCCGGGCACGAGACCACGGCGAGCACGCTGTCGTGGACGTTCCACCTGCTGGACGGCCACCCCGAGGTGCGCGAGCGGCTGCACGCGGAGGCGGTGGAGGTGCTCGGCGACCGGCTTCCGGTCTACGAGGACCTGCACCGGCTGAAGTACACTGCGATGGTGGTGGAGGAGGTCATGCGCCTCTACCCGCCGGTGTGGATGCTGCCCCGGGAGGCCCAGGGCGACGACGAGGTCGGCGGCTACCACGTGCCGGCCGGCGCCGACGTCCTGATCAGCCCCTACACACTGCACCGGCACCCCGCCTTCTGGGACCGGCCCGAGGTCTTCGACCCGGAGCGCTTCGACCCCGACCGGCCGGGTGGCCGGCCGCGGTACGCCTACATCCCCTTCGGCGCGGGGCCCCGGTTCTGCGTCGGCAACCACCTCGGCATGATGGAGGCCACGTTCGTGATCGCCATGGTCGCGCGTGACCTGCGCCTGGCCAAGGTGCCGGGGTACAAGGTGGTCCCCGAGCCCATGCTGTCGCTGCGGGTGCGCGGCGGTCTGCCGATGACCGTCCACCCCGTCCGCGACGCCGGGGGCGCCGGGGCCTGATCCTCGTCTCGCGGCCCGGGCCGCCGCACGGTTCAGGCGGGCATTCGCTTCCCGAGTCTGCCCGCCTGTTCCGGCCGGCTTCCGCCGTCTGTTCGCGCTTTCCAGGGAACGTCGCCCTTTTCCACGGCGGCTTCAGAGGGCGCATTGCCGCGCGCTCGCGGCCGATTTCGCATTCACGCAGCGGCGCCGTCCCGATTCACGTGGGACGGCGCCGTTTCGCGCGGGAACCCGCCCATTAACCGACGGGGACGGCGTGCGCGCGCGAATGCGGGGCCCAGGCATGCCTGAATAAGGGTGAAGGTGGTGTTGTTCGGGGGCCGGCCCATGAAATGAGGGGCGGTCTCTGGGTGTCGCCCGCGTTACCCAGAATGGCAGGGATATGAGCTGCCCTGCTGGCACCGGCTTCCCGCACGGTCCGTCTCACGGATAAGCGTTGAACCCTCGTCTCATGGAAAGGACGGGCCCGGCCGCGGCCCGTCCGGCCGCCGTGCGCCGCGTGCGCGGCGACGGCTCAGTGGGTGAGCTGGGGAACGTCGAGCAGGTCGCGCAGCGCGAGCAGCACCGGAGGGTCGAGGGGACGCATCGGACGAAGCTGCAGGTGAGCCAGCTTGGTGTCCGTGCCGGGCCGTACACTGATCGGCCCGTGGCGCCCGATGCACAGTCCCTCGTCCGAGCCGGCGGGGTGGAGGACGGCGTCCTCCCTGCCGGGGGCGACGGACTGGGCCATCAGGTGCCATTCCCCCTGTGGGACGTCCTCCAGCACGAAGGGCCCCGGCCTGCGGAGGATCGTGTATCGGATGGGCCTGCCCTCGAGGATCCTGTCGGGGAACAGCCCGGCGAAGATGGGCTGGTCCTTGAGCGGGGAGGAGATGTCGCCCCTGATGGTCGTCATCGGCCTGTCCCGCTCGGGAGCCGGTTCCGTTTCGGTGCTGATATGCGGCGTGATGCTCTTGAGCTGCCGGTATTTCGTGGGGGAGAGCCCGACGCTCGCGGTGAACCGCGAGCTGAAGGTTCCCACGCTCGAATAACCGACCGTGTGGCTGATGTCGGTGACCGTCAGCGACGTGGTCGTGAGCAGCCGCTTGGCCTCCTGGAGCCGCACGGCCGACAGGAACCGGCCGGGCGACAGCCCCGTGACCCGCTGGAACACCCGGGAGAAGTGGAACTTGCTGAACATGGCCGTGCGGGCCATGTCGTTGATCGTCAGCTGCTCACCGAGGTTCTCGTGCATGCTCTTGACGACCCGAAGGACGGCTTGCTCAATCGCGTTTTCCATGGCTCCTCCCGTGCGCTGGAGGCGCTGTGAGAATTGACCCCGAATTGACACGGGAGAACTCGTCATCGCGAGTATCTGTCATCTGCTCAACACTCCAATACAGCGAATGGAACCCATTCGGCTGCGGTGTGATATCCGGAACAAACGACGCCCGACGACGACACATCGACGGCACTTGGCCATGGCATCAGAATTGAGTGCCGCACCTTCTGCGACAACCCCTAGCCGCCCCCTGCCTGCCCATATCCGCTTCGGGTGGCTCGGGAATCACCCGGATCCTTTACGCCGAATGACGGCCGCGCCGGGTGGCGCGCATGCGCGTTCACCGGGAACTATTCGCGCGGCGATGTCGCGGATGCCGGACGTTAGGGGGTGTTCGTCCGGAATGCGAAAGCAACTCAGGAGATGCACCTCTTCGGGCGACTGCCGTTCCATGAACTGGTCAGCAGCCCGACCTGGACGAGCGAGGAAACGCGTATGCGACCGCCATCCACAGACATAGACGAAGCCAGGACGATGACGCTGGAGGCGTTCGCGGACACGATCGTCCCCGGCGAGAAGCGCTCACCCGACGACCGGGCCATCGCCGGCGCCGCCACCGGTGGTGGCGCGGTGCAGGCCGGTGCCCTTGAGCTGCTTGGATGGGACGCGACCGGCCTCACCGAGGGTCTCGACAACTTCGCCAACGCGCTGAACGACCACGCCACGGCGTACGCCTTCGAGCACGGGGTCGACCTGGACGGCGCCGTCCCGCCGTTCGTCTCCCTGCCGTTCGAGCACAGGACGAGGCTCGTGCAGCGCCTCACCACGCCGGGCCACCCCGAGAAGGAGCTCTGGGTCAGCCTCGCCCTGTTCTGCAACATGGCGTACGACTCGGCGGCGCACATGCACACCGCCGACGCGATCGCCCAGGGACACCCGGGACTGCTGGCGATGGGCATCGAGAAGCCCGACGCCGACGGCCGGTGGAGGTTCCCGAACTTCTCCTACGGCCGGCCGCTGGCCCGCCTGCACCCGGACACGACCCCTTCAGGGAGTCCCAAATGACCAGCACGGAACGCACCGACGTCCTCGTGGTCGGAAGTGGCTTCGGCGGCGCGATCACGGCCTACCACCTCGCGGCCGGAGGCGCGAAGGTGATGGTGCTCGAACGCGGCCCGTGGCTCACGGGCAAGGACTTCGACCACGACTTCAAGCTCGGCTCGTCCTACACGCGGGCCTTCGACTTCACCGTCGGCGACGGCATGAGCATCCTCGGCGGCAACTGCGTCGGCGGCGGCAGCGTCGTCTACTTCGCCGCGATGCCCCGCGCGCCCCGGTTCGTCTTCGAACGGCACGGCAGCATCGGCCGCCGCATGTGGCCGGCGTCCGTCAACCGCGACACCCTCGACCCGTGGTACGACCGGGTGGCCGAGTCCATCCCGATCACCCAGCAGAACTGGGAGGACGTGACCTACGCCGGCGGGCTGTGGGCCGCGGCCTGCGACCACGCCGGGCGCACCGCCAACCCGGTCCCGGCGGCCGTCGACCGCAGCCTGTGCACCAACTGCAACTGGATGATGGCCGGCTGCCACTTCGACGCCAAGCAGTCGCTGCTGCTCAACTACCTGCCCGCGGCGATCGCGCACGGCGCCGAGATCCGCCCGCTGCACGAGGTGCAGCACATCTCGCGCACCGACGACGGCGGCTACCGCGTGCACTACGACATCATGGACGACGAGGACTACCGTCTCCGCCGCGAGGGCGGCACGATCGACGCCAAGATCATCGTGCTCGCGGCCGGCGCCGGCGCCACCCCCGTCATCCTCCAGCGCAGCGAGGCCACGCTCGGCACCATGCCGCACGCCGTCGGCCGCTACTTCTCCGGCAACGGCGAGCGTCTCAACACCGCGATCCTCAACGAGGACAAGGTGCGCGAGGTGCTCGGCCTGGAGCGCGAGAACGGCCTGGCCTACGAGGCCAACCAGATCGGCAAGGGCCCGGTCGTCGCCAACTGGGACCGGCTCGACGGCTCGCTGCCGGAGTTCGAGCGGTTCTCGCTGGAGCAGCTCTACTTCCCGCCCGGCCTCGGGACGATCCTCGCCCAGGTGCCCGGCGCGCTCGGCCCGAGCTGGTTCGGGGTCGACAAGAAGGAGGTCCTCAGGCGCTGGCGCTCCTGGCTGATCATCTTCCAGATGATCGAGGACAACAATGAGGGCGTCTTCGGCCCGCCGCCCGCCAAGGGCAACGCCGACCGCCTCAGCCAGCAGATGCTCGGCGTCGGCCGCCTCAAGTACGACCCGACCCCGCAGACCCTGCGGGCGTGGGCGCTGGCGGACGCCGAGGTCAAGGACATCCTGGAGCGCGACGGCCTCGCCGAGGTCGCCGCCTGGACCAACGACGTGGTCGGCGCGTACACCGTCCACCCGCTGGCCTCGTGCCGCATCGGCGACGACCCGCACACCTCGGCGCTGGACGACCGCAACGAGCTGCGCGGGCACCCGGGCATCTTCGTCACCGACGGGTCCGCCGTCCCGGGCGCGCTCACCGTCAACCCGGCGATGACCATCTCGGCGCTGGCCGAGCGCGCAATCCCCGGCATCGTCGCGGCCGCGCAGGAGCGGGGCGTCGAGGTCACCTACGGAGCTCCGGCCCCTGACGGCTCGACCAGCGGACGGCGTGGCGTCGCTCCGCTGATCACGAGCCTGTCACGCCGGTAAGGAGGGAGCGGGCGATGGGCAGGATGCTCAGCCGTGCGACGCTGCCGGGGACGCTGTCCCACGTCCGGCACGTATCCGTGGTACGTCACCGTACCGCGCCGGACCTCGTCGCGAAGGTATACGCGCAGGTGGAGCGAGACTTCGGCATGCTGGCGCCGCCGATGCTCCTGCACTCGCCCGCTCCCGTCACCCTCGCGGCATCGTGGTTGATGCTGCGGGAATCCCTCCTCGCGGCCGGGGCGACCGGCAGGCCGCTGAAGGAGGCGGTCGCGACCGCCGTGTCGCGCGGCAACGCCTGCCCCTACTGCGTCGACGTGCACCAGGCCACCATGGACGGCCTCGCACCCGGCGGCCACGCCGCGCTTATCGCGGCCGGCCGCGTCGACGACATCGACGACCCGGCGGTGCGCCGGGTGGCGTCGTGGGCGCTGGCGAGTGGGACGCGCGACACGGCGGCGCGGCACGAATCGCCGCTGCCGCCCGAGCGACTGCGGGAGCTGGCGGCGGTGGCGGTGACGTTCCAGTACCTCAACCGCATGGTCAACATATTCCTCACCGAGTCGCCGCTGCCCGCCGAGGTGCCCACCGGCGCGCGCGGCCTGCTGCTGCGGCTGTTCGGCCGGATCATGCGGACGTACGCCCGCCGCGGCGGCGAACCGGGCGCCTCGCTCGGCCTGCTGCCCGAGGCTCCCCTGCCCGCGGACCTGGCCTGGGCGGAGGGCTCGGCGAACCTCGCCGCCGCGTTCGCCCGGGCCGCCGCCGCCATCGACGCGGCGGGCGCTCGCGCGGTTCCGGTGCCGGTGCGCGAGCTGGTCACCACGCGGCTGGCCGCCTGGGACGGCGAGCCGACCGGGCCGAGCCGCGCCTGGGTGGCGGACGCCGCGTCCGCGCTCCCCGAGGCCCTGCGCCCGGCCGGACGGCTGGCGCTGCTGACCGCGATGGCGTCGTACCAGATCGACGACGCGCTGATCGCCGACTTCCGCGCCGGGACGCCCGGCGACCTGGCACTGGTCGAGCTCACCTCGTGGGCGAGCATGGCGGCGGCCCGCCGCATCGGCTCCTGGATCCCGATCGTCCCGGTCACTGCGGAATCGGCGCCCTCCGGTTCCGCGTCCGCCCAGGCTCCCGCCGCCGTCCCCGCTCAGGGCGCGTCCCCCGCTGGGGAGAGCTGAGCGACGTCATGTCCTCCCGCTCCGCCCGCGTGAACCCCTGGCTCGCGCTGCCGGCGGGCAGCGCGCCGGCGACGCACATGACCCGGCGCTCCGCCGCCGCGCCCCCGCCGTCCGGGGACGACGCGCGGCGCGGAGCGCTGGTATAGCCGGTCCGCGCGATTCGCGTCGCCGATATCGCGAAATGCGGGCCCAAGAAGCACACACGGAGAAGACGCCCGAAATTTCGTGATGCATGCTTGATTTGAGAACTCAAGCAAATTGAATGCCGTTACGGTCGCATTTATAAGAATTGCCGTACTGTCTCTGGCCTGGTGTGACGCGTCCGTATGAACGTGTGGACACGTGTCCCCGGTGTTCCCGGCGCCGCCGATATCCCCGTAATCCAAGGCTTTTCAGTGAGAGGACAGACGCGTGAGCGAGCTGGATGAAGTGCTGCAGGCTCTTACCGTTGAGGGCGAGGAGCTCGACCGCGTGGTCGCCGGCCTCCAGCCCTCACAGTGGGATCTGCCCACCCCCGCCCCCGGATGGACCATCGCGAACCAGATCGGCCACCTGACCTTCATCTTCAGCCTCGCCCGGACCGCCGCGTCCGACGCCGAGACGTTCAAGACCCTGGTCGCGGGCGCCGAGAAGGACTTCAACGGCGCCGTCAACGCGGCCCTCGGCCTGTTCGCCAACGACACCATCGAGTCGCTGCTCGCCAAGTGGCGCGGCGAGCGCAAGGACGTCGTCGACGCGCTCGCCGCCGTTCCGGCCGGCCAGATCGTGCCGTGGCTGGTCAACCCGCTGCCGCCGATCATCCTGGCCTGCGCGGGCATCATGGAGCAGTTCGCCCACGGCCAGGACATCCTGGACGCCCTCGGCATCGAGCGCACGTTCACCGACCGCATCAAGCACCTGGTGGTCTTCGCGGTCCTGACCAGGGACTTCGGGTACCTGTCCCGCGGTCTCACGCCGCCCGCCGAGGAGTTCCGCTTCGAGCTCGTCGCCCCGTCGGGAGAGCTGTGGGTGTTCGGTCCCGAGGACGCCGCGCAGCGCATCACCGGTCCGGCCGCCGACTTCTGCCTGCTCGCGACCCGCCGCCGTCACCGCGACGACCTCGCGATCGTCGCCACCGGCGACGTGGCCGACCACTGGCTGGACATCGCCCAGTGCTACCGGGGCCCCGCCGGGGAAGGCCGCAGGCCGGGCCAGTTCGCCGCCGCCCGGGTCTGACCTTTCGCCGTCAGGGCGCCGCCCATCGCCTCCCGTCGCTCACGGCCCGCGTCGCCCCACGGCGGCGCGGTGTGGGACCATCCGGGCCGTCCCGGCACCCGGCGTCGGACCCGCCGGAGCGGGGAGGTAGAACGGAGACGGGTCCCGAGGGTCAGGAGGTCGGCGGTGCGGCAGCTCAGCGCGCTCGACGCGCAGTTCCTCAACTTCGAGAGCGACACGAACGTCGCCAACGTCGCGGGGCTGTCGATCCTCGACGGCGACGTGGCGCGCGACGACCTGCTCAAGCTCGTCGAGGAACGCTCGGCGCTGGTCGCGCCGCTGCGGCAGCGGCTGGTACAGGTGCCGCTCGGCCTCGACCACCCGTACTGGGCGCAGGACGAGGCCCTCGACCTGGACTACCACGTGCGGGAGATCGGCCTGCCGGCGCCGGGCAGCGACCGGCAGCTCGCCGCGCAGGTCGCCCGGCTGCACGCGCGGCGGCTGGACCGGCGCCACCCGCTGTGGGAGATGTACCTGATCCACGGCCTGGCAGGCGGACGTACCGCGCTCTACGTCAAGATGCACCACGCGGCCATCGACGGCATGGGCGGCGCCGACGTGCTGGCGGCGTTCATGGACATCGAGCCCCACCCGCCGCGCCGCGAGCCCGAGCACCCCGCCGAGCCCGACCGCGCCCCCGAGACGGCCGAGATGATCGCCAGGACGGCGGGCAGGCTGGTCGCCAACCCCGCGTACCTGCTGCGGTTCCTGGTCGAGGCGGTGCCGCACCTGGACGAGATCCCGATCATCTCCCGGCTGCCCGGCGCGGTGCCGGTGTCCCGGGCGACCCGGCGGCTGACCCGGTGGATCGGCCGGGGAGCGGGGGAGGAGGTGCCGGGGCTGCCCAGGCTCGCGGTGCCGCGCACCCCGTTCAACGGCCCGGTGTCCCCGCACCGGCGCTTCGCCTTCACCGAACTGCCGCTGGACGAGGTGAAGCGGGTCAAGAACGCCTTCGGGTACACGGTCAACGACGTGGTGATGACGCTGGTGTCGACCGCGGTGCGCCGCTGGCTGATCGACCACGACGCGCTGCCCGCCGAGCCGCTGGTGGCCGGAGTGCCGTTCTCGCTGCGCGAGGACGCGCGGGCCCCGGGCAACCAGGTCACCCTCATGATCACCTCGCTGGACACGCAGATCGAGGGCCCGCGCGAGCGCCTGGAGGCCGTGCACGAGGCGATGGGCCGCATCAAGGACCGCTTCAACCTGGCGCCCGCCCGCTGGCTGCGCACCCTCAGCGAGAGCATGCCCGCGGCGCTGACCGGGCTCGCCCACCGCGCGGCCTTCGGCCTGGCGGCGCAGACCACCCCGGCGATCAACCTGATGGTCTCCAACGTGCCGGGCCCGCAGATCCCGCTGTACGTGTGCGGGCGGCGGCTGCTCGCGCAGTACCCCGTCTCGGTCGTCACCGACGCCAGCGGGGGGATCAACGTCACCGCGTTCTCCTACGACGGGCGGATCGACGTGGGCATCGTCGCCGACCGGGCGATGGTGCCCGACGTCTGGTCCCTCACGACCTACCTGCACGACGCGCTGGAGGAGCTGAAGGCCCTCATCTGAGGGGTCCCGTCACCGGGCGGGCCGAGTCTGACGGAATCCGCTCACCGGGCGGGCCGCGTCCGGCGGGATCCGTTCACCGGGCGAGGCCGAGCAGGATCTCCATCCAGAGCCGGTCCGCCTCGCGGTGACGCATGCGCGCGGTCTCGTGGTCCACGCCGGACTGCTTGTCCGCGCGCCGGACGTACGCGCGGCCGCCGCCCACCACCAGGTAGTAGACCCGTGTCCGGCACTCGCACGTCCACCGCAGGATGCGGGGCCGGGTTTCCGCGTTCATGGGCGGGTGCCAGACGATGCGCCGGGAGCCGTCGCGCGGTTTGGGGACGTGCGGGCCGTGGTCGGCGTGCCCCGAGGACGCGGTCAGCGCCGTCACCGGCCGCCCTCCATGCGCAGGGCGATCAGCGCCGAGAGCCGCTCGGGGGTGGGGGCGTGGACGAGCCGGGCCTCCAGCCAGGGGCCGCAGGCGTACCAGGTGCGGCCCGAGGACCACACGCGCCAGCCGGGGTGGGCGGTCCGCAGCGCCTCGACCTCGGCTGCGGTCTCGTCGTCCCGGCAGGGGCCGTCCGCAGAGAGGGCGCCGGGAGCGGGGCCGTCCGTGGAGGGGACGGCGGGAGTGGGGCCGTCCGTGGAAGGGGCGGAGGGGGAGGGGGTGTCCGCGGAGGCGGGCACTTCTGGCATTTCTGGTGCCTCGGGTGCGTACCCGCACCAGCCCGGCGGCTCCGGGGCGGGCCGCGCCGCCGGGGCCGGTGCGCACGGCACGGGGGCGCGGGTGCGGAAGAGGCGGGCGCGGCAGGCGGTGAGATAGGGGAGAACCCCGGCCATCCAGACCCCTTAGCGGCTACAGCAATCGGTTGACATATACGACAATGGCGAGACGATAAGGTGCGTGTCAACCAGGTGACCCCATCTGGAACCCCCGGCAGATCGGAACGCAGGCACGTGTCTGGCCACGCCTACGAGCACATCGCGGCCGAACTGCGTGGCGCGATCCTCGACGGTGGCCTGCCACCGGGCGCCCGCCTTCCCCGGCACGCAGACCTCGCCCGGCAGTACGGCGTGTCCGAGATCGTCGTCCGGCAGGCGATCGACGCCCTGAAGAACGCGGGACTGGTCGAGACCCGCGGGCGCGGCGGCACCTGGGTGCGCGAGCGGCCTCTCGTGCGCCGCATCTCCTCCCAGCGCTACCTCGCCGACCTCGGGCCGCAGACGGTCCGGCAGACCTCCTTCACCCGCGACCAGGGCATCACCTGGGAGCAGTACCGCCTCGACACCGCCTACCGGTGGATCGACGCCGACGAGCGACTGGCGGGCCTGTTCGGCGTCGCGCCCGGCACGCGCGTCCTCGAACGGCACTTCGTCTTCTACGCGGCGGGCGTGCCGTCCCAGGTGTCGCGGCCGTGCCTGCTGGCGGCCGACGTCGAGGGCACGCCGGTGGCCGACCCGAAGAACGAGCCGTGGCCCGGCGGGACGATCAACCAGTTGCGCACGCTCGGCATCGAGGTGGACGACATCACCGAGTCGGTGGCGACGCGCATGCCCACCCCGTCGGAGGCGCGGACGCTGCGGATCGCGCAGGGCGTCCCGGTGTTCGCGATCACCCGGGTGATGTACGCGGCCGGGCGGGCGGTCGAGGTCGCCGACCCGATCGTGATCCCGGGCGACCGGGCGATCCTCGACTACCGGATCCCGCTGCGCCCCCTGTCCTGACGCGGCCCCCGCACAGGTTGGAACGTCAGGGGGCCGGGGAGTGAATGTTAGGGACTTTGCGTATTAGTACGCCGGGGGGCGGATCTCGGGAGCGGAGCGTCGTAGAGTGCCGAGCATGGAGTTCACGCGATTCGCCAGGTTTAGCATGGTTTGCACCATCGACCATCTGGCCACGTCGGCCGGGCTCACCATGCTGAACCGGGGCGGTTCCGCCGCCGACGCGGCCATCGCCGCCAACGCCGTCCTCGCCGTGACCGCGCCGCACGCCTGCGGCCTCGGCGGCGACCTGTTCGCGCTGGTCCACGACGGCGAGGGTACGCCGCGCACGCTCAACGCGTCCGGCCGGTCGGGATCCGGCGCCGACCCGGACCGGCTGCGCGCGGAGGGGCACGAGCGCATGCCGTTCCAGCACGACATCAGATCGGTCACCGTGCCGGGCTGCGCCGACGGCTGGCTCGCCCTGCACGCGCGCTACGGACGGCTGCCGCTGGACGAACTCCTCGCCCCCGCGATCCGGTACGCCGACTCGGGCTTCCCCGCGTCGCCGCTGCTCGCCCCGGCGGCCGCGGTGCTGCCCGGCGTGGACGCCCCGGTCGCGCCGGGCACGCCGCTGCGGCGGCCGGGCGTCGCACGGGCGCTCAGCGCGCTCGGCGCCGACGGGCGTGACGGCTTCTACCTCGGCGAGTTCGGCGCGGGCCTGCTCGCGCTCGGCCGTGACCCCGCGGTGGGCGGCACCGCCGCAGGAGAGTACTCCGAGGGCGACCTCGCCCGCGTGAACGCCGACTGGGTCGAGCCCATCGCCGTCCGCGCGTTCGGGCACGACGTGTGGACGGTGCCGCCGAACTCCCAGGGCTACACGCTGCTGCTGGCGCTCGCCATCGCCGACGGGCTCGACCTGCCGCGCGATCCGGCGGACCCGCTGTGGGCGCACCTGCTGGCCGAGGCCGCCCGGGCCGCCGGGCACGACCGTCCCGACGTGCTGTACGACGGGGCGTCCGTGGACGAGGTGCTCGCCTCGGCCGGCGAGCGCCGTGAGGGCGTCGACCCGTCGCGCCGCGCCCGGCTCCGGGACCTGATCGCGCCGGGCGACACGACGTACCTGTGCGCCGTCGACTCCGGGGGCATGGGCGTGTCCCTCATCCAGTCCAACGCGGCGGGCTTCGGCAGCATGCTGTTCGAGCCGGCCACGGGGATCAACCTGCACAACCGGGGCCTGGGGTTCTCGCTGACCCAGGGGCACCCGGCGGAGTACGGGCCCGCGCGGCGCCCGCCGCACACCCTGGCCCCCGCGCTGGTGACGCGGCCCGACGGCTCGCTGCGCGCCGTGCTCGGCACCATGGGCGGCGACTCCCAGCCGCAGATCCTGCTGCAGGTGATCGCCCGCCTGCTGGCCTCCGGCCAGACGCCCGGCGAGGCCATTCGCGCGCCCCGCTGGCGGCTCGGCCCCGGCGACAACGGCTTCGACGCGTGGGTCGACCCCGACGGGGCGACCCTGGACGTGGAGGACGGCGCACCATGGGCCTCGGACCTGCGTGAACGCGGGCACGATGTGCGGCACCTGCCCTACGGCGGCTCCTTCGGCCACGCCCACCTCATCGAGTCACGCCCCGACGGCACGCTGGCCGGCGCCGCCGACCCCAGAGCCGTGATCTCCAGCGCCGCGGGCTACTGAGCCCCAGAGCCCCCCGCGTCCTCGCAGGGCGGGGGCCTTGGAAGATTCTCGCCGGAATCTTTCGCGGCGCGGGGAACAATCACGCGGAGGGTGTGGTTACATGTCTCGTGGCTGATGTGTCTGGTGTCCCCGGGCCTCATCTATAGCCTTCGCGGAATACCGTTCGGCTGGAGCCGCGTTGAGCCTTTCGCCGAGAGGCGACCCGCACATCGGTCCACAGCGTGAAGGCCCCGCCGGGATTTTCCCGGCGGGGCTTCGCGCGTTCCGGCAGCTCACCACGCTCAAGCACCTGGTGGGGATGCTCGCCGCCACGCGGGCGTGACCGCGCCCGGGCGCCGCGATGCGGGGCGTCCGGGCGCGGTGATCGCGCGGACCCGGGTCAGGCGCCCGAGTACACGCGGTGGACGAACTCGGCCAGCTTGTCGTCCGGCAGTTCCTTGGCCAGGTCGGCCTCGCTGATCATGCCGACGAGGCGGCGGTTCTCCAGCACGGGGATCCGCTTGACCTGGTGCTGTTCCATCGTGGTCAGCGTGTCGTCGATGCTGGTCGCGCCGTCGACCCAGACCAGCCCCTCAGCCAGTTCCCCCGCCGTGGTCCGGTCAAGGTCCTTGTCCTCGGCACAGCAGTGGACGACGAGGTCCCGGTCGGTGATGATCCCCTTGAGGCGGTCGTCGCCCCCGCAGATCGGCAGCGCGCCGACGTTCAGGTCGCGCATCATCCGCGCGGCGGTGCGGAGGCTGTCGTTCTCGCCGATGCACTGGGCCCCCGGGTGCATCACGTCATGCGCCGTCCGTGCGGCTCTCGGTGTGCTCATCGGTGCCCCCTCGATCGATTGACTCCTTCGCACGACCCCTACCCGGATTGCCCTATTTGAGGGGTAATGCGATGTTTAAACCTCGGGTGGCACCGCCCCCCGTCAGAGGTTTCCCGCGAAGATCGGTGGCACCCGGTCCCGCCACGGCGCGGCCTCCTCCAGGCGGGCGGCGACCCGGAACAGCAGGTCCTCCCGGCCGTACGGGGCGACGAACTGGACGCCGACCGGCAGGCCGCCGCTCGTCCGCCCCAGGGGAAGGCTGATCGCGGGCTGTCCCGTGACGTTGAACACCACCGTGAACGGGCCGTACGCGAACATCGACTCCAGCCAGGTGCGGAAGGTGTGCGCCGGGTCGTCGTACCGCAGGGTGCCGTGCGGGGCGGGCGGCTGCCCCAGCGTCGGGGTGACCAGCAGGTCGTACTCTGTGAAGAACGCCCCCACCGACCGGCTCACCCGGTTCTGCGCGTCGAACGCCCCCATCAGCTCCAGCGCGGTCATCTCGCCCGCCTCCAGGAGGATGCGCCGGGTGACCGCCTCCAGCAGCGACGGGTCCAGGCGCCGCGGGGCGGTCACCAGCGGGTGGGCGGCGGAGGCCGCGCCGAGCGCCACCATGGCCCGCAGCACGTCCTCCCAGTCGATGGCCGGGCTCGCCTCCGTCACCTCGTGGCCCATCTCGGAGAGCAGCCCGCACGCCTCGGCCGTCACCGCCGCGACCTCCGGGTCCACGGCCACGCCCGACCAGGCGCGCGTCGTCACCGCCACGCGCAGCCTGCCCGGATCCGCCCCGACCTCCTCGGCGTACGGACGCGACGGCGGGGGCGCGGTGTACTTGTCGCCCACGCCGGGGCCCTGGATCGCGTCCAGGAGGTGCGCCGAGTCACGGACGGTGCGGCTCAGCGCCGTCTCGCAGACCATGCCGAAGAACGCCTCGCCGGTGTCGGGGCCGGACGGCGTGCGCCCGCGGCTCGGCTTCAGGCCGACCAGGCCGCAGCACGACGCCGGGACCCGCGCCGAGCCGGCGCCGTCGTTGCCGTGCGCCACGGGGACGGCGCCCGCCGCCACCAGCGCCGCCGCGCCGCCGCTCGACCCGCCGACGCCGCGCGCGAGGTCCCACGGATTGCGGGCGGGCCCGTGCTTGACCGGCTCGGTCGAGAAGCTGAGGCCCATCTCGGGTACGGTCGTGACGCCCAGGGTGACCAGGCCGGCGGCCCGGAACCGCGTCATCAGGTCGTTGTCGTGGCGGGCCGGGACGTGGCGCAGGGCGCGGCTGCCCAGGCCGAACGGCACCCCTTCGGCCATCGGCTGACTGTCCTTGATCAGGAACGGCACACCGGCGAGCGGCCCGTCGGGCGCGTGGGCGAGCGCCGGGGTGAACAGCGGCAGCGCGAGGCCGTTGACCTCGGTGTTCGCCTTCTGAAGGGCGTCGCGGGCGGCGGCCTCGACCTCGGTGGCGGTGACCTCGCCCGTCCGGATCAGGTCTCTGAGCCCGATGGCGTCGTACCCGGCGTACTCGTGCGGCTTCACGCTCGTCTCCCTGTCGCTCGGATGCGGGAGGCCGGTCCGTCACCATCCATGCCGCTCCCCGCGCGAGAACAGTCCTACTCGCAGGCCCGTGCGCGATTCCACTGATTTTCCCCGGGGCGCCAGGGGGCGTTGCGGTGACGTGGCGTCACGGACGGGCGGGCGCCGGCCGATGGCGGGCGCCGGGCGATGTAACCACGAGGCCGCTGCCGGACCTAATGAAGACGAAGGCAGAAACGATCTCGGGTTGGAGTCTCGTTGGAGCGATTTCGTGGGTGATGAAGCTGAACGGTTCACGATGCTGTTCCGGCGGCATCATCGGCACGTGCTGGCGTACGTGCTGCGCCGGGCCGACGAGGCACAGGCGGAAGACGTGGTGGCCGAGACGTTCACGGCGGCATGGCGCCACATCGATCGCCTGCCGGAGGATCCCCTGCCCTGGCTCTACCGGACGGCGCACAACTGCCTGAGCAACAACCGCCGTTCGGCGCGGCGCCGAGAGCGCCTCGTAGACCGCCTGACGGGACACCACCAAGTCGTGCCCGACCACGCGTCCAGCGTGGTCGAGGAGGTACGCCTGCGAAAGGCGTTGTGGCGGCTGTCACCCGGCGAGCGCGAGGCGCTGATGCTGATCAGCTGGGAGGGGCTGGACCATCGCACAGCCGCATACGTGGCCGGCTGTTCGGTCTCGGCTTTCAAGGTTCGCCTGCACCGGGCCCGCAAACGGCTGGCCGGTCTGCTCGCCAACGACCACACGCCCGTAGGGGAGGCCATCCGATGAACGACTTGGATACGCTGCTGGCCGCCGCCAACCCGGTGGACGCGGCCGATCTGTCCTACGGCCCGCGACAGGAGATGCTGCTGCGGAGCATCATCGACGAACCGGCTCCCCGCCCGATTGCGGGATTCGGTGCACGGCCCCGGTGGACGTTCTCGGCCATCGCCGCGGCGGTGGCCACCGCACAGGACGATGGCCGGTTCCCGACCTCGCCTGCGCGTGCTCCCGGGCGGCCGTCGCACGTCCGATGGGTGCTGCCTGTGGCCGTCGCGGCCGCGATGGTCACCTTGGTGACGGCGATCACCGTGACGGTGCAGGGCCGTGGCGCTCGGTATCCGGTGGCCGACGGCACCGCTCCCGCAGGGACTCCGCTCTTCTACGCCGCTTCCGTCCTCACCGAGCGCCGCACGGTCAAGGGCAAGGTCGTCTCGTCCGACTTCGAGGCCGCACGTTGGGGCGTTTACGACAGCAGAACCGGCAAGCGGACCGCAGATCTTCCGGACCTGGTGGACAGCCATGTCGCGGGTCTGGGTGACGGCCGTACCTTCTTCATCGCAGGGCGTGACAGGCGGAATCCCAAGACGAGGATCGCACCGACGAAGTTCATCAGGGTCACGCTGACAGCCGACGGGCGGATCGCTGAGCAGGTGCCCCTGCCGCTCTCCGGAACCATCGGCAGCGAGAACATCGTCGTCCTGGCCGCCTCACCGGAGGGGCGCAGGCTGGCCTTCAGCGTCCAGGTGCGGGAACCTGACTGCAAGCTGCCCTGCTCGCGATACGCGGAGGTGCGGGTGGTGGATGTCGGGACCGGGAAGATGCGCCGCTGGCGCAGCCCCAACGCGAAGTCCATCCAAGACATGTCCTGGGCAGGGGACGGTGGTTCAGTGGTGTTCACCCTGTTCGGGGAGGCGATCGGCGACCGTCAGGTGAGGGTGCTGGACATTCCGCCGGACGGGTCGATTTCGAGCCGAGTCCTCGTCACCGATGCCGCGACGCCCGTCGCCGGAAGGCCCGGCGCGTCCACTTTCGTGATGGGCCTGGCCAGGACGGAGCAGAGCACCCGGCTCGCGGAGTTCTCGACGACCACGGGTAAGCGGGTGCTCGACTGGAAGGTCGAGGGTTGGTTCAATCCACTGGCGTTCGACTCGACGGGACGGGTACTGCTGGGGTGGACACGGCCGGGGAAACTGGTCCGGGTGGACGGTGAGCGGCTGGTACCGATCGCGATGCCTGAGCTCCCGAAGGGCAAGCACCTGAATGTGGCCTGGTGAGTGAGGAGCGGACCCCACGGATCTCGCGGCGGTGCCGCTCGATCGTCCGGCCCGACCGTTCGTACAGGCCCATTGCAGTTCTTGACAGCACCTCTACTGCGTGCGCAGGCCCACGTAGCGGCCCCGAGCCGCGCCGGTTGCCTTGCGACGCCGGACAATGAATCAGGACATATCCCCATTTCTGGGTCGTCGGCCTGGAGGCCGTCAGCCCTTGAGGAGGCAGAAGGGGTGGCCGGCGGGGTCGGCGAAGACGCGCCAGCCGTGGGGGTCGGTGTGGAGGAGCGTCGCGCCGAGGGTGAGGAGTCGTTCCTGGGCGGTGTCCAGGTCGGGGACGTCGATGTCCAGGTGGAACTGCTGCGGGTGGGCGGGGTCGGGCCAGCGCGGGGGGCGGTGGTCCTTCGCGCGCTGGAACGCGAGCACGAGGCCGCCTTCGGTATGGAGCGTCGCGAAGTCGTCGTCCACCCCCCAGCGGCGGTCAGGCCGGTTGACCTCGCCGCCGAGGACCGCCTGGTAGAACCGCGCGAGCTCGAGGACGTCCGGACAGTCCAGAACCACGCACTGCAACCTGCCGATCATCGAACGCCTCCTTCTGGGCCCGGCGCGGAGAACGGGGAGCGCGGCGGGCCGGCCGCACCGACCCTAGTCGTCCTCGCCCCCGGACAGGTCGGCCGGGGGAGAAGCGCACTCCCTGGTCGTCGGCGCACTCGGCGGTCGCATTCCCGTGATCCCTGGCCCGCGCACCTCTCCCCGGTGTGGCGCGGCGGCAAGGTTCCTCCAAGCCAGGCAGATCAGGCAGGCGGCTACATGCGCCGGTGGACGGCGTGCATCCGGACGGTCGCGGGCAGCCGGTCGGTCTCCAGGGACCGGCGCAGCCGCGCCACCGCCCCGTTGATGCCCTGCCGGGCCACGGCGGGATCGGCCTGGTCGGGCAGGACGACGACGATCGCGAGGCGCGGGTCGGACGGTGCGCCCGCGAGCGAGGCGCGCGCCCGCTCCCCGCCCACGTGCTCGGCGAGATCGTCCTCCAGCGCCCCGGCGGCGGCGCCCGCGGAGACGCGGGTCGTGCCGTGGGAGGGGTCGGGCTCCAGTTCGAGGGTGCGCAGCGTGTCGAGACGCCCCTGCACCAGCAGCCAGTACAGCGCGAGCAGCGCGACGACCAGCGAGCCCGCGATCACGGCCGGCCACAACCACGGGCGGCCGGCGGGGAAGCCCGCGACCTCGGGGGGGATCAGCGGGGCGTTGGGGGACCCGAGCAGGCCGAGCGCGCGTACGAGCGTGACGGCGCCCGCGAGGGCCAGGAGCAGGCCGACGAGGACCAGGCCGACGCGGTTGGCGGCAGCGGGACGGTGTTTCACGCGCTCACTTCCCTCCGTGCGTGACGTCGACGTGGACCCGCATGGGCTTGAGCGGCCGCAGCGCGTCCAGTCGCCCGCCCACGGCCTCGGTGATCTCGCCGGGAAGGTCCCCCGGGTCGCGCAGCGGCGTCACCGCCTGGACGTGCACGACACGGCGCCGCAGCTTGACGCGCGCCCGGGACACGCCGTCCACGGCCGTGGCGACGGTGGCGAGGTGGCGGCGCAGCCCCCTCTCGGTGATGCCGGTGACGGTACTCGGATCGTCGGAGGCCAGCGGCACGACCCGGGTGCGGCCGGGCACGAGGGCCAGCCCGAGCAGGAACAGCCCGACGACGACCGCCGCGCCGGCCACCGCCAGGTGCGCCGGGTCGTCCACGGGCCCGGCCCCGAAGTCGGCGAACGACGTCCACGGCACGGTCCGCATGTTGGCGCCCGTCGCCGCCGCGACGGCTCCGATCAGGGTCACCAGGGCGGCCAGGGCGAGCAGCAGGGCGGTGACGGTCGCCGGGACCGTCCGGCGAGGACGGAACGCCCGCGCCGCGGCCCGCCGCTGGGCACCCTCGCGCGGCGGCGGCCGGCCCGTCTCGTGCTCGCCCTCCACGGGAGCGACGCCCGCGTCGCCCGGCCCCGGCCAGGCGGCGGTGGGATGGTCCGGCGTGATCCCGTGCTCCGGCCAGGTCACCGCAGGTGCCTTTCGTCCGGGGGTGGCTGGACGAAGCGCGTGACCTGCACGTCCACCTGCCGGGCCTCCAGGCCGGTCAGTTCGTGGACGCGGGCCATGACGGTGTCGCGCACCCGGCGCGCGAGCCCGCGCACCGGCTCCCCGTAGGTCGCCGACATCGCCACCCGCACGATCGCCACGCGTCCCTCGGCGTGCGCGGTGACCCGGGGGGCGGTGTCGTGCGCGTCGCGGCCGAGCGGCAGGCCGAGCACGCGCGGGGCTATCCCGCCGGCGTGCTCCACCTCGGCGACCGCGTGGGCGGCGACGCGTTCCAGGACGCGGTCGGCGATATCGGTGCGTCCGCGCACCTCCGGCGGCGCGGTGACGTGCGGGGCCCCGTACGGCGTGGCCGCGCCGGTGCTCATGGACGTCTCCGGCCGCGCAGGCCGCTCATGTCGAGTTCGCCGGTCATGGCGCGGCCGATCAGGTAGCCCACCACGCCGAGGACGAGCACGATGAGGAACGCCGTCAGGCCGCCCACGACGACGGCGAAGCCCAGGGCGGTGCCGAACAGCAGGCCGATCGCCGGCCACCAGCGGTTTTCATCCATCTCGCTCACCTTCCCCTGCCGGCCTTGTCGTTTCTGGCGGCGTGGTCGTGGTCCCGGCGGTGCCGGAGGGCTCGCCGGGCTCGCCGGTCTCGGTCGTCTCGGTGACCTCGGCGATGTCGTCGATGCGCACGTCCACCGGCAGCCCCGGCACGAGCGGCTCGACGACGTCGCGGACCTCGTCGGCGATCTCGGGCATCGGCCTTCCGTACCGCACGACGACCGCGACCTCGACCTCGGTGTCGTGGACCGCCACTCCCGTCACCCGGTGGCCGGGCAGGTACGAGGCCGGCCCGCCCCCGGCCAGCGAGTCGACGTCGGGGCAGGAGGCAACGGCCTCGGCGATCCGGTCGGCGAGCCGCTCGGGGTCGCCGGTCCGTCCGGTCTCGGTGGTGGACGTCATCGGACCCGCGCCTCCTGCTGCTCGGAGGAGACCTCCTCACCCGGAAGGTGCAGGTCCTCCACGGCGATGTTGACCTCGGTCACCTCCAGGCCGCACATGTTCTCGACGGCCTCGATGACGTTGCGGCGGACGGCCGCGGCGACCTCCGGGATCGCCACCCCGTACTCGACGATCAGGTCCAGGTCGATCGCGGCCTGGCGTTCTCCCGCCTCGACCGCCACGCCCTGGGTGGCGGGGCCCGGGCCGCCGATCAGGCGCTCGCGGACGACGCCGAGGGCCCGGGACATGCCGGCGCCGAGCGCGTGGATCCCCTGGACATCGCGCGCGGCCATCGCAGCGATCTTGGCGACCACCGTCTCGGCGATCCTGGTCCTGCCCCGCTCGGTCACGAGCTCCGCGGACCCGTGTCCCCGCGTCTGCACGGTGTCGGACGTCTGGCGGGGCGCCTCACTCCTCTGTGCGCTCACCTCGGTGTCCTCCGTTCCAGCAGGTCCCCCTGCGGCGCCGACTAGGCCGAATAGGAAGGCACAACCGGCGTGATCGGAGACGTACCCTGGGCGAGGGTAAATTAAGGGCATTTTATGGCCCAATGTCGGTTTTCTGATGGGGTGTCGCACGCCCCGGCGGCGACAGGGTCCTCCCATCGGCCCATCAGGTCCCGGTACAGCGGCGACCCGGCGATCATCTCCTCGTGCGTGCCCAGCCGCGCCCGGACGCCGTCCATCACCAGCACCCGCCGTGCCCGCAGCGCCGAGGTGAGGCGGTGCGCGATGACGATCAGCGTGCCCTCGCGGGCGGCGAACGCCTCCTCCGCCCGGGCCTCGGCGGCCGGGTCCAGATGGCAGGTGGCCTCGTCCAGCAGGACCAGGCGCGCGGGGGACAGGTACGCGCGGGTGAGGGCGATGAGCTGCCGTTCCCCCGAGGACAGCTCGGACGGGTCCACCACGGCCTCGTACCCGCCGATCCGCCCCGCCAGCTCCGCCATGCCGACCGCCTCCACGGCCCCGTCCAGGACGGAGTCCGTCGCGGCGCCGCCCGCCGCGAGGTAGGCCAGGTTCTCGCGCAGCGTCCCGCGGAAGACGTACGCCTCCTGCGGGATGAGGACGCGCGCCCGGCGCAGGGACTCCGGGCCGAGCGACTCCACGGGGACGCCCCCGAGCAGCACGCGCCCGTGCGCGGGCCGCAGGATCCCCGCCGCGAGGGCCGCCACGGTGGACTTGCCGATGCCACTCGGCCCCACGACGGCCAGGTGGTCCCCCTCCGGCACGGTCAGGTTCAGGTCCGACACCACCGGCTCGGCGTCCGGCCCGTACGCGAACGTCACCCCGCGCAACCGCAGCGGCGCCCCGGCCGCGCCCCGGGACGTCGCGAGGGAGGCCGTGGCGGGGTACGCCGTGATCTCCCGCCCGCCCCGGGAACCGGCCGGCGGCCCAGCGCCGGTCGCCAGGATGCGTTCCAGCGCCACCACCAGCCGCACGCCGTTCACCCCGACCCCCTGGACGAGACTGCCGAGCGCGGGCGTCAGCGACTGCGCCACGTACGTCAGCGTGCCGAGGATCACCCCGGCGGTCGCGCCGTCCCGTACCAGGCTCGGGGTGGCGACCAGGACCAGGAGGATGGGCAGCCATCCGCCGACGGCGAGGGAGAGCGTGCGCACGGCGGTGAGCCGGGCGAGCGCCTTGGCGATCCCGGCCTGACGGGCGACGTCCCGCCCGACGGCGGCCTCCACGCGGTCCTCCGCGCCGCACGCCGTGACGTCGCGCAGCGCGTCCACCATGGACGCCAGCGAGGACGCGGTGCCCTCCTCGGCGAGGATCAGCCGCCGCTGCAGCCGGGCCATGGCGGGCAGCGACGCCGAGAACAGCGCCAGCCCCGCGACCAGCGGCGCCAGCACCAGCGGCAGCACCCCGTCCGTCAACGTGAGCACGCCGAGCACGACCCCGGCGACCGAGAACAGGAACGACCTGCTGACGGCGATCACGGCGGCGAAGGAGTCGCGGGCGAGCTCCACCTGGCGGCCGAGCCGGGCGACGGCGGCGCTGTCCGGCCGCAGGCCCGAGCTCGCCGACCGGTGCAGCGTCCCGGCGACGACGTGGCGCAGCAGCGCGTCGCGGAACGGCTCGACGATGTGGGCGACGGCCAGGAGCACCTGGCGGGCGCCGATCGCGGCGGTCAGCCAGGCTGCGGCCATCAGCATCAGCCAGCCGAGGCCGGCGACCGGGCGCCCGGCGGCGAACCCGTCGTCCAGCGCGTGCGCGATGGCCTGGCCGGACACGAACGAGGGCGCGGCCTCGGCGAACGACCAGCCGAACAGCCGCACCAGGTCGCGGGGCCGCCGCCGCGCCGCCCCCCACAACAGCTCGCGGATCCTCATCCTCGCTCCACCGCCGCGGCGTCCCGGACCGCGTCCGGCGACGTGGAGGCCTTCGCGGGCCGCGGGCCGTCCGGTGGCGTCCCTCCCGGGGGACGGCCGGGCGGGTCGCCGACCTGGAACACCGCCCGGTACGCGGGGTCCGCCCACAGGGTCTCGTGGGAGCCCCGCCCGCGGATCCGCCCGTCCTCCAGCCACACGACCAGGTCCGCGCGCGCCGCCGTCCCCGCGCGGTGGGCGACGATCACCCGCGTGCGGTCGCGCAGTTCCTCGGTGAGCGCCCGCGCCACCTGGTACTCGGTGACCGTGTCCAGGCTGGACGTCGCGTCGTCCAGGATCAGCAGCCGCCCGCCGTGCGCGAACGCCCGGGCCAGCCCCACCCGCTGCCGCTCCCCGCCCGACATGGGCGCCTCGTCCACGGGTGTGTCGTACGCGCGGGGGAGCCTGCGGACGAACGCGTCGGCCGCGGCGGCCCGGGCGGCGTCCGTCACGCCCCGGTCCGTCATGCCCGCGTCCGTCATGCCCCCGCCCCTCACGGCTGTGTCCGTCACCGTCCCGTCCGTCATGGTCGCGTCCGGGCCGCCGGCGGCGATGGCCTCGCGCAGGGTGCCGCCGAAGAGCACGGGCCGCTCGAAGGCGTACCCGACGGCCCGGCGCAGGGCCGGGCGGGCGAGCCGGGGGAGCGGCACCCCGTCGAGCAGGACCTCGCCGCGGCCGGGGTCGAGCATGCGCCCGGCGACGGCCGCCAGGGCCGACTTGCCGCTGCCCGACCGGCCGACCACCGCCAGTACGGCCCCCGCGGGCACCACCAGGTCGATGTCGCGCAGCACGGCCCGCCCGTCGGCATGGACGGTGTGGACGGTGACGTCCCGCAGTTCCAGCCGCCCGCCCTTCCCGGCCGCGCCGGGCAGTTCGCCGGTGCCGTACGCGGGGGCGGGATGGTCGAGCACCTGCCGTACCCGCCGGGCGGCCGAGCGCGCACGCGCCAGCCGGTTCAGGTACCCGAGCGCCGAGCCGATGCCGGCGCCGAGCACGGCGTACCGGGCCGCCGCGAACAGCTCCCCGGCCGTCAGCTCGCCCGCCGCCAGCAGCAGCCCGCCGACCCCGATCACCGCGGTCTCCAGCAGCGGGACGACGATGGCCGCCTGCACGCCCGCGCGGGCGTTGACGCGCCACAGGGCCATGCCATGGGTACGCAGGCGCGGCAGGGGGGCGAGGACGCGGCGGACCTCCTGGTCCTCGGTTCCGGCGGCGGCGATGGTGCGCGCGCCCGCCAGCGCGTCGATCAGCCGGGACGCGATGTCGCTCTGCGCCTCCTGGTAACCCCCCGAGACGGCGGTGGTCTCGCGCAGGAAGGCCCGCAGCACCAGCAGGATCACGGCCAGGCCCGCGGTGAACGCCACGGCGAGCCAGGGATCGATGAGCGCCAGCGCGACCAGCGATCCGGCGGCCGGCACGAGCAGGGACACGGCGGTGATCACGGCCTCGGGCGCGGCGCCGACCTCCTCGGCGTTCGCCCCGGCGCGGGTGACCAGGTCGCCGGGCGGGAAGCGGCGCGACATCGCGGGGCCGCCGGCGAGGATGTGCCGGACCAGCCGCCCGCGCAGCAGGCGCGCCGCCTGCGCGCCGCCCGAGCCGGACGCCAGCACCCCCACCGCGTCGCAGGCGACGACCGCCGCCACGAGCGAGGCGCACACGAGGAGCACGCCGGTGACGTCACCGCCGGGAGAGACGAGGACGTCCACCGCGCGGCCCAGCGCACCGGGGAGCAGCAGCTCGACCACGGCGCCGACCGGCGCGGCCACGGCGTAGACGTAGGGCCATCCGCCGCTGCGGCGGACCATCTCCAGCAGGAGCCCGTCGGCCCGGCGTTCCGCCGAGGCCTCGGACGGAGCCGTGGTTTCCGCCATCGCCAAGGTTTCCCCTCGAAGAGTCCAGGGAATGGACAAGCCTGGAGCGGCCGTGCAGGGCCGCCCCAGGCTTCAGCCCGCGAGTCAGTTGCCGCAGAGGATGCTGAGGCTGCTGTTCTCGTGGGGGGTGCACCCCAGCAGGCTGAGGTTGCTGCCGCCGCCGCCGTGGCCGCCGCCGGGGAGTTCCATGTCCTGCAGGTCGAGAAGCGCCATGGGGATCACGCCCTTTCTTTGATCTTTCGGGGTTCAGGGGTATCGCGGGGTCCCGCGAGCGGAACGTCAGTTGCCGCAGAGGATGCTGAGGCTGCTGTTCTCGTGGGGGGTGCACCCCAAGAGGCTGAGGTTGCTGCCGCCGCCGCCGTGGCCGCCGCCGGGGAGCTCCATGTCCTGGAGGTCCAGGAGCGCCATGTCACGTCACCTCCTTCCCGTGCTGGGAGCCGTCCGCCGACCCGGCGGGGGTGCCGGGCGGGGAGATGAGGGGCAGGGACACCGGCCGGTCGTGCAGCACGGTGCCGAGCGCGAGGACCACACCGGCGGTGCCGGTGCCGAGGTCCATCGAGAGCCGGAGCAACTGGTTGCCCGGGAAGGCCAGCCCGCCGCCGTACGGCATCGCGTGCCAGGCCAGCCGCGCCACCTGGGCGGCCACCTCGGGTGAGGAGCGGCCGACGCCCGGGACGAGGCCGAGGGCCAGCGCGGCGATCATTCCGGCCCGCCCGGAGAACAGGCCGGACTGGACGTAGTAGTCGAGGGTGGCGACGGGGCCGATGTCCGCAAGCGCCCGCCGGAACGTCTCGTCCTCGCGCCGGTCGAGGTACCGGCGCAGCACCAGCCCGATGCCGGCCGAGCCCTCGTCCACGTACGGGTTCGTGCGCCAGCCCTGCTGGACCTGGAGCTGGCCGTCCTCGCGGCGCGTGCACCGGCGCAGGTCCTGCCGCAGGGCCACGCTCGCGAGGTCGAGCAGCGCGTCCTCGCCGGTGGCGTCGTACGCTTCGAGGAACAGCAGTGCCGGGCCGGAGGATCCGCGCATCAGCCCGGCGTGCGGGTTGCCGCCGCCGCTGACCTCGGGCACGCTCTCGACGGTGCCGAGCCGCCCGGCGACCAGGTCGACGATCGTGTACGCGGCGTCCAGCAGCTCGCGTTCCCCGGTCGTACGGCCGAGGTGCAGCAGGTTCAGCCCGATGCCGGACAGCCCGGCGTACAGGCTCTGGCCGAGTTGCTCCCACCTCTCCCGCAGGCAGAGGGTGACCAGTTCCAGGGCGTCCTCGCGGCGGCCGAGCGCGTCGAAGGCGTAGGCCACGCCGTGCAGGCCGTCGTAGAAGCCGAGGCCGGTGCCGGGTTCGGGGGCGAACGCCCGCTCGCGCAGCCACTTCTCGTGCTCGGGGTGGCGCCCCGCGCCGGTCGCGGCCAGCGCGTACAGGACGCCCGCCGCGCCGCTGCCCAGGTTGAGCCCGCCGCCCGGCTGGAACTGCGCGGCGTCGCCGGGGAACAGCCGGTCGTCGCGCTCGGGGGTGGCGGAGGCGAGGATGGCCCGGCGGGCGGCGTCCCGCATGTCCTTCCAGGACGCCCTGCCCGGCAGCGGCAGCTCCTCCATCGCCCGCGAGCCCGGCCGCCCTCTCCCGGCGGCCGTGCTCCCCGAGTCGTCGGAGTCGCCGAGGATCGTCCGGACGGCCTCCTCGACGTAGTCGCCCGGCACCGGGAAGGTCTCGCGCACCAGCGCGGCGAGGTGGGTCACCTTGGGCCGGTGCAGGGGGATGAGCACCGTGGACATCGGGGCGAACAGGCTCAGGCGCATGCATGCCAGCGAGTACCGGTCGGCCGCCACGCCGAGCCGGTCGGGCGGCGGGCAGAAGCCGGGGTGCGCGAGCGTCGGCCGGGCGTTCCTCTCCGCCAGGCTGGCGACCTCGAAGTCGATCAGCACGACGCGGTCGCCCTCGACCAGGACGTTGAAGGGGTGCAGGTCGCCGAAGACGACGCCGCGCCCGTGCAGCGAGGTGACGGCGCGGTCGACGCGGTCCAGCATGGCGAGCGCCCACTCGGTGTACTCGGCGGCGTCCTCGGCGGTGATGGTCGCGCGGGTCAGGGGGTGGCGGTGGATCGACTCCTGGCTGAGCGTGGTGCCGTCCACGAACTCCTGGACGAGGAAGTGGTGCTCGCCGAGCTCGAAGTAGTCGCGCAGCGCGGGCACCGCGTCCAGCCCGTCGAGCCGGCGCAGGATCTCGGCCTCGTGCCGGAGGCGGGCCACCGCGTCGCGCCCGGCCGCGTCCAGCCCGGCGTACGGCCTGGCCTCCTTGAGGACGACCGTCTCGCCCGTGCGCGTGTCCGTGCCCTTGTAGACGCCGCCGCCGTTGGAGAAGTGCAGCACGTCCTCGACGGTGTACGGCAGGCCGGTGAGCGTGACCGCGTTGCGGGCGGCCAGGTGGGGCTCCAGGAAGGCGGGCAGCGTCACCCAGGACGGGGGCGAGAAGGACGGGCCGCGCCGGTCGGGCACGAGCTCGCCGCCGGGGTTCTCGATCGCGAGGACGCGGTCGCGGTCGGCGTTCAGGGTGTAGCGCTCGGCGAAGCCGCCGTAGCGGACGAACAGCGGGCCCTCGCCGACGCGCAGGTCGCTGAGGATGTACGGGCCGCGCACGCCGCGTAGCAGGCCGTCCAGTTCCTTGACCACGAGCTCCAGCTCGGCCTCGTCGGCGGGGTAGATGGTGACCAGCTTGCCGCTGCTGCCCCGGTCGGCGTACTTGGAGTTGAGCATCGTCACGACGCGCGGCCCGCGCAGGAATTTGAAGCTGAGCCGGCGGCCGACGCAGTAGTCCCAGACGGTGTCCAGCGTCCGCTCGGCGTCGGCCAGGCGGGCGGAGACGTGGATCTTCCATCCCTGGGCCGGGAGCACGTCCTCCTCGGGCCCGTAGTGCAGCCACGTGTCCGTCACGCGGTGACGCCAGCCGGGGGGAACCTTTCTGTCCGCTATGGGAAAATCGGGGTACTTTGTCCGCTGGTTGTCAAGGGTGTCGTAAAACAGTGGATCGGCCAAGCAATAGATCTCGTATCTGCTGATCACGTTCCACACCCCTCTCACCGCTGCTCGCCGCACGATCGCTGGGATGAGAATTACGGATAACCCCAGCGATGGCTAGTGACGCTGCCCACAGGGGTCATATGCCGCTGTCACTGTTGCATTCGTGATAACTGTCATTGTCGGCGGGCTTGACCTGTGTGTTTATGAAAGTGTGGGATTCCTGGGGTGACTTCGGAGAAATTCCGGGGTTGGCCTGGTTTGAAACCAAAAAGTGGTGTTGACCTGCCTCGATTCAAACCAGAAAAGTTCTCGCGTTTTCCAGGTCAGGGTGTCCGTCATGGAGATCGGCGTCGCCGGTGGCGTGCGGCGAGAGGGCGGGGCGCCGCGCGGACGGCGTCGCCGGCGGTGGGATCCGTCTGATTCACTCCGGTTAGGAGGGAGTTGTGAAGTGGAGGGGGAAGGTGACGTAAAGACTCGTGCATCGCGTTCTTCTGAGGTGGAATGGCCTGGTTTCCAGCTGATTCGCCGGGGACAGGAACCATGACGAAAAGGAGGAACCATGACACAGACGGACTTCATCCACGTGCAGAAGTACCTTTCCGGAGTTGACTACCCCGCGAGCAAGCAGCAGCTGGTGGACCACGCCAAGAAGAAGGGCGCGGACGAGCAGGCGATGAAGGCCCTGGGGCGCCTGCCCGACCGCGAGTACGACGGGCCCAACGGCGTCAGCAAGGAACTCGCCAAGTAGTCCTGACCCGTCCGGACGCCCGCCTGGAGCCCCCGCTCATGGGCGCGAGGGACGCGGCGGCGGGGCTCAGACGCTCTGGTAGAGCAGCTCAGGGCGTCCGAGCCCGCCGTACCGGGGGACCCGGCGCACGCTGCCCGTCCCGGCGAGGTGTTCCAGATAGCGCCGGGCCGTCACCCGGGAGACGCCGATCGCCGAGCCCACGGCCTGCGCCGACAGCCCGCCCTGCGCCCTGCGCAGCTCGCCGGCCACGGCGTCCAGCGTCGCCTGCGTCATCCCCTTCGGCAGCGGGACGCGGGCCGTCCCCCGCAGCGCCGACAGCGCGCGGTCCACCTCGCCCTGCCCGCTCACCTCGCCCTGCCCGCCGACGGAGGAGCGGAACTCGGCGTACCGCTCCAGCTTCTCGCTCAGCGCGGCGAAGGTGAACGGCTTGAGCAGGTACTGCACCACCCCCACCGACACCGCCGAGCGCACCACCGCGAGGTCGCGCGCGGAGGTGACCGCGATCACGTCCGACAGGACGCCCGCCGCGCGCAGCGCCCGGCACACGTCCAGCCCGTGCATGTCCGGCAGGTACAGGTCGAGCAGCACCAGGTCGGCCGGCCGCCGCCGCAGGAACCGCAGCGCCTCGTCCCCCGTGCGGGCCACCCCGAGCACCTGGAACCCCGGGACACGGCCGACGTACAGGCGGTTGGCCTCTGCGGTCAGCTCCTCGTCCTCGACGATCAGCACCGAGATCACGCTTCCTCCTTCCCGGCGGCCGGCCCAGTAGCCGGAGCCGGACCCGTCAGCGGCAGCCGTACGGTGAAGACCGCACCCCGTCCGCCGTGCTCGACCTCGATCGTCCCGCCGAGGCGGCGCACCGCCTGGCCGACCATGGCCAGCCCGAGCCCCCGGCCGTCGCCCTTGGTCGTCCACCCGCGACGGAAGGCGTCCTTGGCCTCGTCCGCGCCGAGCCCCGGCCCGCTGTCGGAGACGCGGACCAGGAAGCCCCCGTCCCCCGCACTCAGGTGGACGGCGGCGCGGGCGGGCGGCGGCCCGGTCATGGCCGCCTCCACCGCGTTGTCGATGAGGTTGCCGACGATGGTCACCAGGTCGCGCCCGTCCAGCGCGACGTCGTCCAGCTCGCTCTCGGGGCTGATCGACAGCTCCACCCCGCGCTCGGCGGCCTCGGCGGTCTTGCCGAGCAGCAGGGCGGCGAGCACGGGCTCGCGCACGGCGCCCACCACGCGGTCGGTGAGCTGCTGGGCGGCCTTCAGCTCGGCAGTGGCGAACGCGACCGCCTGCTCGGCGCGGCCCAGCTCGACCAGGGTCACCACGGTGTGCAGCCGGTTGGCGGCCTCGTGCGCGGCCGAGCGCAGCGACTCGGCGAAGCCGCGCTCGGCGTCGAGCTGGCCGGTCAGCGCCTGCAGCTCGGTGTGGTCGCGCAGCGTCACGACCGTGCCGAGCGAGCGCGCGCCCGAGCGGACGACGGCGGCGTTCACCACGAGCACGCGGTCGCCGGTCAGATGGATCTCGTCCGCGCGGTCGTCGCCCGAGGTCAGCGCCTCGGCCAGCGACGGCGGCAGCCCGAGCGCGGAGACGTGCAGCCCCTCGGCGTCCGGCGGCAGGCCGAGCAGCTCGCGCGCGCCGTCGTTGGCCAGCGTCAGCCGGTGTTCCGCGTCCACCAGCAGCAGGCCCTCGCGCACCGCGTGCAGGATCGCGTTGTGGTACTCGTACATGCGGCTGAGCTCGGCCGAGCGCAGCCCGTGGGTCTGGCGGCGTAGGCGCGCGCCCACCAGGTACGTGCCCGCCGTGCCCGCCGACAGGCCGATCGCCCCGGTCAGCGCGGCCGTCGCGAGCTGCTCGCGGAGCTGTGCGCTGATCTTCTCGACCGTGATGCCCGCGGCGACCAGCGCGCGCACGTGCCCGCCGGAGTCCCGCACGGGCGTGACGGCGCGTACGGACGGGCCGAGCGTGCCGGTGTAGGTCTCGGTGAACGTGCGGCCGGCGAGGGCGGGGGCGGTGTTGCCGAGGAACCGCCTGCCGATCTCCGCCGGGTTCGGATGGGTGTACCGGCGGCCCTCGGGGTTCATGATCGTGATGAAGTCCAGCCCGGCCTCCGTGCGCACCTTCTCGGCGTACGGCTGGAGCACCGCCGAGGGGTCGGGGTCGGCGAGGGCGGCCAGGACGGCGGGGGAGTCGGCCACGCTGACGGCCACCGCCTTGGTCGTGGCGCCCGCCTCGTCGATCAGCAACTGGCGGATGTGCAGGAACGTGAGCAGCGTGCCGCCGGCCACGGTGATGCCGACGACGGCGATCTGCAGGGTGAGCATCTGCCCGGCCAGACTCCATCGCCGGAGGCGAGGGAAGAGGGGCGTCACGGCGTCCACGCGGCGGCTCCTTTCTCACAGCTCGCGGTGACCCTTCGTTGGCGAACGAAATGTACGTAATAGTGACGCAGATCACTGGCCGGGGGATAGTCGCTCGATACGCATCCCCCAGCACCTGCGGAAACAGGGAGGGTCGTGTGACCACGACAATCACCCCGGACACCCCCGGCACCCCGGTGTCCCCGCCGCCCCGTGATCGCACCCGGTATCTGTACCTGGCGGTGATCGTCGCGGTGGTCGCGGGCATCCTCGTCGGGCTGGTGGCCCCGGACGCCGGCGTCGCCCTCAAACCCCTCGGCACGGCCTTCGTGGCGCTGATCAAGATGATGATCAGCCCCATCATCTTCTGCACCATCGTGCTCGGCGTCGGGTCGGTCGCCGAGGCCGCCAAGGTCGGCAAGGTGGGCGGCCTGGCCATCGGCTACTTCGTCGTCATGTCCACGGTCGCGCTGGTCATCGGCCTGGTGGTCGGCAACCTTCTGCACCCCGGCGAGGGACTCCAGCTCACCGACGCGCTGCGCAAGGCCGCCGAGGACCAGGCCGCCAAGGGCGGCGAGAGCGACACGACCACGTTCCTGCTCGGCATCGTCCCCACCACGCTCGTCTCGGCGTTCACTTCCGGCCAGGTGCTGCAGACCCTGCTCGTGGCGCTGCTCACCGGCTTCGCGCTCCAGGCGATGGGCCGGCGCGGCGCGCCGATCCTCACCGGGCTCGGCCACATCCAGCGCCTCGTCTTCCGCATCCTCGCGATGATCATGTGGGCGGCGCCGGTGGGCGCGTTCGGCGCGATGGCCGCCGTCACCGGCGCGGGCGGGTTCGACGCGCTGCGTAGCCTCGCCGTCCTGATGATCGGCTTCTACATCACGTGCCTGCTGTTCGTCGGCGTCATCCTCGGGGCGATCCTGCGGCTGTTCACCGGGATCAACCTGTGGTCCCTGCTGCGCTACCTCGGCCGCGAGTTCCTGCTGATCCTGTCGACGTCATCCTCGGAGTCCGCGCTGCCGCGCCTGATCGCGAAGATGGAGCACCTCGGGGTGGGCCGCGCCGTCGTCGGCATCACCGTCCCGACCGGCTACTCGTTCAACCTGGACGGCACCGCGATCTACCTCACGATGGCGACGCTGTTCGTGGCCAGCGCGACCGGCGCCCCGCTGTCGCTCGGCGAGCAGATCGCGCTGCTCGTGTTCATGATCATCGCCTCGAAGGGCGCGGCCGGCGTCACCGGCGCGGGGCTCGCCACGCTCGCCGGCGGCCTCCAGTCCCACCGCCCCGGGCTGGTCGACGGTGTCGGCCTCATCGTGGGCATCGACCGGTTCATGTCCGAGGCCCGCGCGCTGACCAACTTCGCCGGTAACGCGGTGGCCACCGTCCTGATCGGCAACTGGGTGCGCGACTTCGACCGCGACCGCGCCGAGGAGGTCCTGGCCGGACGCCTTCCCTTCGACGAATCCAGCCTGCTCGACGAGGGCCACCCCACACCGCCGCCCTCGGCCGCCGAGCGGGAACCGGCGTTGTCACCGCACTGACCTGCGGGGCCCGCCCGCGGCGCGTCCGGAGAAACCCGGTGAACCCGGGCCGGGCGCGCCGCGCAACTTTCCGATGTCGCACGCCCGCCGCCTTGGAGGAGACCCGGCGGCCGGGGGTGACGGCTACCGCGGCAGTCCCGCGCGGTAGGCCTCCCTGGCCAGCGCGGTCAGCCGGGCCGCGGAGGACGTGTAGGACGCCCCCGCCGGCTGGAGCGTGAGCACGGCCATGATGAGGCGGTCACCCTTGCCGGCGAGGCCCGTGGTGTGCAGCACCGGGCGCGCGAGGTTCACCGGCGGACGCGCGGGCGACGCGGAGGACGCGGGGGTGCTCTCACGGGCGGCCGTGGCGGCGTCCGCAGCCGTGCCCGGGGCGAGCGTCGCCGACGAGGCGCCCGTGATCCCGGCGTCGCTCGCGGGTGCCCGGCCGCTCGCCTGCGTGCCCGAGCACGGGACCGCCGGGTGGGCGCCGTACCCCGACCAGCCCTGCTTGACCGCCCACGGACGCGGGACGGCGCTCGGGATCCCGAAATACTGGTCGAAGTCATCCGCGGCGCACCGCGTGGCGTTGCTCAGGTGGCCCAGGATCACGTCCCGCACCGCCGGGTTCGCCCGCTCGAGCAGGTAGCGGTACGTCTTCACGACGTCCGACGCGCTGAGCGCGGTGTACCCCCAGAAGCCGGGCTTGGACGCGGGAGGTGGCCCGGTGTCCACCAGCTTGAGGCGGCGCACCACGCGGTCGATGATCGCGGCCCGGCCGCCCCGGTTCCAGAAGGCCGTCGCCGCGTCGTCGTCGCTGGCGCGCAGCATGCGCCGCAGCAGGTCGGCGTCGCCGGGCGGCATGGCGGTGCCGGACTTGCGCGACTCCAGGTAGTCCAGCGCGATGAGGACCTTCACGACCGACGCCGAGCGGAACCGGACGTGCGGCTTGTACGACAGCGTGGTCCTGCCCGTGACCCGGTCGAACACCACGTAGCTCGCCGCGGTGCCCGCGGGGATCTTCGGCGGGCGCGGCGCCGCCGAGGGGCTCGCGGCGGCCGGGGCCGCGACCGCCGTGGTGACCACAGTGGTGGCTACGGTGGTGACCACGGTCGCGAGCAGGGCGGTCGTGAGGAGCGCGGCCCGCGTGGACGAGAACCTGGACGAGACTGCGGACGTGAAGGTCGGCACCCGTCATCCCTACCAGATCGGTACGGCGCCGATGCCCGCGATACGGGAAACGGATGGTAGTTCTGCCGTGTACGTGGCAGAAATCGGCTAGGCCTGTTCGGCGCGGAGCCCGATTGGTGGGGACCCGATTGGTGGGGAGCGGCATATGAACGCACTGGGAATCGACATCGGCGGCTCGGGGATCAAGGGCGCCCCCGTGGACACCGCCACCGGGACACTGCTCGCGGAGCGCCTGCGAATACCGACGCCCAGTCCCTCGGCCCCCGGCCCGGTGGCCGAGGTCGTCCGGGACATCATCCGCCACTTCGACTGGACCGGCCCGGTCGGGGTTACCTTCCCCGGCGTCGTGGTGAACGGCGTCACCACGACCGCCGCCAACGTCGACCACGCCTGGATCGGCCTCGACGCGCGCGCCCTGTTCACCGAGGCGGGAGGCCTCGGCGTCATCGTCCTCAATGACGCCGACGCGGCGGGCCTCGCCGAGGCCGCCTTCGGCGCCGGCCGGGACCAGGACGGCCTGGTCGTCACCCTGACCTTCGGCACCGGCATCGGCAGCGCGCTGATCATGGACGGCCGTCTCATCCCCAACACCGAGTTCGGCCACCTGGAGCTGGACGGGCACGAGGCCGAGCACCGCGCGTCCGACCACGCCCGCGAGGCGCACGGCCTGAACTGGGAGAAGTGGGCCCACCGCGTCCAGAAGTACCTGGAGCACATCCAGATGCTCATGTCGCCGGCGATGATCGTCATCGGCGGGGGAGTCAGCAGGAAGGCCGACAAGTTCCTGCACCACATCGACCTGCCCGGGACCAGGGTCGTGCCCGCCGCCCTGCTGAACAACGCCGGGATCATCGGGGCCGCGCTCGCCGCCGCCTCGGCCGCCGCGCCCAGCGGCCACTGCTGAGACGGGCCGCACGGCGCGCCGGTCCGGGGCGGCCCTGTTTCCTCCGTGGCCGCAGAAGGTCACGGAGACCGGCGCAATCATGACGTGCTTCTGTGTTTGCACGTGATCCTGAGGGCACCTTTAACGGGGTGGGTGAGAAGGAGGAACCGTGAAGGTGACCATCGCATTGCGCTTGCCCAGGGACGCGGCGAGCGTGTCCGTCACCCGGCAGATTCTCGGCGCCGAGCTGGAGGTCCTCGGCGTCGAGCGTCACATCACCGAGGACGTGCAGCTCATGCTGACCGAGGCGTGCTCCAACGTCATCCGGCACGCCACCGAGGGCGACGAGTACACGGTCAGCGTCGAGCTCGTGGACGACAGATGCCTGATCACCGTGGTCGACACCGGACGGGGGTTCGATCCGGAGAAGATCCGCCCCGGCCTGCCACTCTCCGAGCACGGCCGCGGGCTCCAGATCATGCGCGCGCTCGCGGACGATGTGCGGTTCATGAACCGTCCCCGGCAGGGGGCGATCGTCTGCCTGGAGAAGACCCTGAAGTTCACCGCCGACTCTCCCGGCCATCTGCTGAGCGCGCGCTGAGCCCCCCGGCGGGCGGCGCCGAGAACCCCTACGGGCGGATGCCGAGAGCGCTCGCCGCGACCCGCGCCGGCGACCCACATGCCGGAGCAACCCGGGGCCGCCGCTAAACCGTTGGCGAAGACCCCGGGCGGGTTGCTTATCCTTGCCGGTGGCGGCTGTTCGACGGGACGGCCGGGAAAGCGACCATGGGATCTTCTTCGGTGACATCGCCCCTGACCGGCCTGCGCGAACGCCTGCCCGCGCTGATGCTGCGCGACGAGATCAGGCTGCGCCGCCGCATCGACGGCGCGCGCAAGGTGCGCGACCACAAGGCGCTGAGGGCCATCGCCGACCAGGTGACCGGCCAGATCGAGGCGGCCGAGGCCCGGGTGGAGGCGCGGCGGGCCCTCGTCCCCCCGCTCACCTATCCGGAGAACCTGCCGGTCAGCGCCCGCAGGGACGACATCCTCGAAGCCGTGCGGGACCACCAGGTGGTCATCGTCGCCGGTGAGACCGGGTCGGGCAAGACCACGCAGATCCCCAAGATCTGCCTGGAGCTCGGCCGGGGCGTCAAGGGCCAGATCGGCCACACCCAGCCGCGCAGGATCGCCGCCCGGACGGTCGCCGAGCGCATCGCCGAGGAGCTCGCCATCCCGCTCGGCGGAGCCGTCGGGTACAAGGTGCGCTTCACCGACCACTCCGGGGACGACACGCTGGTCAAGCTGATGACCGACGGCATCCTGCTGGCCGAGATGCAGCGCGACCGCCTCCTGTCCCGCTACGACACCCTGATCATCGACGAGGCCCACGAGCGCAGCCTCAACATCGACTTCATCCTCGGCTACCTGAAACAGCTCCTGCCCCGGCGCCCCGACCTCAAGGTGATCATCACCTCGGCCACCATCGACCCCGAGCGCTTCTCCCGCCACTTCGGCGACGCCCCGATCGTCGAGGTCTCCGGGCGCACCTACCCCGTCGAGGTCCGCTACCGCCCGATCACCGACGAGCAGGAGGACCAGGCGCAGGCGATCGTCGACGCCGTGGACGAGCTGTGCGCCGAGGGGCCCGGCGACATCCTGGTCTTCCTCAGCGGCGAGCGTGAGATCCGCGACACCGCCGAGGCGCTGAAAGGCCGAAAGGAGGAGGTCCTGCCGCTGTACGCGCGGCTGTCGGCCGGCGAGCAGCACCGCGTCTTCCAGTCCCACCGCGGGCGCAGGATCGTCCTGTCCACCAACGTCGCCGAGACCTCCCTCACCGTCCCGGGCATCAAGTACGTCATCGACCCGGGCTTCGCCCGCGTCTCCCGCTACAGCCACCGGCTCAAGGTCCAGCGCCTGCCCATCGAGCCCATCTCGCAGGCGTCCGCCAACCAGCGCAAGGGCCGCTGCGGCCGCACCTCCGACGGCATCTGCGTCCGCCTGTACGCCGAGGAGGACTTCCTCGGGCGGCCGGAGTTCACCGACCCCGAGATCCTGCGCACCAACCTCGCCTCGGTCATCCTCCAGATGACCACGCTCGGCCTCGGCGACATCACGGCCTTCCCGTTCGTCGAGCCGCCCGACCAGCGGCAGGTGAAGGACGGCGTCAACCTGCTGCACGAGCTCGGCGCCTTCGACGACGACCGCCGGCTCACACCCATCGGCGGCAAGCTCGCCCAGTTCCCCGTCGACCCGCGCCTGGCCCGCATGGTGCTGGCCGCCGACGCCAACGGCTGCGCCGACGAGGTCATGGTCATCGCGGCGGCGATGTCCATCCAGGACCCGCGCGAGCGGCCCGCCGACAAGCAGGCCCAGGCCGACCAGAAGCACGCGCGTTTCGCCGACAAGGAATCCGACTTCCTCACCTACCTCAAGCTGTGGGACCACCTGCGCGAGCAGCAGAAGGAGCTGTCCTCCAGCCAGTTCCGGCGCATGTGCAAGGCCGACTACCTCAACTACCTGCGCGTCCGCGAGTGGCAGGACATCTACAGCCAGCTCCGGCACGTCGCCACGGGCATGGGCATCACGCTCAACTCCACCCGCGCCGAGGCATATCCGATCCACGTCTCGCTGCTGGCGGGCATGCTGTCCCACATCGGCGTGATGGACGTCGAGAAGAACGAGGAAGGCTCGCGCCGCCGCGCCATGCGCGAGTACATCGGCGCGCGGGGCGCCCGGTTCGCCATCTTCCCCGGCTCGGGGCTGTTCAGGAAGCAGCCCCGCTGGGTCATGGCCGGCGAGCTGGTCGAGACCTCGCGCCTGTGGGCGCGCGTCGTCGCCAAGATCGAGCCGCAGTGGATCGAACCGCTCGCCGGGCACCTCGTCAAGCGCACCTACAGCGAGCCGCACTGGGAGAAGAACCAGGGCGCCGTCATGGCGCATGAGAAGGTCACGCTGTACGGCGTGCCGATCGTCGTGGAACGCAAGGTCCCCTACGGGCGCATCGACCCCGAACTGTCCCGCGACCTGTTCATCCGGCACGCCCTGGTCGAGGGCGACTGGGAGAGCAACCACCGCTTCCTGAAGGACAACCGGCGGCTGCTGTCGGAGGTCGAGGAGCTCGAGACCCGCGCCCGCCGGCGCGACATCCTGGTCGACGACGAGACGCTGTTCGACTTCTACGACAAGCGCATCCCCGAGGACGTCGTCTCGGGCCCCCACTTCGACACCTGGTGGAAGCGCAAGCGGCAGGACGAGCCCGAGCTGCTCACGTTCACCGCCGACATGCTCATCAACGCGGGCGCCGACGCCGGCGACCTGCACCAGGCGTACCCGGACGCGTGGCGGAACCTCGGCCAGCGCATGCGCCTCACCTACCAGTTCGAGCCGGGCGCGGACGCCGACGGCGTGACCGTCCACATCCCGCTGCAGGTGCTCAACCAGTTCGAGGGCGACGGCTTCGACTGGCAGGTCCCCGGCCTGCGCGAGGAGCTGGTCACCGAGATGATCCGCTCGCTGCCCAAGCCGCTGCGCCGCAACTTCGTCCCCGCGCCCAACTACGCCCGGTCCGTCCTGCAGAACGTCACGCCCGGCCAGGAGGCGGTCGCCGAGGCCGTGTCCCGCGAGCTGCTGCGGCTCACCGGCGTCCGCGTCCCGCCGGACTCCTTCGACCCGGCCCGCCTGCCCGACCACCTGCGCGTCACCTACCGCGTCGTGGACGAGCGCAAGCGCACCGTCGGCGAGGACAAGGACCTGGAGGCGCTGAAACGCCGCCTCGCCCCCAAGGTGCGCGCCACGCTGTCGCGCGCCGGCGAGGAGCTCGAACGCTCCGGCCTGCGCGCGTGGAACTTCGGCGACCTGCCCAAGCTGTTCGAGCAGGGCCGCGTCAAGGCGTACCCGGCGCTGGTGGACGAGGGCGCCTCGGTCGCGATCCGCGTCTTCGAGACCGAGGCCGAGCAGCGGGCCGCCATGTGGAAGGGCATGCGCCGGCTCGTCCTGCTCGACGTGACCTCGCCCGCCAAGGCGATCCTGCGCGGGCTGACCACCCAGCAGAAGCTCGCCCTCAGCCACAGCCCCCACCGCGATGCCGCCGACCTCTTCGAGGACTGCGTGACGGCCGCGGCGGACAAGCTCATCGCCGACGCGGGCGGCCCGGCCTGGACGCCCGCCGACTTCCGGCGCGCCCACGACCACGTACGCGCCGAGCTGTACGACACCACCGCCGAGGCCGTGTCCCGCGTCGAGCGCATCCTGGTCGTCTGGCAGGGGGTACGCGGCACGCTCGCCGCGATGAAGAGCCCCGTCGACGCGCTGGAGGAGATCGACGAGCACCTGTCCACGCTCGTCTTCCCCGGCTTCGTCACCGAGACCGGGTACCGCCGCCTGCCCGACCTCCAGCGCTACCTACGGGCCGTCGAACGCCGCCTGGAGAAGCTCCCCGACGACCCCTACCGCGACCACGAGCGCATGCTCCAGCTCGACGAGATCCGCCTGGCGTACGAGGACCTCCTCACCCGCCTCCCCGAGCCACGCCGCTCCGAGGACGCGGTGGTGGAGATCCGCTGGATGCTGGAAGAGCTACGCGTCAGCTACTTCGCCCAAACCCTCGGCACCCCGTACCCCATCTCCGACAAACGCATCCGCAAGGCCATGGACCGCCTCACTCCATGACCCCGCCCGGTCGGGCCCGCTGCGGTCACGTACGGAAAGCTTCACATCGAGTTTCGAGTGGTCCATGGGCGAGCGAAGGATGCCCGTTGAGGATCTTGGCGTGAAGTTCCCGCAGGTGGAGTCCGGGTTTGACCCCGGTCTGGTCGACGAGAGTGTGACTCAGCCGATGGTAGGCGTCCAGGGCCTCGGATTGACGTCCGGAACGGTATAGAGCCAACATGAGCTGGGCATGGCCGCGCTCGCGTAGGGGATGCCTGGCGGTGTGGGACAGCAGATCACCGATGGTGTCGTTATGGCGGCCGAGCGCGAGCTTGACGTCGATCAGATCCTCCGACACGGTCAGGCGCTCGTCCTCCAGGCGACGAGCCCAGTCCGCCAGCTCTCCTCTGAGGTCGAGTCCATGGAGTACCTCCCCCCGCCACATGCTCAGCGCCCGCTCGAACAGCCGGCTCGCGCCGACCAGATCATGATCACGGACGGCTTGCCTCCCACCTGCGGCCAGACGGCCGAAGGCCGTGGCATCCAGCCTGTCCGGCTCCATGACGAGGAGATAGCCGTTTCCGGCGGTGCGGACAGGGAGGCTGCCCGGCGTCAGCACGGCTCGGAGCATCGCCACGTAGGTCTTGAGATTGCTCCTCGCGGACTTCGGTGGTTTGCCGTGCCAGAGCCAGTCGATCAGACGATCGGCGGGGATCGGCAGGTTGGCCTTGAGCAACAGCAGCGCGAGCAGAACCCGAGGCAGCCCTCGGGCGATCTGTAGTATCTCGCCCTCGTCGTTTCGCACCAGGATCGGTCCAAGCACCTCGAACAGCACGGCTCTCCTGAGGGAAAAGGGCCCACGACAAGACTTGTTGATCTCTAGCGTGAACCTTAAAGGATGCTGTCAATCTCAGTAAACCGGGATTATTCCGGCAGCGCGGCCCCGACGGGGCGGCCCCGAAGGGGCATCGCCAGTGTGCCTTCAATGTGCCTTCGATGTGCCTGTGATCATTACCGTGCTGTGCGTATGCCCTTGCCCAGCTACGTACGGAGTGCAGATGGTCTTCTCGTGGCTCAAAATCAGGCCATGGCAAACCCGGACAATCGCGGCTGGCACGGTTATCGTGGTGGCGGTCACCACGATCGCAGGCGCTCCTGAAGCGGTGGCCGCAGACAAGGCTCGCGCCGCTGCGGTGGCTGCGGCCAAGGCGACCTCTCCACAAGAGCAGGTCACCGAGCGCCCCGACATGACGTCGGCCGGGTTGGCCGCTCGTCTGCAGAACTCCCGCGTGGAGGTGACCTCGGAGCGTACCGAGGAGTCCACGTCCTGGATCAATCCCGATGGGACCGTGACAACGGAGGTCAACTCCGGGCCTATCCGCGTCAAGCGTGGGGATGGCTGGGTGCCGGTCGACACCACGCTCGTTCAGGAGGGTAACCGCCTGGTTCCCAAGGCCGCTGTTGCCGACATCGATTTCAGCGCGGACGGTTCCGGTGCCTTCGCCTCGATCGCTGATGACACCACGGTGAAGGTCAACGGCAAGCGCAAGGGCAAGGCGCGCCGCTTCGGCCTGAAGTGGGCCGGTCAGTTGGGCAGGCCGGAGGTTTCCGGCAGCACCTTGACGTGGCGTGATGTCGCGCCGGGTGCTGATCTGGTCGTGCAGGCACAGGCTCGTGGTTTCGTGCATTTCGTGGTCTTCCGGGAGCGGCCTACCGGCCCGGTGGAGATCAGGCTGCCGATGGAGCTGTCAGGAGTGAAGTTCGGCCAGCGCGCCGACCATGGTCTGCAGCTTGCCGATGATTCCTCGGGCAAGGTGATCGCCGCTGCTCCCGCGCCGCAGATGTGGGACGCCGCCGCCGAGGAGTCCCCCGATCAGGGCAGGCGCGCCGAGGTGGCCTCCGAGATCGTCAACGGTCCGGACGGGCCTGCGTTCGTCCTCAAGCCGGACACCGCGTTCCTGTCCGACCCGGCCGTGCAGTTCCCGGTCACGGTGGACCCGTGGATGAACCTGACCCTGCAGACCGACACCTTCGTCTCCGACGACTACCCCAGCTCACAGACCGGCGCCACCTGGCTGCACGCGGGCAAGTTCGGCTCCGGCGCCAAGACCGCACGCACCTACCTGCAGTTCGGGCTGAACGGGTTGACCCGCAAGCACATCATGAACGCGGATCTGACCCTGTCGAACTACAAGTCCAACGCCTGTGGCAGCAGCGTGGAATCGGGTGTGCAGGTGCGCCGGGTCACCTCGGCGTGGCAGTCCTCGACGCTGACCCTGGCGGCACAGCCGTCCACGACGACGACCGGCGCGGTCACCAACACCAACGGCTACGGCGATCCGGGCTGCGCCGAGAGCACGATGCTGTTCTCGATCGAGAGCATCCTGCAGGCCTGGTCGGACGGCACGCCGAACTATGGCCTGCAGATCCGCGCGGTGAACGAGGCCGACGTCACCAACTGGCGGATGTTCCGCTCCTCGGAGAACACCGCCGGCATGCCCGGCCCGAAGATCACCGTCCAGTGGAACTCCTACCCGACCGTGCCCTCAGCCCTGTCCATCACACCCAGCGCGGGCGGCACCAACGGCGGCACCTACGTCACCTCGCTGACCCCGACCCTGGCCGGCCTGGTCGGCGACGGCGAATGGGACACCGAGCGGATCGACTTCGAGATCCTGCGCGATCCGGCCTACCCGGCCGAAGGCACCGGGACGGTCTGGTCGGGCGCGGTGAACGGCCTCCAGCAGGGCGAGTTGGGCAAGATCCAGGTCCCGGCGGGCAAGCTCGCCGACGGCAAGCACTACCAGTGGCGGGCGCGCGGGTTCGACGGCACCGACTACTCCCGCTCCTGGTCGGCGCTGAAGAGTTTCACCGTGGATGTGACCGACCCGACGGCCCCGACCGTGAGCCTGCCGTCCTATCCGGCGAACGTCTGGTCGGCCAAGCAGACCCAGCCGGTGACCGCCACCTTGAGCACCACCTCGGCTGACGGCTCGGGCTACTACTGGGGCCTGGACGACCCCTCCGCGCCGAACCTGGCCGCCGACAACGGCGGCGGCGGCCACCCGCTGACGATCAGCATCGACCCCAAGCAGGGCTGGCACACCCTGTACGTCAAGACCCGCGACATGGCCCTGCGCACCTCGACGGTCACCGCCTACAACTTCGGCGCGGGAGTCGGTGAGATCACCAAACCCTTGGACGAGGACCGCACCCAGGCCGCGATCGCCCTGGCCGCTGTAGCGGCCCCCGACCGCACCGGCGTACGGTACGAGTACAAGGCCGACGTCAAGACCGACGCCGCCTGGTCACCGATCCCCACCACCGACGTGACCGTACCCGGCTCTGCCACCCCCATTGCCGCCTGGCCCGTCACACGGACCAACACGAGCCAGCCGTTCGCCGAGCTGTACTGGGACGTCGCCCACACCATGCGCAGCGCCGGTCGTGGTGACGGCCCGGTCGCGCTGCGGGCCTGCTTCACCAGCGGCACCGCCGACAACTGCTCCGATGCGGTCGGCTTCACCCTGGAACGTACCGCCTTCGGCGCCTCCTACGCGACCACGCCTCTCGGCCCCGGGACCGCCGCCCTGCTCACCGGTGACTACTCAGTCGGCGCGACGGACGTCAGTGCGTTCGGACTGTCGGTATCCCGAGGCCACACCACCCTGGCCCCCGCAACCGTCACCGGCGCAGGCGGGGTGTTCGGACCAGGCTGGACCGCCTCCTTCCCCACCGGCAACTCGATCGTCGCCGGCAGCCAGTTCGAAGACCACACCGACAAGGGCTACGTGCTCTTCACGGGTCCTGACGGCTCTCAGCTCACCTACACGAAGCAGGCCGACGGCACCTACCAGGGCGTCTCCGACGCCACCGACGGGTCTACGGTGGTCAAGGACTCACCCACCCAGTTCACCCACACCGATACCTTCGGGGACAAGACAACCTTCAAAGCAGCCGCGGTGGCCCCGACCGCCCCCGCACACCTCTTCGCCGCCACGGCGGCTCCGGCGGTTGCGTCGGTCAACGAGCCCGACCCGCTGGAGATCGGGGTGAAGTTCACCGCCGACCAGCCGGGGCTCATCACCGGGGTCCGCTTCTACAAGGGGCCCGGCAACACCGGAACCCACACCGGCAACCTGTGGACCACCTCCGGGCAGAACCTCGCCACCGGGACGTTCACCGGCGAGACCGCATCGGGATGGCAGACCCTCACCTTCACCGCACCGGTCCAGGTGAGTCCTGGCACGACGTATGTGGCGTCCTACTTCGCTCCGGCCGGACACTACTCCTTCACTGACAACTTCTTCAGCACGGCCACCGACAGCCCGCCGCTGCACGCCCCGGCCACTGCGGACGTGTACGGCGGCAACGGCGTCTACGGTTACGGGGCGGCCTCCACGTTCCCGTCCGGGAGTTACCACGGTGGCAACTACTGGGTGGATGTGGAGTTCGTCCCCAACCAGGGTGCACCTGATCCCGCCCTGTCGACCGTGAGCACCACCAGCCTGTTCGGCGTGGCCGCCACCCCAGGAACCACGGCCTCCACCGACCCCGACCCGGTCGAGTTGGGGGTGAAGTTCACCGCCGACCAGCCCGGATTCATCACCGGGGTACGTTTCTACAAGGGCCAAGGAAACACCGGAACCCACATCGGGAACCTGTGGACCGCGTCCGGGCAGAAGATCGCCACCGGCACGTTCACGGAGGAGACGGACTCGGGCTGGCAGACCCTCACCTTCCCCGCACCGATCCGGGTAACGTCGGGCACAACGTACATCGCGTCCTACTTCGCTCCCGCCGGGCACTACTCCTTCGACGGTAACTATTTCGCGTCGACGAAGGACAGCCCGCCACTACACGCCCCGGCCACCAGCGCCGTGTACGGCGGCAACGGCGTCTTCTCCTACGGCAGCGCCTCCCAGTTCCCCACCAGTTCCTACGGCGGCGGCAACTACTGGGTCGACGTCAACTTCGCTTCTGACTTGACCCGATGGGTCGTCAGCAGTGTCGATGAACCCGGCCAGGAGAACACCACCACCTATGCGCATGACGGGCAAGGACGGGTAACCCGCATGCTCGCCCCGGTTCCGGTAGGAGTGGACTGCTCCGCAAGCCTGGTCGCCGGCTGCAAGACGCTCGACATCACCTATGCATCGGCCACCACGGCAACGGGCATCGCCTCCGGCTGGGGCGACTACACCGGGCTGGCCAAGTCGATCTCATACACGGCTTTCGACCCCGACACGTCGGCGATGAAAACCACCACCGTCGCCACGTACGCCTACGACTCCACCGGCCACCTGCGCACGGTGTCCGACCCCCGCCCCAATCTGACGGTCACCTACTACTACGACGGCGCGGGCCGGATCTCGCAGATAACCCCGCCCGGGCTCAACCCGTGGCGGATGGACTACGACACCTCCGGCCGACTGGCCGATGTCCAGCGAGAGGCAGGCACCACGGACATCGTCCAGGCGGTGTCGTACGGCGTGCCGATCAACTCGCCGGTGGACGTGACCGGGGCGACTGCCGCGACCTGGTCGCAGACCTCTGACCTCCCTCGGACTGGTACGGCGGTCTTCCCCGCCTGGCACGTGCCTCCGCAGGCCGGGGACGGCTCCTACGCTCCCGCCTCCGGCGACTATCCGTACGCGTCCCTGACGTACATGGACGTCAACGGCCGCGCCGTCAACACGGCGACGTACGGCGCGGGCGCTTGGCAGGTCTCGACGACCCGGTACGATGACAACGGCAACACCGTGTGGGATCTGAGCGCGGGCAATCGCGCCGAGGCTCTCGCGCCCACGTCCTCAACGGACGCGTATGTGGCCGGGCGCACCAGCAGCGCCGAGCGGGCCGACCTGCTGGCCACCCTCACGACCTACAACGACGACGGGGACGCCCTGACTGGCGACGGCCCCGCCCGCCAGGTAATGCTCGCCGACGGCGCGCTCGTGTCCGCCCGCCAGCACACCAACTACACCTACGACGAGGGCAAGCCCGCCCCCGATGTCGACTACCACCTCGTCACGACCACGATCGTGAAGCCGCTGGTCGTCAACGGCGCCGGTACGGTCGCGGCGGCCGACACCCACACTGAGAAGACGGGCTACGACCCGATCGTCTCCGGCGACCCCTCCGGCTGGGACCTCTTCCAACCCACCAGCCACAAGACCGTCGTCGCAGGCGGCACCGACATCGTGCAGAAGGTCCACTACGACGACGCCGGACGCCAAATCGAGCGGCGCATGCCGTCCTCCTCCGGCTCCGATGCAGGCACGACCACGGCGACCTACTACAGCGCCGCCGCCAACTCCTCGTACCCGTCGTGCGGCGGGAAGCCGCAGTGGGCCGGACTGGTGTGCCGCACCGCTCCCGCCGCCAACCCTTCCAGCGGAGGGACGCTGCCGGTCACCACAGTCACCTATGGCTACTGGGGCCAGACCGCCCAGACCGTCGAGACGTCGGGGTCGGCGACCCGGTCGTCGACGATCACGGTCGACGCCGCCGGCCGTACAGCCGCGACCAGCGTGACCGAGACCGGCGCCGGCAGCACCGCACTGCCGGATCGCACCTACACCTACGACAGCGCGACCGGCCTGCAGACCGGGGTCACCGCCGGCGGCGTCTCGGTGACGACCGCCTACGACGCGCTCGGCCGGGCGTACTCGACCACGGACGCCGACGGCAACACCGCTGTCACGACGTACGACGCGACTGGCCGGGCCGCCACGGTCAACGACGGCAAGGGCACCTACACCTACACCTACGACGGCACCGACGCCGCCGGAAAGGCCGAACGGCGCGGCCTGCCCACCGGCATCGCCGTCTCCACCATCGGCTCATTCACCGCCGCTTACGACGCGGCGGGCAACCTGGTCAAGCAGGTGTACCCGAACGGCCTGACCGCCACCAGCGGGTGGGACGACACCGGCAAGCAGACCAGCCTGAACTACGCCAAGTCGGGCACGAACTGGCTGGCGTTCACCGCGATTCCCGACGCCAACGGTCGGACGGTGGAGACGGCCGGGCCGAACGGCAGCCTGCAGCACTACAACTACGACACCGCCGGGCGGCTGACCCAGGTGTCGGACACCTACAACCTGTCGTGCGAGACCCGCACGTACGGGTTCGACGTGGACACCAACCGCACTTCGCAGGCCAGTTACCCGGCGGCCGACGACGGGTCGTGCTCGACCTCGACCACCCCGACGACGGTGACCCATACCTTCGACTCGGCGGACAGGATCACCGATTCTGGGTACTCCTACGACGCGTTCGGCCGTACGACCGCCATCCCAGCGGGATCCACAGCCAACAGCGCGGCGGTCACGGTCGGCTACTACGCGGGTGACATGGTCAGGACCCTCACCCAGGCGTCGACGACCAAGACCTTTACCCTCGACCCGCTCGGCCGCGTCCGCCAGACCACGTCCTCGGCCGGCACGCAGACCAACCATTACGCTGGTGGCGGAGACTCGCCAGCCTGGATCAGCGAGGCGAATGGCACCTGGACCCGCAACGTCACCGCGTTCACCGGTCTGGAGGCCACGCAGACCAGCGGCGGCACCCTCACGCTGCAACTCACGAACCTGCACGGGGATGTCGTCGCGACCTGCGCCGATAGCAGTAGTGCAACAGGCGTGGACAACTACGCGGAACAGACCGAATATGGCCTCGACCGCGCAGTCAACACCAGTGACCGATATGAATGGCTGGGAGGCGCCCAACGAGCCAGCGACACCGTCGCCGACATCGTCCTCATGGGCGCCCGCCTTTACAACCCTGCCACTGGCCGCTTCTTGCAGATGGATCCCGTCGAAGGAGCAAGTGCGACCGCCTTTGATTACTGCAATACGGACCCTGTGAACTGTACTGATCTTGATGGTGCGATGCCCAACCTGAGCGAAGCGGCAGCTTGCTGGTGGGAGCTGGACATAACGACGTGTAAGGCCGGATGGAATATGAAGGAAGCCGCCATCTCCATCACGGTACGCATGTGGGGTAAGTATACTTCCGAAGACGACGGCACGTGGAAGAACGCGTTCTTGCACGCACTGTGGAACGCGCTCATGGTGCTTACCATCGGAGTAGCCGCCGCGAAGACGATCAGCGACAATCATGAGGATTACTGCGGTCGGCATTGTGGTTACTGGACCAAGATGGACCTGTACAACAACAACCTCGGCAGAACCCTGGGATACAACCTCAAGAGAAGTAACCCGAAAAAGTCGAAAAATGCTTTCTGGGTGGCAGACCGGCTCAAGGATTGGGGTTGGTATAGACTCATGTGTACGAATGGGAAAAAGCTGTCATATTGCCATCGGTGAGGCTGGGTGAGCGTTATGTTCAGGTCGGTTCTGCTCGGAGTCATGTTGGTCGCATGCTTGGCCGCATGCGGAGGCTCGGGTGGAGGGGATCCCGCTGCCTACGACTTCGCGTGGTTCGTTGGCGTGCAGCCTGGCGAGGCGAATGACAGCTATGTGGCGAAGGCCGATCTTTCGCCGGTGCAGTTGCCAGACTGTGCGGCAGGCTCCGATATGGAGTTCCCCTGGCTGAGTAGGGATGGCCGAAGCATTGCCCTCGTGGGCTGTTGGGCCAGAGGCTCGACTGATGATGACGGTGAGTACTCCGTCGTCGTCATACGCAGCGGAACCGAGCGGGAGATACGATTCCCAGCCTCCGTCGTCAGTTGGGTCGGCTCCAGTGGACGCATTGTTCTCGGGGACAATGAAGGAAATGTCGCTGTGGCGGACACGACTCAGTCGGCGCCTCCGAAAATGCTCGCCAAGGTAAAAGGGGAAATTCACTCCCTCGACGTAGACCCCGCCGGGCGCTGGGTCGCCCTCGTGCACGGAGGCAGTGAGAATTATCAATCAAACGTCTTCGCTCCCAGGGGGGCTTCCGTTTCGATCATTTCGATCGCGGACGGCAAGACGAGCGATGTGAACGTCGCCGGTGACCCGTCCGCTGTCGCATGGGCACCGGACGGTTCGAGTCTCGCTGTTGAGAATCCCAAAAAATGGCTGCTCGTGGACCGGCAGAGCGCGGAAACAACGGCTGAGGTGGTGCGGCCCAATAAGGGAGGCCGGCCGTGCTTCCTCGCTGGCATCACAGTTCGTGGGATCCTCGGTTGGTGCTCTGCGGATGGCGAAATCGTGACTGTGCGCGAAAACGGCCAGCCGCAAGTTCTAGCGAAACCTGAGGGAGTGAGACCATTCGCTGGGTCTGTAAGCGTCGCCGTCGATAACGTGAAACAGTAGTTTATGGCATCATTAGCGCCAATGGAGAGGATACAAAGGCCCATTAGAGAGGAGTTTGCGTTTCGGCCCCCGGCTGGCATGCTGAGCCATGCCAGCCGGGCGCTTCTGTCATGAGCTGAGTGCGGGGTGTGATCGTCTTCGGGTAACTTCCGGATAGTTGTCCGGAAGAGCGTGCTGGTGGGATATCCGGAAGCATGAATGAGCGGAGTACCACGATAGTGCATCGGCCACCGGACGATGATGACTTGTGGGCGGGTTCGAGGTTGGAACGTGTCATGATGTCCGTTGAACGAATTGATCGTGCGAGGCATGAGTTCGCCATAGGACATCCTCTGCGTTACGGTGTATGCTTCGGTGCCGCAGGAGGGTTCGCGATGTTCGTGATTTTCTCTCTTGCGTCCCGGAAGAACGGGGAGAAGCCGATCCCCTGGCTGCTGTGCGCTGGGATCGGCCTCGGTTTTGCTGTGCTCGCGGCAGTAGTCCTCTGCATAAGCGCTTGGTTCGAGCGACATCGGTGAGCAGTCGGCGAAGAATAACTGGAAAGAGAGACGTCCGGTCCAGGCCCGGCGGCGGACGAGTGACGCACCGTCGCCCTCGAGTTCGCTGTCGGGCGGAACCCGGGTACTGCGCCTGACTTCTGGCACATACGATGTCAGATTACGGTCAATAGGGCCGAATTAGTGGCACGCTGGCTCAAAGCGCCGATGCTGATGCCCGACGGCACCCTGAAAGACCAGACGAAAGGAACGCCACAAGGCGTCTGGGGTGCCCGGTGACTTCCGGTCACGTACCCAAGTAGGGTTCTTGTGAGTCCGGAAGGCAAGGTAAGTGGCGAAGAGGCCGCGAACAGCGTCTCCCTGGCCGGACTTCATTATCCGGAGGCGCGATGGTCTGTTGCTGAGAGAGGAAACGGGTAGCGATCGGCCCTCACCGTGCGGGCCGATCGGAGTTGCACGGTATAGCGCCTCTTCGGGATGGAAGATGAAACGTGAACCGTGGTGGGTGTACTTGTTGTATTTCCTAGGAGCCGTGGCGCTGGCGGCATTCCTTTTTCTTATGGACAGATGGAAGGGTCATGGCGCGGCGGTCATCGCCAGCGTGGCGATGGCCGCTGGCCTGTACGATTCTGCCCGGAAACGTAAGCGCAACAAGTGAAGTGCCGCGCTTGTGTGAAGGGAGACTTCACGGCCTGCAGGCAGGGGGCCGCCGCGTTTTCTCTGTCTGGATCGGTGCCACGTTCTCGCGCTCGCCTGACTCGTTCTGAGTATCCATTTCGGTTGGGTGGCCCCAGTAATGGCCAGCCTGGATCGGTGAGGTCAACGGGACGTGGACGCGCAATGCCACGGCATTCGCGGGTTCGAGGAGACGCAGTCCAGTGGCGGCACGCTCACGCTGCAACTGCACGGGGAGCTTGTCGCCACCTGCGCCGATGCCAGTAGTCCCACAGGTGTAGACAACTACGCGGAACAGACGAATATGGCCTCGACCGCGCAGTCAACACCAGCGACCGCCACCCGATATGGCTGGTTTGGTGCCTGCCAGCGCTCAGGCGAAAGCGTAGGCGGCCTCATCCTGATGGGCGCCCGCCTTTATAATCCCAAGGTCGGACGTTTTCTTCAGATTGACCCGATTGCAGGCGGTTCTGCTAATTCATATGATTACGCCAACCAAGACCCCATCAATCAGATGGACCTCGACGGAACAAAACCTCAGCCAGCCAAGCTCAGTGAAGAGGGGGTTTCCGGTGGAGAGTGCGAAGATCGATAGAAAATCTGACCCTGAATGGTATGGAGTGCGATGCGTATTCCATCATCGCGACCTGGGCGCATATGAAGAACGTATAACAATTTGGAGGGCTGCCAATTTTTCGGAGGCGATTCGGCTGGCCGAAAGCGAAGCAATTCAGTACGCAATCACACTAATTGACGTTCGCTACGTGGGGCTTTCTCAGGCGTACCACATATCGGATGATCTTGACGAGGGGGTGGAAGTGTTTTCGTTAATGCGCACCAGCAATCTGGCGCCGTCTGAATATGTCGATACCTTCTTTTCTGAAGGAGGTGAGCGGCAGCGTACCCAACCGTAACTAAGCCCAGGGTCCCGGCGAGTTGACGTTTTGACCGGATGCGTTCAACGGCGCACGATCATTCTCCCGTTGATGATCTTGGTGCGGAAGGGAAGGGGTGGCAGCGCATCGAAAAGCTCTCGTGGAGTGCTCGGCAGCGGTTGGTGCGCGGTCTCGGGCGTCGGCGCCAACATGGCGTGGGCTCTCTTGGTGGGCATGGCATGGGTGTCTTGCCGCTCACCGCTGGAGACGATGGCCTCGCCTGTCGCCGGGGCTCCCGAAGAAGCAGCGGAAAGCTTGGACTCGCCGTCAGGTAGAGACCTGAGCTCCGGCGCGACGCTGGGCTCAGGATGCGTCCTTCGTGATGTCACGACCCTCGTTCTTGACCTTTCGTGCCGAAGTAAACACGCTCAGTATTGACCCCAGGAGGTCAGGGCCGGGCCCACTGGTGCGAGAACCGGTACGCCCTACGGCAAATGATCAGGAAGCGACGGCGGCGATGCCCAAGGAGTGGAGCTCCTCGTCGAGCTCGCGGACGTGATTGTTCCCCGCCCACGGCTGCAACCGCCCCCGAGCCTGCCGCACCGAGTCGGCGATGCGTGCGGAGCTGTGCACGTTGGTCAAACGGGCTGCGTCGCGGATCTTCTCTGCGGCTGCGGAGATCTCTCGTTTCCGGGTCAGGCTGTCCGCGTATTGCAACAAAGTCTGTCCGCGCAGCAGCATCGGCGTGTCGGTGGACGCCAACGTTCGCTCGGCGGCGGTGATCGAAGCGTCGAGTTGCCCCCAGGCCAGCATGCAATCCGAGGCGCAGCTTTGCACCTGGGTCGGTGTCCACCAGTACAGATAGGAGGGGTCGGCTTCGTCTCGCGGCTGGCCCGCCAGCCTGAGGGATTGCTCGAACGCGTGCCGACTTTCCGCTGTCTCGCCCTTCCGCGCCAGGGTGCGTGCGAGCTCCATGGCGTGCACGGATCGCAGGACGTTGCTCGGACTCCGCTTCGCCCACCCGCGTGCGGCGAAGACGTGGTCGAGTGCTTGACCTGTATGGGCTTGGTACATCGCCATGTAGCTCAAACAGATGTGCAGATAGGCAATCAGGGTCGGGTCTTCTACCTCGTGAGCCGCATTCAGCGCCTGTCGGTAACGCGTGCGGGCCGTCGCGTAATCGGTCAGGTCGTGGTGGAGGTATCCGGACAGTTGGCTGAGCTGGGCGTAGGCGTTGACGAGCCGGCCACGCAAGGCGGGGAGCAAGTGTTCGTGGCGCAGGAGATCGGTGATCATCACTCGTTGCGACTCTACGATCGGGAGGACGGTTTCAGGGCCGAAGTCGTCGTCAAGACGGCGGCATCGCGCGGTCAGTTTCTCGATGACGGTTACGGTCCGGGCGTCCACGTGACCGGATGTGCGTATGGCGGTCGCCAGGCGGTCTTTCTCGGACGAGGACAACTGGCGGAGCAGGACGAGGGCCGGAGCGCCTCCCAGCGTCAGGGCCAGCTCGAACAGTAGGTCGCGTCGCTTCACATCGGTCTCCTCGGATGAGAGGGCGCGTAGCAAGGCGGCGCAGTCCGCTGGTGCGGGGCTCAGGACCTGCCCGACCGTGCCGGTTGCTCGCGCCGCCGCTTGTTCCATGGTGGCACGGCCTCGCCCGGTCTCCGGGGCGCGAGATGTGCCGTGGGGGACGAGGTGCCGATGGTCCGTACGGTCGATGAGATCACGGTCGCGAACGGTGTACGACGCGTAGACCTCGTCCGTGACGAGACGGCGGGCGGTGGTGCGGTAGACGCGGGCGAAGATCGCCAGGACCCTCGCCGAGGGGCGCTTACCGCTGACCGGCCAGCTCTCGTACTCGTAGAACCGACCTTCGCGAAGCGAGGCGGAACCGGCCGGGTCGAGGTCGTTGTACATGGCGACCACCTCGGCGGCGGTGTGCCCATATGCGTACCGATGCAGCCGGAGCGGGCCGACGTCGAAGAAGGCCGCGAAGATGTCGGCGACCTGTTCATGGGTGAACCCCTTGGCACGCAGCACCTCGCCGCGTCGCCTGCATTCGCGCAGCTCGCGGTACCCCTCGCCGGACATCGCCCCACCCCTTCGACGACTCGGACTCCGAACACCTGTTCTCACTCAACGTACACGATCGATTACTCAGACGCACATCGGATGTGGGGCTCCGTTTGGCCCTTCTTGAGGGAAGGCGCCGGAGGTGGGGCGGGTCTTTGCAGTTCGAGATGTGCGGGCCCGTGAGAAGTGCGGCTGCCAGAGCAGGGGATCCAACGGCTGAGGTCTCTCAGGCCAGAGTTACGCCTTGTCCGCGTACTCATCACGTCTTCCCTCAAGGCAGGTGGTCCTGGTGCCCTCCGACCCTTCCGCGTTCCCCGCTGTCGCCACCGCTCGGCAGGAGCCGGGGCCGGTCGACCCCGTGTCACCGGACTCGTCCGGCGGCCTGGTCTGGCGACGGATCTTCCCCGGGCGGCTGGACCAGGTGCGCGAGGCGCGAAGGTTCGTCCGGTTCCTGCTGGCGGACGACCCCCGGGCCGACGACGCCGAGCTGATCGTCTCGGAACTGGCGGGTAATGCTCTGCGCCACACGCGCAGCGGCCTCGCCACCGGCCGGTTCACGGTCGAGGTCGTGCTGGACGACAGTGCCGCCGGCATCCTGCTCACGGTGTACGACCACGGCGGGACCGGCACACCCCGATTCACCGGGCACGACCAGCAGTGTTGTACCGAGGAGCACGGCCGGGGCCTCGCGATGGTGTCGGCCATCGCCACCCGAGCCGGCTACCAGGGCACCCCATCCTCCGGCCACCGCGTATGGGCCTACCTCTCCCCATGCCTGCCCTAGCCCCGAATCCCCTAGAGCCTGGAGATCGACCACAGGGCCCTCCACAGACTCAAATCCAGCACGGCGCTCTCGCCTCGTCTCGCCGAGGCACCCTTGCGGCGCGGCTTGCCGACCTGGAAGGCGCCGCAGCGGTCCTCCGGGAACCGGCGCGTTGGACGGTTCTGAAGTAGAGCGGCGCGGCTCTACGCGGTGCGGCTCGAATGACGCACGCCTAGATCAAGGCGGTACGGAAGACCGACGCCAGCGCGCATCTAGGAACGGCTCAGCGGGAGCGGTGGCATCGCGAGGTCGATCAGGGGGAGGTCGTCGCCGGTGGACAGTAGGGTCGCGATGGCGTACTCCGGCGGTGGGGGGTCGTCCGGGTCGGCGCGGGTGAGGTGCATGCGTTCCTGTTCGAGGTGGTTGCGGGCGTCGGCCAGGGCCGCGGCCGGGGTGAGGGCGGCGCCGGTGGCCAGGGCGGTGTAGAAGCGTGTGGTCAGTACGGTGGCGTATCTGGCGGTGACCGGTGCCTGCATGGCGAGGACGCGGTCGGCGCCGCGCCGGATCAGCGTCACGGCGGGTGCGTCGCCGTCTGGCGTGGAGGGCACGGCCGCCGCGCATCCGGAGATCACGACAAGGGGCGGGAGGTCGTCTGCCGGCGTCGCTGTCAGGGGCTCGGCGGGCATCGGGTCTTCGGACGATGTCCCGGGCGCGGACAGGTGTAGGACGTGGTACCGGTCGGCGCGTAGTGCCTCGGCGATCGCGCGCGGGTTGGTGTCCTCCAGGATGCGTACCTCGGCCGCGCCCATGGCCCGCAGGTTGGTGACCGCGTCCAGGGTTGCCCGTCGGTCCGTACCGGGGTCCAGGGTGGCCCAGGGGGTGACGGTCGTGTCCGGGACGCCCCGTGTCCCGGGCTCCCCGGCCGGCGAGCCGTTCCCGGTGGGTGGGCCTACTGCCACGAGGATCTTCAGCGGGCCGGGCGAGGCCGCAGGCGTCTGGTTCGCGGTGGCGGCGACGCGGCGCCGGACGTGGACTCCGGGGACGGTGGCGAGCAGGCGGCCGTCGGGGAGGCGCAGCAGCTCGTACGGCAGCGCGGACGCCGCGCCGTCCGCGTCGATGACTACGTCGACCACTGTGCCGAAACGCGAGTCGTGCAGCAGCCTGGCGATGTGGCGGGTGGTGTCCTCGGTGAGCAGGGCGGCGCACAGCGCGCGTCCCGCCTCGATCAGCCGCTCCTCGGCCACGTGCGGCGGGGCGTTCATCGCGTGCGCGAGGGTGCCGGGGCTGACGGGGAGGCTCGCGTCGTGCCGCCCGAGGACGGCACCCGCCAGCGTCGCCTCGCAGGTGACCCGTCCCTCCTCCACCGTGACGGCGAGGACCAACTCGTGGCTGAGCGGCGAACGTGCCCCCGGCCGTGACGCCGCCGGAGGCGCGGGGGAGGCCAGTGGTCCGCTCATCGAGGGCACGCTTCGTGGGGGAGGGGCCGTCAGGCTCCGCATGAGCTTTTCGGTGCCGCGGACGGTGAAATCGGTGACCTCGTAAGGGGCAGACGCGGCGGCGAGGAACTCCGGGACTTCGCCCGATGAATGCCCAGGTAACAGAATCGGCAGGTACTTGAGCGGTGCGCTCGGGTCATTTCGATGGAACGCGTCGCGGATGTGGTGGGCCGCCGATCGCACGTCGTCGCCATCGCCGGTTTCCGCGGTGTCTTCGGCGCGTAGCTTATAGGCGTCCGAGGCGACGACGATGACGAAATCCGCGTCGTGGAGGCGGTCCCGTGTCCACGTGGGCCAGTCCTGCCTGCCCTCGGCGCCAGGGAGGTCGATGCGGGCGTCGATACCATGGCAGCGCAGGAAGATCCAGAGATTGCGCACCGATTCCTCGTGCTCCGTGGAGTCCTGTGCGTAGGAAATGAAAACGCGTGGAGCGCTGCTTTCGCCCATTTGACCTCCAGTGTCGGCCGAATATCCTAATCGGCCGCACCACGCGTGCGGGGTCCACCGGACGCGTTCGCGTTCACCGCGTCATGTCCCGTTATCTCGTCATATTCCTGAGCTGGCGGGTGCCGCAGCGACTGGTTGCGGCGGGCCAGGTTGCGGAAGACCAGGCTGACCCCCTTCCGGAGCACTGAGAGTCAGCTACTTCGCCCAAACGCTCGGCACCCGTACCCCATCTCCGACAAACGCATCCACAAGGCCATGGCGTGGTCATGGCGCAACTGACCCGCTGACCGCCCCATTTCGTCCCGTGGATGCGCTCAGCTCAGGAAGATGCCCGTGTCGAGGTCGAAGTCGACGGGGGCGGGGAGGCGCAGGGGCTTGCCCATCGTCACGCGGGTGATGGTCTGGTAGAAACCGTCTTCCGGGTCGCTGAGGACGGTGACCGAGGGCGGTGCGTCCTCCGGGTCGATCACCAGCATCATTGGCACACCGCCACGAGCGTAGAGGTCGGGCTTGTCCTCGCGGTCCTCGCGGACGCTGCCGGGCGAAACGACCTCGGCCACCATGAGCAGTCCGGACGAAAGCAGCTCACACCCCCATCGCGGGCAGTCGGGGCGAGCGAGCACGAAGTCCGGAACGACGGGATCACGGGGACCGTCGATGCAGACGTCGACATTGCCGGTGAACGCGTCCCATCCGTGTGTGTCAATGATCGGCCACAGGGCGCGGTAAAGGTTCATCGCGGCATCGGCGTGCTCGGGGGTGCCCATGGGGCTCGCGATCATTCTCCCGTTGATGATTTCAGTGCGGAGGGGAAGGGGAGGTAGGGCGTCGAAGAGCTCTCGCGGAGTCGTCGGCAGTGGCCGGCCCGCCGTCTCCGGTGTCGGAGCCAGCTTCGCGTGCGACCTCGCGCCGGGGGATGGTCGCGGCGCGATCTCCGAGGCACTCCCCGTCTGGCCGTCGATCGTCGTCGGTTCGAGCGTGGGCTCGGGTTCGGTCTCCGGCCGAGAAGTCGAGTCCGGGGGAACGGCAGGTTTCGTGTGCGACCTTCGCGACGTCATGACCATCTTTCCTGTCCCTTCGTAGTTAAGTGGACACGATGAGTATCTCGGTAATCGCGGAACAGGTGCTCGGATATCAGAGATGCGGTCGCCCTCGGTGGGCCTGCGGGGATGAGCGGCGAGTAGGGTCCGGGTAGTGCGTTGAGGAGGGGGAGTCGTGGTGGTCCGGGCGCTGGTGTTCGATGTCGGGGAGACGCTGGTCGACGAGACGCGCATCTGGTCGCGGTGGGCCGACCGGCTGGGGGTGCCCCGGTTCGTCATGATGGGCGTGCTCGGGGGGATGGCGGCGCTCGACCGGTCCCACCGCGACGCCTTCCAGGTCGTGCGGCCGGGCATCGACCTGTCCGCCGAGCTGGACGCCTGGCGGCGGGAGGAGCCGGGCGGGCTGCGGGAGAACTTCGACGAGGACGACCTGTACCCCGACGTGCGGCCGGGCCTCGCCGCGCTGCGGGAGGCCGGGTACGAGCTGGTCATCGCCGGCAACCAGCCCCCGCAGGCGTACGACCAGCTCGCCGCGATGGACCTGCCGGTGGACGGCATTCACACCTCGGCGGGCTGGGGTGTCAGCAAGCCGGACCCGGAGTTCTTCGCCAAGGTCGCCGCCGTGGCGGGCCGCGAGCCGGGTGAGATCCTCTACGTCGGGGATCGGCTGGACAACGACGTGCTCCCCGCCGCCGAGGCGGGAATGCGCACGGCCCTGCTCCGCAGGGGCCCCTGGGGCTACCTGCACGCCGAGCGCCCCGAGGCACGGCGGGCCGATGTGATCATCGACGGCATCCCCGAGCTGGTCACCGTCCTGGCCGAGGGCCGCGTCCAGTAGCCCGGCGCCAGGCGAAGACGGTGCCGGTTTCGCCGCGCCCTGACGAAGCCCTGTCGAAGCGGGACGAAACGGGACCTCAGCGGCTGTTGGTCGGGTCCGAGCCCTGCTCCAGGGCGATGACGGCGGGCATCGAGCCGGTGTCCGGGCCGGCGGGCTCGTCGTCCAGGCCCGCGGGGATCACCAGGCCGTGGGGGAGCAGGACGACGGCGGTGGTGCCCCCGTACGGGGAGCGGCGCAGGGAGGCCGTGATGCCGTGGCGGGCGGCCAGGCGGCTGACGACGAACAGGCCGAGGCGGTCGCTGTCGGTGAGGTCGAACTCCGGCGGGTCGGCCAGCCGCCGGTTGATCTCCTCACGGGCCTCCGGTGTCAGGCCGAGGCCACGGTCCTCGATCTCGACGGCGAAGCCCCGGCCGACGAGGTCGCCCTTGATGTAGACCTGGGTGCTGGGCGGGGAGAACACCGTCGCGTTCTCGATCAGCTCGGCCAGCAGGTGGATCACGTCGGCGACGGCCGTGCCGACCAGCGAGGCGTCCGACATCGGCATGACGGTGACGCGGGTGTAGTCCTCCACCTCGGCCACCGTGCCGCGCACCACGTCGTGTATCGGCACCGGCTTGCGCCACGCGCGGCCGGCGGGCGCGCCGGACAGGATGATCAGGCCCTCGGCCTGGCGGCGCATGCGCGTGGTCAGGTGGTCCAGCCGGAACAGGTCGGCGAGGGCGTCGGGCGCGTTGGTCTTGCGCTGCATCGTGTCCAGGTGGGTGAGCTGGCGGTGCAGCAGCGACTGGTTGCGCCGCGCCAGGTTGCGGAAGACCAGGCTGACGCCCTTGCGCAGGTCCGCCTGCCCGACCGCCGCCTCGACGGCCGTGCGGCGCACGGTCGAGAACGCCTGGGCGACGTCCTGCACCTCCAGGGTGGTGCCGGTGATGCGGATCGGCGGTGCCTCGGTGTCGACCTCGACGGGCTCGCCGTCGCGTAGCTTGCGGACGACGCCGGGAAGCCGCACGTCGGCGAGGTCCAGGGCGGCGCTGCGCAGGTCGGCGAGCTCTTGGGCCAGGCCCCGGCCGAGCCGCGCGGACAGGGCCACGGCCAGCAGGATCGCGACGAGCCCGAGCCCGCCCGCGATGACGATCTGGGCGATGATGCCCCAGGAGACGCCGTCGGCGAGGGAGTTCAGCAGGGCGGTGCGGTCGGCGGTGAGCCGGTCCACGCGCGTGCCGAGCGTCCCGGCGAGCCCCTTCCACGCGGTGGCCTGGCCCAGGGCGGTGCGCCGCGCGCCGACCTCGTTCTCGATGGCGGTGAGGTGCTTGTAGTCGGCGGAGGCGAGCAGATCGTCGTACGGCCGCCGCAGCTCGGGGTCGAGCTGCTGTGTGCCGCGGTCGAACAGGAGCCTGCGCGCGGCGACGGTCTGGGCGAACAGGCGCTGCTCCTCGGTGCCGAGCTGCCCGCGCAGCAGCGCGCCGGACAGCAGGGCGTCCTCCTGGGACAGCAGCTCGCGTGATTCGGCGATGGTCTGCAGCCCGTTCGCCTGCCGGTACCGCGCGGGGTCGGGGACGGTCACCAGCCCGTCGGTCATCCGGTAGAGCGACCGCTGGATCTCGGTGTACTGCTGGACGGCGCCCAGCCGGTCGAGGGCGCGGGAGTCGACCTGCTCCCGCAGGCCGCCGAGCCGTTGCAGCTCGCGCTCCAGCGCGGTGAGGTCGTCCACGATGTCGGGCCCGGTGGCGCTCGATCCCTCTTGAGAGGTCGCGCGCTGGTGGAGCAGCACCACGGCCCGGTCGGTCTCCTGCCGGGCGGTCGCCAGGCGCCCGCCGTCGGGGCCCGTCCCGCTGAGGACGACGGCGGACCGGTGGCGCTCCTCGCGCAGGCGGTCGGCCAGGGCGGTGGCGGGCGCCGCGACCTGCTCGAACTGCGTGACGGCCCTGCGCAGCTCGAACAGGTCGTTCATCAGGTGGCCGGTGATGAACGTCCAGAGCAGGATCAGCGCGACGATCGGCAGGCTGAGCAGCGAGTACAGCTTGAAACGCAGCGTCCTCTCGCGGCGGGCCAGATCGCCGGCACGGGTCGCCGGCGCGAGGAGCCCGCGTAACAGGCCGCCGAGTCTGGTCATCGTCGCCGTGAGGCTAGCGCCCACGTGGTACCTCCGGGGTGAAGTTCGCGAGGCGGTCGAGGCCGGTGTGGACGCCGCCGGTGACCGTGGCGACGCACTGCCCCGGACCGTCCTCGATGAGCGTGCGGTACGGGTCCGGGTCGCCGGGGTCGCCGGGATCCACGTCGAAGACGGCGAAGTCGCAGCGCGCGCCGGCGTCCAGGGAGCCGATCCGGCCCGGCCCGGCGGCCAGGCCGAGCGCGCGGGCGCCGCCGGTGGTGGCGGCCTCGACGAGGCGGCGCGCGAGGTCGGCGGCCCGGTACCCCTGCTCGCGGGCGAGCGCGTGCAGCAGGCGGACGTCTTCGAGCAGGTCCAGCGAGGGCGAGGAGGCGAGCGAGTCGGTCCCGACGGCGACCATGCCGCCCTCCTCCAGCAGGGCGGCGACGGGCGGGCCGTCGATGCCGAGGGTCCGGTTGGAGCGCGGGCAGAGTGCGACGCCGACCCCGCGGGCGCGCAGCAGCGCCCGCTCGCCGGCGTCGAGGTGGACGCCGTGGGCGACGTGGCAGTGCGGGCCGAGCATGCCGAGGCCGTCGAGGAAGTCGGCGGGCCCCTGGCCGGTGCCGCCCGCGCGCAGGATCTCGAAGTCCAGCCCGATGCGGCGGATCAGCGCCGCCAGCGGCCCGGTGCCCGAGACGGTGAACTCCCGCTCGTGGGCCGACTCCTGCAGGTGGATGTGCCCCCGCAGACCGTACGCGCGCATCAGGCCCGCCAGGTCGGCGAGGACCGCGGTGTCCAGCGTGTACGGGGCGTGCGGCGCGATCCCGACGCGCGCCGTCCACGGCCCGCCGCCGCGCGGGACGTCGCCGGCGGCGAGCCGGCCCAGCGTGGAGGTGAGGCGCGCGCGGCCGCCTCGCGCCCACTCGCGGTCGTCGTCGCCGAGGATCTCCAGGTACGAGACCCCCGCGAGGCCCGTCTCGGCCGGGACGGGCAGTGCGGCGAGGTCGGTCACGACGTCGGCCACGGCCGTGGTGCCGTGACGCAGCGCGAGCAGCGCCCCTTCGCGGGTGCTCGCCGCCCAGTCCTCGCCGTCCATCGAGGCGTAGACCTCGTCGAAGGTGTCCGACCACTCCTCGAAGGTGTCGTAGACGCGCGCGCCGACCCCGGCCATGCGGGTGAACTGCAGGTGGGTGTGCGCGTTGACGAGTCCGGCGACGACGACCCCGGGCCAGCGGACCTCCTCGGCGCCGGGGTGCGCGGCGAGCGTCTCGCGCCGGGTCCCGGTGGTGAGGACGCGGCCGTCTCGCGCGGCCACCGCGCCGTCGCGGATCGGCGGGCGGGAGACGGGGAGCAGCAGCGGCGCCGAGTGGACCACGACCGCCTCGCCGGCGACGCTCACGGAACCCACACCGTCCCCGTGAGGCCGAGGAACCGGGCGACGGTCATCGCCGCGGCCATCGCGGCGAAGCCGCCGAGCACGAGCCGGTCGGCGCGGTCGAAGGCCAGCTCGCGCGTCCACGTGCGGTGCCGTCCGCCGAAGGCGCGCAGGTCCATGGCGTTGACGGTGTCCTCGGCGTCGACCAGGGCGTTCACCGTCACCGGCACCACCACCGGCTTCAGCGTGAGGAGCCGTTTGACCGGGTTGCGGCTGCGGCTGTGCTCGTACCCCCGCAGGCGCTGGGCGTCCACGGTCTCGCGCAGGCTCGCCCAGGTCGAGGGCAGGAATCGGAAGGTGAGGTCCACCCCGTACGCCAGGCGCTGGGAGAGCCCGAGCCGCGCGAAGGCCACGCCGAAGTCGGCGGGCGCGATGGCGAACGCCACAGGGAAGCCGACCAGGGCCAGGGAGACGTACCGGACCAGGATCGTCGCCGCGTACGAGAGCGTGGCCCAGGTCACGTCGGTGTGCGCGAGCGGGACGGTGAACAGGACGCTCCCCCCGGAGCGCGTGTCCGCCGGCGTCAGCACGCTGTTCGCGAGGACCAGCAGCGTGGTGAACCCCAGCATGAACGTCCAGTTCGCCCGCACGCCGCGCCACGGGATGCCCGCGGCGCGGTAGTACAGCACGGCGACGACCGTGCAGGCGAGCACCGGGCGCAGGTCGTCGACGCCCGCCACGGCCGCGAGGTACAGCACGGGCACCAGCAGGAGCACGCGCGGATCGCGGCGGCTCAGGAAGGAGCCCGCGCCCAGGTAGCGCGGCGTGACGTCCATCAGGTCACCGGCCGGCGCGCTTGGACAGCGGCTCCCAGATCGCGTCGAGCACCGGGGTGAGGATGACGACGGCGACGGCGTCGGCCAGCAGCGCGGGCCCGTAGTTCAGCGTCAGGAAGGTGTTGAAGTCGATGTGCTGCAGCGGGATGTCGGTGATGACGAACAGCAGGCCGGCGGCGGTGGCGACCAGGGCCCCGAGGGCGGTCACCACCAGGCGCAGGGCCTCGTTGGCGATCGGCGGCAGGTAGGCGAAGATGAGCCCCGCGACGGCTCCGACGAGGCCGTTGGCGACGCTCCAGTTGAAGTACGTCAGGCCGCCGCCCTGGATCAGGTCGATCACGATGTTGCCGACGAAGCCCACGAAGAACCCCGTGACCACGCCGAACCGCTTGCCGAAGAAGGGCACCAGGGCGAAGGCGGGACGCACCGTGACGTACTGGGTGCCGGGGATGAGGAAGCTGAACAGGCCGAGCGCGGCGTACAGGGCCGCGCCGACCGCGCCGTAGACGACCGTGCGTGACGAGATCTCCAGTAACGGCCCTCGGCGGGCCGCGGCGTCTGCGCTCATGAGGGGGTGGTTCCTTCCTCGGGGGACGGGTTGGAACTGTGCGCGTCCGTACCCGGTGTACGGGACGCGAGGGCGCGGGCGAGGTCGAACGGGTGAGGTATCGACCCGGCTGGGGCCGGCGGATGGTCGCGGACCGCGCGCACCAGGCTCGTGGCGCGCAGCCCCGCCCCCGACCAGACGTTCTCGTCACGGGCCAGTTCGGCGGGGGAGGCGTCGGCGACCACCCGCCCGCCGTCCACGACGACGACACGGTCGGCGTAGGTCAGGGCGAGGTCGACGTCGTGGGTGATGAAGTAGACGCTCTCCACGCTCTCGGCCGCGAGGGCGTGGCCGAGGAACGCCGTGGTGGTGCGCAGGTCCTGCCCGGCGGTGGGCTCGTCCAGGATCAGCGTGCGCGGGCGCATGGCGAGCGCCAGGGCGACGGTGAGGCGGCGCTGCTGCCCGAACGACAGCGTCCTCGGCGGCCGGTCCATGATGTCCTTCTCGCCGTCGAGCAGCATCGCCCGCAGGACGTCCGCCGAGTCCCTGGCGATCTCCTCGGGGTCGCGGCCGAGGTTGCGCGGGCCGAAGGCGAGCTCCTGGCCGACGGTGGCGCTGAACAGGGCCTGCCCGGGGTTCTGGAAGACGTAGCCGAAGGTCGTGGCGAGGCTGACGGTCGAGCGGCCGGCCACGGGAGACCCGTCCACCAGCACCTCGCCACGCGCGGCGGTGACGAGCATGACGGCGGCGCGCAACAGCGTGGACTTGCCGGCGCCGTTCGGCCCGAGGACCGCGACCCGCTCACGCGCGCCGAGGGCGAGATCGACGTCGGCGAGCACCGTGCGCGGGCCGTACGCGAGGGCGACCCGCCGGTACTCCAGGCGGGGCACGGCCTGCCCTGACGGTGCGGCACCGCTCTCGCGGCGGGACGGAGGGGTCACGGCGGGCAGTTCGCCGGCGCGGGACACCAGGGTCGAAAAGGGCAGCTTGACGTCGCCGGCCGGGGCCATGCGCAGGAAACCCTCGACGGGCCCGAGGTAGCGGGGGGCGCCATCCTCCAGGTACAGCACCTCGTCCGGTTCGAACTCCAGGATCTCCTCGACGCGGTGCTCGACGACCACGGCGGCGCCGCCCTCGTCGACGAACCTCCTGATCTCGCGCATGAGGCGCAGACTTGCGGCGGGGTCGAGGTTGGCCAGCGGCTCGTCCACGACGACGACCCGCGGATCCATCGCCAGCACGCCCGCGAAGGCCACCATCTGGAGCTCGCCGCCGCTGAGCCCGGCGGTCGCCCGGTCGAGCAGGTGGGTGACGCCGACGCGGGCGGCGACGTCTCCGACGCGGCGGCGGATCTCCTCGCGGGGCAGCCCGAGGTTCTCCGGGCCGAACGCGATCTCGGCCGCGACGGTGGTGCCGACGATCTGGCGGCGCGGGTCCTGGAGCATGGTGCCGACGATGGTGGAGATGTCGCGGATCGTCCTGCCCGCGACCGGACGGCCGCCGACGAGCACCTCGCCGGAGACCTCGGCCCGGTAGGCGTGCGGGATCAGCCCGTTGAGCAGCCGCAGCAGCGTGCTCTTGCCGCATCCGGACGGCCCGCTCACCAGCGTGAGGTCGCCGGGGTTGACGGTCAGCGAGGTCGCGCCGAGCGCGGCCTGGCCGGTGGAAAGGTAGCGGACGCTCGCGTCACGGACCTCGATGAGCGCGGTCATGACGGATCGACTGGTTCCTTCCGAGGTGCCCCGAGGTAGTGGCCGGCGTGGACCGAATCACGATGTCCAGAAGGAGATTAAAGGGGACGGTGTGTTGCGAGCGCAATTGCTGGTGAAACGAGCGTATTAGGCACACTGACCGAATTGTGTGCTTTCGGGTAGCTCAATTAAGGGCATGTGAATGCACGGGAGGTCACTGGTCAAGCGGGTGTCCACGGCCGCCCAGGTCCACCGGGTGCGACCACCACGGCCCGTACCTCTGGACCTCTGGCGGAAGGCCGGTCGGCCGAGAGCAGGTGGCTCCCCGCTCAGCCACGCCTCGTCCACGCTCGCGCGTAACACGCGCTCCACCTACCTCCCGTGCCTGCCCGCCGAGCCGCGCGGTCTCGGGCGCGGCCGGCCGGTCCTCACGCCACGAACGCGCCCGCGTCACGGTGGCGATGGCCACGTGATGGACATGTCTTTTGACGCTTTGCCCCGCGCCGCGTTCTCCACGCGGACATACAGCGCATATAGGCTGGCAAGTGATGAACGAACTAACGAGGTGGATAGCCCTTGACGGGGCCGTGAACGTGAGGGACCTCGGCGGTCTCCCCACGGAGGACGGCCGGACCACACAGTTCGGGCGGGTGCTCCGCTCGGACAACCTGCAGGGTCTGACGGAGGCCGACGTGCGAAAGCTCGTCGGCGAGATGAAGCTCCGCGACGTGATCGACCTGCGCTCCAACGCCGAGGTCGCCCTCGAAGGCCCCGGCCCGCTGACCCGCGTACCCGAGGTCGGCATCCATCACCTGACGCTCTTCGCCGAAGGTGGCCGCCACACCGACGTCGAGGCCGACACCGGCGACCTCGCCGACGACACGCGCCGCCGTCGCCGCATCGACGGCGACCGGGTGCTCCCCTGGCAGGGCCAGCGTGAGCACGACCTGGCCGAGGTCCGGGTCATCGGCTTCTACCACGCCTACCTGCGCGACCGGCCCGACTCGGTCCTCGCAGCGCTGCGGGTGCTCGCCCGGGGCGACGGCGTGGCCATCGTCCACTGCGCGGCCGGCAAGGACAGGACGGGCGTCGTCAGCGCGCTGGCGCTCTCGGTGGCCGGCGTCGCCCGCGAGGCGATCGTCGCCGACTACGCGGCCACCGGCGACCGGCTGGAGCCCCTGCTCGCGCGGCTGCGGGCCAGCTCGACCTACCGGGACGACCTGGACGCCCAGCCCGCGGAGAACCACCTGCCGCGGCCGGAGTACATGGAGTACTTCCTCGGCGTGCTCGACGAGACCTACGGCGGGCCGCTCGGCTGGCTGGAGCGCAACGGCTGGACGCCCGACGACGCGGCGGCCCTGCGCGTCCGCCTGCTCGGCTAGATTCAGGCCCCCCTGCTCGCCTGAATCAGGCCCGCAGAGGGGTCCAGCGCGACGACGCGGCGCTCCGCGGCCGAGGTCCGCGCGGCGTGCAGCACGGCCAGCGCCCCGGCCACCTCGGCCGGGTCCACCGGCGGCGGCGCGCCGTCCCGCAGGCAGGCCACCACCCCGGCGTAGAACTCCTGGTAGGCCCCCGGCACGGTCTCGACACGGCGGCTCTCGGCGTCGGTGCCGAGCACGCCCCAGCGGTCGGCGGGCTCGGTACCCCAGCCGGGGCCGCCCGGCCGCTCGCCCGCCCGCAGGCGCTCCTCCTGTGGATCAAGCCCCCACTTGACGTACGCGGCGCGCGAGCCGAGCACCCGCAGACGCGGCCCGAGCCGGGCGGCGACCGAGCTCATCCACAGGTGCGAGCGCGCGCCCGAGGCGTGCGTCAGCGCCACGAAGGCGTCGTCGTCCGCGCCGACGCCGGCCCGCCGGACGTCGGTCTCGGCGTAGACGTCGGTCGCCGGGCCGAGGTAGCGCAGGGCCTGGTCCACCAGGTGGCTGCCCAGGTCGTACAGCAGGCCGCCGAGCTCCTCCGGGCCGCCGTTCTCGCGCCAGCCGCCCTTGGGGACCGGCCGCCACCGCTCGAACCGCGACTCGAAGCGGTGGACCTCGCCGAGGTCGAGGGTGCGCAGCGTCAGGAAGTCGCCGTCCCAGCGGCGGTTCTGGAACACCGTCAACATCACGCCGCGCTCGCGCGCGAGATCGGCCAGCTCCAGCGCCTCGGCCGCCGTGGCGGCCAGCGGCTTGTCCACCACGACCGGCAGGCCCGCCGACAGCGCCGCCCGCGCCAGCGGGACGTGCGTCCGGTTGGGCGAGGCGATCACGATCAGGTCGAGGCCGAGCCCGAGCAGGTCGTCCGCGGACGGGACGACCCGCGCGTCCGGATGATCACGGGCGGCGCGGGCCGCGCGCTCCGGGTCGCGCGTCACGACGGCGGCGAGCCGGAGCCCGTCCGCCGCGGCGATCAGCGGGGCGTGGAAGAACTCTCCGGCCGTGCCGTACCCGACCAGGCCGGTGGCGATCACGAGTCGCTCTCGTCGCGCTCGGCGAGGAACCGCTCGAACTGCGCGGCGAGCTCGTCCCCCGTGGGCATCGGCGTGGTCTCGGCCATGAGGTTCTCGCGCTCCTCCCCGGCGGTGAACGCGTCGTACTGCTGTTCGAGGCCCTGGATGGCCGTGGACAGCTCCGCAGAGGCGACGATCTGCTCCTCGATCTCGGCCGTGGTCTTCTCGGCGGCGTCCCGCAGGCCGTCCATCGGGAAGACCAGCCCGGTGCCGCGGGTCACCGCCTCCAGGGCCGTCACCGCCGCCCGCGGGTACTCGGCCTGGGCGAGGTAGTGCGGGACGTGGACGGCGTAGCCGAGGGCGGCGTGCCCCCGGGCGCCGAGCCTCAGCTCGATCAGCGCCGCCGCGCTGCCCGGCACCTGGATCTTGCCGAACGGGCTGCCGGGCCCGGTGACCAACTCGGGCCGCGTGCCGTGCGCGGTCACCCCGAGAGGACGCGTGTGCGGCGCGGCCATGGGGATGCCGTGCACGGTGACCAGCTTGCCGATGTTGAGGCGGGTGACGAGGGCGCCGATGGCCTCGGTGAACAGCTCCCACTCGCGATCGGGTTCGGGGCCGCTCATCAGCAGGAACGGCGTCCCGGTCGCGTCGTGGGCGAGGTGGACGGCCAGCTCGGGCGTCTCGCAGTCGACCCAGCGATCGGTGTCGAAGGTCATCAGGGGGCGCCGCGACCGGTAGTCGAGGAGGCGGTCCACGTCGAACGTCGCCACGACCCGGTGCTCCAGTTCGGCGAGCAGGTGGCCGACGGCGAGCCTTCCGGCCCCTCCCGCGTCCACGAAACCGTCAAAGTGGTAGAGCAGCACCGGATCGGTCAGCTCAGGGACATCGCCGCTGAGCCGGTAAAGATCCGTCGGGTCGAACACCTTGGGTCCCAGCCTTTCTTTCGTCTCTCAAGAGAGAACCTATGGGATGTGGCGAGGATTCCGCCGGGCGAGTCGCCCGCTACCCGCTACCCGCTGTCCGCCACCCGCCGTCCGGGCCCCTGCACCCGCCTGGGCAGAATGGATGACGTGCCACACCGCGCTGAGGGCGACGCCGGCGACGCGGACGTCGTGGAGCTGGCCACCCGGTTGTTCCAGATGGCGAGATCGGGGGAGACCGACCGGCTGTGCGCCTACGTCGACGCGGGGGTCCCGGCCGACCTCCACAACGACAAGGGCGACACGCTGCTGATGCTCGCCGCCTACCACGGCCACGCCGAGACCGTCCGGGCTCTGCTGGAGCGCGGGGCCGATCCGGGGCGCGCCAACGAGCGCGGGCAGACGCCGCTGGCGGGCGCGGTCCTCAAGAAGCAGCCCGATGTGGTGCGGGCGCTCCTGGAGGCCGGGGCCGATCCGTCCGAGGGGTCGCCGTCGGCGGCCGACACCGCGCGGATGTTCGGGCAGACCGAAATCCTGGCATTGTTCGCGGACAAAGGTCGATAATGTCACATACGGACCCGTCGCGGAGTGGTTACGGGCTGTCTTTGTTGCCATGATGTGGGGATGGCTGATTTGGCGCATTCCCAGCTCCTTCTACCCGATTTGTCGAGCCCTTTCCCCAGTCTGATCAGCCCGTACGCCGCCCAGGTCGACCGGGAGACCTTCTCCTGGCTGCGGGCCAGCCGAATGATCGTCGACCAGGCCGAGCTGGAGCACTACCGCGAGGCCGCCTACGGAATCCTCGGCGCCCGCACCTACCCCTACGCCCCGTACGACGCGCTCCGGCTGGTGACCGACTGGTGCGTGTGGCTCTTCGCCTTCGACGACGCCTTCTGCGAGTCCGACCGGCGCGCCGCCGAAATCGCCCGCGCGCTGCCGCAATTGCTCTGCGTCCTGGACGACTCCGACGCCGGGATCCCCGTGGAGGACCCCTTCGCGCGGGCGATGCGCGACATCATGGCCCGCGTCGGCGCGGCCGGGGACGCCGACCAGCTCGACCGGTGGCGGACCGTCACCAAGGACTACCTGTTCGCCCAGGTCTGGGAGGCCGCGAACCGCGAGGACGCCGTCGTCCCCACCTACGGCGACTACGTCTTCATGCGGCGCAGGACCGGCGCCATGCTGACCGTCTTCGCCCTCATCGACCTCGCCACCGGGCACGCCCTCACCCCCGGCGAGTGGCGCCACCCGTGGGTGCGCGCGATCACCGAGTGCGCCAACGACGTCGTGGTATGGGACAACGACCTGCTGTCCTACGCCAAGGAGCGCGACGGCGTGAACGCCGGGAACAACCTGGTCAGCGTCCTGGCCCGGCACGGCGACCGGTCGATCCAGAACGCCATGGACCAGATCGGCCGCATGCGCGACCAGTCCGTCGCCCGCATGCTGTCCCTGCACGACGAACTCGCCGGGCTGGGGTCGGAGGCGGTGACGGCCTACGTGCGCGGCCTCGAACACTGGGTCAGCGGCAGCGTGGCCTACTCGCTCACCAGCACGAGGTACACCCGCGCCTGGAAGGGGACCACCCTGCCCGTCCGCGGCCACAACTGACGGCCCGTCCGCGTATCGACGCAGTCCCGCGGAGACCGCCCCGCGGGGGCCGTCACGCGGGGGTCGTCACTGTGGGTCGTCACTGTGGGGTCGTCACGCCGCGCCGTCGTGGGCGTCGTCCGGCTCGGCCTCGCCCATGGCGTAGCTCACGGCCTCCTCGAACTCCATGCGCGCGCCCTGCCGGTAGGCCTCGGCGTAGGCCTCCTCGCCGAGCAGGCGCTTGCACTCCTTGACGCACTGCTCGTGCTCGGTGCCGAAGAACGGCGAGCCGAACAGCGGCAGGCCGAACATCTGCCAGTTCGCCTGCCCCGCGCCCAGCATGCGGGCCGCCCGCGCCGCGTCCCCCTGGTCGAGGGCGAGCTGGGAGAGCGTCTCCATCGCCACCACGACCCCGAGCACGTCGTGGAAGTGCCGCTTGATGCGCAGAGCCTCCTGGGCGCTGAACACGGCGTCCGCGGTGCGACCGGTCATGCGCTCGATCGCCGAGGTCGCCCAGACGGCGTACGACCGCAGCCACAGCTCGCCGCGCTCGGCGCAGAGCTGGCGGCAGTCGCGCAGCAGCCCCTCGGCCTCCTCCAGCTCGCCCTGCTGGGTGAGCACCACCGCGAGCTCCACGATGGCGGGAAGCAGGCCGGGGTTCAGCTCGCGCCCGCTGCGGTGGAACTCGATCGCCACGCCGATCAGCGCGGTCGCCTTGTGCAGGTCGCCCTGGAGCCACGCGGCGGTGCCCTGCATCTTCGTGGCCAGGATCACCGCGATCGAGTCGCCCACCCGCACCGCGTCGCTCGCGCACTGCTCCGCCGCCTCCAGCGCCCCCGCCGTGTCGCCCTGCGCGCTGCGGACGTACGCGAGCACCCACAGCGCCTTACAGCGCTGCCGGCTCGGATCGGGGGAGGCGACCAGCGCCCGTTCGAGGTACAGGCGGCCTTCGCGGGCGAACCCGCAGGCCACCCACATGAACCACAGGGAGGACAGCAGCGTGAGACCGGTGCGCGCCTCGGCCGGGTCGTGCAGGCAGTAGTCCAGCGCGGACCGGATGTTGTCGTGCTCCTGGCGCATGCGGCCGAACCAGTAGACCTGCCTCGGCCCCGACCACGCGCCCTCGCCGCGCTCGGCGAGCCCCAGGTAGTAGTCGCGGTGGCGGCGGCGCGTGGCGTCGGTCTCGCCGAGCTTGTCCAGCCATTCCCCGCCGTACTGGCGAAGCGTGTCGATGAGCCGGTAGCGGACGCCCGACCGCTCGCTGGAGCTCAGCAGGATGGACTTCTCGATCAGGCCGGAGATCAGGTCCATCACGTCGGCCTCCGGCAGGGTCTCGCCGGAGCAGACGTACTGGGCGGCCTCCAGCTCGAAGTCGCCGGAGAACACCGACAGGCGCGCCCACAGCAGCCGCTCGGCCGGCTCGCACAGCTCGTGGCTCCAGCCGATCGCCGCGCGCAGCGTCTGGTGGCGCGGCAGCGCCGTACGGCTGGCGCCCGCGAGCAGGCTGAAGCGGTCGATCAGCAGCGCGAGGATCTGCTCCACCGACAGCGCCCGCAGGCGGACCGCCGCCAGCTCGATCGCCAGCGGGATGCCGTCCAGCCGCCGGCACAGCTCGGAGACGGCCGTGACGTTCTCCTCGTCCACCACGAACCCGGGGACGACCGCCGAGGCGCGCTCGGCGAAAAGCTGGACCGACTCGTTGAGGTACGGGCTCTCATCGCGGTCGTCGCCCGGCACCAGCAGCGGGGCGATCGGGACCGACTGCTCGCCCTGGACGGCGAGGGACTGCCGGCTGGTCGCCAGCACCCGCACGCCCGGGGCGGCGCGCAGCACCCGCTCGACGAGCTCCGCGGTCGCGGCCAGGACATGCTCGCAGGAGTCGATGACCAGCAGCAGCTCGCGCCCGGCCAGCCAGTCGGCCAGCGTCTCGGTCTCCGGGCGGGCCGACTGGTCGGCGATGCCGAGGGCCGCGTTGACCGCGTGCGGCACCATGAACGGGTCCTGCAGGCGGGACAGGTCGGCGTACCAGACGCCATCGCGGAACTGCGGAAGCATCTGGTGGGCGACGCGCAGCGCCGTGCGCGACTTGCCGACGCCGCCGATGCCCGTCACCGTCACCAGGCGGGCCTCCAGCAGGCGCTGCCTGAGGGCGGCGAGCAGCCGGTCTCGGCCGACGAAGCTGGTGAGCTCCGCGGGGAGGTTTCCGTCTCTTCGCCATGCTCCCGGCGATGCCATGGCCGCCTCACGTGGGGGTCGTTCCGGCGTTCTACCTGCTTCCGTATCGTACCCGCGCGGGCGGTTCCGCGCGGTGCCCGCGGGCGTGAGCACGCCCGAGATGTGGAGCCTGACGATCGGTGCACGGCAACGAGCCGGGAATCACTTTTGGGGGGAATCGAGGAAGTCTTGACAGGGGCAGCGATCAGACCTCGCCGGCGGCGCGTAGCATTGGGCCCGTGACTGTGCATGAGCCGGATGACCTGCGTCCGGTGGACCTCTCCGAAGAGGGGCTGCCGGTGCTACCCGACCAGACGAGCGACGACACCGACTCCGGCTGGGGCGAGTGGCGCTCGTCAGACGACGTCTCCCGGTTGCTGGAGGAGCGACCCCCGCACTGGGACTGACGCCCGTCGTCCGGGCCGCGCGGAAACGTCCGCCGGGCCCACCGCGAAAGCCGCGGTCCGAAGGCTCCTGCCTCCGGGCCGCGGCTTCTCGCCGTCCTCACATCGGTGAGCGCGGCGCTCAGACGCCGGCCGTGTGGGCCGGGCCGGAGCCGTTCATGCTGCCGGAGCCGTTCATGCTCAGCACCGGCTCCTCATGGTCGGAGCGGTCGGAGCGGTCGGGGTGGTCGCCCGAGTCGGAACCGTCCGGCACCACGATGGCGGGGAACGTCCCGGTGTCGATGATGCCGTGCTCGTTGTAGGCGGCCTCGATCAGCGCGTGCGCCCGGGGCTCCAGCTTCCACAGGGCGCGGTACTCCCGGGCCGTGGCCAGCGAGATGCCGGTCTCCTTGGCGATGTCCGCCGCGCGGGGAACGAACCTGCGCTCGATCTGCTTGTCCCAGTACTGGCGCGCCGCGCGCATCAGGGCCGCGCGCTGGGCCGTGTCGACCACCTGCGGGGCCGCCGTCACGGCGTCATCGTCGTCGTCCTCGATGTAGGCCGCGCGAGTGCCCGCCACGGGCAGGGCGTGCGGCGCGGGCGGCTCCTCCGGCTCCGGCTCCCACGGGACGGGCGGGCGCAGGTCGATGAGGGCGCTGGTGTTGTACAGGGCGCCGATCTGCGACAGCAGCGCCTCCTGGCGGCCCGGGTCGACCGCGAGTCCGGTGTGCTCCACGGCCTGGTCCATCACCCGGTCCAGCTTGGCGAGCGCGGTCCGCATCTTACGGTCGGAGGCGCCCGCCTCGCGCAGCGCGCGGGCGCGCTTGGCGGCCAGGGCCACGCGGGTGAGCCGGCGGTGGGCGTCCACCTCGGTCACGGTGCGGTCGCTGACCTCGGCCAGGCCGAGGCGGACCATCGCCCGTTCCGGGGTGAACCGCCACTTGATGCGGGAACGGCCGGTGATGCGGTGCCGCTCGATGGCCATGCCGCGCTCCCACAGCCACGCGGCGACCAGCGGGGCGGCGAGCCGGAAGATGGCCTCGGCGAGGCTGCGGGCGTCCAGACTGGACAGCACCGCCGACAGGCCGGTGAGCACCCACACCGCCATGCCGTCGATGCCGGCCGAGTAGTTCTCACGCATGTTGCGGCGCGCGCGCACCGCGCTGGTGATCACCGCGACCTCGATGAACGCGAAGAGAAGCAGGCGCAGAGGCCCGTCGAAGCCGAGCACGTCACCGGAGAAGCGCCACATGCCCTGCGCGGACACCCCGGTCGCGATGCTGGCCGCGACGATGGTGAGGATGTCCTCAGCCGGACGGTTCTCGGCGAACTTGCGGTATCCGCTGGATGCCGCGCGGTAGGCCGCGCGAAGGGCGAAGAACGCGAGCACGAGGGCGACCAGAGCGGACACGCAGATGATGGCCGCTCCGAGCGGGTTGGCCGCCGCGTACGTTGTCAATTGATCGATGGGGGGCATCAGTCACTGTCCGTCATTCTCGATGTCCGACAGGATTACCGAGAGGATCATTTCAGACCAGCGCCACCAATGTTCCCTCAAACCCACTTTGCCCTAGCAGAAAGTCACCACCCACCACCCCCAATTGCCACAAAACGGCCGCCGGGGCCGGTGGACGCCGTCAGGGGGAGGTCGGGTTTAGGAGACGACGTCCTTGTTGCGGAAGCGGCGGAAGGCCAGGGCGGTGAGGATGGCGGCGTAGGTGACGGACAGGGAGGCACCTTTGAGCATGCCGCTCCAGTCGAGTTCGGGGGCGAGGGCGTCCAGCCAGGCCGTGTTCCAGAAGGTCGGCAGGAACTCGCGGATGACGCCGAGCGCCTCGACCGCCTGGAGGATGTTGCTCACGATGACCAGCCCGACGGCGCCACCGACCGCGCCCAGCGGGGAGTCGGTGTTCACCGAGAGCAGGAACGCCAGGGCCGCCACGACGAGCTGGCTCACCAGGGCGTAGCCGATGACGATGCCGAAGCGCGGCAGGACCGTCGTGGCCGCGATGGCCTCGCCCGTGCCCGGCAGGCGGATGTCGTTCCAGCCGAAGGCCACCGTGCCGGCCAGCAACGCCATGAGCGGCAGCATGATGACCGCGGCCGCCGAGTAGCCGAGCGCCACCACGAGCTTCTGCCGCAGCAGGCGGTCCCGGGGGACCGGCGCGGCGAGCAGATAGCGCAGTGACGACCAGTTCGCCTCGCTGGCCACGGTGTCCCCGCAGAACAGGGCCACGGCCACCACCAGCAGCAGCGTCGCCGAGACCGACAGCGTGAACGCGGCGAAGTTCAGGCCGCCCTGCGTGGCGAGGTCGGACAGGCGCAGGGTGCTCTGCTGCGTCGGCGCGGGGCCGAACGAGAACGCCACCACGAGGATCCACGGCAGCGCCAGCAGCAGGCCGAACATGACTAGCGTGCGGCGACGCCGGAACTGCCGGACGATCTCCACCCGCAACGGCAGAGTGCGCCCCGCCGCGTAGGTTCCCGAGCCTCGACCCGTCGCATCTCTTCCCGAGTCGCGCCCGGCTTCGTACGTTTCCGAGTCGCGCCCGGCCGAATCCGCGTTCCGGTCGGGCGGCCCTTTACGCGCCGTTGCCGGGTTTCCGGCGGTCGTGTCTGCGGGGCTGACGCCGTTTCCGGTGTCGTCCTCCGCGGCCCCGGTCGTTTCGTTCGCCTTGCCCGTTGTGCTCATTCCGGCTGTTTCGTCTCCCGTGTCGGGTGCGTGTTCTCCGACGCCCTGGCCGCGCGCGCCCGTCGTCATGGCTTGGTGCCGATCAGGTCGAGGAAGACGTCCTCCAGGCGGCCCGGCGCGCCGTTGGACGGGGCCGCGGCGAGCAGGTCGGTGACCGGGCCCGCCGTGACCAGACGGCCGCGATGCATGACGACGACGTGGTCGCAGGTCTGCTCGACCTCGGCCAGCAGGTGGCTGGAGACGATCACCGTGCGCCCGCGCGCGGCGTAGCGGATCAGCACGCGGCGCATCTCGGCGATCTGCGGCGGGTCCAGCCCGTTGGTGGGCTCGTCCAGCACGAGCAGATCGGGCAGCCCGAGCATGGCCTGCGCGATGGCCAGGCGCTGCCGCATGCCCTGGGAGTACGTGCGCACCGCGCGGTCCAGGGCCGCGCCGAGCCCGGCGATCTCCAGGGCCTCCTCGATGTGGGCCTCCTCGCGCGGGCGTCCCGTCGCCTGCCAGTACAGGTCGATGTTCTCCCGGCCGGACAGGTGGGGCAGGAACCCGGGGCCCTCGACGAACGAGCCGAGGCGGGCGAGCACGGCGTCGCCCGGCGTCACGCGGTGCCCGAAGACGCGGATCTCTCCCGCGTCCGGGTGGATCAGCCCGAGCAGCATGCGCATCGTGGTCGTCTTGCCCGCGCCGTTCGGACCGAGCAGGCCGAGGACCTGGCCCCGCTCGACCCGGAACGACAGATCGTCCACGGCGAGTTCGCCGTTGCGGTACCTCTTGGTGAGGCCGGTGATCTGCAGCGGGACGTCGGCGAGCGCGGGGTCCGGCGCGTCGCGGCGCCGGGCGCGCCCGGTCAGCCCCAGGGCGACGGCGACGACGAGCGCGGCGAGTGGCAGCGCCCACGTCCACCATGACAGGCCTGCCGCGGCGGCCTTGAGCGCCGGATCGGTCGGGACGGTCAGCGGTGCCGGGGCGGCCGCGACGCGGAACACGGCCGGGGCGGTGCCCGAGGCGTACCCCATGTCGGTGGTGCTCACCACTAGGCGCAGCCGGTGCCCGGCGGCGAAGCGGTAGTCGATCGCGGGAAGCGTCACCCTGACCGGCGTGCCCTCCGGCCGCGCGGTGACGCGGAACGGTGCCACCAGGCCCTGCGGGAGCGCGGGACGCTGCCCGCCGACGTCGTAGATCTTGGCGAAGAGCGTGACCTCACCCTCGCCGCTCACCGTGAGATCGGCCACCGGCGTGCCGGTCACGTCGAGCGGCGCGGTCAGCGGGGCCGATTCGAACGCGGCGGCCTGGCCCGGCATGTCCAGCGTCAGCCCGCCTCCGGCCGAGCCGCCGAGGTTGCCCAGCAGCCCGCCGATGCCCGGCACGCTGGAGATCGACGCGGGGGACCCACCGGGTGGGACGGCCACCGGCTGGGCGGGGCCGGCGAGCGCGACCGGCGTGGCCGCCGTGCCGGACAACCCTGGATATTTCCCGGAAACCGCGTGGACGAGCACGGGACGCCGGGTGCCAGGATCGCGCCCGCCGTCACGGGTGACGGTGAATGCCTGCGCGGCGTCGCCTCCGGAGGGGGCTTGTTTCTTCAGCCAGCGGTCGAACCAGCCGATCGTGCGGTCGGCCACCCAGTCGGCCTCACCGTCCCCGCCGTCGTGGCCACCCTCGAACCAGGCGACCTCCACGGGGGCGCCGGTGGAGGCGATGGCCTTGGCGTTGGCGTCGGCGTGGCCGAGCGGGAAGAGCGAGTCGCGCTTGCCCTGGATCAGCAGACTCGGCACGCGGATCCTGCCCGGCACCGAGACGGGGCTGGACCGGCGCAGCGTCTGGACGGCGGCGTCGGTGGCCCGGCCGGTCGACGCGACCTCGGTGTACATCGCGCAGATCTCCGGGAGGAACCGCCCGCATTGGACGTCCTGCGGCCCGCCGGAGGGGCCGGGACGGCCGGCTGCGCCCGCCCCGCCCGCCGCGAGCGCCGCCGCGCCGCCCGCGCCCGGCGCGAGGGGGGAGTCGACCGCGCGGGTGAAGAACAGCCCGGCCCACATGCGCTTGAACACGCCGTCGCGCGGCCCGGCGCCCGTGGCGTCGGGGAACAGCGCGTCGGCGAGGTCGTACCAGGTGATCTGCGGGACGATCGCGTCGATGCGGTCGTCATAGGCGGCGGCCATCAGCGTGATCGCCCCGCCGTAGGAGCCCCCGGCGGCGCCGAGGCGCGGGTCGCCGGGCTTGTCGAGCAGGACCTCGGGCCGCTTGGCGAGCCAGTCGATCAGCTGCTTGACGTCCTTGACCTCGTAGTCGGGGGAGTTGAGCGCGATCTGGCCGGTCGAGGCGCCGAAGCCCCGCGCCGACCAGGTCAGAACGGCGTACCCCGCCTGCGCCAGCCGCACGGCCTCGTCGCGCACGCTCGCCTTGCTGCCGCCGAACCCGTGGGCGAGCAGGATCGCGGGACGCCTGCCGCCCCCGGCGGGCGGGAAGAAGGTGGTGTCCAGCGTCACCCGCTGGTCGTCGCGCGGGCCGTCCACCACGGGGATCATCTGGTCGAGCCCTGTCGGCGGCGGGGGCGACGGCCACAGGGCCCACACCACCGCCCCGGCCGCCACGAGCGCCGCGGTGATCAACGCGGCGGACCGCCTCCCCCAAAGCTTCATGACCGCGAGCCTACTGATCCGCCCTGAGAGCTCGCTGAGACGCGCCTCCCGCGAGCGGGTTCTCCGGGTAAACCCCGATTGCGGTACATGTCGAGGACCGGCATCATTTCTTCGCGTGAAGCCGAGGGCACGCATCAAGGACAGGGTCACTCAGATGGTCGAGTGGGCCCTGCCGTACTGGACGCGAGGACCGGCGGGCAGGGAGACGCCCCCGGACCTGTTCCGCGTCCTCTACTACGGGTGGATCGCCGCTTTCATCCTGAAGGTCCTCGGCGCCTCCTGGGACGTCTCCTGGCACTTCAAGTGGCTGCGCGACGACTTCGCCCCTCCGCACCTGATCAACAGCGTCGGGACGGCCATCGTCGTCGCCCTCACGATCGTGCACTCCTACACCGGCTACGGCGTCGACCGCCCGGCGCAGCGGCTGATCCAGTGGGGCACGGGGACGTTCCTGATCGCGATCCCCATCGACCTGATCAACCACCGGGTGAACGGCGTCGACATCACCTCGTGGAGCCCCTCCCACGTGCTCCTCTACCTCGGCACCGCCTTCATGATCACGGGCGTGATCCGCGGGTGGTACGTGTACGCGGCCCCGGGCCGCCTGCGCTCGATCGTGCTCGGCGGCTTCTTCGTGTTCTTCCTGGAGAACGTGCTGTTCCCCAGCGAGCACCAGGAGTACGGCGTCCTGGAGCTCGCCTCGTGGGACCGGGGACAGCCGTACGCAGAGAAGACGCTGCTGGACTTCGCCGCGAACCAGATGGGCCGGGCCGTCGACCGCGGCATGGTCGAGAAGTTCTCGCTGCCCGTCCCCGACTGGGTGTACCCGATGTGGTTCGGCGTCGCCGCCGTCCTCGTCCTGGTCCTCGCGCGCACGCTGGTCGGCCGCAGGTGGACGGCCACGGCCGTCGCGGGCGTGTACGTCGCCTTCAGGACCGCCATCTGGCCGCTCCTGTACGCGTTCCACTTCCCGCCGTCGGCCGTGCCGTTCTTCCTGCTCGCCGCGGCCGTGTGCGTGGACGTCGCGTTCATGCTGCGCGTCCCCGCCGTCCGCGCGGTGGCCGGCGCCGTGCTGGTCACCGCCGCCGTCTACGGCGGCCTCGCGATCCAGGACCTCCTGCTGGACGCCCCGCCGTTCATGGTCGCCTCCGCGCCTGTCAGCGCGGTCCTGCTCGCCGCGGCCTGGTACGGCGCCGAGCGCTTCACCCGCGGGCGCTCGGGCGGCCGACCGGCCACCGCGGACGCCGCCGCCCCGCCCCTTCGCGCTCCCGCCACCCCCTAGCCCCCCCCCTCGTGCGGGGGAGCTGTGCCTATGGCCGCGCCTCCGGCACGGCGGTTCGGGGCGCTCTTTTAGGCGCCCCGAACAGGTCAGACGACGGCGGCGCGGGTCAGCGCGACCGCGACGCCGTACGCCAGGCCCATCACGGTGATCTCCAGTAGCGCCCAGGCGGCGAACGCCGTGGCCTCCCGCCGCGCGACCCCGGGCAGCAGGCGCCAGCGGATGTTGGCCCCCAGCGCCGCGATCACGCCCGCGAACACGGTCTTGGCGACGACGAGCAGCCCGTAGTGGGTGGTGAACAGCGAACCGGGAAGCCGCGTCGTGGGCGAGAGCGCGAGCTCGATCAGCCCGTTGAACAGCCCGGACACGGCGACCACCACCAGCGCGACCGTGGCCAGCCGCGAGAACCTCGGCAGGGCTCGGGCGAGCAGCTCCCGGTCGCGGGCGAGCAGAACGCCCAGGGCCACCAGGCCCCCCGTCCACGCCGACGCCGCGGCGACGTGCAGCTCCATCGACACCATGCTGATGTCGTGCCAGTACCAGTTGGACGCGTGGCCGCTGACCGGCAGCGGCAGCAGCCCGAAGATCGCCACGGCGATCCGCAGCTCGGCCGGGACCTTCTCGCCGAAGCGCACGGCCAGCAACCCGAAGCACGTGTAGACCAGGGCGCACGCCGCGCTGATCACCAGCCCCTGGCCGGCGCCGATGCGGGCGACGTACGCGGCCAGGTCGGGGGCCTCGCCGGGGGTCACCTCGGCGGCGCTCAGCACCATGGCCGTCAGGGCGGCCAGCGCCCACCCGAACGCCGCGAGGACCGCCCAGCTCCGCGCCCGGGACAGCATCGCCTCCGTCCGCTCGGGATCGTCGAAGCCCACGAACCTCGGCAGCAGGCTCAGGCCCACGGTCGCGAGCGCGCACAGGTCCAGGGCCAGCCGGGCCACGGGCAGGCCGTACTCGATCAGCGGGCCGGGCGCGGTGAGCCCTGGAACGGCCCCCGGCAGCGTCCACCACGTCGCGACCAGCAGGGTCAGCAGCGCGCCGCCCGTCATCGCCCACGCGGGCGGCCACCGCACGCCCACCTCGGGAGAAGCCACGCGTGCGGCGGAATCCGGATCGAGCGGACCGGAGGCCGAGGTGGACGTCGAGACCGAGGGGGACCCGGATTCCGTCAGGGTGGCGGCCTCGGCCGGCGTCGTGGAGACGGGGCCCTGGCCCGCGCCGGTCGTGGTCACGCGCCCTCGCCCCTCACCGGGCGTCCCTGACGGGCGACGACGAGGATGCCGAGCCCGGACAGCAGCAGGGCGACCACGAGCAGCCCCCACACCCAGCCGCCGCCGCTCGCCGGGACCGCGGCGACCTGGCCCGCCACGGGCGCCCCCGTCGAGGTCTGGACGGGAGGCGAGGGCGGCGCCGCGCCGGCCGGCGCGTCCAGCGTGAAGCCGATCTTCCCGCTCACGGGGTGGCCGTCGTTGGAGAGGATCTGATACCCGATGAGGTAGGCGCCGGGCTTGTCGGAGTACGGCAGCGTGGCGATCACATCGTCACCGGAGACCCGGACGTCCAGCTTGGAGACCTGCCCGCCGGGAAAGGTCAGCGCCATCTGGGCGAAGTCCGCGCGCACCGGCTGGTCGAACGTCAGCGTGGCGTGGCCGGGCATGGCGGCGAACCGGGCGCCGTCCTTGGGGTCGCTCCCTGTCAGCACGTTGTGGGCCAGCGCGGGCGCCGCCCCTACGGCCAGGGCCGCACAGGCCGCGAGCAGCACCGTAAGGAATCGCCTCACCGCGAAGTGCCTTCCTGGGGATTTGTCGGATGCTGCCATCGTGCCATCTCCACGGGGGCGGTGCGTCCGCAAGGCCAGTGGCTCAGGAGAAGAGAGTGATCGTACGGAGGGGGTTTCTCGCGGGGGGCGCCGAGACTACTATCCCAGCACCCCTCATCACTAGGAGCTATGCCGGTGAGCACGCCACCCCCCGTGAAGTCGCCCGCAGACGTCCCCCTGGCGCTCGCCGAGCCGGTGACCCGGGTGGGGCCGCGCTGGATCGGCCTCATCTCGCTGGCGAATCTCGCGCTGTGGATGGGCTACTTCGGCCCGCTGCAGGTGCTGCTGCCGCAGCAGATGGAGGCGGTCGCCCCCGTGGGCAAGGAGACGGCACTGGCGTGGGTGACCGGCATCGGCGCCGCGGTCGCCATGGTGTCCAACCCGCTGGCCGGAGCCCTGTCCGACCGGACGGCGGGCCGCTACGGCCGGCGTCACCCGTGGACGCTGCTCGGGGCGCTCGCGGGCGGCCTCGGCCTCGTCCTGCTCGCCGTCCAGGGGACGGTGGCGGGTGTCGTGATCGGATGGTGCCTGGCCCAGGCCGGGCTGAACGCGATGCAGGCCGCGCTGACGGCGGGCGTGCCCGACCACGTCCCGGTACGCCAGCGCGGCGCGGTGTCGGGGTGGATCGGCATCCCGCAGACGCTGGGCGTGGTGCTGGCCGTCGTGCTGGTGACGACGGTGGTCACGACCACCGGGGCCGGATTTCTGATGATCGGCGCGCTCGTGCCGCTGTGCGCGCTGCCGTTCGTCCTCGCCACGCCCGACCCGCCGCTGCCCGCCGGGCACCGCCCGCCGTTCAGCGCGGGCGGCTTCCTGCGCGGCTTCTGGATCAGCCCCCGCGCCCACCCCGACTTCGCCTGGGCCTGGCTGACCCGGTTCCTGATGCAGCTCGGCAACGCCGTCACCTTGCTGTACCTGCTGTACTTCCTCACCGACGCGGTGCACTACGAACGGGAGTTCCCCGGCGCGAAGGCCGAGGACGGCCTGCTAGTCCTCATCCTGATCTACACGGTCGCGGTGATCCTCACGACGGTGGCCGCCGGCGCGATCTCCGACCGGCTCGGGCGCCGCAGGACGCTCGTCACGCTGTCCGGCGCGATCAGCGCGGTCCCCGCCGTGATGCTCGCCCTCTGGCCGCAGTGGACGGTCGTCATGGTGGCCGCGGCCGTCATGGGTGTCGGCTTCGGCGTCTACCTGTCGGTGGACAATGCCCTGATCACGCAGGTGCTGCCCGCCGCCGCGGGCCGTGCCAAGGACCTCGGCGTGATCAACATCGCCAACTCGGGCCCGCAGGTCCTCGCCCCCGTGATCGCCGGGCCGATCGTCGCGAGCCTCGGCGGCTACCCGGTCCTGTACCTGACGGCGGGCGCCCTGACGCTCCTCGGCGCCGGCCTGGTCTGGAAGATCCGCTCAGTGCCCTAGATCCGCTGCCTTAGGGGGGCGGGTTCGAGGGGATGGTCGCGCACGTACGCCTTTGGCCGTTGCCGGTCCCAGAACCCGTCCCCGACCACCACGCGGTAGCGGTGGCTCCACGTCGCGCCGGGCGCCGGCTCGACCTCCTCGTGGAAGGCCGGCGAGGGGTTCACGGCGGCGAACGGGGTCGTACCGCAAAAACACCCGGCCGTCTGCCGAAACCTTTCGGATGGGAGGGGACGGCTACCGCGGCGGGGCCGTACTGTCGCGGATCACCAGGTCGGTGGCCAGTTCCACCCTGCGCGTTTCGGGCGTCTCACCGCGCGAGATGTCCAGGGCCATGCGGGTCGCGAGCGCCGCCATCTCCTCCAGCGGCTGGCGGACGGTGGTGAGCGGCGGCCACGCCGAGCGGGCCAGCGGCAGGTCGTCGAACCCGACGACGCTGAGATCGTCCGGCACGCGCAGCCCGGCACGCCGCGCGGCCTCGAACACGCCGAACGCCTGCATGTCGCAGCCCGCGAAAATCGCCGTGGGCGGGTCGGGCAGCTCGAGCAACTCCTTGCCGTGGACGTGCCCCGAGCCGACGAGGAAGTCGCCGTAGCGGATCAGCTCGGGGTCGACGGGCACGCCCGCGGTCTCCAGGGCGGCGCGGTAGCCGTCGATGCGCGCGCGGCTGCACAGCATCTCGGGCGGCCCGCCGATCACGCCGATGCGCCGGTGCCCGAGTTCCAGCAGGTGGCGGGTGGCGGCGAGCCCGCCGTGCCAGTTCGTCGCCCCCACCGAGGCGACCTCGGCGGCGGGCTCGCCCTCGGGGTCGACGATGACGAACGGGATGGAACGCGCCACGAGCTGCCCGTGCTGGCGGCGGGTCAGCCGCGAGGCCACCAGGACGACGGCGTCGGTGCGCCGGGCGGCGATGCGGTCCAGCCAGTCGCGGCCCGGGCCCCCGTGGGTGTGCAGGACCGAGACGACCACGCCGGCGTCGGCCTCGCGGGCCGCGGTCTCGGCTCCCCGGATGATCTCCATCGCCCAGGGGCTCTCCAGCTCGGCGAACACGACGTCGACGAGGCCGACCGGGCCGTCGCCCTGGCCGACGCGCCGCTTGTAGCCGTGTTCGTGCAGCAGGCGCTCCACCCGGCGGCGCGTCTCCGGCGCGACCTCGGGACGCCCGTTGACGACCTTGGAGACCGTGGGCACGGAGACCCCGGCCTGTTCGGCGATCAGGGCGATCGTGACCCTGCTCTTCGCTGACATGGGAGGGAGTTTATCCGAAAGCTTTCGGCTCCCGAGCGGCCCCCACTGAGCCGCGGAATATCCGCCGATATGCGGTCCCCGCGGCCCGGAAGCTGTTACGGGAAGGCTATTGACGGGTTACGCCGCGCTTACGCACTCTCCGGGTCGCGAAATATTCGGGCTGATTGCGAAACTTTCAAAGCGCTGTGCGAGCCCTCGGGGCTCCCCGGCCCGATGTGAACGAGGAAGGGGCCGGTGACATGGCGTCGGGTCGGCGGGGGGCGGTGACCCTGGCGGTGGCCACGCTCCTCATCGGCGGAGCCGCGGGCTGTGGGAGGCGCGGGCGGGTCGGCGGCACCCCATGTACGCCTCATCGCCCGGCGCCGGCAGCACGCCCACATCATGAGTTGCTGTAGGGAATCGGTAGTGCACGTTGAGTCATCGCGTTTAACCTTTACCTATGCTGGCTACGGTAAAGGTTATGGAGCCCACGGAGTGGTCCCGTGCCAGGCGCGCGGGGCCGGCGCGCATCTCCAGCAAGAACCAGGTGACCCTACCGGCCGCCGTGCTTCGCAAGCTCGGCCTGCGCCCGGGAGACCCGATCGACATCGTCGAAGAAGACGGCGAGATCGTGATTCGGCGGCATCGCAGTCGCTTCGACGGCGTCATCGGCACCATCCCCGGCTTCACCGAGGCCGTGGACGTCGAGGCGAGCCGCGACAGCTGGAGCTGATGGCGTGCGGTCCGTAGTGCTCGACACGAACATCATCTCGGGCCTTCTCAATCCCCATGACGCGCTTCATCGAGGCGCTGTGGAGGCCGTTCGTCATTGGGAGGACCGAACGGCGTTCTTTACCGTTTCCGTGATCACCTGGGGTGAGCTGCGGGTGGGCGCCATCCGTAAGGCGTCGAGGCCGAGAAGGCGCTCGCGGAGTTCCGTGCCGCCGCCATCGATCGCATCGTGACGGTGGACGAGTCGATGGCTGAGTGCGCGGCCGCGCTCAGAGCCCGAGATTTGACCGTTCGGATCCCGGACGCCCTCATCATCGCTACGGCCCGTGAGGCCGGAGCCGACGCTCTGCTCACCGCCGACCAGAAGCTCTACGCCATCGCACCAGATCTCGTGGAACTCGTCCGTCCATCGGTGCATGGCTGATCCTCGCCAGGATGTCAGCCCTGAACAGGCGCCAGATGCTTCGGCGCCCTGTCGTCTAGAACGGTCAGATGATCACGCAAGAGGTAAGCGACTTCGCGAGAACGGGCGCTTTGAAGGGTCTTCGTATCGGCGATCCCTGGTCAAAGGCGCTCCGCGTGCTCGGTCCCCCGGATGGCGAGACCGAGGGACCGGATGACAAGATGTACGCCTTCGCGGACGTCCAGGTTGGCAGATCGCGCAGTGTGTCGTGTGGTACATGGCGGTAGAGCCGGTGGGGGAGATCGCGGAGTTCCCGCGGGGGTCATACGAGTCGGTCAGGGTGCCTGCTCCTCGCCGCGATGAGTTGCTCGCCGCGTTGCGTGAGGCCGGGGAGGTGGTCGTGGAGACCCAGCCCTACGTGCCGGACCAAACATGGTGGCAGGTGGTTACGTCGGGTGTTCTCATGTACTTCGACGAAGATGGGCTTCTCTCCGTCATGGTGAAAGACGACCTGGCCTTGGACCATTAGTCTGATCATGCGCTTGGCGTGGCGCTTGTCATCTCGGTCGCTGGTCGCGATGAGAGGTCCGGAGTCGCACGGCGGAGTTCTCATTCGCTTTTCCATATCGCGTCGATGGCCTCGACGATCTCCCGATCCTTCCGAGCCTTGGCCATGATCTGGCGGTACCTCTGGGAGAGTTCGCGCTCGCCGCTTGCGATGCTGCCGACCCACCGGAAGCGCTTCCGAATGGCTTCGTAGTCGAACGGAGCCTCGTCAGTGGGTTCGGTGGTTTTGTCCATACGGCACCTATTGGCGATCACGTTCCGATCGTAGATGGCTACCGTTAGTCGTTGTGGCGTTTCGGCTTCGCAGGACGATCGGACCTCGACCGGGAGTGTTGTCATCCCCCCATCGGTTCGGGCGGCTCACGGTGGTTCGACCGCCCCGGCGGTCACCAGTCGGCCGCGTCCACGTAAGGCCGGGTCCAGACCGTGACGTGCAGCATGACCGACTTGGTGAAGGCGGCGTGCATGCGGTCCACCTGCTCGGGCGAGGCGCCCTTGGCGGCCAGGTACTCACGCGCCGTGGCGATCACGACGGCGGTGAAGGCGAGCAGGTAGCGCATGGGAATGTGCTCGAGGGAGTCGGCGTGGTCGGTGGCGTTCTTCTTGGCCCGGGTGTGACGCAGCCCGATCTCCTGCTGGTAGTTCAGCCAGTCCTGATCCAGGGGGCGGGTACAGGCGTCGATGATGAACCGGTCGAAACGGGGCTTGGACGCCGCGCTGTACTCGGGGTTGGGCCTGCCGTCGGGATGGCCGGAGTAGGGGCGCATGAACGGCAGCTCGCCGAGCCGCCGGCGGTAGGCGGTGACCATGTCGTCGGCCTGGTCGGCGAGAATGCCGGCGGCGTCCACCAGGGCTCGTTGATCCTCTTCGGTGAGCCCCACCACCGCCTTGAGCCGTTCCAGGTCCTGCATGGTCAGCGGCGAAGCGGCGGTTTCGGCCGTGCCATAGGTGTAACCGGGAATGCCCTCGGCCTGTTCGGTGACCAGCTTGGGTGTGGGCGTGTGCGCGGTCTTCACAAGAGCCCCCTTGGTCGTACGGCGTCGAATTCGGGCCTCGAAGCATCACAGCGCGGCGCACCCCGTACCCCGCGCCTTCGATCTGCGAAGACTTGTCCATCTATGGATACGGCCTAAACGCCTCTGGTCCGGGCCACGAGCCGGTCGAGTTCCGGCTTCCTCAAGATGGGCCTACCCACCTTGAGGTGCCACACCTCGACCGTAACCGCGCAACCCTTCGACAGCGCTCGAACAGTGGTGGGCCGGTGGGGGAGTGTCCCTGCGGATTTGTCGAGCAGGTGCGTGGCCTTCGCGAGAAGGAAACCGACGAGCACGCGCAGTGCCAACGGGTCGGAGTGCGTGGAGGTCGCGATGGCCGACGTCGCTTCCGGGGCGCGGGCGTCCGCGGTCTTCCTGCGCGACAGCAAGAACCCATCCGGCCCGGTCATCACCCTCACGTCTCTCCAATGGCGCGCCTTCATCGCAGGGGTGAAGGAGGGAAGTATCGGCTGAGATCCCCTGTTAGGAGGGGCGAGCGCTGGACGACGAGAGCCAGTGCCGCTTGGAGGGGATGGGTCGGTGAGTTACGAGGAGTTTCGGCGTGGGGTGATGTTCTTCGAGGCGAAGGACTATCCCCAGGCGGCGCGGATTCTGGCCTCGATCGTCGAGGCGGAGCCCGCCAACCGGGCGGCCGTCGAGTTGCTGGGGCGGGCGTACTTCCACAGCGCGCAGCTCGGGCGGGCGGAGGAGACGTTCCGGCGGCTGGTCGAGCTGGACCCGGTGAACGGCTGGGCGTGTGAGGCGCTGGCGCGAACCCTGGAGCGTCGCAGCCGCCCGGAGGAGGCGGAACGTTACCGCAAGCTGGCCGTCGCCATGGGCGCGGAGCAGGTGACGGCGGTCGACGTCTCGGTGTACGCGGCGAACCTCGACTAGGCAGGTCCTCTAGGGCTGCCCGGGATGTCCCCACGGCGGTCGCCTTCGGCGGTGAGACGAGCGGGTGGGGACTTCTTAGGGGCGTTTGATAGTCACAACTATCATAGTTGTGACTATCAAACTCGGCCCGTGCCATCCGCTGCGTCAAGGCATGGACGCGAATACCTTCCCCTGCCGTGCTGAAGCCCGGTGGCGGTGCTCGTGGTTCGGAACGGGTCAGGGCGGCAGGACTTTGGTGGCGATTTCGGTGGCGACGGCGAGGTCTTCCATGGCGAGGCCTACCGACTTGAAGAGTGTGGGGCGGTCCGGGCGGGTCCATGGTTCGGTGACGACGTGGTGCAGGTCGACGTCGAAGACGGAGTCGTCCGCCGCGCCGGACTTCACCGCCATGATCAGGTCTCCGGCCTCGCGGCGGGCCGGGCCGGGCTGCTCGACCACAACGAAGGCTCGCCGTACGGTCTCGCCGTCGACCTCCCGGACCTCGGGATGGTGGCTGCCGATGGCGTTGACGTGTGCCACGTCGGTGAGCAGCCGGCCGTCGAACAGGGGAGTGGCCGAACTCGTGCACGTGCAGACGATGTCGGCGGTCGCCACGTCGGCCGGGGTTCCGGGGGTGACCGTCAGCCCGTGTTCCGCGGTGAGCTCGCCGGCCAGTAGCGCGGCCCGCGCCCGGTCGCGGGAGACGACGCGCACCTCGGCGAGTTGCCGGACGCCGAGCATGGCCCGCACGTGCGACCGGGCCTGCGGGCCGGTGCCGAAGACCACCAGGGTCCGCGCGTCGGTGTGGGCCAGGTAGCGGGTCGCCAGCGCGCTCACGGCGGCGGTCCGCAGCGTGGTCAGTTCGGACGCGTCCAGCAGCAGCCGGGGGACCAGGGTCGCGGCGTCGAAGAGGACGTAGACGCCGTTGATCCGGTCCACCGAGAGCGCGGCGTTGCCGGGGGCGACGGTGACGAGCTTGGTGCCCGCCCACGCGCCGTGCTCGCTCGGCATCACCAGCAGTTCGCCGCGGTTCCACGGGACGGCCGTGCGGGGCGGGTCGCCCTCGCCGGCGCGGGCGCGGAACGCCTGCTCCAGTGCCATGACCGCGTGCTCCATGGGCAGGACGCGGCGGATCTGCTCGGCCGTGACGTACGGCGGCGGGGGCGTCATGCGCGGTCCCGGGAGAACGAGTCGGTCGCGAGCGACTCCAGTAGGCGGGTGAGGGTGAGCACGCCGAAGCCGGTGGCGCCGCGGCCGGAGGCCGGTCCGCGCCATGCCGGTCCGGTGATGTCCAGATGGGCGAAGGGGATCTCCTCCGGGACGAACTCGCCGAGCAGCAGGGCCGCCGTGATCGCACGGCCGGTGTCGGCCTCGGGGAAGTTCCGCACTTCGGCGTAGCCGGACGTGATCTGGTCCCGGTAGCGGCGCGCCCAGGGCAGGGCCCACAGCGGCTCGCCGGCGAGGGCGCCCGCCCGGAGCACCTGCCGCGTCAGGCCCGGGTCGCGTCCGAGCACTCCGCCGATCTCCGGTCCGAGCGCGGTCACCACCTGGTAGGTCAGCGTGGCGATGTCGACGATCGCGTCGGGGCGTTCCTGGGCGGCGAGGGCGAGCGCGTCGGCCAGCGTCACGCGGCCCTCGAAGTCGGTGTCGAGCACCTGGATCCTCTGGCCGTCGCAGGCGCGCAGCACGTCCCCGGGCCGTACGCCGTGCGGGCCGATCATGTTCTCGGCGAGCGGGAGCAGGCCGCGGACGGCGACCGGGAGACCCCGCCTGGCCAGCACGGACATCACGGCGAGTACGACGGCGGCGCCCGCCATGTCGCAGCGCATGGCCATCATGGCCGCCGGTGACTTCAGGGACAGGCCCCCGGAGTCGAAGGTGATGCCCTTGCCCACCAGCGTGACCGAACACCGCGCGTCCGGCGGCTCGTGCCGCAGGTCCACCAGCCGCGGCGGGTGTGGAGATCCGGCGCCCATGCCGAGCAGGGCTCCCATCCCGAGCCCGCGCAGGTCGCGCTCGTCCAGCACCCGCGCGGTCAGGCCTTCCCGGGTGGCGACGTCCCGCGCGAGGGAGGCCAGATCGCCGGGGACGAGCTCACTCGGCGGGCGGTTGGTCAGGTCCCGGGCGAGCAGCAGGGCCTCCGCGTCCAGCAGTCCGGCGGTGACGTGGTCGTTCTCGGGCCCGGCGAGCCCGGTGAGCGTCACGCCGAGCGGTCGCGCGGCCGTGAGGGCCAGCCCGGCCACGACCGCGCGGACGGACTCGCCGGCGCCGACCGGGCCCGCGCCGCGGCTCGCCAGGTCGACCCGCACGGTGTCGCCGGGGATCAGCGCCGCCGCGGCGGCCGCGGCGGCGCGCAGTCGTTCGGCGTCGCATCCGTCCCGCGGCCCGAGTCCGGCCAGCAGCACCGGCCCTCCGTCCTCGACCGGCGCGGTGGAGCCCGGTTCGGCCGTGAACCCCTCCCACCTCAGCAGGCCCGCCGCGCGCAGGCTCTCCACCTCCTCGGTGAAGACCCCACGCACCTCGGGCGCATCCGCCCGACCCGGCCCGACCGAGACGTCCATCGCCTACCTCCCCCTGTTACGGCGCGCCCAGTTTCCTGCAGCGGTCGCGGCCCTCGCAGGGCGCCTCGCACGGTGACCCGGCGATGTGGTGGTCACCGTGCACATCCCGGGCCGTCCCGCCGGAGTTACGGTCACCGCTACGCCTTGCAGAGAGGAGTTCCTTAATGAGCCGTTTCCGGGTCTCCATGGACATCGGCGGCACGTTCACCGACGTCATCGGCTACGACGAGGCCACCGGCCGCTACCAGGTCGGCAAATCGTCCACGACGCCAGAAGATCTGACCGAGGGAGTGCTGACAGCGCTGGGGTCCCTGGTGGACTCTCCCGGCGACATCGCGTTCACGGTGCACGGCACCACGCAGGGGCTTAATGCCTTCCTGGAACGGCGCGGTGTGAAGGTGCTGCTGCTGTCCACCGCGGGCGCGGGGGACACCTACCACATCGCGCGCGGCCCGCGCACCCGGCTGTACGACCTGCACTTCCGCAAGCCGGAGCCGCTGGTCCCGCTGCGTGACATCGTCGAGATCGGCGGCCGGTTCGACGCCGCCGGCGCGGAGCTGGAACCCCTGGACGAGCAGGCGGTGCGGCAGGCCGCCCGGCGCTACCGCGACGGCGGGTTCGGCGCGATCGCGGTCGCCTATCTGTTCAGCTACCTGGACCCGTCGCACGAGCTGCGCACCCGCGAGATCCTGGGCGAGGAACTCGGCGAGGACGTCACGATCTCGCTGTCGCACGAGGCCGCGAAGGAGTGGCGGGAGTACGAGCGCACCTCCTCGGCGGTCGTCGAGGCGTACACCGGTCCGGTGGTGCGACGCTACCTGGAGCGCCTGGAGACGAATCTGAAGGAGCGGGGGCTCGCCGTACCGCTGCACGTCATGCAGTCCTCCGGGGGCGTCCTCACCGCCGAGTCGGCCCGCCGCCGCCCGTTGCAGACGCTGCTGTCCGGCCCCGTCGGCGGGACCATGGGCGGGGTCGAGCTGGCCCGCGCGATCGGCCGGCCGAACCTCATCTGCGTGGACATGGGGGGCACGTCCTTCGACGTGTCGCTGATCATCGACGGGCAGCCGGACATCTCGGCGGAGGCCAAGATCGAGGGCCTGCCGATGCTGATGAGCGTGGTGAACATCCACACCATCGGAGCCGGCGGCGGTTCGGTCGCCTGGCTGGAGGCCGGTGGCCTGCGGGTGGGCCCGCGCTCGGCGGGCGCCAACCCCGGCCCGGCGTGCTACCGCCGCGGCGGCACCGAGCCGACCGTGACGGACGCCAACCTCGTGCTCGGCCGCATCGACCCGGAGTGGTTCGCCGGCGGCTCGCTCACGCTGGACACCGGGGCCGCGCGGACCGCGCTGGAGGGCCTGGCCGAGGCCCTCGGCCTGGACACCATGGCCATGGCCGAGGGCGTCTGCGACGTCGCCAACGCCAAGATGGCGCAGGCGATCAGGACCATCACCGTCTCGCGGGGCATCGAGCCGCGCGACTTCACCCTCGTCGCCTTCGGCGGCGCCGGGCCGATGCACGCGGTGTTCCTGGCCAGGGAGCTCGGCATCGGCGAGGTCGTGGTGCCGCGCTTCCCCGGCGCGTTCTCCGCGTGGGGCATGCTGCAGACCGACATCCGCAAGGACGCCTCGGACACCTACTTCTACCTCGACGCCGACCTGGACACCGCCGACATGGCGGCCAGGCTCGCGGCCATGGCCGAGGCCGCCCTGGCCTCGCTCGCCGACGAGGGGGTGCCCGAGCGGAACCGCCGGGCGGAGTGCGCGGTCGACATCCGCTACGCCGCTCAGGAGTACACCTTGACGGTGCCGCTGCTCGACGCGGACGAGCCGGCCAGGGACGACTTCGTGGAGATCATCGCCAAGCGGTTCGGGCAGCAGCACATGTCGCGTTACGGCCACGCGAACCTGGGCGCGCCGATCGAGTTCGTCACGCTGCGCACCACCGCGTTCGGCGACCTCGGCCGCGGTGCCGCCGAGCAGGTCGAGCGGGCCACCGGGACGGAATTCCCGCATGAGCTTCGCGAGGTCGTGTTCGACGGCGAGAGCCGCTCGACCCCGCTCGTCCGCCGCGAGGACCTGGCGGCCGGGCACGCGTTCGAGGGCCCGGCGATCATCGTGGAGGGCACGGCCACCACCGTGGTCCCTCCGGGCTTCTCGGTGTCGGTGGACCCCATCGGCTCCCTGGTGATTCGGGCCGGTACGGACGCGGCGCTGTGACAAACGGTATGGGACAGGAGGAATCATGACCGACAACAGGACCGTCGACCCCGTCGTGGTAGAGATCATCCGCAATGCGCTCGCCGCGGCCGCCGACGACATGAACGCCACCCTCATCCGGTCGGCGTACACCCCGATCATCTACGAGTGCGGCGACTGCGTCGTCGCGCTGCTGGACGACCGGCACCAGGTGCTGGGCCAGTCCGCCGGGCTGCCGATCTTCCTCGGCAACCTGGAGACCTGCACCAAGGCCACCGAGGAGCAGTTCGGCCGCGAGGTGTGGCAGCCGGGCGACGTGTGGATCCTCAACGACAGCTATCTCGGCGGCACCCACCTGAACGACGTCACCATCTTCGGCCCGGTCTTCGTCGACGAGGAGCTGGTCGGCTTCACCGCCACCCGGGCGCACTGGATCGACGTGGGCTCCAAGGACCCGGGCGGGTCGATGGACTCGGTGAACATCTACCAGGAGGGCCTGCGGCTCGGCGCGCAGAAGCTGGTCGAGGGCGGCCGCGACGTGCCCGGGGTGATGAGCACGATCGCCACGAACGTGCGCTTCCCCTACCAGACCAGCGGCGACATGCACGCGATGATCGCCACCATCAAGATGGGCCAGGCCCGTCTGGAGGAGATCGTCCGGCGCTTCGGCCTCGACACGCTGCGCGCCGCCCGCGACGAGATCTTCGCCCAGACCGAGGCGCTGGAGCGCGAGGTCATCGCGGCGATCCCGGACGGGGTCTACACCGCGGAGGGCTGCCTGGACAACGACGGCATCGACCTCGGCACCACCGTCCCGATCAAGCTCAAGATCACCGTCAGCGGCTCGGACATCGACTTCGACGTCACCGAGTCGGCCGACCAGACCACAGGGCCGGTCAACTGTGGCGTCTCCCAGACGGTGTCGGCCTGCCGGGTCGGGTACAAGCTGCTCGTCAGCCCGGACGTGCCCGGCAACGGCGGGTCCTTCCGCCCGATGACGGTCCAGGTCCGGGAGGGCTCGGTGTTCGGCGCGGTCGCCCCGGCGGCCTGCCAGTGGTACTTCTCCCACCTGGGGATGCTCATCGACATGGTGGCCAAGGCGCTCGCCCCCGCGATGCCGGACAAGGTGGCGGGGGCAAGCCACGGCGACTCGATGATCGTGCTGCTGGCCGGCACCGACCCGCGAACCAGGCGCGACTACGTCAGCCTGGAGGCCACCCTCGGCGGGTGGGGAGCCTGGGACGGCTCGGACGGCGAGACCGCGCTCATCAACAGCACGAACGGCTCGCTCAAGGACATCCCGGTGGAGGTGTTCGAGACCCGGTACCCGTTCCGCATCAGCCGGTACGAGATCCGGCCGGACTCCGGCGGCTCCGGCCGCTTCCGCGGAGGGAACGGTGTGGTCCGCGAGTACACGGTGCTGCACGACTGCACGGTCTCGCTGTGGTTCGAGCGGTCGGCCACCCCCGCGTGGGGCCTGTTCGGCGGGCACGACGCTGTCCCGCCGGAGATCGTCATCAACCCCGGTCGTCCCGGCGAGCGGCGCATCCTCAAGTGCAACGGCCTGCGCCTGGCCGCCGGCGACGTGATCCGCTGCATGACCGGTGGTGGCGGCGGCTTCGGCGACCCCGCCGACCGCGACGCCGAGGCCGTCCGGACGGACGTGCTCGACGGCCACGTCTCCGCCGCGCGGGCGGCCGAGTTCTACGCCGTGACCGTCTGAGCGACCGTCTCAGCCGGGCATCCGATCACGGTACGGCGGCGCAGGGCCAGGCGCCCGCGCCGCCGTACCGGTCTCGACCCGCGGGGTCAGCCCAGCTCGGGCAGCAGCGCGTAGCAGGCGAGGTGCAGCGCGAGCCGCTGGTCGGGACGGTCGGGGTCGACGCCGCGCGCCTTGATGCGCTCGACCCGGCCGAGCACCGTGTTGCGGTGCACGCCGAGCCGGGCGGCGGCCTGGCTGGTGGAGTTCGCGCAGTCCAGCAGCGCGGCCAGCGTGGTCACCAGCACCGGACCGTCCGGCGCCGAGAGCAGGTCGGCGAGCACCGTCCGGGCGGATCCGGCCAGCTCCGGCTGCGACAGCGAGGCGAGCAGCACCCGGAAGCCGAGCTCGTCGAACGAGCGCACCGTGCCGTGGCCGTCCCGTACCGTCACCCCGGCCGCGAGCATCGCCTGCGACAGCGACTCCCGCAGCCCTTCGGCCCCCTCGGCGGCGCGGCCCACGCCCGCGCTCAGCGGGATCGGCGAGCGCATCCGGGCGAGATGCCGGCGCAGCGCCGACGCCACCTGCTCCACCTCGATCCGGTCGCCGGTCCACCAGCTGGCCCAGCCGGTGTCCCACGGCACCAGCGGCAGGTCGTCGACGGCCTCCTGCCAGGCCGAGATCACGCCGGGACCGGCGGCGGCGGTGTCCAGCGGGGTGCTGGACCGCAGGAAGACCGCGACGTGCCGCCCGCCGACGCGCCATCCGAGTGCCTCCTCGGGTACGGCCAGCCCGTCGTCTCCCCGGTCACGACCGGCCGGCCCCTTCTGCGCCGCCGGACCGGGATCGGCCCCGGCAGAGGCGAACAGGGCGCGAAGAGCCGCCCGGCCGCGCTCGGCTCCGTGCACCGCCTCAAGGCGTTCCCTGGCGACCGACGCGGCCAGCGGTCCCCGGGCCAGCCGCAGGATGAGAAGCACGGTCTCGGACCAGCTCGGCGAGGAAGGGCCGGTCGTGGCGGCGACCAGCTCGGCCCAGCGACGCCCGTCCGGGCCCGGCACGTCCACCTGGACGCGGTGCTCGGCCCGGTCGACGGACGCCTGACCTGCCAGCACGCGGCCGTCCGGGGCCACCAGCGCGGCCGTCACGCCGGGAACCTCCGAGTTGATCACCCCGACGATGCCGCGGGCGTTGCTCCGCTCGGCGAACAGCTCCGCGCAGCGCGCCGCCAGGCGGGCGCGGGCGGCGTCGGGGCTGGCGATGGCCGCGGCCAGGTCCAGGGCGCAGGCCGCAGTGTCCCCGGTCACGACGAACACCGGCAGCCGCATCCGCCGGGCGAGCTGGGCGGTGGCCTGGTCGAGCCCGGCGACGGCGGGACTGACCAGGCAGGCGGCGCTGCGCTCCCAGGCCAGGCGCAGCGCCGACTCGACCGCCCACGCGCCCTGCGCGAGCCCCCGGGAGAGCACCACCGCGGTGCCGGGGCCGCAGTGGCGGACCTGGTCGAGATCGGAGATGAGCGCCACCCGGGACACCGGCCGGGCGAGGTTCTCCCCGACCAGCGTCTCGGCGCGGCCGAGCGGCCCGTACCTGACGAGCTCGTCCACGGTGAGCTGCTCCGAGGGGCGTCCGGCGCGCTTCATCGGCCCTCCTGGCGCGGGTGGCGCAGGGGGAAGCCGAAGGCTCCCGGCCCGCCGAGGCCGAGCCCGTGGACGCTGTGCCACACGGGCGCGGCCGGTACGCACAGCACGTCCACCTGGTCGCCGACGGTGAGCCGTTCCGGCCCGGTCATCCGCAGCGTGCCCCGGTCGAGCAGGCAGAGCAGGTCGGGCACGGCCGCGGTGAGCGCGCCGTCGGCGAGGGCGAGCACCAGCTCGTTGTGCGCCTCCAGCCGGATCAGGCGGCCGCTGTCGTGGTCGTGGACCACCATGCTCATCGGGTTGCCCGGATAGACGATTCCCGCCTGCCGTGGGGAAGGGCCGAGCTCGACCACCCGGCCGCCACCGAGGACGGTCGCGCCGGTGGCCGCGGTGAGGTCACGCAGCAGGCGCTCGTGCGGCGCGGTCCCGCGCCGGGACCATTCGCCGTCGCCGGGGCCCGCGTGCGCGGGCCAGGGGGAGGCGCCGCCCCACGGAGGGTCGCCGGCGAGCGCCTGCGCCGTGGCGCCGTCGGAGGCGTGTTCGCGCAGCAGCCGGCCGACCTTGAGCGTGCGGCTCACCGAACCGTGGATCGCGGCCTCGCGCAGCCGTCCCACCCGGGTCGGGTACATCCCGCAGAGCAGCCACCCGCCGGCGGCCTGCGTGATCGACCGGGCGATCTGCTCGGCGCGCGCCGAACCGGTGTCCAGCAGCAGCGAGTCGTTCCCGGCGCTGACGGCCGCGAGGGGGCTGAGCGAGAGGCCGGCCAGCTCGTAGGTGGTCTGGTGGATCAGCGGGAACACCCGGCCCATGCCGTCACAGTCGATCAGCGGCAGGCCGAGCACCGCGGCGGCGGCCACCGGCTGCAGCGCGTTCACGCTGGCCGCGTTGAGGGGCATGATCGCGCCCAGCGGGGCGCCGAACCGGCCGGCCAGGCTGCGCGCCAGAACCAGGGGCTCCTCCCCGGAGGGCGGCAGCTCGGCCATGGCCACGGTCGAGCCCATCGCGCCGACCGCCGCGCACGGCGTGTCCGGGTCGAGCTCGTCGGCCGTGACCAGCTCCACCGGCCCGGTCCGCGCGAGGATGTCCTCCAGCCAGAAGCCGGCGAACTCGATGCCCTCGCCCGCCGCGTTGGTCGAGAAGAACTCCGCCCCCGCAAGCAGGGCGGGGACGTCCGCCACGGTGATGGAGCGGCCGGTCACGCGTCGTCCTCCGCCCGGCCGCCCGCGCGTACCAGCAGCCGGTAGGAGCCGCTGCGCAGGAACGACAACGACAGGGCGCGGGAGCTGACCACGCGCTCGCTGCCGAGCCGCGCGCCGCTCTCGGCCACCAGGGTGAGCGCCCGCTGCTCCGCCGCGGCCCGCTTGCGGGCCAGCACCTCGGAGGTCTCGGCGTACAGGACGGTGTCGAGCCAGGCGCTCGGCTCGGTGCCCGCGGCGCCGATGGCGGCCAGCTCGGCCGGTGGCTCCACCAGCACCGACGTGGACGGCAGCCGGGCCGCGGCGGACCGCGCCCGGCCGGTCGCCGCCTCGTCGGGGGCGTCGCCGTCCGGGCCGCCCCCGGCGACGGCGATGACCGCGGTGTGCTGGTCGTGCTCGGCCAGCAGGGCGAAGGCCGACGCCGTGTCCGCGTGCGAGCCGCGGATCGGTGTCAGCGACGCCTGCGGGACGGCCATCCGCACCCCGCCGGGCCCGGGCCGGTCGGTCGCCACGTTCGGAAGGCCGTCGCGGACGTGGCCCACCGACAGCCCGTCCGGCCCGGCCAGCCCGACGACCGCGTCGTCCACCCCGGCCAGCCGCGCGGCGCCGGTCAGCGCGGCGGCGCCGGTGGCGGACAGCCCCAGCACAGGCAGCAGCCGCAGCCGCTCGGCGGAGATCCGGCCGCCGTCCCCGGCCACGAACCAGGCCGAGGTGGAGGCCCCGAGCCGGCCCGAGATCCGCACGCAGCGTGCCACCACCTGCTCGGCGCGGCTCAGCAGCGCGGCGTTGATCACCGTCGCAGCCTCGCGGTCGAGCAGGCCGAGCCCGCCGACCTGGTGCGAGAGCGAGACTCTGAGCTGCGGAAACGCCTCACGGACCACCTCGGCGGCGGTGAGCTCGTGGTGGGGGCATCCGACGGCCCCCGTGGCCGTCAGCGCCAGCGCGCCGATCCCCTCCGCCTGTGCCGCCGCCGCGACGCGGAACACCTCGTAGATGTCCAGCGTGGCGAGTTCGACCCCGAACAGGTCGTGTCCTCCCATCACCGCGGCCTGGAGCCTGACGAGCGCCGGGAGCAAGGGGGAAGGATGCCCGGTCCCGAGGCCGCGCGCCGGCGGCCGGGGCGTGACCCGCACGGACGCCACCGGCGAGCCGGAGCTCGCAGGGTCCAGCTCGGCGGAGACGTCCCAGGTCACCGACCGGACCGGCGTACCCTGGGCGAGATCGCGGAGCATGCGGGAGAGGCCGCGGCCGTCGCCGGACCGGCACACGGCATGACGGATGTGACCGCCGCCGACGAGGGCGGCGCGAGCTTGGCCGGCGCCCAGCCGGACGCCGATCCGCGCGCCAGCCACCTAACTCCTTCGGCCTCGCAGCAAACGGTCGAAACTGACCGCTCCGAGGATCAGCGCACCCTGCACGACCTGCTGGTAGATGGTATCCCAGCCCAGCAGGTTGAACCCGTTGCCGATCAGCGTGATGAGCAGCACGCCGATCAGCCCGCGCCAGATCGCGCCCTCGCCGCCGAGGACGCTGGTGCCGCCCACCACCGCCGCCGCGATCGCGGTCAGCTCCATGCCCGTGGCCATGCTCGCCTGGGCCGACCCACCCCGGGAGGCCAGGATGAGCCCCGCCAGCGCCGCGCACACGCCGCTGATCGCGAAGACCGCCACCCGGACCGCGCCGATCCGGATGCCGGACAGCCGCGCGGCCTCCTCGTTGCCGCCGACGGAGTAGATGCGCCTGCCGAAGGTGGTGCGGGAGAGCACCACCCAGCAGACCGCCGCGACCAGCAGGAACAGCAGCGAGGCCGCGGTGATCCCGCCGAGCACGGTCGGCCAGCCGAGCGCCTGGAAGGCCCTGACCCGGCTCTCGTCCGGGTACACGATGGCGCCGGCCGTCAGGATCACGGCCAGCCCCCGGTACATGATGCTCAGGGCGAGCGTGGCGATGAACGAGTGGACCTTGACGGTGATCACGACCAGGCCGTTGACCGCGCCGAGCACACCGCCGGTCACCACCCCGGCCGCCATGCCGGCCGGTACCCCGGCGTGTGTGGTGACCACCACGGCGACGATCGCCGAGACGGCGAGCACGGCGGTGATCGACAGGTCGAAGGCGCCCGAGATGATGACGAGGGTGGCGGCGCAGGCCAGCAGCCCGATCACCGCCGCCTGGTCGAGCAGGTTGACCAGGTTGCCGGTGGTCATGAACGTCTGGGTGGTGAGGGACAGCGCGACCACGATCACCACCACGGTCAGCACGATGCCGAAGTCGTGCAGCCGGGTGAACCTGCCGGCCGTGGCGCGTGCGACCGCCTCGGGCGGGGTCTCCGTGTCAGCCATGGTGGTCATTCGTGCTCCTCCGTGCTGGTACGGCTGGATTCGGTGTGGTTCGTCGGGTCGGACGGCCCGGGGCGTCCCCGGTGGGGAGGTCGTCGGCGAAGGCCATCGAGAGCACCTGCTCGCGGGTCGCCTCGCCCCTGGCGAACTCGGCGACGCGCCGGCCGTGCCGCATCACCAGCACCCGGTGTGACAGCCCCATGACCTCCTCGACCTCCGAGGACACCATGAGGACCGCCATGCCCTCGGCGGCCAGGTCGACGAGGAGCCGGTGGATCTGGCTCTTGGCCGCCACGTCCACGCCGCGGGTCGGCTCGTCCACCAGCAGCACCGCGGGCTTCTCCATCAGCCACTTGCCGAAGAGCACCTTCTGCTGGTTGCCACCCGACAACGTCCAGACGGGGCCGCCGAGGTCCGAGCCCCGCACGTCGAGGTCCCGGAGCATGGACCCGGCCGTCGCCCCCTCGGACGCGCCCCGGACGAAACCCGCGAGCTGCCGGGAGCTCAAGCTGGCCAGCGCGATGTTCTCGCGGACCGAGCGGTCCAGCACCAGCCCCTGCTCCTTGCGGGACTCCGGGACCATGGCCAGGCCGGCGCGCATGGCCCGCGCCGGCGAGCCGGGGGGCACCGCCTCGCCCTTCACCTCGACCGCGCCGCCGTCGCGCGGGTCGGCGCCGAAGATCGCGCGCAGCGTCTCCGACCTGCCGCTGCCGACCAGCCCCGCCACTCCCACGATCTCCCCGGCACGTATCTCCATCGACACGCCGCGCACCGCCGTGCCGCGGCGCAGGTCGCGGACGCCGAGCAGCACCGGGGCGCCGTCCCGGACCGGCGCCGGCTCGGGGTAGAAGAGTTCGAGGGGCCGGCCGACCATGTGCCGCACCAGGCTGCCGGGCGTCTGCGCGGCCGCCGGCCCGGTGATCACATGGCGGCCGTCGCGCAGCACGGTGACGTCGTCGCAGACCGACAGCACCTCCTCCAGGAAGTGCGAGATCAGCACCACGGTGGTGCCCTCGGCCGCGAGCTGCCTGACGACGGCCATCAGCCGGTCGGTCTCGGTCTGGGTGAGCAGCGCCGTGGGCTCGTCCATGCCGATCACCGAGGCCCCGGACGCCAGCGCGCGGAGGATCTCCACCTGCTGCTGCGCGGCCAGCGGCAGGTCGCGCACCAGGGCCGAGGGGTCCAGCTCGAATCCGGTGTGTTCCATCAGCCGGGCCAGGGTCCTGGCGTCCTCGCGGCCGGTCCGCCAGCCGAGCCGGTTGCGCCACCGGCCGAGGTGGACGTTGTCCAGCACGGTCATGGCCGGCACGAGGGCGAGTTCCTGGGAGATCAGCGCGAACCCGTGCCGGAGCGCGTCCCTCGGGGAACCGACCGAGATCGGCTTCCCGTCCAGCAGGATGCGCCCGGCGTCGGGAGCCACCGCCCCGCACACCGCCTTGAGCAACGTCGACTTGCCGGCGCCGTTCTCGCCGAGCAGGCCGTGAACCCGTCCCCCGTACATGGTGAACGACACGTCGCGCAGTACGTGCACGCCGCCGTACGCCTTGCCGAACCCTTCCAGGTCGATCCTGACCGGCAACGCCGAGGGCGAGTCCCTTGTCGTTGATGTGCATGTGCATCCTGCTTCTCACTTGGCCGCCTCTTCGTCGCCGACCGCCGCCACGATCGTGTAGATCCCGCCGCCCTGGTCCGCGCGGGGCCCGCCGTCGAGCAGCGCGCCCAGCTCCGCGGTGACCTCCTGACGCCAGGGGTCGTCGAGCCACTGCTGGTAGTCGGACGGGGCGCTCCACGTCGCGGTGACGAGGTACGGCTCGCCCGGCTCGGCGGGGCGGTGCAACGCGGTACCGTGACAGCCCGGTAGGGACAGCGCCCGGTTCAGCACACCGTGGCGGGCGAAGAACTCCTCCAGGTCGCCCTCTTTGCCGGGGAGCGGTCTCAGGTAGAGAACACTGCGGATCATGTGTTCCTCCGTACGGATCGGACGGTGACCGGCGTCGAGGCCCGACGACGTGGCAGAAACTGTAGAAACCGGTCCAGCCCTCCCCTGGGCGCCCCGCACAGTGCGGCCCGCCCCCGCTGTGCGCCGCGCCGCACCCTCCTGAACAGGCGAAGTCAGGCGGCGTGGTGGTTCGCGGTCACCGCGCCCACGACACCCGGGAAACGTCGCCGGTCGTCCCGAGGCCCGTCCCGGCCGCGCCGGGCACGAGCGTCCCGGACAGGAAGGAGGCCCAGTGATGAACAAGGCGAGCCATCAGGCGTGGCGGCGTCCCTAGGGGAGGGTGGGCATTCGGAGGACGAACCGGGCGCCTCGCGGGGAGTCTTCGATGGTCAGGGTGCCCTCGTGGCGTTGGGCGATCTCGCGGGCTATGGCGAGGCCGAGGCCGGTGCCCTGCGCGTCCTTCTCGCGGCCGGCGGCCAGGCGGGTGAAGCGCTGGAACACCACCTCCCGGTGTTCCGGCCGGATGCCCTCGCCGTCGTCGATGACCTCCATCACGGCGTCGCCGCCCTCGCGGCGCAGGCGCACGGTGACGGTCGAGGCCGCGTGTCGTTCGCCGTTGTCCAGCAGGTTGGTGAGCAGCCGCGCGAGCTGCAGCCGGTCGCCGCTCACGATCACGCCCGGCCGGAGGTCCGCCACGAGCCGCTTGCCCCGGGACCGGCGGCCGGTCTCGCCGCGCACGAGTTCGGCCAGGTCGATGTAGTCGCGGGTGACCCGCTCCTCGGAGTCGAGCCGGGCGATGACCAGCAGGTCGCTGACGATGGCCTGCAGGCGGTCGAGGCTTCCGGTCATCGCCTCGGCGGCCTTGGACCAGTCGGCGTCGTCACGGTTGGCCAGGGCGTCCTCGACCTGGGCGCGCATCGCGGTGATGGGGCTGCGCAGGTCGTGGGAGGCGTCCGAGGCGAAGCGGCGCTGCCGTTCCACGGCCTGTTGCAGCCGGTCCAGCGTCTGGTTCACCGTCTCGGCGAGGCCGCGCAGCTCGTCGCGGTGCGGGGGCAGGGGGACGCGCCGGCTGAGGTCCGAGGCGGTGATCTCGGCGAGCTCGGCGCGGAGTGCGTCGACGGGCGCGAGGGTGCGGTTCACCACCCGGTACGTCCCGTACGCGGTGATCCCGACCAGCGTCAGCGCCGTCGCCGTGAGCAGGGCGAACAGCGCGGGGTGGACGAACCAGGGGATCGTCGGGTCGGCGCCGTAGATCAGCAGGTTCCCCGTGTCGCGGTAGTGCCGCATGACGACGACGTGCACGCAGTCGTCGGGGAAGCCCGGGGAGGAGCAGGTGAGCGTGTGTCCTACGGCCTTCGTGTCGGGGGGCGTGAAGGAGGGCATCAGCTCCCGCCCGGCCATGTTGCGCGTGGTGGCGATGATCCGGCCGGTCTCGTCGAGCACCTGGACGGCCGAGATGTCCTGGTCGGGGATCATATGTTTGAGACGCCGGAGCTTGATCATATGGGACACGTGCAGGTCGGCGAGGATGATGTCCTGGATGCGCTGTGCGACGGCCAGGCTGTGCGCGCCCATGAACACGAGCGCACTGACGCCCACGCAGGCCAACGCCGTGACGATGGTCGCGACCCACGTGAGCCGAGTCCGCACGGACCAGTCGCGCAACAAGCCCACCGCGCCCCCTTGTCCGCCCAACGATCACCCTAAATGCGGATCACGCGAGGTCAGGGCGTGGGGAGGGCAAGGCGTCAGAAACGATGGGTCAAGGACGTGCGGGCCGCTCACCGTCCGTTCGGCTTATGCACCGGATTTGCCGGAAATGCTCGTGCCGGTGCAGGCGCAAGAAGATGAACAGCTTGGCCCGCTTGATCGCTTTGATGATGGTCTGCTCCGCCCGAGACGGCTCCACTGATGGCTGTCACGTTCTGGGACGCATGAATCACGGATCCTCTCCCCGACCCCGACCAAAGACGCGATCAGGACGAGGTGCCACGAATCCCGTCACAGCTACATGACCGACGCTCTAGCACGTTTCGTGAAGCGAATTCGGCGTGATCCCGAGCTGTCTGGGGCGCCGCCGAGCTGGGACGGGGAGATGGCATGCCGCCAAGTTACTTCACGGAATGGCCCTTTCCTGACGTGAACCGACCTCCCGTCAGGGAGGCACCGACGGGAGCATCCGGGTTCGGCCCTTCGCTGCGGCGGGGTAGCCCCGAAATTTCTTCGCCCTGGCACGAAATGATGGCCTGACTACCTACATAGGCACAGATGTCCGTACATCAAAGCTATGAAGGAGGCGGCCATGGGGACGCCGAGCAGACCGGACGCGGGACCAGCCCGTGGGTAGTGAGCCGGCCAGGTTCGAGTCCGTCTACCGGGAGACGTATGGCCAGATCACGGCGTACGCGGCCCGCCGCTGCCACTCGCCGCAGGATGCGGCGGACATCGTGGCGGAAACCTTTGCCATCGCCTGGCGGCGGATGGGCGAAGTGCCGGATGGAGAGCAGGCCACACTGTGGCTGTACGGCGTGGCGCGCAAGGTGCTGGCCAACCACTATCGGGTCGAGGTGCGCCGCCAGACCCTCAGCGTGGAGCTCGACGCAGAAATGGCCGACCTGTACCAGGCCGCGCCCGACAGCGGGGTCGAGCTGACGGCGATCGCGCAGATCTTCCGGGCCTTACCGGACACCGATCGGGAGCTGTTGTCCCTGGTCGCCTGGGAGGGACTGGACCGACAGCAGATCGCCACCGTGCTCGGCATGTCGCGCAACGCCGTACGCATCAGACTCCACCGCGCCCGCAGGCGCTTCGCCCGCGCGCTCGCCGAGGCGGACGTGCACTTCACATCTGAAAGCCGGTTGGCCCCCGCGGAGGGACATCTGTGATGAAGAACACCGACGACATCGACGAGATCACACGTGCGCTGGCCCGGGTGGAACCGGGCAAGCCGGGAGGGCACGCCTCCGATGTGGGGGCGCGGAAGCTGCTGGCCTCAATCGCCGCCGAGCAGCCCGGCCCATCCCCCGTCCGCCCCCGCCGGCGCCCTGCCCGGCGGCCGGTCCTGGGACTGGCGGGCGCGGGGCTGCTCGCCGTGGGCATCGTGGTGGGGCCGAGCCTGCTGAAGGAGAGCGGCACCCCCTCCTACGCGGTCACCAAGGAACCCGACGGTGTCGTGTACGTCCAGGTCCGGGATTTCCGCGACAAGGCGGGGCTGGCGAAGCGGTTGAAGGAGCTCAACGTCCCGGCCATCGTCGACTACGCGCCCCCGGGCAAGTGGTGCAAGGAACCGCGCGGAACCTGGGTGCAGGACATCCCCCGCGGCCTGTACTCCGTGCCGGAGAACATCCCCGGGGAGGAACACAGCCAGGGCTGGCAGATGCGGATCGACACCAAGCTCTTCAAGCCCGGCCAGACGTTCGTCTGGACGATCAGCGACCACAGCACCAGCACGATCCTGATGAGTGGGCCGGTCGCCCCGTGCGTTCTCGTGCCCGACAAGTCACACGAAGCGAAGGTGGGCAAGTCCGACTACCGGACGGCGACCACGAAGGGCGGCTCGCTCGCCGATTTCCGGGTGGACGAGAAGACTGCCGGGGAGGTCCTGCCCGAGCTCAAGAGGCGCGGGCTGAAGGTCACGTATCTGATCATGGAGGTCGCGCCCGACAACCCGGGCGGCTACGTCGAGCTCCGCACGCAGACCAAGCCCGTCGGCGACGACTGGATCGTCTGGGAGGCGGAGGAGTCCATCCGCAAACCGGGGCTGATCCGCCTGCTCGTCACCGACAAGCGCTTCGACAGGAACCCTGTCTACGGTGGTCCACGCGACAATGTCATCAAGGAATAGTCCTGCCCGGGCAGCCATGACATATCGGCCTTCGGGGAAGCTGAGTGCGGAAATCAGCGGTGGCCGGCCGCGAGGATGATCATGCCGGGGTGTTCCGTTTGGCCCCCAACGGAACACCACCTCGCCGGGGTTCCGCTACGGCCGGCCCTTGCGGTAGCTCGCGTAGAGCTCGGCCAGATTGTCCGTATAGAGCTCGGTGTAGCCGCAGGACGCGCAGATCCAGGCGCGCACGGTTCCCGACGACGAGCCCTGCTTCCAGATGAACCCGTGGTCCGGTGGCTCCGGCTCGGTGATGTGGACCTTCAGCGGGACGGGACCGTTGCTCGCGCGGTCGCGGACCTCGACGCCCTCCATGACGTGGTTCGAGCCGCACTTTGCGCAGAATCCGTTTCTCATGGTCCGCCTTCCATGTTCCCCGGCCGCGACGTCGACGCGGTCATTTCAGCGAGGCTCGGCGCAGAGGAGGTCGTCGTAGCCGAGTAAGGCGGAACGTACTCGCGACAGTTCGTCACGAAGGGGCGGCGCCGGCCCGTCGCCGGTCTTGAGGTCGTCCATGTGGCACCTGCCCTTACCGTTCCCGTGATCTCTCGCGGCCTGCCGAGAGGATACGGGATCGGCACGGCGCGGGGACGATCAGCGTCCGGGCCCGGCGGCTCAGGCCGGGATCCACTCCGTGGCGGTGGTCACGTCGTCGAGGACGGCCGGGACGGTGCCCGGCGGCTCACGATCGTTCCACGATGTACTCGCCCGCCGCGGTGAAGCCGGTGACGCGGGCGCCTTCGTCCAGAAGCCCGCCCAGCGACGCGCGCACGGCCCGCCGCCACGCCGCGGCGGTCCCCGGATGCTCGCGCCGGAGCGTCTCGACGTCCCGCGGCGTCGCCACCAGCAGCACCTGCCCGTCCCCGCGCTCCTCCACGGGACGGCCGTCCCGCTCGCCCAGCGCCATCACGGCGTCCGCCGGAGCCCGCGCCGGCTCCCGGACGTCACGGGCGCACGCGGCTACGACCCGCGGCTCGGCCACGGGCCAGACCGCCAGCAGCCGGTCGGACTCGTCGCCCGCGTTCACGGCGTCCTCCATGCGGCCGTAGAACGACGGCAGGTACGCCTCCGGCAGGGCGCCGAGCTTGGTGATGTTGAAGTGCGCGTTGCGGCGGACCAGCGGGTCGTAGGTCCAGGTGATCCGCGTGAGGCCCCGGGCCAGCGCCCACGCCCGCTGGTGGAGTTTGAGCGCGTACCCGATGCCGCGCCCCACGGCGGCCCCGGTGACGTGCGAGTGCAGCGTCGTCCCCGGCGGCCCGGCCAGGAACCCGACGCTCGCCCCCGCCATCCGGCCGCCGTCGAACGCGCCCGTCACGTAGTTGCCGCTGTGCGCGAACGCGATCATCAGCTCGACCGTGATGGGCACGGCCGTCGGCGGCGTCTTCCAGATCGCGTCGAACAGGGCGGCGACCCCCTCGAACTCCGCGATCTCGCGAAGCTCGCGCACCTCGACCCCGGCGCGGCGGGCGGCCGCCTCCGCCCGCCCGAACGCCGTCTCCGCCGACGTGCCGGAGGTCATCCGCGTCCCGCGAGGATCGCCTCGACCAGCCCCGCCAGCAGAGCCGAGCGGCGCGGCATCTCTTCGACGATCACGTGCTCGTGGGCCGCGTGCGCGCCGGCGCCGACCGCGCCGAGGCCGTCCAGCGTCGGACAGCCCACCCCGGCCGAGAAGTTGCCGTCCGAGCCGCCGCCCACGGCCACGCCGCGCAGCGGGCCGAGCCCGAGCTCGCCCGCGACCTGCTCGGCCAGCTTGAACAGCGCGGCCGAGGACGCCGGGTCCATCGGCGGCCGGTTCGGGCCGCCTTCCAGCTCCAGCCGGGTGCCGGGCACGCGCGGGGTCAGCGCCCGCATCCGCGCGTCCACCGCCTCCTGCGCGGCCCGGTCGGCGGCGCGCGAGTCCACGGCGATGAACGCCTCCGCCGGGACGGTGTTCACGCTGGTCCCGGCGCCCGCCAGCGTGGGTGTCACCGTGATGGAGCCGTCCGGGTCCGCCATCGCCGCGATGGCGAGGATCTGGTGGGCCAGCTCGACCCCCGCGTTCACCCCCTTGTGGGGCTCCAGGCCCGCGTGCGCGGCCAGCCCGCGCACTTTGAGCCGGTAGTTGGACACGCCCTTGCGCGCGGTCTTCAGCGCTCCGCCGTCGGCGCTCGCCTCCAGGACCAGCGCCGCCTCGCAGGCCCGCGCGGCCTCCTCGATCAGCGTGCGCGACGTGCGCGAGCCGAGCTCCTCGTCCCCGGTGACCAGCACGCACACCCCGTCCAGGGACGGCAGCGAGCGCAGGGCGTGGAAGAGCTGGACCAGCCCGGACTTCATGTCGAACACCCCCGGACCGCGGGCGACGCCGTCGGCCACCGACCAAGGGTGCTCGCGCAGCGAGCCGATCGGCCACACCGTGTCGTGGTGGCCGAGCAGCAGCACGCGGGGCACGCCGAAGCTCCAGCGCAGGTGGGTCACGCCGTCCACGACCAGCGTCTCCGGCCCCGTCCCGAGGTGCCGGGCTCCGACCTCGGCCACCACCGCCGCGCTCGCCGCCACCGCGGCGTGGTCGGAGGAGAACGACTCCTGGAGCACCAGCGCCTCCAGGTCGTCCAGCATGGCGGGCAGGTCGCCGGGCGTCACGGCGCGGCCTGCGGCTCGGCGGGGGACGGCCGTCCCATCTCGGCGCGGAACAGGCGCATCACGTTGCCGCCGAGGATCTTGCGGATCTCGTCCTCGCCGAGACCCCGCCGCACGAGCTCCTCGGTGACCAGGGGCATGCCGCTCGGGCCGTCCAGCCCCGGGACGGACGCCAGGGCGTCCAGGCCGCTGACGCTCTGATCCTCGCAGCACGGCGGCGTCAGGTCGATCATCACTTCCCTGATGAAGTCGGGGCCGAGGCCGACGTGGTCGATGCCCGTGACGCCGGCGATGTGCAGGATGTGGTCGGCGAGCCGCTCGATGGTGTACCCCTCGGGCTTCTCGGCCAGGAACGCCGCCAGGAAGTTGACGCAGACCACGCCGCCGTTCGCCGCGACCGCGCGGAGCTGGTCGTCGGTGAGGTTGCGGTGGTGGTCGCGCAGCGAGCGGGCCGAGGAATGCGTCGCGATCACCGGCCGCGTGGCCAGCTCCAGGACGTGCGCCACGCCCGACGCGCTCAGGTGCGAGATGTCGAAGACCATGCCGAGCCGTTCCATCTCGGCCAGCGCCGCGACGCCATCGCTGGTCAGGCGGCTGCCGGTGGCGTCCTGCCCGCTGCCGTCGGCCAGCGGCGTGCGCCCCCAGTGCGCGATGGACGCGACGCGGACGCCCAGGCGGTGCAGCGTGGGGATCAGCTCGACGCTGGCGTCCACGCCGGGCATGCTCTCCAGGGCGATGACCAGCGCGATCTTGCCGAGCGCGACGGTCTCGTCGATCTGCCGCCCGTCGAGGCAGATGCCGACCTCGTCCGGGTTGCCCTCGGCGATGACGTGGGCGCACTCGATCATCCGCAGTGTCTGGCGAAGCGCGCCCTCCGGGCGGTACTGGTCGTCGATGAAGACCGGCAGCACCTGCACGTCGACGCCGCCCGCGCGGAGCTGGGGCAGCCATCGCTCCCGGAAGAACGACGCCCACCGGTCCGGCGGCCTCGCCGAGACCGCCATCAGAAGATCGTTGTGGGTGTCCGCCACGATCGCGTCCCGGTGGAGGTCGGTGAACACGCGTGGACTCCTCTCGCCCGCGGGTGTCTCCGTTCTCCGTGGCGGGGCCCGGGTCACCCTGATGGTCCGATGTCATCCGACCGTATACGTACGGCGGGCAAAGAGAAATCCGAGACCAGGGGCCCGGGTGCGGACGTCCTGCCGTCGACCTGCCCGTCCTTACCCGGGGAACGGCTCGTCAGGGGTCATCCGAAGGTGTAGGAGTCCGGGCGCGGGGCCCTGGTGATCCTGCGGTACATCGACGCCGTCCCCGGCCAGTTGTTGGTCACCCGCCCCGCGGCGTTCTTGTACCAGCTGTCGCAGTCCCCCCGCCAGACCGTGCGCGCCAGCGCCTGGTCCAGCGCCCGGCGCCACGCGTCCATGGCGGGCCGCCGCACCTCCATCGGACCGCGCGCCGCCAGCAGCGGCAGACACCCCATGATGTACCTGACCTGCGCCTCGATCATCAGGACGATCGAGTTGTGGCCGAGGTTGGTGTTCGGGCCGTACAGCAGGAACAGGTTCGGGAAGGCGGGCACGGCGACGCCCAGGTATGCCTCGGCGCCGTCCTTCCACACCTCGCGCAGAGCCGCCCCGCCCCGCCCGGCGATCTCGATCGGGGCCAGGAAGTCGGTCGACTGGAAGCCGGTCGCGAAGACGATCGTGTCCGCCTCGCGGAGCGTGCCGCCCGCCGTCTCGATGCCCTCCGGCGTCACGCGGACGATCGGGTCGGTGACGAGCTCGACGTTGCCCCTGGTCAGGGCGGGATAGAAGTCGTTGTCCAGCACGATCCGCTTGCAGCCGATCGGGTACGCCGGGGTGAGCCTCGCGCGCAGCCCGGGGTCCCGGACCTGCCGCCTGAGGTGCTCCTCGGCCCGTTTGATCATCAACGGCCGGCTCCAGCCGTCCACCAGCGCCGGGTACACCACGCCCTCGATGAACCGGTAGACCCGCCGACGGTCGGCCGACCGCAGGAGCGGCAGGCGCTGGAAGGCCAGCCGCTCGACCGGCCCGTACTCGCCGTCCGGCTTGGGGATGACCCAGCTCGGCGTGCGCTGGTAGACGTCCAGATGGGCGACCACGGGGGCGACGCGCGGGATGATCTGCGCGGCCGACGAGCCGTTGCCGATCATCGCCACGCGGCGTCCGGCCAGGTCGTGGGCGTGGTTCCAGCGGGCCGAGTGGAAGCTCGTCCCCGCGAACGTCGACAGACCCGGAATGTCGGGCAGGCGGGGCCGGTTGAGCTGCCCCACTCCCGACACCACCACGTCGAACACCTGCTCCTCGCCGCCCGCGACCGTCACCCGCCAGCGGTTCACCGCCTCGTCGAAGACGGCGGCCGTCACCTCCGCTCCGAGCCGCAGCCGGGCGTGCAGGCCGTACTTCCCGGCGCAGCGATCGAGGTAGGCGAGGATCTCCGGCTGGCGCGGGTAGCGCCGCGTCCAGTCGTGCGCCTGCTCGAAGGAGTAGGAGTACAGGTGGGACGGCACGTCGCAGGCGGCCCCGGGATAGGTGTTGTCCCGCCACGTCCCCCCGAGGCGGCCGGCCTTCTCGAAGATCGTGTAGTCGGTGATCCCGGCCTTCTCGAGCTGGATGGCCATGCACAGCCCGCCGAAGCCCGCCCCGATGATCGCTACGCTTGGTGCCATTCGCCGGCCCTCCGGGTGTCAGACCCGCTCATGGTAAATCGTGGCGGTAGTCTGCGCACGTGTCCCCGACAGCGTTGTCCGCGATCATCGCGGAACTTGAATCGTCGTATGACCCCGCTTGGGCGGAGCCCTGGGACGCTGTGGGCCTGGTTTGCGGAGACCCGGCGCAACCCGTACGCAAGATCCTGTTCGCGGTCGACCCCGTGGCCGCCGTCGGCGGCGAGGCCGTGGCCTGGGGAGCCGACCTGATCGTCACCCACCACCCCCTCTACCTGCGCGGCACCACCACCGTCGCCGCCGGCACGGCCAAGGGCGCCCTGGTGCACACGCTGATCAAGAACGACATCGCCCTCTACACCGCCCACACCAACGCCGACGTCGCCGACCCCGGCGTGTCCGACGCCCTCGCCAGGGCCGTCGGCCTCACCGGGCCCCTGCGCCCCCTCCAGCCGTCCCCCGACGACCCCCGCCGGGGGCTTGGCCGCGTCGGCGAGTTGGAGACCCCGATGTCCTTACGCGACTTCACCCGCCAGGCCGTCCAGGGGCTGCCGCGCACGGCCTGGGGCCTGCGCGTCGCCGGCGAACCCGAGCGCGTCGTGCGCACCGTCGCCGTCAGCGGGGGAGCGGGCGACTCCCTGCTCGGCCTCGGCGCGGTGCGCGCCGCCGACGTCTTCCTCACCGCCGACCTCCGGCACCACCCCGCCGCCGAGTTCCTGCAGTCCGGCGCGTTCGGCGGCGGCCCCGCGCTGATCGACGCCGCCCACTGGGCGACCGAATGGCCCTGGCTGCCCCAGGCGGCCGAGCTGCTCGCGTCCGGGTTGGCCGCGAAGGGGATTAATGTTGAGACGCGCGTCTCACGGACGGTCACGGACGCCTGGACCACAACAGCACAGTGCGAGGATTAAGTGAAAGCAGCCCCGGAAGCACAGAAGCGCCTGCTCGAACTGGCCGAGCTCGACGCGGTCCTCGACCGGCTGGCCCACCGCCGCCGCACGCTGCCCGAGCTCGCCGAGATCGAGGAACGCTCGGCCAAGCTCGCCCGCCTCGCCACCGAGGTGATCGCCGCGGAGACCGAGGCCGGTGACCTCGCCCGAGAGCAGACCAAGGCCGAGTCCGACGTCGAGGCCGTGCGCGTGCGCGCCGACCGCGACCAGAAGCGCCTCGACTCCGGCCAGGTGACCTCCTCCAAGGACCTGTCCAACCTGCAGTCCGAGATCGCCTCGCTCCACCGCCGCCAAGGCGACCTGGAGGACGTCGTCCTGGAGATCATGGAGCGCCGCGAGGGCGCCGACGCCACCGTCACCCGGCTCAGGGCCGAGCGCGGCGAGATCAACGCCGGCCTCGCCACGCTGGAGGAGAAGCGCGACGCCGCCATCGGCGAGCTCGACCGCGAGAGCGGCGAGACCAAGGGCAGGCGCGGCGGCGTCACGCCCGACATCCCCGCCGACCTGCTCGCCCTGTACGAGAAGCTGCGCGAGCAGTACGGCGTCGGCGCGGCCATGCTGCAGGGCGGCCGCTGCCAGGGCTGCAAGGTATCGCTGTCCATCGCCGACCTCAATCGCCTCCGCGCCGCAGCCAAGGACGAGGTGCTGCGCTGCGAGGAATGCCGCCGCATCCTCGTCCGCACCCCCGAGTCGGGCCTGTGAACCTCGTCGTCGAAGCCGACGGCGGCTCGCGCGGCAACCCCGGGCCCGCCGGGTACGGCGCGGTCGTCAAGGACGCCGACGGCCAGGTGCTCGCCGAGGCCGCCGACGCGCTCGGCATCACGACCAACAACGTCGCCGAGTACCAAGGCCTGATCGCCGGCCTGCGCTCGGCGCTCGCGCTCGCCGGTGACGGCGCCCCCGTCGAGGTCCGCATGGACTCCAAGCTGGTCATCGAGCAGATGGCCGGCCGCTGGAAGGTCAAGAACGAGGGTCTGCGCCCGCTCGCCCAGGAGGCCCGCGAGCTCGCCCGGCGCCTGCGCGTCACCTGGAAGTGGATCCCCCGCGAACGCAACCGCGACGCCGACCGCCTGGCCAACGAAGCCATGGACGCCGCCGCCCGCGGCACCAGATGGCAGAGCAAGACCTTCCCCCAGCCCCCCTCCCAGGGTCCCCGGGGTTCCTCCGAGCCGACCGGGGAGATCCCGTCGGCCCTCACGCGCGAGCCGGGCGGCGACGGCGACTCGGCCATCCCGGCCACCTCGGCCGGGCAGGCGCGGATCGTGGCGCAGAAGCCGACGCGGTCCACGCCCGCCAGCGGTTGGACGGCCTCCGCCACCACCGCCGCCACGTCCTTCCTCCTGCTCCGCCACGGCGAGACGCCCTTCTCGATCGACCGCCGCTTCTCCGGCACCGGCGACCCCGAGCTCACGCCCGCCGGGCTCGCCCAGGTCGAGGCCGCCGCCGCGCGGCTGTCCCGCGCGCCGTACGCCATCGACGCGATCGTCAGCTCCCCGCTGCGGCGCGCCCGCCAGACCGCCGAGGCCGTCGCCGCCCACACGGGCCTGAAGGTCGCCGTGGAGGACGGACTGCGCGAGGTCGACTTCGGCGCCTGGGAAGGCCACACGTTCACCGAGATCCAGCGCCGGTGGCCGGACGAACTGGCGGCCTGGCTCGCCGACCCGTCCGTGACCCCGCCCGGCGGCGAGAGCTTCACCCAGGCTGCGGTCCGCGTCCAGGAGGCCAAGGACCGGCTGCTGCTCGACCATCAGGGCAAGACCGTGCTGGTGGTCTCGCACGTCAGCCCCATCAAGCTGCTGCTGGCTTCCGCCCTGCTGGCGCCCCCGGCCGCCCTGTACCGCATGCACCTCGACCTCGCGGCGCTCTCCGTGATCGACTACTTCCCGGACGGCCCCCAACTCGTGAAAACCCTCAACGACACCGCCCACCTCGGCTGATCCTGTTCGGGGCGCGGCAGTGTTCTGGAGGAGGAGGGAGGGGTGAGGAACGAGCCCCTTCCGAGTGACGACGGAAGAACGCCGCCTAAAACCGCCATGCCGGAGGCGCGGCAATAGGCACGGCGGGCAGCCTCCCTCCGGAGTCGACGAGGTAGCTGATCGGCTAAACTTATTTGGCAGCGGACGAGTCGGCCGGGCGACCGCGTCAGGGCTTTCGAGCCCTGCCGAGGAAGGTCCGGGCTCCGCAGGGCAGGGTGGTCGGTAACACCGACCCGGGGTGACCCGCGGGACAGTGCCACAGAAAACAAACCGCCTCCCTCGCGGGAGGTAAGGGTGAAACGGTGGTGTAAGAGACCACCAGCGCCCACGGTGACGTGGGCGGCTCGGTAAACCCCACCCGGAGCAAGGTCAAGAAGGGGCCCTCCTCGGAGGACCCCGCGCGCGGCGTTCGAGGGTGACCCGCCCGAGCCGCGCGGGTAGACCGCTTGAGACCGCCGGCAACGGCGGCCCTAGATGGATGGTCGCCCCTTTGCAACGCAAAGGACAAAACCCGGCCTACAGGCCGACTCGCCCGCCTTCCCTGCCCCTGGACTTGCACGGAGGTGCGCTCCCGGCAAGACCCAACAGCCGGGAGGGCACAATCGGGGCACATCGTTAGTGACGCGCCCCGGGTTTGCTGGAGACTCCCAAGACTGGAAGGCTGGGAGCCGTGCCCGTACAGAGGAAGTACCCCCCAAGAGCTTCGTGATCGTGCCGTGAAGATGGTGTTCGAGCTGTGCCAGGAGACCGGCTGCCCATCGCACACGCCCTCTGGCTCTGCTCGCGATCAGGGGCCATCGGTAGGACTAAGCTCTATGTTGCCACGTCGAAGTATGTCGATGACGGGAGTCTTGGCGCCAATCTTCTGAGCGCCGCCATAGATCGCCTCGCGAAGAAATGGAAATATGGTTGGGACTCCAACATTTTCGGCAAATGCTCTCAGGGCGTCATCGTCAGGCTCAACCCGGTTTCGCCCATCCTCTGCAAGGTTCCGAGAATCCCCTGCTTCGGGTTTGACCTCGTAAACAGCCGCAGCGTCGGCAATTAGTAGCGCTTGGGGAGTCTTGACGGTCAGTCGGCTCCGCACAGAGATTTTTTCCTCGCTCACGCTCTGTAGAACGAGGAGTTGCAGTGATGACTTCTCCGGAGGAGTCTCATTTTCCCCCGGAGTGCAGTTCCATCGTCGGCTGGAGGATTCGATGAAATAGATGGTCTTGAGCTCCAGCGCAGCTTCGAGATCTATTTGATCAGCGGGCTGACGGGTAGTCATCGTAGGGCAACTTCGTAATCGAGAGATCCTGAGGTGCTCCACTTCTGAGCTGCGGTGGAGGATGAGTGGATCACTTCTTCGGCATCCACCAGTTCAAGGGTCGTCTCATATGTTGCCACGGCACTGAAGTTTCGATTACGGCGCCAGCGTTCCATCGCTAGCTTCGTTCTGTGCTGCAGTCCACAGTTCAGTGCGGAGTCGATGTCGGCAATTTCGTTCCGATCGGGCCTGTTCGCGCCATCGTCCATACTTAGCTGCTTTAGCCAGGCGTTGACTTCTACCCACAGCCACACTTGGGTGCGACCAGCTGTTCCTTCGGGAGCCGGAAAGGGTGCTACACCTCTGCGCCGACGTTGACCAGTGACCCACTGATGTACGTTCTGGCGCGTCACCCCGGCCCGCTCAGCGATCTCCGGGATTCCTACCAAATCTCGATGTAGGCGGAGCAACCGGAGGTCAGGAACATGCCTGGCAACCGACCTTGCAGCGTGCATCGCTGCATCGAACGCATCCTCCCCCTCGAAGGCAATGTCGAGGAGGTCTACTCCTCCGCCCCGGAACAGCATGGCGTCGAGTTCGCGTTCCAAAACTTCCACGGCTGCAGTGTGATCGACAGACGCGCCTTCGACCACGAAGCGAAACTCGTACTCCACCGCGCCTCCTCCCACACGCTCAGCTTCTCAGACCTGTTGACATCCGTCAACGACAAGCTCCATTATCCCCGATCCATGCCGGTCAGCGCCCTCCGGGGGTCATCTGGGTCCTTGGGGCACAGCTGAGCCGCATCGTTGATTCGACGGCTGGCCCGTCCAGGGTTGGCGGGCGTGCTCGCGACGGGGATCGTTGTGCACTTGTTCTCGCACGGGCAGTAGAGCCGAAAGCCGTGGCCCTCGTGGCGAAGGCTCCATCCCAGGGCTACCCACCGCTTGAGGGCCTTGCGCATGTCCTTGTCGGTGTGCTCGGACGGGTCCGCCAGCCTTCCCGCCATCGCCTGCCCCCTCTGCGTAGCCAAGGCCTAGTTGGCTATGTCTTTACGTGCGCCATGGGCGACCAACACCCGGGACTTGCTTACGACAGCCACGCCCACCGGATGCCATGACCGGCACGTACGTGCCCATGGCCGCACGTGTATTGCGCGGTGTGGCCGACACCTACGAGCGCCGCGCCCGGAGTGAGGACGCGGAGGCAGGGACGAGCGCCGACACGGAATAACTCGGGGCCGCTGTCCCACAAGCCTCCACTTGACCGGTAGCGCTTCGGAGTTGGAGGAACATCCCGGCAAGGGGCGGGTGCGGGCACATTGAGGGCACATCGCTTTGGAAGTCGGGGGCAAACGATAACAGCAGCATCAACGTTTCGCAGGTGAATAGCCCTTCAGCTTAGAAGGGTCCAGGTCAGAGATGGACCACCCTGCGGTGGATGGCTGATGTCCAGTAGTTAGAAGCTGACCAACTCGTAAGCGGCTAAACCCGGACAAAAAGCCGTGAAAGTGCTCGGTCGGTAATGAATGTTATCTTATCGTTACTGATCATTTAAGTGCTAAATGCATGTAGGTTCGGCATGGCCTCTGAGCAGTACACTTATGCGCGGTTCCATGTCTCTGACCTGCGAAATCCGGTCGTATGTGTATATACACGACGCGCTAAATGCATGCCAAATCATCGGATCTTTGGCCTCAGATTGAGGTTCCCGCGCGGTCACCGCAGCCCACGTAGCATTGCGATGTGCGCCGCCCCCCCGAGGCTGAACCCTGGCAGGAGTGACCTCGGGCGTGGGCGGCTTCGCAACCCCTACGGCAGAGGAGTCGTGTATGAGTAGCCTACCCCCGCCTTCGCATCCCGTGCTTGTCGCAGTGATTCTTGGCGTCATTGCGATCGTGCTTGCCTTGATCGGTTACACCGCTACCGATATCACGCAGATCATGAGCCAAGTTACGGCTCTCGTCGCCATGTACGTGATCAAGCAGCCTCCGGGAGGGCCGGCGTAGCATCACGAGCGCTGTAGCGTCTAAGCTGCGAGAAAGGGGACGGCAGCTCGTCGCGGCTCAGACCCACACATTGACGTCGAGGGTGGCAGACCCGCCGACCATGCCCCGGAACCGCATGCCCGCCTCACGCGAAAGGGCACATTGAGGGCACATGCCACCCAAAGACGTTATTAAATGTCGACAGGTGATCACAGTATAATCCCAGGTCAGGGCAAAGCGCGCCGACATGTGCGCAGGTCACCAATCTGTCGAATTAGAACCCGGCTTACAGGCCGACTCGTCCGCTTTCCCTGCCCCTGACCTGCGGCGGAGCTCTCCTTCAGGAGGCTTGAAACCCCGAGAGGGCACATCGGGGGCTGCCGCCAGGAGCAGCCGGTCCGGACCACGTACGAGGTCGCGTCCACGATGTCCCGGTGGGGATGCTTCAGACCGACGCTCAATCGTCACCTTGGTCGCCGGTAGCGTGGATCTGGCTCAGACCGAATTGGGAGAGAACCCGATCGACCTCCTCGTCATCGGCGTCTTCGATGTCGATGACGTCGCCCACGTACAGATCAAGATGCCCGAATCTGGGTGCCAGTTCGGCCAGCGTGGTTAGCGGATCCCCCTCGCAGTCCATCTGGCTGATCGTCAGGTCACGGATGGACAGAGACCTGAGCAGAGGAAGGACCGAGGAATCGGCGAGGGCTGAAACCACCTCATACGAGGTGGCATCGAATTCCGCCTCGCTGAGGTCGAGGTTTTCGAGGTTGGGGTACTTGGAGGCCTTGAGCTCGTCGAGCTGCTCAACCGGGCAGAGGCAACCGAAAACGTCACTACCGATTTCAACTTCCAATGACTGCAGGCCGGTAGTCCATCCGAAATCGAAAACTGAGCCGTCGGAGATGACGGGGCCCCGCGCCCGCAGTCGGGTCAGGCCGTCGTGCTTCACGAAGTGAAACAGGAACGCGCCTTCGAGCTCCAGTGTGCGCAGGGCGGGAAGCGAGTCCCACACATCGGCCTGAACAAGTCCTTTGTGATGGTAGTCCAGGGGGTTGATCCGGTTACCCGTCGATCCCTCACTGTCTTCGTAGAGGTATTCGAAGTCGTAGCCGAAGTACATGCGCTCCAGACGGGGGCGTCGCCGGCCGGCAAGTGAGATCGCGGAGTGCTCGGCAGAGCGGTGGTAGTCGGTGAGGTGCAGTTCGAGGGCGCGCAGTCGGTGGGCGGCGGGGTGGGAGAGCAGGACGTCGATCAGTGCGGCTTCCCACTGTTCAGGGTCGGTCAGGTCGACGGTCGCGGTGCGTGGGTGATCTGTCAGGAGCCGTTCCACCAGTTCTCGGCGTTGCGGCTGTGTGTCCTTGGCCAGGCGGAAGCATGCCTCGTCAATGAAGCCGCGGGACCAGGTGAGCCGCCACGAGCCGTCCTCCCGCAGCCCGTCCAGCCCCCACTGCCGCTCCACCTCCGCGTACGCCGCGGCCAGCCGGGCTGGATCCCCATCCCCGATCTCACAGTGGTGCTCCAGCCGGATCGCCTCACCTCGGAGATCACCCGCCCCGGTCAGCAGATCCGCGTAGGCGAGCCACGCTTCCCAGTGATCTGTCTCCGGAACGTCTGCGGCATCGAAAAAGTGCACGTCATTCTCCAGGTCTTGGCGGCAGTGCCCAGACGGATCTGGGTGCGCCATCGTCAACAGCACCATAAATGCGGCCTCCGACATTAGCCCCTCACGACCACCCCCACCGCGATGTTCAGCAGCCGGTTACGCGGTTCCACTACCTCGCGCGAGAACATCCGGGAGTCGACGCTCGAAGGGCTCGACACCACTGCCCGCAAGAGCAGGCAGTGGCTGACCGCCGGTCATCACCGACGACAGATGCGCATCGTGCTCCACCGGAGGGCTCTCGCGAGCCCGTCGAGCAGATCCAGCCCAACCTGCCCATCCCCACCGGCAAGTGCGCCTGGCCGAACTCGTGTTGCGGGGCGCCTCCGTCGAGCACCGGCCCGGCGATGTCACCGTGAACGGCTTCCTCTTCGACATGGCCGGGGTCTTCGAGGACTTCGTCACCGTCGCCCTGCGCGATGCCCTTACGGGCAGCGGTGGCCACTGTGTCCTTCAGACCACCCACCACCTCGACGAACGTCACGCGATCCGGATGGTTCCCGACCTCGTGTGGTACGCCGACGACGGCACCCCGCTCGCCGTGGCCGACGCCAAGTACAAGGCCGGGAAACCCAAGGGCTTCCCGGACGCCGACCTCTACCAGATGCTCGCCTACTGCACCGCGCTCAACCTGCCGGAAGGGCACCTCGTCTACGCCAAGGGGAACGCCCCGCACGCCGCCCACCGCGTCCGGCACGCCCACATCACCATCCACCAGCACGCACTCGAACTCGACCAGTCACCGGCCGGGCTGCTCGCCGAGATGGAAGCCTTGGCTCAGCGGCTCGCCGCCGTCGCACCCGTACGGCGGGTGACCGTCAGCCGAACTCGCCATCCTTGACACCCCTGATGAAGGCGTTCCATCCGCCCGAGGTGAACGTCAGGATCGGTCCGCCGGGGTTCTTGGAGTCCCGTACGGCCTGGCCTCCGTCGGGGAGCACCGCGACCTCGACGCAGTTGTCGCCCGAGCCGGAACGGGAGCTCTTTCGCCAGGTGAGGGGGTAGGTCTGGGGGAGGACCATGATTTCCTCTCAGCTTAGCTGCTTGATCAGATTTTCTCGATGACGCTCGCGCTGTCCAGGGCAGCTGCGTCCGGGGCACGCGCGCATCACCATCCACCAGCACGCACTCGAACTCGACCAGTCACCGGCCGGGCTGCTCGCTGAGATGGAAGCCTTGGCTCAGCGGCTCGCCGCCGTCGCACCCGTACGGCGGGTGACCGTCAGCCGAACTCGCCATCCTTGACACCCCTGATGAAGGCGTTCCATCCGCCCGAGGTGAACGTCAGGATCGGTCCGCCGGGGTTCTTGGAGTCCCGTACGGCCTGGCCTCCACCGGGGCGCGCCGCGACCTCAACACAATTCTGTCCCTCTGCTGAGCTGAGGGAGGCTTTGCGCCAGTTGAGATCTGAATAGGCAATGTCCATGACTTCCGCCCCTACTTAAGGTTTTTGGCCAGATTTTCAATGTACGTCATCGACGCCTCAGCGCTCAGTGCGGATGCGCGGAGATAGCCGTAGCTCTTTCGGTAGTGGGCCACGTCCTCAGGCTTCTCCAGGAAGAGGTCACCGGCCGCGCCGACCTCCACGTAGATGATGCTGGGATCCTCGGATGCCTGGTAGTCGAGGATCGTGAACCCGCCGGTCATCGAGGTGTGCGCGCCGGTCGCGTCTTGGAGGACCTGGATGCCGACGTTCCGGCGTTCGGCCATTCGGCACAGATGGTGGAGTTGGTCGCGCATCACGGCGATGCCGCCAACCTGCTTGCGGAGTGCGGCCTCGTCGATCACTGCCCAGAAGGTCAGCGGGTCCTCACGGTCCAGGATTCGTTGACGGGCCAGGCGTGCCTCGGTCAGGCGCTCGATATCGGCTGTCTTCATCACCTGCCCGCCTTTGAAGACCGCCATGGCGTAGTCGGCGGTTTGGAGCAGGCCGGGGATCAGCATCGCCTCGAAGGTCTGGATCTCTGTGGCCTCCCATTCCAAGCCGACGAGTGCTCCACCCAGGACGCCCTTGAACTCCTCCTCCCACCATCCACGTCGGCGGCTCTCTCGCGCCAGGGCGATGATGGCCTGCCGTCTGGCTACATCCGTCACGCCGTAGACGTCGAGCAGGTCCATGACATCGTTGATGGTCGGGCGGCGCCACTCATCTCGTTCGATTCGGGTCACTTTGCTGGGTTGCCAGCCAAGTCGCCGTGCGGCCTCCTTGGAGTCGAGGCCGGCGCTTTCACGGAACTGGCGTAGAGCGTTGGACAGGCGCCTTCGCCTGACTGTGGGGCTGTATGCCACGTGTCATTCTCTCCTCGTGCATTTCGGGCAATCTGTGCATGGCGCACTTATAGGTATTGCCGAATTTGGATATTGCCATACCGCGGTATTCGAGGCCATCATGAGGCTAGCCTCTCCAGCTACGGACGGTAGGCGTTACGGCACTGAAAGTTGACGTGATGGGCTGCGCTGGGAAGTTTCAGACCGGTTCATCCAGCGGGTGAGCGGCCGGGGCAAGGCACCGGCTCTTCACTCTCACCGCATATGTCGTCGATTGACGTGCTCACGCCTGCTCGACGAGGAGTCGGCAAGGCAGTGGCGAAATGAGTATCGGCGTCCTCGGGCGTGGTGACGCAACCACCCGCCCGAGGACTGGATCAGGAAAACGGAGCCCCCTGACCTATGAAGAACCCTAACCCCGTCCCCCCACCTCCCATAAGGGACGACGAGAACACGAGGGAGGCGTGCTGGGATCTGCCCGCCGATCCCAGAGCGGCCGGCACGGCGCGTCGGCTCGCACGTGAAGCCCTGACCGCCTGGGGCATGTCCGCCCTGGTGGAGGACGTGACCGTGGTCGTGTCGGAGCTGGTGGGCAACGCGCTCGTCCACGGCAGGGCGCCGATCACCCTCTCCCTGCACCGGCACGGGCGGATCGTGCGCGGGGAGGTCACCGACCACGGCGCCATGTGGCCGACCCCGCTCCCGGCCTGTTCTGACGAGGAGCATGGCCGTGGGCTGACGATCGTCGCGGCCTGTGCCGACCGGTGGGGCGTCGAGCCTGCGCAGGAGGGCAAGACCGTATGGTTCGTCTGCGCGGAGTGGAGATCCCGGTGAGCGGCACGCTGTCCGTTCTGGACATGCCCGATGACGTCCGCGTCTGCGCGCGGTGCGGCACCCCTATCGTCACGCTGGCCGCCGCCGTACGCGTGATCTGGGCCGATGTCACAGACGACATGATCCCGGCCGCCGTCATCGAGCGGATCACCGCGCCGGTCGCCGATGTCTGGGTCGATGTGCTGTGCGACCCGTCCTGTCCGCCGGGCGGCCACGAGCCGTACCGGGACTGACCACGATGTCGCCGGGCGGTCGCCTCTCACCGCCCGGTCTCGGGCCTCAGGGTGCCACCGGTGAGGCCGTCGCGTGCCAGCGGCACGGTTACTCAGCTCCGTGATGGTGGTGCGCGCTTTGGGTCAAGGGGTGGGGAGCAGGGGCTCGGCGGCGGTGCGGGTTTCGGGGGTGAAGGGGGTTGGGCGGAGGGTTGTGGGGTCGAGGTTGACGTTCACGCGGCGGCCTTCGGCGTGGACGGTCTGGCCGTCGGGGGACAGGACGCGGAAGCCGTAGACGCCGCTGCTCGTGCCCATGTGCTCCAGCCAGAAGTGCACCAGCGGCTCGCCCACGCCCTTGATCGGCACGTGGTAGGTGATCTGGAACTCGCGGACGGCGAGGAAGACGTCCTTGAAGCGGGACAGGGCCGGGTCGTAGTGCCAGCCGAGCTCGGCCCAGAAGGCGCCGATCGCGCGTTCGACGAGCACGCCGTAACGGGCGTTGTGCAGCAGGCCCATGGCGTCGAGGTCGTCGAAGTGGACCTGGACGGGACGGGTGTGGGACACGGTCAGTCCTCCGGGAGGATCGAGGGATCGGTGGCGAGCGCGCGCAACCGGTCGAGGACGGCTCTGCGGGCGTGGCGGTAGGCGGCGTCGGCGTCGCGCAGCCGGGCGTGGGTCACAGCGGCCTCGCCCAGCGCTTCGATCTCGTACGCGAGCTGCGCAGGGTCGGCGGTCAGCTCCCCGAGGTCGACGGCGTCCTGGACGCGGCGTTCGAGGTAACCGAGCCAGTCGGCCATGGCGGCGGCGACGGCGTCCCTGACCGGGCCGGGGCGGTCGTCGAACTCCACCTGGGCGACGAAGAAGAAGCAGCCACCGGGCAGGACGCCGTCGGTGTAGAAGGCGAGGCGGGCCTCGTGGAGGGCGAACAGCCGCCTGAGGCCCTTGGGGGCGGTGGCCGTCGGGGCGATCACGCGGTCCTGCCAGAGGCGGCGGGCTCGGTCGACGCAGTCGAGCTGGAGCTGCTCCTTGTCGCGCCAGTGAGCGAAGAACCCCGACTTGCTGACGCCGGCGGCCTCGGCCAGGCGTCCCAGGGAGAGCCCGCCGAGCCCGTCGACGGAGGCCAGGGAGACGGCCTGGTCGAGGATCGCTTCACGGCTACGCTGACCGCGCAGCCTCCGTCCGTCCGGCATGGCGAAACGCTAGCACGAAATACGAACGACCGGTCGTTCTTTTTTCGACCCGGCGACCCCATCATCGCCTCGTCGAGGTCCACCGGCGCTCGCAGATCTGGGAGGCGCCGCTGTCGTCCTCGTAGACCTTCGCCAGTGGACACGGCCGCCGCACCGGGCCCTGTTTTCGCCGGTTCCGGAAAGCCGCGCCCGGGAACGGCCGTTCACAAGCCGAGCAGGTAGCCCACGGTGTCCAGGTCGTGGGCCTGGACTTCGCGGCGGTCATGACTCGCGAAGGTGACCTGCGGCCAGTCGGCGAACCGTTCGCGGGTGCCGGGCGGGATGTCGTGCCAGGGGACGACGATCCGCTCCAGATGCGCCAGCTCCTCGCGGCAACGTAGCAGGCCGGAGAAGTCGAATCGGCGGCCCGCGCTGTTCCACAGGTCGAGGGTGGCCAGGCGCGCGACGACCGGGGAGCCGGTCAGCGTCGCGGGGTCCACGAGGGTCTCCCACAGGGCGAGGTGGCGCAGCGCGGGCAGGGGAACTCCGGCGAGCGCGTCGAGCAGGGGCGGCCGGGACGGGTCGGTGCCGTACGCCACCAGCGTGTGCAGCCGGGGCGCTCCGTCGCACAGGAGTTCCGGCACCTCCCAGGCGGCGCACTCCAGCGCCCGCAGGCCCGGGTAGCGCCCGGCCACCGGCGCATCGACGGCGTCGCTCTGCGACACCAGGCACAGGTGGGTGAGGCGGTCGGCGGCGTGGAAGGAGCGCAGGACCGGGTCGAGGCGCGCGGTCCCTCCCCAGGTGCGCACCCGCAGTGACCGCAGCCGGCTCATATGCTCGGTCGCGAGCAGGCCGCGGAGCAGATGGGGGCCCACGAGATCGGCCCGCCACGGCTCGCGTACCGGGTCGAAGCCGAGGCGGCCCGCCGTCATGCCCTTGGCGGTGGCCAGGCCGTCGACGATCGAGACCAGGTCGTCGGCGTCGACGTAGGCGTGCACGGCCGGCCCGTCCGGGACCAGCAGGAACTGGGCGTCCAGCAGGCGGCCGAAGTTCCCGAAGCCGACCTCGGAGCCGACCCGCTCGATGGCCTCCCGCTCCCGGTCGCGTGCCGCCTGGTCGTCCTCCCACAGCCGCGCCGCCTGTGCCTCGATCAGCTCGCCCGTCAGCCCGCCGACCATCGCGGCGAACACGAAGGCGTACCCGGCGTCGTCCACCGGCGTGCTCAGCGCGCTGGGCTGCGCCGCCTGCGGGCGGGGGGAGTAGCCGTCGCCGAGGTAGCCGTCCAGGGCCAGCTCGAAGTGCACCATCGCGACGTCCTCGTCCACCTCGTCGATCAGCACCTCGACCTGGCCGCCGCGCCGCAGGCTGACGCGGGACCCCTGCCGCCGCAGCTCCACGTCGTCGCCGCCCGGCCCGGTCAGCCGCGTCGTCACGTTGGGGGACATCACGAGAGCATTCTGGCACGTGGTGTTATTGACCGCTTTGTAGGGCTTCGAGTCCGCGTTGGCACACCGCTAGCTTTATTTCCGCGCTGCCGGAGTCGGACACGATCACACTGTTCACGATCTGGTCGTGACATGGGGGAGTTCCGTGCTGGCTGCATCCGCCTCGGGCGGCGACGGTGCCGCTTCTGTACCAGGTGAGGGGCTGTGGGGGGAGAACCTCAACGATGCGAGTCTTCACACGCTACAAGCTAGCAAATCCGACCCTTCCGGCGGCACGCATTCAGGGCAATGCTCCTGCCGCCCGCGTGTGCGTCGGCGTTTGGGGTGAGAAATCCTAGAACTGCTTGATAGTGGATGGATTCGCGTCTAAGCGGTATTCGGAATGAGGGGTTCTGGGTCGCGGGGGCGGTGATTTTATTCAGCGTGCCGTCTGTTTTCTCTATCGGTACTCGGGTGCCGCGTCGGCTCTTCGGTGAACGGGTATTCCTCGGGCGCGGTGCTACTCGGTAGCACGTGAATGTCTGGCTCATCGGATTTAAAGGGATATGGGAGAGCCGAGTGGTACCACGGGAAAAACGGGAAACGGGTGCTTTCGCGGCTAGGTTCGCGTGGGCGGTCGCCGTCGCGATGCTGTTCACCGGGGGAGCCGTCGCGCTCTCCGGCTCGGCGCAGGCCGGTACCGGCGCGGGGGCGAGCGTCCACGTCGTCCACGTGTCGCACGATCACCAGCAGCGGCCCGCGGGCGGGGGCGACGACGAGGACGAGGTCATCAGCGTCAAGAAGAGCTGCAAGAAGTGCCCGCCCGGGCCGCCCGGCCCTCCCGGCCCGCGGGGCGCGAACGAGGGGATCGACTCTGCGGTGGCCACGCCGACCCGCGTCGAGGTCCCCGGACCGGTGACGTACGTCGCCCTGGCCCAGCCCAACGGCATCGTGCTGGTCCGGGACCCGACCTCCGTCGGCCCGGCCAACCCGCCGTGGCACGACCTCTCCACCCTGCTCAACTACCCGGTCAACGCCTCCGACGTCACGCTCGCCGCGAACCCACCGGGCAACGTGCTGACCGTCACGGTGCGCACCCGGAACGGCCTCCTGCGCCAGACGACCTGCACGCTGAGCGTGAACGTCTCCTGGCCTGGCAACTGCACCCCGTTCTCCGACGTCACTCCGCCGCTCTAGCCGCACCAGGGCTCACGGAGCGACGGCGCGTGCCGTGCCGCGGGGACCGTCCCGGGCACGGCACCGCCGTTCCCGGGCGCGGACGGCGGCTCAGCCGTTGATGACCACCCCGGGCGGGACCAGCAGGAAGACCTTGTGGGCGATGCGGTCCATGTCGCCCTGGCGGCCGAAGACCAGCCCGGCGGCGAAGTCGACCAGCGGCTTGGCGTCCGCGTCCGACAGGCCGGTCAGGTCCATGACGACCGGCTGCCCTTTGCGGTAGAAGTGCCCGACGTACAGCACCTCGTTGTAGTCCTGCGGGCGTAGCGTCCTGATCGTCGACATGTCCGGCCGGGGAGCCGGATGGGCCGCGGGGGACGCGTGGTCGTCGGCACCGCTGGTGCTCCGGAGGTCTGCCACGTCGCCGACGTTAACACCCGGCGATCTTCTTGGGGAGGGTACGGGGCGGTCCGTCGCGATCGCCCCGTGGCTCACGTGGCCGGATCGGCGGGCGGTTCGTCCCGGACACGCCTGCCGTAGATCTGGCTCGGTTCGTCTCGAACGCGCGTGCCGTGGTTCTCGCTGAGACACCTGGCGATGGCCGACGGCCTCACCCACGCGATCTTCGCCCTGGGTGAGCCCGTCCGCGAGACGGTTCACGACCGCGGGGGCGACGGGCCGCGCCCGCGGGAGGTCAGCGCGCGTCCCAGTCGCTGAGGATGCGGGCCTCCTTGTCCGGCGCGAGGCCGTGCCGCCGCCAGTGGGGCAGCCGTTCCTCCAGGGCGGCGTGGTCGCGGTCCTTCAGCCAGTCCCACGTGTCGCGGACGGTCTCGCTCACCGGGCGGCACCGCAGGCCCGCCGCCTCGGCCTTGCCCGTCATGACGCCCCACACGCCGGCCTCCCCGGCGCCGATCGGCATCCACAGGGGCAGCTCGGTCCACGGCTGGACCTCGTGGTCCGTCAGGAATCGGTCGTCCACCCAGACCAGCTCGGCGTCCGATCCGGTGGCCTCCACGCAGTCGGTCAGCCACCTGCCGAACGTGGTGTTGCCGGCGGGCCCGGTGAGCATGAACCGGTCGCCCGTGCTCTTGACGGCCTGGTCGAGGGTGAACGCCGCGATGTCGCGGGCGTCGATGAGCTGCATCGGCAGCTCAGGGTCACCCGGGGCCACGACCCGGCCTCCCCGGGAGATACGGCGCAGCCACGACGGGAGCCGGCCGACGTTCTCCCACGGCCCGAGGATCAGCCCCGGCTGGAGGATCAGGGCGTTCCCCTCGAAATAGCGCTCGACGGCGCGCTCGCAGCCGGCCTTCAGGATGCCGTAGTCGCCGTCTTCGGGGCCGGCGTCGGGCGAGCACTCCCACAGCGGCGCGGACTCGTCGACGTGCTCGGCCGGCCAGGTGGAGATGGCCGAGACGCTGGAAATGTACGCGTACGTCGCCGCGTGGCCGGACAGGGCGCGGGCGGAGGCGGCGACGACGCGCGGGGTGAATCCGCACACGTCGACGATCGCGTCCCATTCGCGGCCTTCGGCCAGCGCGGCGAGGTCGGCGTCCACCTCGCGGTCGCCGCGCACGGCCGTGACGCCCGGCACGTCCTCACCTGATTTGCCCCGATTGAACGTGGTCACCTCGTAGCCCCGTCGCAGGGCCTCCTCGACGATGGCCCGGCCAAGGAACACCGACCCGCCGATCACCAGAATTCTCATGCGACAACTGTGGTGGCGGACGGTCCGCGCGGCCGAGGGGTTTCACATTGAGCGGATCCGCCCACAGCGGACGCTCGCGCCCGTCACCCGGCGACACTGCCCGCGGGCACCTGGCCGGTCACGCCCGCGGTCTCCGGCCGGTCGCACCGGTGGGCGCCCGGACGGTCACACCCGCGGACGCCCGCCGGTCACCCCGGCGGGCGTGTCGCCGGTCAGCCTCTGGGCGGCGCGGCCCCAGGGGCGGGGAGGCTGACGGCGGCATGGCTCGACACCGGGGTGAAGCCGCCGGGTTCCAGCACGTGCACGCGGGCGGCGCCGATGTCGAAGTACAGGCCCACGAGCTCCAGCCGCCCCTCTGCCTCCAGGCGCGCGACCGCCGGATGGGTGCGCAGGTTGTCGAGCTGCTGGGCGACGTTCACTCGGCACAGGCGGTCGAGCGGCCCCTCGTCCTCGCCGGCGGGATCGGACAGGATGTACCGCGCCAGCGTGTGGTCGCCGTGCCGCAGCCAGCGATTCAGCCCCGGCAGCCCGTCGATCTGCTCTCCGGCGCTGAGCAGGGCCGCCATCGCCCCGCACCCCGAATGCCCGCACACCGTGATGGTCCGGACGTTCAGCGCGGTGGTGGCGTACTCGATCGCCCCGAGCACCGAGTCGTCCGGGGAGGCCGCGCCGTAGCGGGGCACGAGGTTGCCGACGTTGCGCACCGTGAACAGGTCGCCGGGGCCGCTGGCGGTGATCAGGTTGGGCACCACCCGCGAGTCGGCGCACGCGATGAACAGGTGGGACGGATCCTGGGCGCGGGCCATGCGGGTGAGGAACGGCCGCACCAGCGGGGCCGTGCGCCGCTGGAAGTCGTTCGCGCCCGCCAGCAGATCGGGCACCGCATGCTCGGTCCGGGAGGGCACCCACGCCCCCGCGTGCTTGACCGGGATCGCCGACAGCGGGCCGCCGCGCCGGTACGCCCGGGGGAGCCACCACCGGTCCGGCGCCTTCGGCGGCGTCTTCGCCGAGGAGGCCCGGGTGCCCTTCGTGGCGGAGGTGTACCACTCGTCGTGCATCTCGTCGATCGCCACCGTGCCCCCGGCGCGCTCGTGCTCCAGGCGCCAGCCGTGCAGCGCCTCGAACGCGGCGTTGTCCATGAAGTCGACGTTCAGGTCGAGGTCGACCGTGGCCCCGGCCGGGATCGCCCGCAGGCTGTCGGTCAGGCGCGGTACGCCCACGAAGGTCAGCGAGCCGGTCACCACGACGTGCCAGCGGCCGTCCGGCTCCAGGGACACGTGGACCCACACCTTGGTCAGGCGGCGCAGCGCGAACAGCGCGGCCAGGCCGAGGCCCAGCAGCACCCCCTCGGCCAGGCCGACCACGATGACGGCGCCCATCGTGAGTACGTATATCGGCAGCTCACCGTGCCCGTGCAGCCCGCGCATCGTGCCGAGGTTCACCATGCGCACGCCGATGAAGACCAGCAGCGCGGCCAGCGCCTCCAGCGGAATCAGCGTCACCGTCCAGCCGAAGCCGACCGCGAACACGAGCACCCACACGCCGTGCAGGATCGCGGACCAGCGGCTGCGCGCCCCCGCCCGGACGTTCGTGGTCGTGCGGACGACGACCCCCGCGACCGGCAGGCCGCCGAGCGCCCCGGACACCAGGTTCGCGACGCCCTGGCCGGTGAGCTCGCGGTCCAGGTCGGTGCGCGGGCCGTCGTGCAGATGGTCGGCCGCGACCGAGCACAGCAGCGACTCGACCCCGGCGAGCAGCGCCACGAGCAGGACGGCGCCCGCGATGCCGTGCCAGTCGCCGGACGGCAGCACCGGGGTCGCCCACTCGCTGAACCCCTTGGACAGGTCGGCGCGGGCGACGTCCCAGCCGAGCAGCCCGGCGGTCAGCGCCGCGCACGTCAGCGCCGCCAGCGGGGCGGGGATCGCCCGGACCTTCGGCAGCCGCGGCCACAGCAGCAGCACCGCGATGGTCAGCACCCCGGCCGCCACCGCGTGGCTGTGGTTGTCGGCGATCTGCTTCGGCAGCTCCAGGATGTTCTCGATCGCGGAGTTCTGCGGCTGCCCGCCGAGCACCACGTGCAACTGGGACAGGGCGATCACCACGCCCACACCGGCCAGCATGCCGTGGACCACCGCGGGCGAGACGGCGAGCGCCGTCCTCGCCACCTTGAACGCGCCCAGCACGATCTGCAGTACGCCCGCCATCAGGGTGATCATGCAGGTGGCGCGCCAGCCGTACGTGCGCACGAGCTCCGCCATCACCAGCGCGAGCCCGGCCGCCGGTCCGCTCACCTGGACCACAGAACCGCCGAGGGCGCCCGCCACCAGGCCGCCGACCACGGCGGCGACCAGGCCCGCGACGAGCGGGGCCCCGGACGTCACGGCGATGCCGAGCGAGAGCGGCACCGCCACGAGGAACACCACCAGCGAGGCGGGAAGGTCGTGCCGGAGCACGGAGATGAGACGCTCGGTCGTCGTTCGGCTACTTTGCGTGTCCCCGGTCATGAGCCGACCATACGTCGCGACGGCCGATTGATTAAGCCTTTGCCGGGCGCGTTTTACAAGTGCCGGTGGAATTCTGGGTGATCAGCGGTAATAGTCCGGATAGTCGGTGTCGGCCGGGCGGTGGTGACCGCCCTGGGACGGGGACGCCTTCGACTGCGTCGGCTGCTCCTCGCCGTTGCCGTAGAGCTCGCCGTAGGACGGCCAGCTTCCGCCGGTGTTCTCGCGCGGCGGCGCCCAGGACGACGACACCGCGGCCGACCCGGTGGAGGAGCCCGCGCCGTACCCGCCGTAGCCCTGACCGCCGGACGGCCGCTCGTCGCCCCGGCCGCCGCCCGGCAGGTCCCGCGCGGCGGGCGTCTCGTACGCCGACGCGGCGCGTGAGGGCGCGGGGCCGGTCGCCGTGTCGGAGTCGTCGATGGTCGCCCAGCCGGGACGCACCTCGTACGACGGCGCCGTCGGCGCCGACGGCGTGGCCGCCGGGTAGGCGGGGTCGGGCGTGTAGGTCTCGCCGCGGGCGGCGTACCCGTCGTAGGAGGGCAGCTGGTAGTCCGCCGTGCTCCACTTCTCGTTGGAGGACGAGGACGGCGCGGCGGGAATGCCCGCCGCGGGGGTCGCCGGCCCGTCGAGGATGTCGTAGGAGCCGGTGGCCTGGTAGGCGGGCTGCGATGGCCAGGAGCCGCCCGCCGGGGCGGCCGTTCCGGTGCTCAGAGGGTCGGCCTGGCCGCTGTACGACGGGGAGGCGGGAAACGGGCCGGCCGGGTCGGCGCTCGCCGGGCGCGGGGTGTCGTACGAGCCCGTCGAGGAGCGGCCCGGGTCGAAACCGCCGGAGCCACCCGTCCCGGAACGCCGCCGGGCGCCGTCGGAGGACGAGCCCGAGGGCTGGCGCCGTGACCCGGAACCGCCGGACGCCGGGGAGCCCGGCAGGGGCCCACTCGTCAGCGGGTCGTTGCCGAGGGCCCCCGCGCCGAACTGGCCGCTGGACATGGGGCCGGTGGTGAGCGGGTTCCCGGCGTCGGGGCGCCCGGCCGCAGGACGCCCGGATTCCGGGCGGGAAGAGCCGGAACGGCCGGGCTCGGCGGCCCTTCCGGAGCCGGTGCGCCGGGAGTCGGTCCTGCGCGAATCGGGCGTGCGCCCGGGCGCGGGGGTGCGGCCGGAGTCGCCGGACTCGCCGCGGCGGCGGGGCTTCGGACGTACCGCGTCGTTGACGCCCAGCGGGTCGGCCGGGTCGGGGCGCGAGCCGCGGCCGGTGCGCGCCGGCGGCTGCGCGGCGGCGGAAGGCTGTGCGGCGGGTGGCTGCGGAGTGCCGAGCGCGCCCAGAACGTCGGCGGCGGACGCCGCGGCCGCGGGGGCCTGCGGGACGGGTGCGGGGAAGGTCGCGGTGCGCTCGGATGCGGCGGCGGAAGCGGCCGGAGCCGGGGAGGCGGGGGTGGTGGTGCGCCGCGCGTCCCCCTGACCGGCGAGGCCGGCCGGCCGGGGCGGGAGCGGGGCCTGGATGGTGGCCGCGTTCGCGTCCACCTCGTCGCCGCTCTTCGCGGCGTCCTTCGCGGGCGCCGCCTTGGCGGCCGGGGAGGTGGAGGACGGAGAGGCGAGGTCGGGGCGGCTCGCTCCCATGCGCGCGGCGATGGTGCCGCCGAAGGCGCCGTCGTCCGCACGGACGCGCGTCCAGTAGTCGTCGTCGTAGTCGTCGGCGTCGCCCCACTCGTCCACGCCGCGACGGCCGCGCGAGGAGGCGTTCTGCTTGCCGCGCGGCGCCGAACGTCCCCCGGGCCGGCCGGCGGGACGCGTCCCCGGCTTGCCGTTGCCCGGACGCAGCCGGGCCGTCGCGCGTTCGGGCTCCTGGAAGGCGTCGAAGCCCTCGGGGAAGCTCTCGAAGAAGGTCTCCTCGGCGGGCCGCCCCGGGCGTTTGGCGTTCGGATCCTCGGCCTGCTCGGCCATCTTGCGCAGCCGCTCTGGGGGCAGATTGCTTTCCCGGCGGTTCATCGACCGCATGCCGATCGCCACGACCATAAGCACAAGCAGCACGACGGCGACGAGGCCGACAATGACCGCGATAATCATCGCACCACCTTCATGGCCATGGCCTTCCAGTGGCGCTGGTGAGATCGCGCGGCCATCGACGCGACCTGCCCCCTTTGACCACCTGCGCTCAAGGATTGCACCTGATTCTGTCCGACCACTATGACCGTTGTCACACCCTACGAGAAGATCCGGTATCGACAATCACCCGGGGTACGCACCGCATCACTCGATGTGAGACGCCGTGAGGCGTCCCCGCGAGATGGTGTGCTGCGCGATCAGCTCCAACGTCTCCCGCAGGCCGGTGGCCTTCTTGGGGTCGAGCTTCGCGTCGAGCGCGTAGACGCTGAAACGGTAGATGTCGTCACGGCGGCACGGGGGCGAATAGCCCGGCTTGCCGCTCGACGTCATCCCTTCCACGGCGCCCCTCGGGACACTGTTCGGCGCCAGTTCGGGGGTGAGCGGGTCGATGTTGTACACCACCCAGTGCACCTCCGCCGTTCCCTGCGCGTTGTTGGCGTCGACCACCAGGGCGATCGACTTGGTCTGCTTCTGGATCACGCCGGACCACCTCAGCGGCGGATTCCCGACCTTTCCGGCGCATGAGTAGTCGGCCGGGAGAGGAGCCCCGTCGCGGATCCTCGGGCTGGAGACGCTGAGCCCGTCGAGCGACCCGTCGGTCGGTGAACCGCCGCCCACGATGCCGCAGCCCGACGCCGCGGCGACGATGGCCGCGATCACGAGCACACGCCTGTCGCGTCCCCTGCGCCCGACGCGCACGGAATTTCTCGGCTGCCCCATGCCCGCTGATGCTACGCGGATCTGAGGAGTGCGCTGACCCCATCGCCCGAATGGACGTCCACGGCGACCGGTCGAATCGGCCACAATCGATGCATGGACGGGGCGACGGCGGGCGCGCGGACCGGCTATGCCGTGCTCGGCCCGCTGGAGGTGCGCCACGACGGCGTCCGGGTGCGCATCGGGGGAAGACGGCTGCGCGCCCTACTGGCATTGCTGCTGCTCACCCCCGGACGGACGGTCCCGTTCGACACGCTCGTCGCCGGGGTCTGGCCCGCCGATCCGCCGAGCGGCGTCGGCAACGCGTTGCAGGCGCTGGTGTCACGGTTGCGGGGATCGCTCGGGCGCGACTCGGTCGTCGCCGAGACCGCGGGATACCGTCTGGCGATATCGGCGGATCAGGTGGACACGCACCGCTTCGCCCGCCTCGCCGCCGCCGGCCGGGCCGCCCTCGCGCGCGGAGACGCCGGGGAGGCGGCGCGGCTGTTCGGGGACGCGCTGGCGCTCTGGCGCGGACCCGCCCTCGCCGACCTCGCCGGATGCGAGGCGGCGGGCGCCGAGATCGTCCGGCTCGACATGCTGCGCCTGTCCGCCACCGAGGACCACGTCGACGCCCGGCTTCTGCTCGGGCGCCACGAGGAGGTGGTCGGCGCGCTGGTGCCGCTGATCGCCGCCCATCCGCTGAGGGAACGGCTGCGCGGGCAGCTCATGCGCGCGCTGTACTCCTCGGGGCGTCAGGTGGAGGCGCTGGCCGCCTACGAGGCCGCGCGGGCCGCCTTCGCCGAGGAACTCGGCGTCGACCCCTCGCCCGAACTGTCGGACCTGCATCTGTCCATGCTCCGCGGCTCGGACGGCGGCACGAATGGGACCGCCCGTGGACCGGCCGTCGCCGCGGCGGGTGCCCGCGGGCCCGGGGCCAAGACGGGCGAGACCGCGCCCGTGGCCGCAGCCGCCCTTGGCGGCCTGTCCGGCGCGCTTGAGAACAACGCGGCGCGCGAGCACGACACAGCGCCCTACAACGCGGCGCCCGAGTACGACAGGGCGGTCCAGAACAACGCGGCGCCGGAGAACAGGAAGGGCAATCTGCGCGCCCGGCTGACCAGCTTCGTCGGCAGAGAGGACGACGTCGAGCACGCCGGGGAGCTGCTCGCGCGCCACCGGCTCGTCACCCTGCTCGGCCCCGGTGGCGCGGGTAAGACCCGGCTGGCCGTCGAATCGGGCGAGACCTTGGCGGGACGGATGCCCGACGGCGTGTGGCTGGCCGAGCTGGCGCCGGTGAGCGACCCCGGCGGGGTGCCGCAGGCCGTCCTCGCCGCGCTCGGCATGCGCGACGGCGCCCGCGCGTCCGTGCGGACGCCAGGAGTGGTGACCCCGGAACCGGTGGACCCGGCCGGGCGGCTGGTGGCGGGGCTCGCCGGGCGGCGGGAGCTCATCATCCTCGACAACTGCGAGCACCTCGTAGAGGCCGCCGCGTCGCTGGCCGAGAGAGTTCTGTCCGAATGCCCGGGAATTCGCATCCTCGCCACCAGCCGCGAGCCGCTCGGCGTCCCCGGCGAGCTCGTGTGGCCGGTGCGGCCGCTCGGCCAGGCGCACGCGCGGAGCCTGTTCGCCGACCGCGCCGCGACGGCCAGGCCGGGCTACCGCGTCGAGGACGAGGAGGACGCCGTCGCGCGCATCTGCCGTGAGCTGGACGGCATGCCGCTCGCCATCGAACTGGCCGCCGCCCGGCTGCGCACCCTGACCGCCCGGCAGATCGCCGACAGGCTCGACGACCGCTTCCGGCTGCTCACCGGCGGCAGCCGCACGGCCTTGCCCCGCCATCAGACCCTGCGCGCGGTGGTCGAGTGGAGCTGGGACCTTCTGGACGAGCGGGAGCGGCTGCTCGCGGCGAGGTTCGCCGTCTTCGCGGGCGGCGCGACGCTGGAGGCGGTCGAGCGGGTGTGCTCGGACGAACGGCTGCCGGCCGAGGAGGTGCTGGACGTCCTCGGCCGGCTCGTCGACAAGTCGCTGGTCGTCCACGAGAACGCGCGGTACCGGATGCTGGAGACGATCCGGGCGTACGCCGCGGATCGCCTCGAGGAGTCGGGGGAACGGCACGCCGTCGCGCTCACGCACGCCCGGTTCCTCACCGGGCTGGCCGAGCTGGCGGAACCGGAGCTGCGCCGGGGCGGGCAGGTCGAGTGGCTCGCCGTGCTGGCCGCCGAGCACGTCAACCTGACGGCCGCGCTGCGCTTCGCCCTCGCCACTGCGGACCTCGACCTCGGCCTGCGCCTGGTCGGCGCCCTCGGCTGGTACTGGTTCCTGGCCGGCCGCCGCTCCGAGGGCGCGCAGCGCGCCGCCGAGGTGCTGGCCCTCGCCTCCGGCGCCCGTCGCGAACCCGATGAGCGCCCCCACAGGCTGGCGGTGGCGCTGACGGTGCACGGCATTCTGCTGGCCGGAGGGACGAACTCCTGGCAGGAGGCCAAGGACGTCCTGGAACGGGCGGTGGCCCTCGCGCGGGCGCGGGTGCCGCGCCCGTGGCATCCGATGATCTCGCTGGCCGAGCCCATGCTCTGGCTCTTCGTCGACGGGGACCCCGACCCGGACGCCTTCATGCCCGAGCTCTTCGACGACCCCGACCCGTGGGTCGTGGCGTCGGGGCATCTGCTGCGCGCGCAGGTGCACTACAACGCGGGCCGCATCGCCGAGGGAGAGGACGACGCGCGCGCGGCCATCGAGCGGTTCCGCGCCGTGGGCGACCGGTGGGGCGTCAGCGCGGCCATGGGCTCCCTCGGGGAGGCCAGCACGCTGCGCGGCGACAACGCGACGACCATCGCGGTCATCAAAGAGGCGCTCGCGCTGTCCGGCGAGATCGGCGCCGTCGAGGACACGACGTTCATGCGCATCCGGCTGGCCACGGCCCTCAGCGCGTCCGGTGACCGGGCCGGCGCCGAGGCCGCGCTCGACGAGGCGATGGAGATCTGCCGGGCCACCGGCGACCGCATGGCGGAGTCCGGAGTCCAGAGTGTGCGCGCCGACCTCGCGCGCGAGGAAGGCGACTACGCGCTGGCCCGCCGGCTCTACGACGAGGCGCGGCGGCTCGCCGTCGACCCGCTGATGCCGCTGCCCACGCCCTACCGCGCCGTCCTGTGCGCGTCGATGGGGATGCTCGCCGAGCAGGAGGGCGACCTGCGGGCGGCCCGCGACGCGCACGCCGAGGCCCTGCGGCTCGTGCGGACCACCCATGACGGCCCCGCCGTCGGGCTGGTGTTCATCGCCGTGGCGGGCCTGCTCGTCCGCGAGGGGGACGCCGGCCGGGCGGCGACGCTGCTCGGCGCCGCCGCGCGCGTCCGCAGAATCGACGCGGTGATCGGGTACGACCACGTGCGCATCACCGACGCGACGATCGCCGCGCTCGGCCGGGAGGAGTACTCCCGCCGCCACGCGCACGGCCGCATGATGACCGACCACGAGACCCTCGCCCTCGCCGAGACCTGACCACCGCCTGCCTGTCTCAGGCGCGGGCGCGGAAGGCGCGCAGGGACAGGGGGATGAAGACCAGGGCGATGCCGAGGGCCCAGATGAGCGAGATCGTCGCGTGGGTCGCCACCGGGCCGCCGCTGAGCAGGCCGCGCACGGCGTCCGCCAGGTGGGTGACCGGGTTCACGTCCACCCACTTCTGCAGCCACTCGGGCAGCGTCTTGGTGGGGACGAACGCGTTCGAGGTGAACGTCAGCGGCATCATCACCGAGAACGCTATGATCTGCACCTTCTCCGGCTCGGACGCGACCAGGCCGATCAGGACCGACAGCCAGGACATCGCCAGGGCGAAGCCGATCAGCAGCGCCAGCGCCCCGACCACGCCCAGCACGCCCGTCTGCACCCGGAACCCCAGGATGGCGCCGAGGCCGAGGAACAACGCGAACGCCCAGATCTGCTTCAAGGTGTCGGCGACGATGCGGCCCGCCAGCGGCGCCGACCGCGCGATGGGCAGGCTGCGCAGACGGTCGAACACGCCCTTGGTGATGTCGGTGCTGAGCCCGATGGCGGTGGTCAGCGTGGCGAACAGCATGTTCTGCACGACCAGGCCGGGCAGCGAGAACTGCAGGTAGTCGCTGGTGGACCCGGAGATCGCGCCGCCGAAGACATAGGTGAACAGCAACAGGAACATGATGGGCTGGACCGACAGGTCGAGCAGCTCCATCGGGTTGTGCTTGATCTGCACCAGGCTGCGCCAGGCGAGCGTCATGGTGTGGCGCAGCCCGGCGGCCGGGCCGATGCGGCCGGGGACGGCCGCGCGGGGGGCGGTTCCGGTCAGGGAGGTCACGCCGGCACCTCTTCCTTCTGCTTCGTCGGGGCCTCCCGTGCGGAGGTCTGGTCTTCGGCGCGGTGGCCGGTGAGGGCGAGGAACACCTCGTCGAGGCTGGACTTGCGCAGGCTGAGCTCGGCGGCGACGACCCCGAGATCGTCCAGCCGGCGCACGACGGCGGGCACCACCGTCGGGTCCTTGATGTTGACGGTCGCCTCGCCGCCGGTGAGGTCGGGCCGCTCGCCGATCAGGTCGGCGATGACCTCGGCCACGAGGGGCAGGTGGTGGGCGGCCGTGGGACGGACCTGCAGGACCTGCGCGCCGGTGGTGGCCTTCAGCTCGTCGGACGTGCCCGAGGCGATGACCCGGCCGTGGTCGAACACCACGATGTCGTCGGCGAGTTCGTCGGCCTCCTGGAGGTACTGGGTGGTGAGCAGCACCGTGACGCCGTCGGCCATGAGGCCGCGCACGACCTCCCACAGGTCGGTGCGGCTGCGCGGGTCGAGGCCCGTGGTCGGCTCGTCCAGGAACAGCACCGTGGGATGCCCGACGAGGCTGGCCGCGAGGTCGAGACGGCGGCGCATGCCACCGGAGAACGTCTTGGCCGCGCGGCCCCCGGCGTCGGTCAGCGCGAAGCGCTCCAGCAGTTCGGCCGCCCGCCGCCTGGCCGCGGCGCGGGAGAGCCCGAGCAGCCGCCCGATCATCACGAGGTTCTCGACGCCGGTCAGCGTCTCGTCCACCGCGGCGTACTGCCCGGTGAGGCCGATCAGGGAGCGCACCTTGTGCGGCTCTTTGGCGACGTCGAAACCACCCACGACGGCGCGGCCGGAGTCGGCGCGCAGCAGGGTGGCGAGAATGCGCACAGCGGTGGTCTTGCCCGCGCCGTTCGGGCCGAGCACCCCGAGCAGCCGGCCCTCGGGGATGGCGAGGTCGACGCCGTCGAGCGCGCGCGTCTCGCCATATCGCTTCATCAGACCTTCGGCCTGGACCGCATATCGCATCGCATGAACTCCTTGGTCAAGGGGGTATCCATCACGCACGGCTCGCGGCCCGGGGTGACTGACTCGAAGTCTGCTGCACGGCACTGACATTTTTCTGAGCCGCGGGCCCGCACCCGCCCCGGCGGCTGACAGATCGCTGACAGATTCCACCAGCGGCGCCCGGACCAGACGGAACCGGATGGACCGGGATGGATACGGCGGCGGCCCCCAGTCCGCGGTGATCTAGCTAGGCTGGTGCCGTGACTCCTCCCCTGCGTGACCCCGCGCACCGCGTCTCGCGCCGCGCGATCACCCTGTGGGTCCTGCAGGCACTGGTCGGTTTCGTGGTGCTGGTCGGCCTGTCGTCCCTGGCGGCGAGCTGGATCGCCGGTTCGGGCCGCCGGTTCCTGCCCGACTGGCTCACCGGCCACATCTGGTGGGTCCCGGTGGCGCTCGCCGTCGTGGAGCTGCCGTTCATCGTCATCGAGCCGCTGTGGCGCTACGCGGTCCACCGCTGGGAGCTGTCCGAGGACGTCGTGTACGCCCGTTCGGGCTGGTTCAGCAGGAAGTGGGTCTTCGTCCCCGTCAGCCGCATCCAGACCGTCGACAAGGAGCAGGGCTGGTTCGAGCGCATGCTCGGCCTGGCCACCCTGGAGATCCGCACGGCGTCGCACGCGGGCTCCTCCTCGATCGAGGGCCTGGACGTCACGGTCGCCGCCCGCCTCGCCGAGGACCTCGCGCACCGCGCCCACCAGCTCAGGGACGACGCGACATGACCGAGGCCCCCGGCCACCCGCCCATCCCGACGCCTCCGCCCGGGGACGGCGCGCTGTGGGTCCCTCCCGCCCGTCTCAGCCCTCTCGTGCTGCTCATCGACCCCGTGCGCATGCTGCCGTCGCTGTTCTTCCCGCTGGTGGGGGTCCTGTTCATCGGCGGTTTCTCGCCCTCCTCGTTCTTCTGGGCCGTCCTCGCGGTCGTGGGCTCGGTCGGCTACGCGGCCGTGCGCTGGGCCACCTTCACCTACCGGGTGGCGGGCGACCGGCTGGAGCTCACCCGCTCGCTGGTGAGCCGCTCGGTGAAGACCATCCCCCTCGACCGCGTCCGCGGCGTGGACGTCACCACGCCGCCCCTGCACCGCCTGTTCCGCCTCGCCGTCATGCACATCGACACCGGGGCGACCGGCGGCGGCAAGCAGGAGGGCGAGCTGGACGGCGTGCCGCTGCCCGAGGCCGAGCGCCTGCGCGAGATCCTCCTGCGGCGCAGCCGGGGTGCCGAACCCGGCGCCGCCGCGGCCGGGGTGACGCCCGCGGGTCCGCCCGCCCAGGTGGAGGAACGGGTCTACGTGCGCGTGCCCTGGCCGTGGCTGCTGTACGGTCCGCTGTCCGGGGCGTACCTGTTCGCGCCGTTCGTCCTGGTCGGTGGCGCGGCCGGTCTGATCATCCAGTGGGGGAGGGAGCTCGGGTTCGGCGACGACCTGCCGATCGCGATCGGCACATGGTTGTGGGAGCGGTCGCTCCTGCTGATCCTGATCGCCATCACGCTGGTCCTGGCCATGCCCGTCGCCGGCGGCGTCATGTACGCGGTCTTCAACTGGAACTTCACCCTCCGCCGCCGCGACGCCTCCCTGGTGGCCGAGCGAGGGCTGATCACGCGGCGCAGCGTGGCCCTCGAACACGCCAGGATCCGCGGGTACGAGATCGCCGACGGCCTGCTGGAACGCCGGGCCGACGTCGTGCGGCTCTGGGCGATCGTCACCGGCCTCGGCGACTCGCGGACCAGAGGCCAGTTGCTGCCGGTCACGCCGCGGACGTTCGCCACGAAGGTCGCGGCCGACGCGATCGGCCCGTTCGAGGCGAGGCTGCGGCCCCATCCTGCGGCGGCGCGGCGCAGGAGGTTGTTCCGCGCGGTCGCGCCGGGCGTGGTGCTCGCGGTCGCGGCGTTCGCGTTCGGGTGGGTGTGGGCCGGTCTGGTCGCCCTGGCCGCCGCGGCGCTGGGCGTGGCCCTCGGGCTCGACCGCTACCGGTCGCTCGGCCACGGGTACGACGGCGCCCGGTTGTCGGTGCGGTCGGGGTCGCTGCCGCGCTCGCAGGCGGTGGTCGAGCGGCGCGCGGTGGTGGGCTGGACGGTGCACCAGACGTGGTTCCAGCGGCGCGCGTCCGTGCTGACCGTCGTGGCGGGCGTCGGCGCGGGCAGCGGCGGCTACCCGGCCATCGACACGGGCGAGGAACAGGGCCTCCGCTTCGCCGCCGAGGTCACCCCCGAGTGGATCACCCCCTTCCTGAAGCCTCAGTGAGACTCCGGCCGCGTTTCGTGCGGGGGCCGGGGCACGTGCCGCGCGCACGGGATCGCCCGGGTGGCGGGTGGCGGCGGGCCGTTCAGACGGTCGGGGTCGTGGTCGAAGAGGACGGGCTTCGTGCTGGTACGGGTGGGCGGTGGGGGGGGACGCCGGGCCGGCCGGGGGAGTGGCCGGCCTTCGTCAGTCCTGGCGGCGGGCGCCGAACATGATCTCGTCCCACGTCGGGACCGACGCGCGGCGTCCCCGCCCGCCCTTGCGGGCCGGACGCGGGTTCGGCCTCGGCGCCTGCTGGGGCTCCGGCTTGGTGTCCTTCGTCTCGGCGCCCGGCTGCTCGGACTTGTCCGGTTCGACGGACGCGGCCGGACGGTTCGCCTTGTCCCCGCTGGTTCGGGCGGCGGGTACGGCCACCGCGGCCTCCTCGGCCTCGGACTTCTTCGCCGCAGCCTTCCTGGCCGGGCTCGCGGACGGGGCCGGCCGCGCCACGGGCTTCGCGGCCGCCGGGTAGGGCCGGGGGACCGGACGCCGGGGAGTGGGCGGCATGGGGACGGCCGCGACCTGAGGCTCCGGCTCGCCTGCCGAAGACCCGCCCGCGAGCGCGTCGTCCTCCGCGTCACGCCCTTCGGAGGCGAGGCGGTCGGCGTCGGCCCGCGCCGGAGAGGCGGCGGGCACGTCCACATGGGCCGGAGAGGCCGCCGCGACGTGCTCGCTCGGGGCTGCCAAGACCTGCTCGGCCGAGCTGGAGTCGGCCGCGACGAGGCGTTCCGGCTGGTCCGGGGCGGCAGCCGGGCGATCATGCCGCACCGGGGAGGCGGCGGCCGGGAGCTCCGGCTGGTCCGAGTCCGCGGCCGGGGGTTCGGCCCGCTCCGAAGAATCGACCGGGCGTTCCACCTGGTCCGAGACGTAGGCGAGGCGTTCCGCCTGCTCCGAGTCCGCGGCCGGGCGTTCGGCCCGCTCCGAAGAGCCGACCGGGCGTTCCACCTGGTCCGGGGAGCCCACTGGACGCTCCGCCGGGGTCGAGGCGGCCGCCGCGGGCCGCTCGGCCGGGGTCGGGGAAGGCGCTTCGCGGTGGCTCGGCACGCCCTGAGACTCGGCGTGGTCGTCCGCGCGCACCTCCGCTGCCCGCGCGGCGACGTGGTCCGTGACGGAGCGGTCCGCGGGCCGCTCGGGCGACGCGGTCTCTTCGGACGTCGCCGCCGCGTGCCCGGCGTGGGTCCGCGGCGCGGCGCCGGCGGGCGACGGCTCGGCGGCGCGCGCGGCCGGTGCCTCGGCGGCGGCCGGCGTCTCGGACTGGGCCATGGAGGCCCGCACGGCCCGGGCGACCGCCTCGGGCGTCGGAGCCTCGGCACGGCCGGGGTCCGCGGCCGTCGCATCCACGGGCGAGGCCGCGGACCCCGCCGAAGCGGAACCGGTGGCCTGAGTGGCATGAGCGGCCTGAACCGAAGCAGGACCGGCGGCCTGGGTGGCGTCGGAGGCGTGAATCCGTGCGGAACCGGCGGCCTGGTCAGGCTCGGCGGAGCCGGGAGCCGAGGTGTGCGGGGCGGCAGGGGACGCCGCCTCGGCGGGGCCGCCGGCCTGCGAGCGGAGCTCCAGGACGTCCCGGGTGCCGGTCGCGAGGCGCTCACGCTCGCTTTCCCGCGAGTCGGGCGTGAAGACCTCCCTACGCCCGTCCCGGGACTCGCTTTCCCGTGAGTCCGGCGCGGAGACCTCGCTCCGCCCGTCCCGGGACTCGGCGTGCGCCGCGGGCTGTACCGGGCGCAGCGGCGTCGGCTCCCGCAGGAGGCCGGAAGGCTCGGGCCGAGACTCGGCCTCCGCGTCGCGCGGGCCGGAGTGCGCGGCTCGCGGACCGGTGGGCTCGTCGTGGTACGCGGACGCCTCCTGCCGGAACGCGGGCCGGTCCTGGAAGGACGCGCGCTCCTCGAGGTACGACGCCGCCTCGGACGCGCGGGCGCGCTCGCGGGACGGCCCCGGCTCGTCGCGGTACCCGGCAGTGGCCTCGCGGTACGCGGGCGGCTCCTCACGGGGGCCGGACGGCTGCTCGTGGAGGCGCGCGGAGTCCTGCCGGAGGCCGTGCCGCTCGTCGCGGTGGACGCGCGCCTCGTCATCGGGAGCGCTCGTCCCCTCCCGGAACGGGGAGGGCTCGCGGAAGCCCGGCGGCTCCTGGCGGAACGGGGCCCGCTCGTCGTGGTAGGCCCGCGCGTCGTCGCCGGCGGCGCCGGTCTGCTCCCGGAACGGCGAGGGCTCGCGGTAGGCGGGCGCCTCCGCGGGTGCGGACGGCACGGTGGGGACCGGGGTGAGCTTGGGCGTCAGCCGGGGCACGAACGGCGTTACCGTGGCCTCCTCGGCCTGCTCGACGAACTCCGTGGCGGACAGGCGCATGGCCTCGTCGTCGTACGGGGTGACGTGACGGCGGCGGATGTCGAACAGCCACTCGGCGTTCCGGGTGTGACCGTTCCAGACGAACCCGAGCTTGATGCGCCACAGGCCGTCGTCGCGCTTGCAGGAGTCCCAGTCGATCTCGTCGGCGGGGACGCCGCGGCGGCTGAGCCGTTCGGTGACGAGCTCGCCGAGGGTGGGCCCCGGAGTGGACTCGCCGGGCAGGCGCACGGCGACACGCTGCGCCTGCTGCGCGGTGTATTCGCGTTCCTGCAGGACGGGTCCCTCGAACCAGCGGACACGCTCCACCGGGATTCCCGCGGTGGCGGCGATCTCCTCCGCGGTCTCCCCCGCACGGATGCGGGCCTGGATCTCCTTGGGGCGCAACGGACTCTCCACTTCGATCTCGTACTGGCCGAGACGGGAGAAGTTGCCGCGGACCGCCGCTCGGAGCCGTTCGTCGACGGGAAGCGTGAATCGTGTGCCCCGGCCGGCCGTAGCCAGCACGAGGTAGGTGCCGTCCTCGCTTACCGCGACGAGTCGGAGCTCCTGCATGCGAGTCCCTTCATCGTCGTGCTCATCTTCCCCCGGACCCTTGAGTCTCTCGCGTGAGCCCGTTGCCTTCCAGCACCGTACCCGGCATGTCCGAACATCGCCTTGGTCAGAGGCTTGGGTAGTGGTCAGGGGCTGGCAATTATGTCGCTTTCACCCTATCCAGCGGCTGCTCGATATGCAGCAAACGGGTTAGGCGTCCTTCCGGATTCTCGCGAATCGCGGGGGCCGCCGCCCTCCAGTTCACCCAAGAGACACCAGAAATGCCGCGAAGGCAGGGAGGGCCCGAAGCGGACGAGGGGCCGCGCGGGGGTCAGCCCAGCACCACGTCCAGGTAGTCGTTGGAGAACAGCCGCGCCGGGTCCAGCGCGTCGCGCAGCGCCACGAAGTCCCCGAAGCGGGGATAGACGGTGGAGAGGTACGCGGCGTCCCGGGTGTGCAGCTTGCCCCAGTGCGGGCGCCCGGACAGCCGGACCATGATCTCCTCCACCGCCGCGAAGTAGCCGGGGTTGGGGGTGGGCCGGTAGACGTGGCAGGCGATGTAGGCGGAGTCGCGGCCGTAGGCGGTGGACAGCCAGGCGTCGCTCGGCGGGGTCACCCGCACCTCGACGGGGAAGGTGATCCGCCAGTCGCTCAGATCGACCAGGTCGCGCAGCTCCCGCAGCGCCTGGCCCAGGCGCTCGCGGGGGACGGCGTACTCCATCTCCAGGAACCGCACGGTACGCACGCTGGTGAACACCTTGTACGCCGTGTCGGTGCGTTCGGACGCGCCGAGGGCCGCCGCGGAGACGGCGTTCAGCCGGGGGATCGCGCCGGGAAGGCGCGCGCCGGTCGCGCACAGGGCGCCGAAGAGGGTGTTCTCCAGGAAGACGTCGTCCAGCCACCGCCGCAGGGCCCCCGGCGGCGCGGCCGGGCCCGGCGACCGGTTGTTGCGTTTGACGAGGCAGGTGTCGGTGTGCGGCAGCCAGAAGAAGTCCAGGTGCTCGTTGGCGGAGGTCAGCTCGTCGAGGGAGTGGAGGATCTCGCCGAGGGCCATCGGCCGGCGGACGCCGTGCAGCAGGAACGCCGGTTCGACCCGGAAGGTGACGGCGGTGAGGATGCCCAGCGCCCCGAGCCCGACCCTCGCCGCGTCGAACAGGTCGCGCTCCGTGCCCTTCGAGTCCTCCGAGACCGTGGTGATCGAGCCGTCGGCGAGGACGATCTCCAGTTCCGTCACCTGGTCGGCGAGGCCGCCGACGTCCCGTCCGGTCCCGTGTGTGCCGGTCTGGATGGCCCCCGCCGCGGTCTGCTCGGTGATGTCGCCCATGTTGGCGAGGGCGAGCCCGTGCCGGTCGAGCTCCTCGTTCAGCACGCGCAGCGGCGTGCCCGCGGCCACCCGGACGCGGCCGTCGCCCACGGCGAGCACCCCGGTGAGGGCGTCCGGCCGCAGGAGGATGCCGTCGGTGAGGGCCGTGCCGGTGAAGGAGTGCCCGGTGCCGGTCATGCGCACCCGCGTCCCGCGCGCGGCCGCGTCCCGCACGGCCGCGGCGATCTCCTCGGCGGACGCGGGGACGCGGACCTCGGCGGGCGTCGCGGACTGGTTGCCCGCCCAGTTCCGGAAGACGGCTTTCATGCATGAGCACGATAATCAGGACGCGGCTGGATGACCAGGTTCATGAGCCAGGCTCATGTGTCGTGGCGGATGGCCTCGCCCCGGGTGACCGGATCAGGCGGTCGTTTGAGCCTCGGTGGCGCCGATCTCCGGGGTGCGGAGCAGTGTGTTGCCGCCGATGCCGATCGCGACCGCCAGCAGCGCGCAGCCGTAGGAGAACGCGTAGGCGTTGGACGGGCCGAAGACGTCGGTCAGGCGGCCCGCGGCCCAGGCGCCGACCGCCACGCCGGAGCCGACGGCCGTGGAGATCCACGACATGCCCTCGGTGAGCAGGTGGGCGGGGACGAGCCGTTCGACCAGCGCGTAACCGGTGATGATGGTCGGCGAGATCGCGAACCCGGCGAAGAAGAGGACGACGGCCATGATCCGCATGTCGCCGACGAGCAGGATGGGGGTCAGCCCGACCGCGAACACGGCCAGGGCCCGGACGAACCGCTGTCGCAGCGTGATCTTCCAGTCGCGGAAGCCGAACCACAGGCCCGACACCATGCTGCCGCTCGCGAACACCCCGAGCAGCAGCCCGGACGCCGCCTTGGTGCCGTGCTCCTCGGCGAACGCCACCGTGATCAGGTCGATCGAGCCGAAGACCGACCCCATGGCGAGGAACACGCACGACAGCAGCGCGACCCCCGGGATCGTGATCGGGCTGCCGGACCGCTCCTCGGCAGGGCGCACCGGAGGCTCGGTGCCGCGCTGGAGCGCGAAGGCGATGGTGCCGGTGACCGTGCAGACGAGCGCGAGGACGAGCCCGGCGTACAGGTTGACCATGGTGGTCAGGCCGGTCACGAGCGCGGGGCCGGCGACGAAGACGACCTCGTCGGCCACGGACTCGAACGAGAACGCCGTGTGGAGCCGCGCCGAGCGGCCGAGCAGGTGGGACCAGCGGGCCCGCACCATCGAGCCCAGCGAGGTCGCCGCGCCGCCGACGACGACGCCGGAGGCGAAGAGCGTCCACAGGGGAGCGCCGTACTCGGCGAGGAGCATCATCGCCACCAGCGCGGCGCCGTGCAGAAGCACGAACGGGACGAGTACTCTGGCCTGGCCGAACCTGTCCACGAGCCGCCCCGACAGCGGGGCGGCGACCGCGTAGGAGATGGAGACGGTCGCCGAGATCGCGCCGGCGGTCGCGTAGGAGCCGGTGAGCGCCGAGATGAGCAGCACGATGCCGATTCCGAGCATCGACATCGGCATCCGCCCGATGAATCCGGTGATGACGAACCCTTTGGCCCCGGGCGTGCTGAACAGCCCTCGATACGGCCCGACCACGATCTCGCCCCTTTCGCGCGCCCCGGGCACGCGTCGATCCATCCGACGTAAACACTCGCGCACGGCCCCGCGAGGCGGCAAGTGAATTTCGGGCAACGTACACGAATCAGGATTCGCCAGGTTAACGTGGGTCAAGTGTCGCATCGTCCTCGGCTCACGCCCGTGGGTGCCGTCGTGGTGGGGCTCTCCGTTCTGATCGTCACCGGCGTGACGGCCGGTGGAGCGTTCCTGGCCACCCGTGACGACCCCTCCGCCGACCGGCCCCGTGCCCCGCGTACGTCCCTGGCCGACGTCCGGGATCTGACCGCACCCATCGCCCCGCCCAAGGCGCGGGCCGAGCCCACGTCGTTCACGAGCCCCGCCGCCTCGCCCGCGGGCGCCTCGGCGCCCCTGACCGCGCCCCGGCTGATCGCCATCGCGCGCGGCGCGGTGAGCCCGGAGTCGCTGGCCCGGATCGCCGCGTCGAAGGACGTGAGGAAGGTCACGCTCGCCGACGCCGGGGCGATCCGCTTCTCCACCGCGACCCTGAACCTCCTCGCCGTGGACCCGGCCGAGTACCGCACCTGGGCGCCCAAGGCGGTCGCGGAAGAGCCGGAGGTGTGGAACGCGCTCGCGCGGGGGGAGTTCGTCGCCGAGTCCAAGACGGCCGCGCAGTACCTGCTGAGGCTCGGCGGCGAGTACGAGGCCGGAGGCGGGTCGCGGCTGCGGGTCGCCGCGTCGGCGCCGTTCGGCCTGCCCGGCGTGGACGGCCTGGTCGCCAAGGAGACCGGCCGCGTCCTCGGGCTGCGGCCGGGCGTCGCCGTGCTGGTGAACACCTCCGCGGGCAAGGAGGCCGCCGTCGGTGCGCGGGTCAAGAAGCTGCTCGGCCCGGACGCGCAGATCGTGCCGATCGGCCGCGCGGCACGCCCCACCCCGGCCCCGGCCGCGCCCACGTCCCGGCCGCTCGTCGCGGCGGCCAAGCCCGGCTCCTACCTCGTCGGGCGGCCCGGGAGCTACCTGGACCTGTACAAGCTCGCCGCCGCGCAGGTCTGCCCCGGCCTGTCCTGGACCGTCCTCGCCGCGATCGGCCAGGTCGAGAGCGGGCACGGCCGCAACAACGGCCCGTCCTCGGCCGGGGCCCTCGGGCCCATGCAGTTCATGCCCGCCACATGGAAGGCGTACGGGGTGGACGGCGACGGGGACGGCAAGTCCGACATCTGGAGCCCCTACGACGCGGTGCCGTCGGCGGCGCGCTACCTGTGCGCCAACGGCGCGGGCCTCGGCGGCGCCAAGCTGCGCTCGGCCGTGTACCGCTACAACCACTCATGGGACTACGTGGACAAGGTGCTGCGCATCGCGGACGCCTACGCCCACGCCTACTCCTGAGCGGGCCTCGCGGTGGGCCGGCGCGGCGCCGGGCAGCACGTGGCGGCGCAGGGGAGCGGCTCCGGCTCCTCCAGCAGCTCGGCCACCATCGACACGAACCGCGGGTGGGTGCCCGCCGTCGCCGCCCGCGTCATGGGCAGGCCCAGCTCGCGCGCCTTGGCGACGGCCTCGGTGTCGAGGTCGTAGACGACCTCCATGTGGTCGGACACGAAGCCGATCGGCACCAGGACCACGGCCTCGGTGCCGGACGCGGCGAGCGTCTCCAGGTGGTCGCAGACGTCCGGCTCCAGCCACGGCACGTGGGGCGGCCCGCTGCGGCTCTGCCACACAAGATCCCACGGCCGGTCGCCGGCGACCAGGGACGCGGCGGCGCGGAGCTGCGCTTCGTAGGCCCCGCCGGACGGACCCGACGACTCGGCCATCGACACCGGGATGCTGTGGGCGGTGAACACCAGGCGGGCGTGGTCGCGGTGCTCGGCGGGGAGCCGGTCGAGCGCGTCGCGGGTGTGGTCGGACATCGCCGCGATGAAACCGGGGTGGTCGTAGTAGTGACGCAGCTTGACGATCTCGGGGGCGCCCGGCACCTCGGCGCGCGCCCGCGCGATGTCGTCCAGGTACTGGCGGCAGCTCGAGTAGGAGCTGTAGGCGGCGGTGACGAACGCCGCCGCGCGCCGGACGCCGTCGGCGGCCATCTTGCGCAGGGTGTCCGCCAGGAAGGGGTGCCAGTTGCGGTTGCCCCAGTAGATCGGCAGGTCGACCAGCGGCCGCACGGCCTCGATGAGGTCGCGGCACTGCTGGTTGATCGGGCTGACCCCGCCGAAGCCCTGGTAGTGGGCCTCGACCTCCACGAGCCGCTCCCGCGGCACCCCACGGCCGCGCACGACGTTCTCGAGGAACGGCATGACGTCCTCGGGCTTCTCGGGCCCGCCGAAGGAGACGACCAGCAGCGCGTCGTAACGTCCCATGAGTCCATCCAACCGCATCCGGGGGCGTGCGGAAGCTATGGGACGGGCGGCCCCTGGGGGTAGGTTCGGAGAAGTGAGCCACTTCAAGGACATCCGCGAATATGTCAGCGTGCCGCGCGTCTTGTCGCTGCGGCTTTCTCCTGACGGAACCCGCCTGATCTCAGTCGTCCAGTCGCTCGCCCCCGACGGCAAGTCATTCGGCACCTCTCTGTGGGCCGTGCCGACCGAGCCCGGCGCCGAGGCGTACCGGCTCACGCGCTCGGCCAAGGGGGAGACCGGCGCGGAGTTCGCCCCGGACGGCGACGTGCTGTTCGTTTCCCGGCGGCCCGATCCCACGGCCAAGGACCAGCCCGAGGACGAGACGCCCGCGCTGTGGGCGCTGCCCGCGCGGGGCGGCGAGGCCCGCAGGGTCGCCGAGCGGCCCGGCGGCATCGGAGGGCTCCAGGTCGGCGGTGACACGGTCGTGTTCGCCGCCGACGTGCTGGACGGGGACGCCGAGACCGACGCCGAGCGCCGCAAGGCCAGGAAGGACTCCGGCATCAGCGCGATCCTCCATGAGGGCTATCCGATCCGGTTCTGGGACCACGACCTCGGCCCCGGCCGCACGCGCCTGTTCGCCGCGCGCCTGCCCGGCCTCGCCGAGCCGCGCGACCTGACCCCGGACGCCGCCGGCGCCCTGCTGGAGGCGTCGTTCACGGTCACCCCCGACGGCGCCGAGGTCGTCACCACCTGGGAGGTCGAGCTGCCCGCGGGCCGGTCCCGCGCCGAGCTGGTGGCGATCGGCACGGCGACGGGCGAGCGCCGCGTCCTGGCGTCCGCCGAGGACCACGACTTCCGCGGCCCCCTCGCCGTCTCGCCCGACGGGCGGCACGTGGCGTTCCTCAAGGAGAGCCACAGCACCGAGGAGCGGGCCCCGGAGTTCACCCTGCTGATCGCCGCCGTCGCCACCGGAGGGGTGGTCGCGAGCGTCGTCGGCCTGGTCCCCTCGGCGGTCGTCTGGGCCGCCGACTCCGGCTCGGTCTATGTCGCCGCCGACCGCTTCGGCCGCCGTCCGATCTTCGAGGTGTCCCTCGACGGCGGGGACCCGGTGCGGGTCACGCCCGGCGACGACTCCTACCTGCAGCTCTGCCCCTCGCCGGACGGCCGCTACCTGTACGCGCTGCGCAGCTCCATGGGCGCCGCCCCCGCGCCCGTGCGCATCGCCCTGGACGGCGGGGAGGTCACCGAGCTGCCCTCACCGGCCCCGGCGCTGGAGATCCCCGGGACGCTCACCGAGGTCACCGCGGTCGCCGACGACGGCGTCGAGGTCAGGGGCTGGCTCGTGCTTCCGGCGGGCGCCTCGGCGGGCAACCCCGCGCCGCTGCTGCTGTGGGTCCACGGCGGTCCGCTGGCGAGCTGGAACGACTGGATGTGGCGCTGGAACCCGTGGATCATGGCCGAGCACGGCTACGCGGTGCTGATGCCCGACCCGTGCATGTCCACCGGTTACGGGCAGGAGATGATCCAGCGGGGCTGGGGCGACTGGGGCCCGCGCACGCACGCCGACCTCATGGTGATCACCGACGTCTGCGTCGCACGCCCCGACGTCGACGCCGGGCGCACGGCCGTCATGGGCGGGTCCTTCGGCGGGTACATGGCCAACTGGATCGCCGGGCACACCGACAGGTTCCGGGCCGTCGTCACCCACGCCTCCCTGTGGAACCTCGACCAGTTCGCCGGCACCACCGACTCCTCGATGTACTGGCAGCGCGAGTTCGGCGAGCCCGGCTCCGAGCGGTACCGGACGCTGTCGCCGCACCACTCGCTGTCGGAGATCAGGACGCCGATGCTGGTGATCCACGGCGACAGGGACTACCGCGTCCCGATCGGCGAGGCGCTGCGCCTGTGGTGGGACCTGCGCAGGTCGTCGGTGGAGTCCAAGTTCCTGTACTTCCCCGACGAGAACCACTGGATCCTCAAGCCGGGCAACGCCATCGCCTGGTACGAGACGGTCCTGGCGTTCCTGGCGCAGCATGTGCTCGGCGAGGAGTGGAAGCGCCCGGAGTCGGTCGCGTGACGGATTTCCTGAACCTCGCGGTCGCCATCGCCCGCGAGGCCGGAGAGATGCTGACCGCCAAGCGCCCGGCGCGGCCCGAGGCGGTCGGCACCAAGTCCAGCGCCACCGACGTGGTCACGGCCCTGGACCGCGCGTCCGAGGAGCTGATCAGGGCGCGCATCAAGGAAGCCAGGCCCGGTGACGCCGTGCTCGGCGAGGAGGGCGGCGAGACCGGCGGTACCGCCTCCGGCGAGGGGCGCGTGCGCTGGGTGGTCGACCCGATCGACGGCACGGTCAACTTCATGTACGGCCTGCCCGACTGGTCCGTGAGCATCGCGGTCGAGGTGGACGGCGAGATCGTGGCGGGCGTGGTGAACGTCGTGCCGCGTGGCGAGCTGTTCGCGGCGGCCAAGGGAGGCGGTGCCGAGCTGCTGCGCGAGGGCCTGCCCACCGAGCGGCTGCGCTGCAACACCGGCGTCCCGCTGTCCGGGGCGCTGATCGCGACCGGCTTCGGCTACCGCCCCGAGCGGCGGGCCGTGCAGGCCGAGGTGCTCGCGCACGTGATCCCGAGGGTGCGCGACATCCGGCGGAGCGGGTCGTGCGCCGCCGACCTGTGCTCGGTCGCGGCCGGGCGGGTGGACGGCTACTACGAGCGCGGCCCCGAGTACTGGGACTTCGCGGCGGGTGGCCTGATCGCCGCCGAGGCGGGCGCCCGCGTCGGCGGCCTGCGCGGCCGCCCGTGCACCCCCGAGATGACCGTCTGCGCCGTCCCCGGCCTGTTCGAGGAGCTGCACGACCTGCTGGAGCCCCTGGACCCGGAACGGGACGGCTAGCCGGCCGCGGCACGACGAAGGGCCCGCCCATGGATCGGGCGGGCCCTTCTGTGTCCGTCGGGCGGAGGACCCTCAGGGCTTGATCGCGACGCCGTTGTCGACGGCGATACGCCGCAGGTCCTCTATCTCGGCGGTGAGAGTGTCGGCGAGGAAGTCGTCGCCGCTCGTGCGTGCTTCCTGGAGACCCTTGTAGGCCTGGTCGAGCCGGTGTTCGATCGTGGTGGTGAACTCGCCCATCTCACCTTCTTTCTCGAGGGGGCGAAGGAGTATTCGACCCTCCGGGTGCCTGGGGAGAGCTTTGATCTTCCCCGGCCTTGCCGTTGGGTCTGAGGGTCTACCCACCCACCTGTTGGGCTTAAACCAGGAATGTCGGATGTCCGCGATGTGCTTTATGTCACCGGGTCCGCCGCGCGGTCGGCGCGTGCTTACCATGCGCTTAAGCCGATTGTGGCGACAATGAACCTTGCGGGCTCCGGCCCCGGCGGCCCGAGGGCCCCGGGAGACGCGGACGGAGCCGTGAAGCGGGAGCCGGCCGGTCGGGCCGGGACTACAGGAGGTGCCAGGAGCCGTGCGGGTGCTTGTGGTTGAGGACGAGCGGGTGCTCGCGGACGCGATCGCGACCGGGCTGCGCCGCGAGGCGATGGCCGTGGACGTGGCCTACGACGGCGCGGGGGCGCTGGAGCGTACGTCGTACATCGACTACGACGTGGTCGTGCTGGACCGCGACCTGCCGAAGGTCCACGGGGACGAGGTCTGCCGCAGGCTGGTCGCCGAGCGCACCGCGACCCGTATCCTCATGCTGACGGCCTCCGGAGAGGTCGACGACAAGGTCGAGGGTCTGGAGCTCGGCGCCGACGACTACCTCGCCAAGCCGTTCGCGTTCATGGAGCTCGTCGCGCGCGTGCGGGCGCTCGGCCGCCGGTCGGCCCCGGCCCTGCCCCCGGTGCTGGAGCGGGCCGGCGTCCGGCTCGACCCGGGCAAGCGGCTGGTCACCCGGGACGGCGCCGAGATCGCGCTCACCAAGAAGGAGTTCGCGGTCCTCGAGGAGCTGATGCGGGCCGAGGGCGCCGTCGTCAGCCAGGAGGACCTGCTGGACAAGGCGTGGGACGAGAACATCGACCCGTTCACCAACGTCGTCCGGGTCACGATGATGACCCTGCGCAAGAAGCTGGGCGAGCCGGCGGTGATCGAGACGGTCCCGGGAGTGGGTTACAAGCTGTGACCGAGGAACGCGAGCGGAGCGCGACCCCGGGCGCGGGGCGGCCGACCTTCTCCTCGCCCCAGCCGTTGATCGTCCCGCCCGGCGCCGACGGCGCGCCCGCCTCGGAGGACGCCGCGCTCGGGCAGGGCCAGGGGTACAACGCGGCGCACGCCCCCGTCTCGCCGCCTCTCGGCCCTCCCGCCACCGGCCGCGCGGAGGACGCCGCGCGGCCCGGAGCCTCCGCGTCGCCCGGCTCCGCGGCCCTGTCCGTGTCCGACGCGTCCGCGGGGACGCGGCCCGGCGGGTGGAGGAGCGAGCAGCCGACCGTCCAGAGCGGCCGGCCTCCCCTCCGGCCCAAGTCCGCGCCGCCCCCGCCGAGCGGCCCGCCCGCCTGGGACGGCCCCCCGCCGATCGGCCCGAGGCCGGTCGCCCACGACTGGCTGGGCCGGATTCGGCTGCTTTCTGGGCGCATAAGCATCCGGGTGCGGCTCACGCTCACCTATGGCGCCCTGTTCTTCGCGGCGGGCGCGTTGCTGCTCTTCGTGATGTACGTGTTCGTCGGCGAGTCGATCCGCACCTCGTTCCCCGCGTTCCCCATCCAGCTGCCCGAAGACGCGCCGGCGGGCGTGGTCGCCAACATCCAGGACACCTGGGAATCGATGCGCTCGGAGATGATCGTCACCGCGCAGCACCAGATTCTGCTCCGGTCCCTGCTCGCGCTCGCCGGGGTCGGCATCCTGGCGCTGATCTTCGGGTACTACGTCGCCGACCGGGCGCTGCGGCCGATCCAGAAGATCACCTCCACCGCGCGCAAGCTGTCGGACACCTCCCTGGCCCACGAGCGCATCGACCTCGACGGGCCGGACGACGAGCTCAAGGAGCTCGCCGACACCTTCGACGCCATGCTCACCCGGCTCGGCCGGGCGTTCGACGCCCAGCGCCGGTTCGTCGACAACGCCTCCCACGAGCTGCGCACGCCGCTGGCGATCAACCGGACCGTGCTGGAGGTCGCGCTCGGCGACCCCCACGCCTCCGAGGACCTCAGGGTGCTGGGCCGCACCCTGCTCGGCACCAACGCCAGGAACGAGGACCTCATCGAGGGCCTGCTCCTGCTCGCTCGTAGCGAACGCGAGCTGGCCGTCCGCAAGCCGGTCGATCTTCGCGACGTCGGCCAGACCGTCGTCGAGCAGCACGCGGCCATGGCCGAAAAGGCCGATGTCACGGTGCACACGGACCTGCGCATGGCCCCTACGATGGGGGATCCCGTGCTGGTGGAACGCCTGGTCGCCAACCTGGTCGAGAATGCGATCAAGTACAACGTCCCCTCATCGGGACAGGTCTGGCTCCGCACGGGAATGGTGGACGGTGGCCCGGTTGTTCAGGTGGCCAACACCGGGCAGCATGTGCCCGCGTACGAGGTGGACGACCTGTTCGAGCCGTTCCGGCGGCTCAACTCCGACCGCGTGGAGTCGGCACGCGGCACGGGGCTCGGGCTGTCCATCGTGCGTGCGGTGGTCCGCGCCCACCGGGGGATCGTCAAGGCGGTCCCACGGGAAGGCGGGGGTCTCGTGATGACGGTGCGACTTCCGGCGGGCTGATACGGCGGGGGTCGTCTCGTTCGCGCCAGACATGTGGTTGGATGTGCCGTCGAACACGATGGGTCCTGTGGCCAATGCTTAGGTTTTCGCCATATTTGGCTAACTCGATGGCGAAGGCGGCAAGGCCCTCACGTGTGAGGAGGTTCGTCTGCCGTGCCTACGGGGTACCGATTGCAAAATTCCCCGGCAGACACGGGCACAAGATGGACCGCCCAGGCGTTACAGACGCGCGACGCCTGACGCGCACTCAATAGATGAGGGGGATGAATACGCAAATGGCCACCGATTACGACAGCCCACGCAAGACCGATGATGACCTGAGTGAGGACAGCCTTCAGGAGCTGCAGGCTCGGCGGACGGACAAGTCCTCGGGCAGCATCGACATCGACGAGACCGACCTCGCCGAGTCGCTTGAGCTTCCCGGCGCCGACCTGTCGAACGAGGAACTCTCGCTCCGGGTGATCCCGCGCCAGGCGGACGAGTTCACGTGCTCGCGGTGCTTCCTCGTGCATCACCGCAGTCAGCTTGCCTCCGACAAGAATGGGCAGCAGATCTGCAGAGAATGCGCCGCCTGAGACTCAGGGAGGGTCCGTGACCTCTGGAGCGGATCGATCATCGCAGGACCAGCCCGGGCTGCCCGCCGTGCCCGGGCCGGACAACCAGAAGACCCCTGAAAGCCTGGGAGACCAGGGAACCGATGTCGAGGTCGCCGAGCTGGTGGGGAAGCTCTCCGGCGCGGAGACCATGGACAGGGCCGAGCGGCGCCGGCTGCTCGGCCGCCTCAGCATGTCGCTGGTCACGGCGGCGAGGAAGGCCCGGGTGTCGGGCGCGGGCGGGGGCCGCTGGCTGGCCGACGTCTTCGCGTCCATAGTGCCCCGTCTTCCCATCCGTGACCTCGCGACACTCCAGGAACACCACTACGGCCTCAGCGGCGAGGCCCTCGCCGACGATCTCGTCCGCACCGCCGCCAAGGCGACGACGGCCGCCGGCGCCGTAGGCGGGGCTCTCGCCGCCGCCGAGTTCGCCGCGCCCCCGCTCCTGCTGTCGGCGCCCGCCCAGCTCGTGGCCGAAACCCTCGTGGTCGCCGCGATCGAGGTCAAGCTCATCGCCGAGCTGCACGAGGTGTACGGCATCCAGGTGCCCGGCGCGGGCGGCCCGCGCGCGATGGCCTTCACGGTGGCCTGGTCCAGGCAGCGCGGGGTCGACCCGCTGTCGCCCGCGTCGGTGACGCTGGCCCTCGGGGCCGCCGCCAAGGCGGGGTTACGCAAACGCCTCATGCGCACGTTGGGCCGTCATCTGACCACACTCGGCCCCTTCCTGACCGGCGCCGTCGCCGGTGGCGCCCTGAACCGGATGGCGACCAAGCGGCTCGCCGAGACCGTACGCGCCGACCTGCGCCGCCAGCGGGCCCTGCCGCCCGCCGACTGATTCCCCTTTCCCCGCCCTGCCTCACGCGCCCCCGGACCTCCCTCCTTTACCGTCTGTAGGGGCATTTCGTCATGTCTAAATGCGCTTATCGGCTTTTGTGAGGGTATGTGCACACTCCTGCATCGGAGGCCGTGCACGGAGAGCTGCGACCGGTTTCGTAAGGTGGTCATAAACCGATCACGAAGGAGGACGTGTGCGCAGCTCTTTTCTGATCGTCGCGAACCGGTTGCCGGTGGACCGGACGATCGCCCCGGACGGTGGCGCCTCCTGGCGGCGCAGCCCTGGGGGACTGGTGACCGCGATCGCCCCGGTGATGCAACGCCGGGACGGCGCGTGGTTGGGCTGGCACGGAGCTCCCAACGAGGAGCTCAAGCCCTTCGAGCACGACGGCATGAGCCTCATCCCCGTTCCCCTCTCGGCGGGCGAGGTCGAGCTCTACTACGAAGGGTTCTCCAACGCGACCCTGTGGCCGCTCTACCACGACGTGGTGGCCGCGCCGATCTACTCCCGCGTCCTGTGGGACGCCTACCGCGCGGTCAACGAGCGGTTCGCCCGGGCCGTGGCCGACATCGCCGCCGAGAAGGCGGTGGTCTGGGTGCAGGACTACCAGCTCCAGCTCGTGCCGGCGATGCTCCGCGCGCTGCGCCCCGACCTGAAGATCGGCTTCTTCCTGCACATCCCCTTCCCGCCCGCCGAGCTGTTCTGGCAGCTTCCCTGGCGGCGCGAGATCCTGGAGGGGCTGCTGGGCGCCGACCTCGTCGGGTTCCAGCGTCCGGGCGGCGCCTCCAACTTCATCCGGCTGTGCCGCCGCCAGCTCGGCCTGCAGAACCAGCGGCAGGAGATCTCCTACGGCGACCGCACCGTACGCGCCGAGGCCTTCCCCATCTCGGTCGACTTCAGCGAGCTCGACACCGTGGTACGCGAGCCGCACATCATCGCCCGCGCCAAGGAGATCCGCGCCGAGCTGGGCGAACCCGAGCACGTCCTGCTCGGCGTCGACCGGCTCGACTACACCAAGGGCATCGGCCAGCGGCTCAAGGCGTTCGGTGAGCTGCTCGCCGACAAGACGGTCACCCCGGGGGAGGCGGTGTTCGTCCAGATCGCCACCCCGAGCCGCGAGCGCGTCGAGGAGTACCGCAACCTGCGCGACGACATCGAGCTGCGGGTCGGGCGCATCAACGGCCAGCACGGCGTGCTCGGCGTCCCCCCGATCAACTACTTCCACCAGTCCTACGGCCGCGACGAGCTGGCCGCGCTCTACTGCGCCGCCGACGTCATGGTCGTGACGCCCCTGCGCGACGGCATGAACCTCGTCGCCAAGGAGTACGTCGCCTGCCGCCACGACCTGCGGGGGGCTCTGGTGCTGTCGGAGTTCGCCGGGGCGGCCGACGAGCTCAAACACGCCTACCTCGTCAACCCCTGGGACGTCGAGGGGCTGAAACGCCAGATGGTGGCCGCCATGCGCGCCACCCCGCACGAGCTGTCGCGCCGGATGCGCTCCATGCGCCGCCGCGTCGCCACCTACAACGTCGACCGGTGGGCCGGGGACTTCCTGGCCGCACTGGAACGCTGACCCCCTGCCCCCCGGGAAAGCCCCCGCCTGAAGCACCACCGGCGCCACGCCGAGACGCACCGCTCGGACGACCCACCGGCGCCGCAGACGAACGTGATCCCCCAGCCGGCGGACGAACCGCTGTAAGCCGGCGCCCACCGCTCAGACGACGCTGAGACGCGACCCGGCGCCCCCCTGGCGCCGGGTCAGGAGATGATCCGCTCCGCCTTCGGCTCCTTCCACGCCTGGTAGCGCTTGTGCGCCGAGCGCGTGGCGATGATGCGGGTGACCTCCATGCCGACGCCCATCACCACGGCGAAGCCGATCGCCTCGGCGAGGCTCGTCTCCAGCGAGTTCGGGTCCGCGGGAGGCTGCTTGCCGGTGACCTTCTGCCAGCCGAACTCGATGGACTTGCGGGCGACGAAGCCGACGCCGAGGCCGACCACCGCGCCGATGAGACGCCACGCCATGTCCTGCTTCTCGACCTCGTCGGACCTGCCGCCCATGACCTCTCCCCTCGTCGATCTACCAAACCCTAGTCTGTCGTGCCCGGGGCCGCCGAGACGCCATACCATAGGGCGCCATGACCGAACAGCGACCGCACCGCGCCACCGTTCCCGACAGGCCCTCTCTCGACGGTCTGGAGACGGTATGGGCGGCCCGCTGGGAGGCCGAGGGCACCTACCGCTTCGACCGTTCGAAGACCCGCGAGCAGGTCTACTCGATTGACACGCCCCCGCCCACCGTCTCGGGCTCCCTGCACGTCGGACACGTCTTCTCCTACACCCACACCGACACCCTGGCGCGCTACCGGCGCATGCGCGGTCGTGAGGTCTTCTACCCCATGGGATGGGACGACAACGGCCTGCCCACCGAGCGCCGGGTGCAGAACCACTTCGGCGTGCGGTGCGACCCCTCCCTGCCCTACGACCCGGCGTTCACGCCCCCGGCCGAGCCCGATCCCAAGCGCCAGGTGCCCGTCTCGCGGCGCAACTTCATCGAGCTGTGCGAGCGGCTGACCCTGGAGGACGAGAAGGCCTTCGAGGACCTCTGGCGCCACCTGGGCCTGTCGGTCGACTGGTCACTGACCTACGCCACGATCGACGAGACCTCCCGCGCCGCCTCCCAGCGGGGTTTCCTGCGCAACCTCGCGCGCGGCGAGGCCTACCTCTCCGAGGCCCCCACGCTGTGGGACGTCACCTTCGGCACGGCCGTCGCCCAGGCCGAGCTGGAGGACCGCGAGTGGCCCGGCGCCTTTCACCGCGTCCGCTTCGGCGGGGTCCCGGGCACCGCCTTCGAGGACGGCGTCTTCATCGAGACCACCCGGCCCGAGCTGATCCCCGCCTGCGTCGCCCTGGTGGCCCACCCCGACGACGAGCGCTACCGGCCGCTGTTCGGCAGCACCGTCCGCACGCCGATCTTCGGCGTCCCCGTGCCCGTCCTGGCCCACCGCCTGGCCGAGCCGGACAAGGGCTCGGGCATCGCCATGATCTGCACGTTCGGCGACGTCACCGACGTCGTCTGGTGGCGCGAGCTGGACCTGCCGACCCGGCCGGTCATCGGCTGGAACGGGCGGCTGCTGCCCGAGCCCCCCGACGGCGTGCCCGCCGGGCCGTACGCCGAGCTCGCCGGCAAGACCGCGCACGGCGCCCGCGAGCGCCTGGTCGAGCTGCTGCGGGAGTCGGGCGAGCTGGACGGCGAGCCACGGAAGATCTCCCGCCCGGTGAAGTTCTACGAGAAGGGCGACCGGCCGCTGGAGATCGTCACGACCCGCCAGTGGTACATCCGCAACGGCGGGCGCGACGCCGGGCTGCGCGAGGCGCTGGTCGAGCGCGGCAGGGAGCTGCGCTGGCACCCGCCGCACATGCGCGTCCGCTACGAGAACTGGGTCCAGGGGCTGGCCGGTGACTGGCTGATCTCCCGCCAGCGGTTCTTCGGCGTGCCCATCCCGGTGTGGTACCCGCTGGACTCCGAGGGGCGGCCCATCTACGAGAACCCGATCGCGGCCCGCGAGGACGTCCTCCCGGTCGACCCGGCGATCGACGCGCCGCCCGGGTACTCCGAGGAGCAGCGCGACCGGCCGTTCGGCTTCTCCGCCGACCCCGACGTCATGGACACCTGGGCGACGTCCTCGATGTCGCCGCAGACCGTCTCGGGCTGGGAGCGCGACCCCGACCTGTTCGCGCGGGTCTTCCCGATGGACCTGCGGCCGCAGGCGCACGAGATCATCCGCACGTGGTTGTTCGCCTCCGTGGTCCGCGCCCACCTGGAGAACGGCGTCCTGCCCTGGAAGAACGCGGCGATCTCCGGGTGGATCCTCGACCCGGACCGCAAGAAGATGTCCAAGTCCAAGGGCAACGTCGTCACGCCCATGGGCCTGCTGCGCGAGTACGGCTCGGACGCGGTGCGCTACTGGGCGGCCGGCGGGCGTCCGGGCACCGACACGGCGTTCGACACCGGGCAGATCAAGGTCGGCAGACGGCTGGCCATCAAGATCCTCAACGCCTCCAAGTTCGTGCTCGGCCTCGGCCCGGCGGAGGGCGGGCCGGGGGAGGTCTCCCAGGCTCTGGACGCCTCCATGCTGGCGCGGCTCGCCGGGGTCGTCGAGGAGGCCACGGCCGCGTTCGAGTCCTACGACTACACGCGGGCGCTGGAGGTCACCGAGCGCTTCTTCTGGGAGTTCTGCGACGACTACCTGGAGCTGGTGAAGACCCGCGCGTACGGCGACGACGAGGGCGCGCGGTCGGCGCGGGCAGCGCTGCGGCGGGCGCTTGAGGTGATCCTGCGGCTGTTCGCCCCGTTCCTGCCGTTCGTGACCGAGGAGGTCTGGTCGTGGTGGCGGCCGGGTTCGGTGCACCGCGCCGCCTGGCCCGCTCCGGGCGAACCGGCCGCGCCGGGCGACCCCGCGGTCCTCGCGGCGGTGTCGGAGGTGCTCCGCGAGGTCCGCAGGGCCAAGTCGACGGCCAAGCTGTCCATGCGGGCCGAGGTCGCGCGGCTGACGGTGTCGGGCGCCTCCGTGGCTCTCGTCGGGTCCGCCCAGGACGACCTGTGCGCGGCGGGCTCGGTCGAGGAGTTCGTCCTGCTGCCGGAGGACGGCGGGTTGCGGGTCGAGGTCATGCTGGCGGAGGCCGCCCCCGCGTAGGCGCCGTGCCTCGTCACACGAAAGCCGCGTATACCGTGAACGGGGCATACGCGGCGGCCTGGACGAGGACGAAAGCAGACCGGGGCTTGAACCGCACCCTAACCCGCGCGCGTTCCGCCGCCTCGCGTGCCAGTCTGGAGGCGTGATCGTGGAAAGGGAGAACGACCAGCGGAGCGTGCCACCCGTCCTGTCGGCAATGGCCGCCTGGAGCTGGCGTCTGATCGTCATCGGCGTGGTCTTCTACGTCTTCGTGCAGATCATCGTCCGGCTCAGCTTCGTGGCGCTGCCCGTGGCGATCGCGTTGCTGCTCACCGCCCTGCTGTTCCCGCTCACCGAACGGCTGCGCCGGGCGGGCATGCGCTCGATCTGGGCGACCTGGATCACCATGCTGCTGGCGTTCGCCATCATCGTCGGGCTCGGCTTCATCATCGGCTTCCGCGCCAACGACGAGTTCCCGCGGCTCGCCGAGCAGATCCAGTCGACCGCGCGCGATGTCCAGAACTGGCTGCTGACCGGCCCCTTCCACCTCAAAGAGGCCCAGCTCACCGACATGGTGAACGAGATCGTCCGGCAGATCAACGCCCAGCGCAGCGCGATCACCAGCACGATCCTGTCCACGGCCGCGGTCTTCATCGAGGTGCTCACCTCGATCGTGCTGCTGCTGTTCATCACGTTCTTCCTGCTCAAGGACGGCGGGCAGATCTGGACGTGGTTCCTGCGCGCCTTCGGCGGCGCCGCCCCCCGGGTCGACCGCGCCGGGCGTGCCGCCTGGCACACCCTGTCGCAGTACATCCACGGCACGGTCATCGTCGCCGCCATCCACGGCGTGGTCATCGGCGTCGTGCTGTTCGGCATGGGAGTGCCGCTCTGGGCACCGCTGGCCGTGCTCATCTTCATGGCGAGCTTCATCCCGATCGTCGGCATATTCATCGCCGGGGGACTGGCCACCCTGGTCACGCTCGGCGCCAAGGGCCCGGTCTTCGCCCTGGTCTTCATCGGCATCCTCGTGGTCGAGCAGCAACTGGAGAACCACGTCCTCCAGCCGCTGATCGTCGGGCGGGCCGTGAAGTTCCACCCGCTGGCGATCATCCTGGTGCTGGCCGTCGGCGGCGTCCTCGGCGGCATCGCCGGCGCCGCGATCGCCGTTCCCGTCGTCGCGGTGATCTACCGCGCGCTGCCCGAACTGCGCAGAACGCCGCCCGAACTGCCTCCCGCCGCGCACCACGAGCCCCCCACGCCGCCGCCCGCCCCCGCCGAGCCCGCGCCGGCCGAGCCCGCGCCCGGTGCGGCAGAGGACGTGTCGCCCCAGCGCAACGGGTAAGGTCTCCCATCGTGAGCACACCGGTTCCGCGCCCGCGGGGCCGGTGGCGTAGCTTGAGGCTGAGGGCGACGAGGTGAACCGATGATCGAGGTGCTGATCCAGCGACTCGACCCAGATCTGCCGCTTCCCACGTACGCCCACCCGGGCGACGCGGGAGCCGACCTCCACGCCGCCGAGGACGTCGAGCTGCTGCCGGGCGAGCGCGCGGTCGTCCGCACCGGCGTGGCCATCGCGTTGCCCGACGGGTACGCCGCGTTCGTGCACCCGCGCTCGGGCCTCGCGGCGAGGTTCGGCGTGACGCTGGTCAACGCGCCCGGCACGATCGACGCCGGCTACCGCGGCGAAATCCGGGTCACCATGATCAACACCGACGCCAAGGACGCCGTACGGCTCAGGCGCGGCGACCGGATCGCCCAGCTCGTCGTCCAGCGCGTCGAGAAGGCGGCCTTCTACGAGGTGGAGCGGCTCCCCGGCTCGGCGCGCGGCGCCGACGGGTTCGGCTCCACCGGCCGATGAGTCGATAAGGAGTGTGAAGGAAAGTGTTCCGACGCCGCCGTCACGAGGAAGCGGAGACGGAACCGGTCGCCGAGGAGGCGCCGGCCCCCGTCCGCGAGTCGGGACCCTGGGACTCCGAGGAGTCCTATCCCGAGAACGAGCGGGTCGATCTCGGCGGCCTGCTGCTGCCGGTCGGTCCCGGGTTCGAGGTCCAGCTCAACGTCGCAGGCGACCAGCTCGTCGGCGCCGTGGTGCTCGTCAACGAGAGCGCCCTGCAGGTGCACGCGTTCGCAGCCCCGAAGAAGCACGGCATCTGGGACGAGGTGCGCGCCGAGCTCGCCCGCGAGGTCACCGCCTCGGGCGGGTCCTGCGAGGAGCGCGAGGGCCCCTTCGGCCCCGAGCTCGCCGCCGAGGTCAAGCAGGAGGACGGCACGCAGTCCGTCCGCTTCCTCGGCGTCGACGGGCCGCGCTGGTTCCTGCGCGGGGTCATCAGCGGCCGTGCCGTCACCGACGCCGAGACCGCCAAGACCCTCGAGGACGTCATGCGCGACATCGTCGTCGTGCGCGGGGACCAGCCGATGGCGCCCAAGGAGCCCATCGAGCTGCGGCTGCCCGCCGAGGCCCGGCAGGCCGTCGAGCAGCAGGCCGCGCAGCAGGACAGGCCCGGCCTGAATCCGTTCGAGCGCGGGCCTGAGATCACCGAGATCCGCTGACGTAAGCTGCGGGCAGAGTCTCACGGCGTCTCACGGGCCTCCCGAGGAGTTGAGCAGGACATGAGTACGGCTGAGCCCGTCAAACGCGGGCTGCGCGGGTTCTTCCGCCGGCTGACGACGACCAGGGCCGAGCAGGAGGCCGAGGAACTCAAGGAGGACCTCGCCCAGCACGGCGCGACGCCGATCGCCTCGTGCGCGCAGCGCCGCCGGTTCTGCGTGGCGGGCACGCTGCGCACGGTGACCCTGCGCCCGCGCGGTGGCGTCCCGTCCCTGGAGGCCGAGCTGTACGACGGGTCGGACGTGATCGACCTGGTCTGGCTCGGCCGCCGGAAGATCGTCGGAGTCGAGCCGGGCCGGGTGATGCGGGCCGAGGGCCTCGTCAGCATCCAGGACGGCCGGAAGGTCATGTTCAACCCCCGATACGAGCTGTTGCCGCCGAGCGGCCAGTGACCACGGCTTCCACCACGCGAGGAGACCAATGACCATGGACCGGCGAGACGGCGCGCGGACGTCGGAAGAGGCGCCCCCACCGGCCGTGGGCCAGGCGGGCGACGTGGGCGACGCGACGACCGGGGTCGGCGCGGTGGACACGGCGGCCGGTGAGCGGGCCGCGCACGATACCGTCGAGGCGGCCATCCGGGCGCAGCTCGCCAAGGCCCTCGGCGGCGTGCGCGGCATCATCGAGGCCGCCGTCCCGACGGTGACGTTCACGATCACCTGGATCGCCACCGAGCAGCTCAGGACGTCCCTGATCGTCAGCATCGGCATGGCCGTGCTGCTGCTGCTCGTGCGCGTGGTCCAGCGCTCCACCGTCCAGTTCGTGCTGAACAGCCTGGTGGGCATCGCCATCGGCGCGATCTTCGCCAGCCGCACGGGCCAGGCCAAGGACATCTACCTGCCCGGCATCTGGTACAACGCCGGCTACGCCGTGGCGATGATCTTCTCGGTCGTGGTCCGCTGGCCCATCGTGGGCTTCCTCATCGGGTCGGTGACCGGCGACCCGACCGGCTGGCACAAGGACCCCGGCGTCGTGCGGCTGTGCTCGCGGCTGACGTGGCTGCTGATCCTGCCGTGCCTGCTGCGCGTGGTGGTGCAGCTCCCGCTGTACTACGCCGACCAGGTCGCCGCCCTGGGGGTGGCCAAGGTCGCGCTCGGCTGGCCGTTGCAGGTCGCCGGGCTCGCCGCCATGGTGTGGGTGCTGGCCCGAGGCAGGACGCCGATCTCGGGACCCTCCGCGCCGGGCGCCTGAACGCCCGGCGCGGCACGCGGGACGGGCCTCAGGGGGCCAGCAGGTGAGCGAGCTCCTGCTCGACCTCCTGGCTGGCCACGAACAGCAACTCGTCGCCGGCCTCCAGCGGGTCGTCGTCGGTGGGCACCAGCACCCGGCCCTCGCGCAGGATCGCCACCAGCGCCGAGTCGGCCGGCCAGGGCACCGAGCCGGCCCGCTGGCCGACCACGGGGGCGTCCTCGGGCAGCGTGAGCTCGACCAGGTTGGCCTGCCCCTGCCGGAACGTCATCAGACGGACCAGATCGCCGACGCTGACCGCTTCCTCCACCAGCGCCGACAGCAGGCGCGGGGTCGACACCGCGACGTCCACACCCCACGACTCGTTGAACAGCCACTCGTTCTTCGGGTGGTTGATGCGGGCCACCACGCGCGGCACGCCGTACTCGGTCTTGGCCAGCAGCGAGACGACCAGGTTGACCTTGTCGTCGCCGGTGGAGGCGATGACGACGTGGCAGTTGTTCAGCCCGGCCTCGTCCAGCGAGGAGATCTCGCAGGCGTCGGCCAGCAGCCACTCCGCCCGCGGCACGCTGTCGATCTTTATGGCCTTGGGGTCGATGTCGATGAGCAGGACCTCGTGGCCGTTCTCGAGCAACTCGGCGGCGATGGACCGGCCGACCGCCCCCGCGCCCGCGATCGTGACGCGCATCAGTGCGACTCCTCCTCGGGTGCCGACGACAGCACCTTGTTGATCCGCTCCATGTCGTTCTCGGCGGCCATCACGTGCAGGATGTCGCCCTCTTGCAGGACGGTCTCGTCCCGGGGCAGCAGGGACTCGCCCATGCGGTTGACGAAGGCGACGCGGGTGCCCGCGGCGTTCTCCAGGGTGCCCGTGCGGGTGCCGATCCAGCCGGGGTGGTAGGCGACCTCGGCGAGCATGACCGTGCCCGTGGGGTCGCGCCACAGCGGCTCGGCGCCCTCGGGGAGCACCCGCCGCAGGATCTGGTCGGCCGTCCACCGCACGGTCGCCACCGTGGGGATGCCCAGCCGCTGGTAGACCTCGGCGCGGCGCGGGTCGTAGATGCGGGCCACCACGTTGTCGACGCCGAAGGTCTCGCGGGCGACCCGGGCCGAGATGATGTTGGAGTTGTCGCCGCTGCTCACGGCGACGTACGCGCCGGCGGACTCGATGCCGGCCTCCTCCAGGACGTCGCGGTCGAAGCCGATGCCGGTCACGCGGCGCCCGCGGAAGCCCGCGCGCAGCCGCCGGAACGCCTGGGGATCTCTGTCGATGATCGCGACCGAGTGGCCGCTGTCCTCGAGGATGTGGGCCAGGGTCGAGCCGACCCGGCCGCATCCCATGATGACGATGTGCATGCTCCCCCGCTGTGGCTGTTGAGCGGCAACCCCTGGACTTTATCCAGCTACCAGCCCAAGTATGACCGGTTCTGGCCAGCACATGTGAGGAGCATGTCCGCCCGCGGCTAGCATCATCACTCGTGGCCAAGGTTGGAGATATGGTCAAGCGGTTACTGGTGGGCCGGGCGCTCCGAAGCGCGCAGGCACACGAGCAACTGCTGCCCAAACGCATCGCGTTGCCGGTATTCGCCAGTGACGCACTGTCATCGGTCGCGTATGCGCCGCAGGAGATCTTGATCACGCTCGGGGTCGCGGGTCTCGCAGCCTACCAGTTCACGCCGTGGATCGCCGCCGCAGTCGTGGTGATCCTGCTGACCGTCGTCGCGTCGTACCGGCAGAACGTCCGGGCCTACACCAGCGGCGGCGGCGACTTCGAGGTGGCCACCACCAACCTCGGGTCCAACTACGGCCTGGTCGTCGCCAGCGCGCTCATGGTCGACTACGTGCTCACGGTGGCGGTGTCGGTGTCGTCGGGGGTGGAGAACCTCGGCGCCGCCATCCCGTTCCTGCACGACCGCAAGGCGGCCGCGGCGATCGTCGTCGTCGCGCTGCTCACGGTGATGAACCTGCGCGGCATCCGCGAGTCCGGCCTCGCCTTCGCCATCCCGACGTACGCTTTCATGATCAGCGTCTTCGGGCTGATGATCTGGGGCGGCGTGCGCCTGATGTTCGGCGCCGACCTGAAGGCCCCGACCGCCGACTACACCGTCACCGGCGAGAGCGTCGGCATCGGCGGGTTCGCGCTGGTGTTCCTGCTGCTGCGCGCGTTCTCCTCCGGCTGCGCGGCCCTGACCGGCGTGGAGGCCATCAGCAACGGCGTCCCGGCGTTCAGGAAGCCCAAGGGCAAGAACGCCGCCAACACGCTGCTGGCGCTCGGCGTGCTGGCCGCCACGATGTTCGCCGGCATCACCGCCTTCGCCTACATCACCGGGGCGAAGTTCGCCGACCCCTCGACGGGCAGCGTCGTCATGGACACGCAGGGCCGCGTGGTGCCCCATCCGGACCCGGTGATCGCCCAGGTGGCCCAGACCGTCTTCAGCAACTTCACCCCGGCCTTCTACGTCATCTCCGCGATGACCGCGCTGATCCTCGTGCTCGCCGCGAACACCGCGTTCAACGGCTTCCCGGTGCTCGGGTCGGTGCTCGCCCAGAACCGCTACCTGCCGCGCCAGCTCCACACCCGGGGCGACCGGCTGGCGTTCAGCAACGGCATCGTCATCCTCGCCGGGATGGCCGGACTGCTGATCTTCGCCTTCCAGGCCGACACCACCCGCTTGGTCCAGCTCTACATCGTCGGGGTGTTCGTGTCGTTCACGATCAGCCAGACGGGCATGGTGCGCCACTGGAACCGCCTTCTGGCCACCGAGACCGACCCCAAGAAGCGCGGCCAGATGAAGCGGTCGCGGGTGATCAACGCGTTCGGCGGGACGGTCACCGGCCTGGTGCTGGTCGTCGTGCTGATCACCAAGTTCATTCACGGCGCGTGGATCGCCTGCGCGGCCATGGCCCTGCTGTTCCTCATGATGCGCGGCATCAGGCGCCACTATGACAACGTCGCGACCGAGCTGGTGGTGCCGGAGGACACGCACGTCGACGAGTCGATGCTCCCGGCCAGGAACCACGCGATCGTCCTACTCTCCAAGATCCACAAGCCGACGCTGCGCGCCCTGTCGTACGCGAGGGCGACCCGGCCCTCGACGCTGGAGGCCATCTCGGTCGCCGTGGACGCGGACGAGGCCAAGCAGTTGCAGCACGACTGGGAGGAGCGCGGGATCCCGGTGCCGCTCAAGATCCTCGACTCGCCGTACCGCGAGATCACCCGGCCGGTGCTGGAGTACGTCAAGAGCCTGCGCCGCCGTTCCCCCCGCGACGTCGTGACGGTGTTCATTCCCGAGTATGTCGTGGGCCACTGGTGGGAACACCTGCTGCACAACCAGAGCGCGCTACGGTTGAAGGGCCGCCTGCTCTTCCAGCCGGGCGTGATGGTCACCAGCGTGCCGTGGCAGCTGGCGTCCTCGGACCGCCTCAAGGGCAGGCCGGAGTCGTTCGCCCCCGGGGCGGTCCGCCGGCCCTACGCTGTGGCGCGTAAGGATGATCAGGTCAAGACGTGATCGGGGGGAGCGCAGTGCCCGTAGAACCCACGCAGCTCATCGAACTCGACGTGGAGCGCGTCGCCAACGGCGGCTGGTGCGTCGCCAGGCATGAGGGCCGTGTGGTGTTCGTCCGCCACGCCCTGCCCGGCGAGCGCGTGCTGGCGGAGGTGACGGACGAGACCACGCGCTTCCTGCGCGCCGACGCCGTCGAGATCCTGGAGTCCTCGCCCGACCGCGTCACGCCGCCGTGCCCGTTCGCCGGTCCCGGCCGGTGCGGCGGCTGCGACTGGCAGCACGCCACCCTCGCCGCGCAGCGCCGCTACAAGGCCGAGATCGTCGCCGAGCAGTTCCAGCGGCTCGCCGGCGTCGAGGTGAAGGTCGACGTCGAGGAGGTCCCCGGCGCGCCCAAGGGCCTCGGCTGGCGCACCCGCGTCCAGTTCGCCGTCACACCCGACGGCCACCCCGGCCTGCGCCGCCACCGCTCGCACGAGATCGAGCCGGTCGACGCCTGCCTGATCGCCCACCCCGAGGTCGAGCGACCCGGCGTCGAGCGCCACAACTGGCGCGGCGCCTCGGGCGTCGAGGCCATCGCCAGTTCCACGGGGGAGCGCGCCGTGGTCGTCACGCCGAAGGGCCACCGCACGGTCGCGGTCCCCGAGCTGGGCGCCGACGCCTACGTCCTGGTGGACGAGGGGCGGGGCCACGTCCGGGCCGTACGCGGCCGTACGGCCCTGACCGAGCGGGTCGGCTCCCGGGAGTTCCGGGTCACCGGCAGCGGCTTCTGGCAGGTCCACCCCGGCACGGCGGCGGTACTGCTGGACGCGGTGCTGGAGTTCGCCGCGGTGCGCCCCGGCGACTGGGCGCTGGACCTGTACTGCGGGGTCGGGCTGTTCGCGGCGGGCCTGGCCGAGGCGGCGGGTCCCGAGGGGGCCGTGCTCGGCATCGAGTCCGACGCCCGCGCCGTCCAGGACGCTCGCCACAACCTGCGCGACCTGCCCCAGGCGCGGGTCGAGCGCGGCCGCGTCGAGGACACCCTGGACCGGCTCGGCGTCGAGCGCGCCGACGTGGTCGTGGTCGACCCTCCGCGCACCGGCCTCGGCCGCGAGGTGGTGGGCCGCGTCGCGGGCCTGGACGCCTCCCGGGTCGTGTACGTCTCCTGCGACCCCGCCACCCTGGCCCGCGACGTCGCCTGGTTCGCCGACCAGGGCTACCCACTGGTCGACCTGCGCGCCTTCGACGCCTTCCCGATGACCCACCACGTTGAGACGGTGGCGCTGCTGGTCAAAGAGGTGATCTGACCTGCCGGGCAGCGGCTGTGCCGCTACAGATCTTGACGCCTACGGGTCGCACGGCCTCTGTGGAGCGGGGTCCTGCCTGGACGAGGCGGGGCCGTGATGCCTGTGGCGCTCCTCGCTACCGCGTGAGCTGCAGCTTGCGGAGTTCCTTGGCGGTTGTGGGAGCAGCTTCGATCTTGGTGAGAACGATGTCCATGATGCCGGTGTAGAGATCCTTGCCGATCGCGTCAGGCTTGATTGGAAGGGCCATTTCCAGGCGGTCGGCGACGGCCAGTGCCGCAGTGGTCGGCCCACGCTTGACGATACGGTCGACCAGTCCCGCGAATTCTCGCCCTTCGGCGTCGGCCAGCTTGTCGGCATCGGCGTTGGTGACGGGGGTGTACACCCAGACGTTCACGTCCCAGGCATGGCCTTCGATGCAGTCGAACAAGTACAGCTGTCCACGTTGGTCAAGCAGGCCGCTGACAGGGCGGTCATGGCGATCGTAGGCCGTGCTCAGGGTGCTGTCGTCGCCGGGTTGCCAGGGCAACGCGCCGAAGCGTAGGCGAATGTGCTCAGGCATCAAAACCTCCAACCAGGTGGGTGGGCCGAAGCAACTGTTGAAACGCTCGCTCCGTCCGCGGTTGTTCGGTCCGGCGTGATCGGCTGGGCATGGCGACCATCGTTCACGATGTAACTGATCGTTTGCATGCGAATACGCCAAGTGATTCACCTGAAGGGTCTGCGTCGGGATCCCCGATGGTCGGCATTCGGTTCACGCCGTCGCCGCTTTAGGGGCTTTGAGCGCTTTGGTCTTGGGTTTCTTATAATTCCGGCATATCGCGAGGGGTGGGGGGGAGCAACGGGTACGAGATCGAGCCGATCAGGCCCGATGGGCGGTCGGTGCTGCGGTGTGCGTCAGCACGGGGTCCTGGTCGCCTACTGTTGCTCGGTGGCCGAGGTCATGAAGTATCCAGTCGGGGATGACCGTCTCGATCGGCACGGTGCGGGCCGTGCCGTTCTTCACCGCCTCCAGCTCTACGTAGTACCCGGGCTGGTTGGTGGCCACCACCGCCAGGCTCCAGTGCCGCAGCAGGCGCTGCAGCGCGCGCTAGCCGGAAGGGTCGTGGGCGGCGTCGACCGCGGCATGGTACTGGCGCAGGAACTCGGCGCGCTCGCGCTCGGCCACGTCCCGCAGAATCACCTCGGAATCATGCGGATCCTCATGGTGGACGGGCTGAGCGCTCATGCCCTCACAGCACGGCGCTCGCCCCGCGCGCGTCATCTGTGTGGTCATGTTGCTTCGGTGCGTCAGGGGAAGAAGGGAAGCAAATATATTTCCCGGGCTATGCTGGAGCTGGACAGATACACCTAGGGCCCCCGGCGAGCGTTATGCGCCGGGGGCCCTAGTACGCATGCGCTACTGAACTTCGCCGGCCTTAATGCCGCCGATAAATGCGGCCCATCCGGTGTTGGTGAAGCCCAGGGCAGGGCCGCTGACGTTCTTGCTGTCGCGCACGGCGACGCCGCCTGTCAACCACGCCACCTCGACGCAGTTGTTGCTGGTGCCCTGGCTGCGCGTACTCTTGCGCCATTGAGCGCCGGACAGATCCATGCTGGACAGATCCATTGATGCCTCACAGCTTGTCGATCAGATTGGACAGATACGCGATCGACGCGTCCACGCTGAGCGCCGTGGCGCACACGTGCTGAAACAACAGCGTATAGGTTCTGAGTTGCTCGACCTCCTCCAGATAGAGACCGTCCGTTGGGGTCTCGACGTAGACCACACTCCGGTCGATGGGATTGGGGAAATCGAGGATCACGAATTGACCGCTTAGGCCGGCGTGTGGCCCTGCACTGTACGGCAGTACCTGCAGCTTCACATGCTGCAGGGGGCTTGTGTTCATCAATTTCCGTAGCTGTGCCTCACGAACCTCGCGGCTTCCCACAGGACGCATTAGTGCCGCTTCGTCGATCACGGCCCAGAACTGCGGAGGATCCCTGCGTACCAGCAACTGCTGCCGCTCCATGCGCGCGGCGACGCGACGTTCGATCTCGCGAGGCTCGCGGACTCCGGCGGCGCGGATGATCTCGGCTGCGTACTCGGGCGTCTGGAGCAGGCCGGGGATGAGAGCCAGCTCGTAGTTTCGAATGGACGATGCCTCGGCTTCCAGGCCAACGTAGGCGCCGGTCAGAACGTCACTATAGGCAGCCCACCAGCCGCGTTTCTTGGCCTCGCGAGCGAGTTCCACCAGTGCTTCGATGAAGGGCTCGTTCGTGACGCCGTAAACCTCGCACAGTTTCCGGACGTGGTGCACGTCGGGTCTCTTGGTCAAGCCGTTCTCCAGGCGACTGATCTTTGACGGTGAGCACTCCAGTGCTGCAGCGGCATCATGAACGGTCTTCCTGGACTCCTCACGGAGGCGACGCAGTTCGTGACCCAGACGGCGAAGCCGCACGGTCGGGCTGTGATCCGAGTCGGTCACTACTTCACTCCAATCAACGCGCACAGCCTCACTCCCAGACACCCTACGTATCGGGGGACGAACGCCGCACGTTTCGACTTAGAACTTGCATGTTAGTACTTGCGGGTCCACCATGACTACGGACAGTCCCCAAGCAACCACACGGGGAGACCTTGTGACCCTTGAAACCCTGGAATTGCCGGGCTGGAAGCGGGCATGGCACACGGACGCAGGCCGATGGTGGACGAGCCAAACCACTGGCCTTAGCCGCGCCCAGCGCGATGCTGGCTGCGCCGTCACCGTGAGCGCCGATGACCTTGGCACCCTCGTCGAACTGGTCCGCCTGCACAACGAGCTGGCGACCGTCGCTGAGACCGCGATCCGCACGTAAGCACCCTCATCTCCGGCGGGAAGGTGCTCGCCGCTGGGGATCTCCGCGCTGTTCGGGCACCCTCGACATCCCCCACGCCCCTGCATGGGGCCGCTCTCGGAGCCGACATGAACGCAACATCCTGGGCCCTGCCCTCCGACCCCGCCATGGTGGGAGAAGCCCGCGCCATGGTGCGCAAGACCCTGACCGACTGGGGCCTTCCCCACCTGGTCGACGACGCAGAGCTCGTCATCTCGGAGCTGGTGACCAACGCGCTGATCCACGGGGTCGGGCCGGTGGTCATGGCCCTGCACGACGCCGGCCCCGCCCTCATCGGCGCCGTCACCGACCACTGCACCACCCCCCCGGCCGCGCGCAACCCCGACTTTGAGGACACCGGCGGGCGCGGCATGGGCATCGTGCGCGCCCTGGCCGCGAGCTGGGGGGTGTGGCCCTACCCCACCGGCAAGACCATCTGGTTCACCCTGCTCCGCGACGGCACCTCGACGTGATCGAGACGACCCTCGCGCCCATCAACGGCGCCGCCCCGTACGCCGGTGCGGGCGTGTCCGGAGGTCCGTGATGGTGCACCGCCCGTCCGAGCGCGGCCCCTCCCTGGTCCGCCACCTGTCCGGCGCTGCCACCCTCGGTGCGCTGGTCGGCCTCGGCCTGTCCGCCGCGTTCACCCTCACCGGCACCAGCCCCGAGCTTGTCATCGTCGCCTGGGCCGCCGCCGTCGTGCTCGGCGCAGCCCTGGGCGCCGGCCTGTGGGCGCGCGCCCGAACCGACTACCGAAGGGACGAGTTCCGATGAGCAATCTGCGGCTGTCCTGGGCCGTGCTGTGCCTGCTCGCCGCCGCGACCGACGATCTGATCGCCGCCCGGCTCGGCATCTACACCATCCGCTGGCACGCGCGCCGCGTGGCCAGTTGGTGCCGCCAGGTGTACCTGCTCGCCGTGTACAGCACCCCGAGCGACTACCGCGCGATCGAGCCGTACGTCTTCGACGTCGAACTTCTGGAGGACCGTTGAGCACCCGCAACCGGATTCCCGAGCTGGCCGGCATCCCGTTCACAGGTCCGACCGCGATCATCGACTACGCCAAGATCGGTCGCGTCCTGCCACGTGACATGGGGAGGACCTCGGCGGCGAGGTCAGTGACGGCGGCGATTACGGCTCACCCCCACGGGCGTGGGGAGGACTCGGCCCGGGGTGGACCGGGTACGTCAGCAGCCGGCTCACCCCCACGGGCGTGGGGAGGACGGGTTGCGACGGATCATCGTCCCGGCGGGGTCCGGCTCACCCCCACGGGCGCGTGGGGAGGACAGCCGCCCATATTCGCATGCTGGGTGGCTCCCCGGCTCACCCCCACGGGCGTGGGGAGGACGGACGGGCTCGACGTCCCACTCGTCGAGGAACGGCTCACCCCCACGGGCGTGGGGAGGACGGCAAGAGGACACGGCATATGTAGGAACGTGGCGGCTCACCCCCACGGGCGTGGGGAGGACGGCAAGAGGACACGGCATATGTAGGAACGTGGCGGCTCACCCCCACGGGCGTGGGGAGGACGGTGTCGCCCACGGGTTAGGCGGGAGCCCCAGCGGCTCACCCCCACGGGCGTGGGGAGGACGACGACGTGAGCGACACCAAGGAGATGCTCACCGGCTCACCCCCACAGGCGTGGGGAGGACGACGTATGGGGCTCCTGTACCCCTTGACCATGTGGCTCACCCCACGGGCGTGGGGAGGACGTTCCCCCCACGTTCCCCCCGTTCCCCCGCCTGGGCTCACCCCCACAGGCGTGGGGAGGACGTCGCGCTCCGGGCGGTCGTCTGGTCGGGTGTCGGCTCACCCCCACGGGCGTGGGGAGGACAGCCACCACCGGTACGTGGAACCGTCGCCGCACGGCTCACCCCCACGGGCGTGGGGAGGACTCCTGCGTCGTGAGGGCCTCGCCGTCGAGGTACGGCTCACCCCCATGGGTGTGGGGAGGACAGCAGGTCGACGGCGGCGCGGATGCCCGCGTATGGCTCACCCCCACGGGCGTGGGGAGGACGATCAGGTCTGCCCCTGCGAGCAGGGGGCGCGCGGCTCACCCCCACGTGCGTGGGGAGGACATCCCTGACCGCGTTTTGTCCGCGCTGGACCACGGCTCACCCCCACGGACGTGGGGAGGACGCAACCTTGAGGCCCACGATCTGCTTGTAAAGCGGCTCACCCCCACGTGCGTGAGGAGGACATCGTCAACCAAGCGGCTATCATGCGCGGCGCTGGCGTCACCCCCACGGGCTTGGGGAGGCCCCCGCCAGCTCGCCCGCGTAGTGGTCCACCATCGGCTTACCCCATGGGCGTGGGGAGGACGGACGAGCCGACCGCCCCGAAAGCGTGCGCCATGGCTCACCCCCAAGGGCGTGGGGAGGATGCGCCGCAGGACGCGGCCAGCACGATGGACTGCGGCTCACCCCCACGGGCGTGGGGAGGACTGCGTGAAGAGGTCCCGGACCTGGAACACGTCCGGCTCACTCCCACGGGCATGGGGGCACGACGCTCGTCAGGAAGTATCCCGACGAGGACATGGCTCAACCCCCCACGGGCGTGGGGAGGACGTCCGCTGGCTCTTCGATCCCTCCTCCCGTGACGGCTCACCCCCACGGGCGTGTGGAGGACGATCCCTTGAAGACGGCGGAGTATCGCCTCGTCGGCTCACCCCCACCGGCGTGGAGAGGACGCTTTCGCCTTGATTGAGCCTGCATCCGGTGGCACGCCCTCAGGCGGAGGAGCATCCGCATGTTGATGCGACCCGTGGTTGTTCTCTGTGGAGTTTTCAATTTGCGGAGTGTGGATTTAGTTTCTGGGCGGGGCGAGGCTGATGAGGCCGCAGCCGTAGGCTTTACCTCGGCCTATTCCGTCGCGGAGTGCTGTTGTGAATTTGGCGGAGTCGGTGATGATGAGGTGGCCGTCGTAGCGGACGTGGTCGATGGTGATGCGGTGGGGTTGGGTGCCGGTCTGGGATTGCCCTTGGGTTCTGAGGGCGGGGTAGGGGGCGATGTCGGGTTGGCCGTTGCGGCCTGTTGGGATGACGAAGCCATGTCGTTCACCTTGCCGGACCAGCCAATCGATTTGGCTTTGCGGTGTGCGTAGGACGACGTGGCGGGGTTGGGCGCGTTTTCCGGCGTGGGCGCGTTTTGTTTGTTCTGCTTCTTCGCGTTTGACGGCGCGGGTGGGGTTGGCGACCAGGCGGAAGGCGAATTTGCTGCCTCCGGTGACGGCTTGGAGGGCGGGTTGTAGGTTGCGGACCTCCTGAGGCTGGGTGAGGTAGTGGTCGGGCAGGGATGACCAGTCCGGTTCGACGTGGCTTTGGACGTAGAGCAGGAACCCTCGGTCGCTGGGGTCCAGGCGCCAGAGGACTCCGTGGGCTTGCCGGGCCGGGATGTCGTCTTCGATGTGGGGGAAGGCAGACATGACGGTGCGGTGCATTTGATGGATATCGGCGTAGTCGCGGCGGAAGTGTCGCGAGGTCACGTCAACGGTCAGTTTGCTCAGGAACACGCGGTTCTCCTGTTGAAATCAAACCCCGGGTGAGTGGCACATGTCCGCTGAGCACGGTGCGGGTGGTGAAGCGTCGGTCGCCGCGGGCGAGGGAGAGGGGGTGGTCGCGTCGCGGTTCGGCACCCACCGTGGACGGCGGGCATTCGACCATGGTGCGTAGCGTGCCGATATCTCCTTTGTCGATCGCAGCGAGTTCGCGGCTGTGCATAAAGGCGCGGGTTTCAAGCCACGGGTGTTGCTCGAGGACTGCCCCCAGTGATTTCTCCTGCAGACCGGCCCCCGACTGTAGGTGACCGTCTTCACCAGTGCCGATCAGGGGACGGGCAGGGAGGAATGCCTTTCGTCCGAAACACAGTGGCCAGTGGGGTTGCTGGATGGCGTCTGCCGCTTCGGTCAACAGGCCTGCATCACCTTGGAGCACGACGAGGAACAACGCGTCGGCGAGGTAGTAGCGCTCGCTGAGCACGGTGCGGTGGCCGGTCCCTGCGGTGGTGGGGACGTTTTGCGCGGTATGGAAATCGCGCTCGAGGATCCCTTCACGATCGACGCGCACTCCCATACGCAGTTCGGCGAGCTGGCCCAGGCGTTTTGCGTCGTCGCGGGGGATTCCCAGGGCGGCGCCGAGCAGGCCGACGACCCCGGACTTGGTGGGTTCTGTGGTGGTTTCGCGGGTGGTGAAGCGTGACCGGATGCCCCACGACTGCATGGGGGCATCCAGACACAGGGCCAGGGTGAGCGTCATCGCCGGTCAGATCTTGGCCGCGGCGAAGACCCGGCTGGTGAACTCGTCCAGCGACCGGGCCTTCTCGGTGTCTGCCAGGCCGTTGAGGGCGCCGGTCACCGAGGCGGCGGTGACCGACATGATGTCGTTTCCGCCGTAGAACTGGCGCAGTTGTCCCAGGTGCTTGATGAGACGCTGGTTGGACAGGTCCATCAGGTCCGTACCGGAGACCGGGTGCAGGAATGCGTTGGCAAGATTCCACGCGCCCCGGTGCCTGACCACGCAGACGAGTGTGTCGGGCAGAGTGAGGGCGGCCATGGAGTTCTGCTTGCCGGTGGGGACGGCGTGGATGAAGGCGTACAGCCAGGCTCGGGCGGTGCGGGCGACCAGATCGGTGTCGCTGTCGAGGTTTCGGGTGAGCTGCTCCAGGTCGAGGTTGACGTACCGGTAGTAGCAGGCGCTGTTGAAGTCGACGGTGCCGATCATGTCTGCGCCGGATTGGTCCTGGGGTTTCAGGTCGTCCACGGCGGTGTAGTAGTCGAACTCGTTGACCACCGCGTGGGTGGACAGGGCATGGGCGACCTGGCTGGCGGCGTCCACGCTGAAGTCCTTGTTGTCGGCGATCATCCGGCCGAACAATGCCACGTCGGCGACCTTGCCGGCGTCCAGGATGCGGCGTGCTTCCGCCAGGTCCTGCTTGGTCGGCTTGATCTTCTTGGACTTGCCGGTGTTTTCGGTCTCTTCGCCCTTCTCCTCCCCGCCGTCCTTGGGCTTTTTGGCCCGCGCCTTGGTTGCTCTGGTAGCCGCGGCTGCTTCGAGCCGGTTCCACTCGCGGTTGCAGAAGTCGGCCAGCAGCTCGGAGGCTTGGCGGCCGACGAACAGCAGGTACTGGGTCAGTCGGGTGTTGTCGTCCACCCCGAACCCAAGCGCTTCCAGACCTGAGATGACCACGGCGGTGGTGGCCTCGGGATCGCGGCCGTGTTGGTCGATCAGGATCTCAGCGGCGTTGTCCAGCAGCCGCTTGGTCCGCACACCGGTTTCGTCCTGGCTTAAGCCGTAGTCATTGAACATCTGCCGGGCCGCGCGCTTGAGGCTCTGGCTGGAGATCCTGCCTCGGGTGACGCCACCGAAGGTGGCCGTCTTGGGCTGTCCGGTGTCGTCGCGGTTGAGGTTGCTGACCGGGAACGACTGCAGAAGGTGAAGCTCGATGATCAAGGGTTCTCCTGAGAGTTCAGTTGGCTGGAGAGGCTGCGGGAGCAGCCGATGGCGTGGGGCGGTGGAAGTCTCGTGCCCAGTTCAGGCGCACCCGGTGGACGCGTTCAGGGTCGGCGGGCTCCCGCATGAGCGTCACCACATCGTTCAAAAGCCGGTCGTAGTCGAGCGGGATGTCGGCGGTGCTCAACAGCCGCACCGTCTGGCGCAGGTAGTACGGCAGGGACGTCCGGTCGACGGCCAGCAACTGCACAAACCGCCGCTCGGCGGAAGGACGTTTGGCGACCAGCGCACGAAGCGAGGTTCCCAAGGATCGGGAACCATCACCTGGGGCGGTTCGCGGTCTGGGCCGGGGATGGGTCGCGTATAGCCCAGCGACCAGGATCCACGCCTGTTGCTCCGCCTGCGGCGGGTCGAAGGGGAAAACCGCGGCGTAGGCTTCAGCCTCGTGCCTCGGACCGGTGAGGGAGCGGCGAAGTTGCGCCAGCGTCCGGCGGGCCTCAGCGACCTGGTGGGCGTTCCCGGACTCGAGTTTGGCGTGCAGGCCGTACAGGTGTCCGACGAACCGGCGTCGCCGCGCACGGACCTCATCGTGGTGCTCCGGCGCCTGGATGCTCACAGGAGGGCCTCCTTGCTGATGAACTGCGTTGCCTGGGCGGTGAACACCTTGACGAAGTAGTGGAGTTTGCCGGTGAACTTGCCGAACGCCCGCCCGGCCTCCGACATGTTGCGACCGGTCCGGGGTGAACCGTAGACCCAGCGGTCGGCGGTGGCGGTCGCGAGTTTGCGCACATCACCGGCCCACGCATCTATGGCCGCGGTCTCTGGTTGATGCTGGCGCCGGGCATCGGCGAGCGCGCGTAAGAACTCATCGAACGGTCCGGGCAGACGCGCCCAGTACGCCAGGTCGATGGTGCCGTCGCGGTCAACGCTCATGGCGGCGGCATGGTCCGCCTCCATGTCGCGTAGCGCGCTGGCCACCTGGTCGGCCAGGTCGACGGCATGCCCGATGATGGGCCCGGCGGGCTCGTGCTGGGCGCGTAGCAGAGCGACGGGGGCCGCGACCGTTTCCTCCGACCAGGAGGCCACCACTGCGGCCTTGGAGCCCAGCCGCTGCCCGAACACCCGCAGGGTATAGACGGTGTCGTCACCGATGATTCCGTCTTCAACCAGGTCGGCGATGTGGTCCAGTGCCCGCGGGCGGCGCCGCTCCTGCTCATCCCCGGCCAGCAACAGCGTCTCGGTGTGCCGCCACACCCCCCGGCGTTCATCTAGTCGCAGCGGCCGGAACTCCTCCCACTTCTTCTGCCGTGGTTTGCGCGGGGGACGGCGAAACGCCGACATCAGCTCGATGTCGGGCAAAGCGCCGTGCAGCTCGGTGCCGGGGGTGATCACGACGCTCGCCACCACCGGGCCGCATTCGCTCTCTCGCGGGACCAGAAGGATGCGCCGGGCCGGCCAGGTCAGCAGATCGGTCCAGCCGCGCGAAGAGCGCTGATCCGGTTCCGGGTTGGGGAAGGCGTTCGATTCCCAGGCCGGCCGATCCTGTACCGAGGTGGGCTGGGGTTGCTCACGACCCGGGTTGTAGATCGGCATGTTGAGCATCAAGGTCTCGTGGAGCGTTCCGCCCTCCACCACCACGACCCCGAAATAGTTCGCCAGCCCACGCATGGACGACCTCACGGTCCGATACGGGGTCTTGGTACCGCCAGGGTCATAGGCCTGAATGGTCACCAGCCACCGGGCAGCCTGACCGGGATCCAACGTGATCTGATCGTCGGAGGTCGTGTGATCGAACAGGGTGGCGTTGTTGCCGGTCGAACGATCGAGCACCAGCTTGGCGGCATCGGACTTCGGGCAGGCGGCCAGCGCTGCACACTGCAGGAAGGGCCGCTGGGCGTCGAACAGGTCGAACCGATCAGGGTAGGCATCCAGGTAAGCATCCAGTGGTCCGGCGGTGAAACCTTCCCGCCACAGCCTGCCCCACGCCTCGGCGTCCGCCGGGCCGTACACCCGATGCGCCAAGGCCAGAACCAGCCGATAGAGGGCCGCGGTCATCGTGGGAGTCTCAGCGGCCAGCCGCCGAAGCTCCCTCGCCTCCAGCAGCAGATCTTTCAGCCCTACCGGTTTGATCGAGCCGTCCGACCACTCGGCCGGCAGCCACGGCTGCTCCATCAGATCGAAGATCACATGAGTACCTTCCTGTGTTCAGGCACACCGGCAGCCGCTTAAGAGCGGTCGGCGGGTAGCGGTGGATCGTCGATCAACACCCCGAAACGACGGGAGTAGCGCAGCCGGTATCCCTCAACCGCGCACCGGTCATCGCGAAACACCAGCGCCCGATGCCGACCCAGCCACGAATCGCTGGCGAAAGCCCTGGGTACCGATTGCCGCTGGATCGCCTCGACCAGCCCGTAGGGCACATCGAATGGCGCGATCAACCGGACGCGGGAGTCCAGCAACTGGCCGACCACTTCGATGGCAAGCGGAACGTCGGCGGCCAAATCGACCGGTGTGCTGCCCTCGACCGGAAGGGCTCCTCTAGGGGTCGCCCGGAACACCACTACATCAGCAATGGCCCGAACGGCGTCGGCCAGGTCGTACTCAGTTCCGCTCATGAGGACCGCTCCTGCTGCGCGTTCTGCCGGAATACGTCGCCCGCACGGTCATATCCTTCAGCGAACGATCAGGTTCCGGCGGCGGAAGATAGATCACCCGCACGTCAGCACTCTGACTGTCGGTCCTCCTATCCAGCTGTTCATCAGCCGTCTCCCCACCCTTCCAGCCAGGCGGATACGACACCGGGTTGTCGCCGTACACCTGCTCCACCAAATCGGACACCTCGGTGGGTGAATGGATGTGGCGGCGATCCCTGAGCAGCGCCCAGGTATGCCAGGTCAGCGCCCGCGGGTACACCGCACCGGTATAGGCAGGAAGCACCGGCCCTGTAGCGGACTCCGCTACACCCGTGATCGCTAAGGTCAGCTCAGCCAGATGAGGGAACCGCCGGTGGACAGCGCCGTGGCGCTGCACCCGGCCCATGCGCTGGATCAGGCTGTCGATCGGCGCCAGATCGCTTACCAGGCCATCGAAATCCAGATCCAGGCTCGACTCCAAGACCTGCGTCCCCACCACAATGGCCCGAACCGGCCGACGAGGGTTACACGACTCACCTTCCTCAGGAGGACCAAACCGCTCACGCAGCTTCTCCTCAACCTCATAACGCGCCCGGTCCGCCATTTGCCCCGTGATAACGAACAACTCCGGACGCTCCTGCGCAGGAAGCTTTTCGATCGCCTCTTCCAACTTGGCGCAGGTGCCCTCCACGCGGCGGACCAGATTGTGCACCACCGCCAGGCACCCGCCTTCACTGACCTTGCCGAGCAGCCAGTCCATGAGTTCTTCATCGGCCACCGTGACCAGCTTCATCGACCGGTCAGCGTTGAGATCACTCACGGCCACGGGGAACGTCTCGACCTCCTCGGCAGTGGCATAGGTGATGCGGGGATATGTGGATGTCTGCCGGTAAGGGATATCGCCCTCGTTACTCCCCAGGCCGGCACGCCAGTTGGCCACCAGTTGCAGACGACGATGCGCAGGCAATGTCGCCGACAGTAAGATCACCGAGACGCCGAGCAAGCCTAGCCATCCCAAGACCCGGTCGAGCAACGTCGACATGTAGGTGTCGAGGGCATGCACCTCATCGATCACGACAACCTTGCCGGACACCCCCGCCAACCGGACGAAGACGTGCTTGGACCTGATCCCCGCCATCAGCACCTGATCCCACGTGCCGGCCCCTACCGGCGCGAGCAGTCCCTTGTTACCGGTGAACCACTCACGAGCATCCGACTCGGTCGAACCACCTTCGTCCTGGCCCACGCAGACCGGCCGGACAACGCCCCTAGCCCCGTGCGTCGAAGCCTCGGCGGCGAGGAACTCACTGGCGCTGCCGTGCAGCAACCTCACCGCAAGGTCTGCCTGGTGGAACTCCAGCATCTTCCTGATCTCGCGATACGCCTGATTACTGGTCGCCTTGGTCGGAGCCGCGAAATACAGCCCAAGCCCATCACCGGCCACGCCAGCCGACCGGCTCATCTGCGCGGCAGCCTGCAAAGCCGCCTTCGTCTTCCCCTCCCCAGTCGGCGCCTCCACGATCAGCAACGTCGGCGCCTCAAAGACATGTCCCAACGCCTCGACAGCCACCTGAACCGGACGCGGCCCGGTCTTGAAAAGGCCGATGAAACTCGCATCCTCGGGCGGCTGCCAGGGCAACCAGCCCAACCGCTCTACAGCAACCTCAGCCCGATCCCTAGCCTCAGCGACGTAGGCGTCCAGATCTACCGCGGCACCCTTGTAGGGAAAGTTCTGCATGTCGGAGGCGATCCAGTCACTTGCGGAGGTCAGCCCGCTCAGGGCGACAAGAAGCCCCAGGTCGAGCCGCACCTGACCCCACGCCTCCTCTGGAGGCAACTGCAAACCCCGTAGGCCGATTAACAGGTGGACAAAGTCATCACACCAGCCTTCCCAGATCCTCTCTCCGTGATCCCTCTTCTTCTTACGAGCTTCACTCACCGAGGCACTACGCGGAAAAAACCCGTGGTGCCCACCAAGCGCATACGCGACATCCTGCGCTGTGCGCTGCAGTGCGCCCCACCGCTTCAAAATCCGCTCAACATGCAGCGCGGTGAGCACTCCATGGGGCGTATCCACTCGCTGACCGAGCTCTTTGTTATCAGGCATCTCAAGGAGCATGGAAGCCGCCGGCTCACCCATCAGCCTCGACGCAAGGTCACGGCGCCGGGCTTGGAAAGCCGGAGACAGCTTCCCGAGATCATGCAGTCCACTCAAGAACGCTGTCCAGGCGCAGGCATCACCGATCGGCGCGAAAGCCGCCGTCAGCCTCGCGCGCATCCACTGGCTGAACAGCTTGGCGAACAGCAACTCCGCCACCGCCATCGTGTCGATCGCGTGACAGATCAACGGATGCGGGACGTCCCCTGAGCCCGCCTTGCCCCACGGCGCCCGCAGGTCAAACTCGGACCCCCCGAAACCGCCCAATATACGTCCTCACCACTCTAAAAAGACTTAGTCGCAGCAGGACCAGGATCATACACACGAACAGCGCCACATGCGTGCGTAACCGAACGCGATTTTGATTCACGTAGTTTATGCCAGACTGCCCGCCAAAGCGCCAATTACTTCCATATCTGACCCACGGTGCATCGCCGACCGAATAACATGACCCATCGTTGCATGGGTGAGCCTGAAACGATCTTCGCGCTGGCGAAGCACGAAACTTGCAAACTACAGACTGAACCTTCCTTTCACCGCCCAGAGGCGAACCCCAGGCCAGCGCCCACGCGATGTCCTCATGTGCCGGTCTCCAACGCCTGTGGGGGTGAACCGGACATCTACTGTGCGATGGCCGGGACGATCCCATCCTCCCCACGCCCGTGGGGGTGAGCCGAGGATCTGCTTGCGCGGGTCGTCACCTGCCTGGTCCTCCCCACGCACGTGGGGGTGAGCCGGTACGGGCGCCGACCACCACCAGCAGCCCCAGGTCCTCCCCACGCACGTGGGGGTGAGCCGGGGAACGCCGACGCGTTCAACGTGTCCGGCACGTTCTCCCCACGCACGTGGGGGTGAGCCGACTTACCGGGTCGAGTGGATGTATGCCGACCCGTCCTCCCCACGCACGTGGGGGTGAGCCGAGGGCTGCCCGGTCTGTGCCTATGAGATCGACGTCCTCCCCACGCACGTGGGGGTGAGCCGAACCCCGGCTCGGAGCGGACCCAGACGATCCGGTCCTCCCCACGCACGTGGGGGTGAGCCGCGCGACTTGACACGGTCAGGGCGGCAGTCGCGGTCCTCCCCACGCACGTGGGGTTGAGCCGTACTCGGGCGTGCCGAACTGGGGGCAGCCGCAGTCCTCCCCACGCACGTGGGGGTGAGCCGTCGTTCGCCGCGCCCACCACCACCGGCTGGCGTCCTCCCCACGCCCGTGGGGGTGAGCCGTCCCGGGAGGCGGAAGGTGAGAGCCGCCTCGTCCTCCCCACGCCCGTGGGGGTGAGCCCGCCAGGATGCCCGCCGCCTTGCTACCGCACGGACCATTGGGATGCGCGCCGGGGCGCGGTCACCTCTGGCGTAGTGCGGCCTGTGGCCCCAGGTGGATGCGTCGTTCTCGACATAGGGCGAGCGGTGCCGGTTCAGGATTGGGGGTCATGAGCGCGGCGAGGATCAGACTGACGACTGCCACCCGGCTCGTGCTCGATGTGCTGCTGGCGTCCAGCGCAGATGACCCGGTGTGGGGGTATCGCATCTGCGAGCTGGCCGGGCTGGGCTCTGGGACGGTGTACCCGATTCTGGAGCGGTTGGAGGAGGCAGGGTGGATCAGCGGGGACTGGGAGCAGGGCGATCCGACAGGGCGGCCGCGCCGCCGCTTTTATGCCCTCACCGGCTCAGGACGACGGCTGTACGAGGCCGCTGAGAGTTCCCGGCGTGCGCGTCCGTGGCCTGCCACGGCGCTGTTGCGAGAAGGACGCACGTGACCACTGATCTGTCCCCCGGCAGAACACACCCCCGGGAACCTCCTCGGCTGCGGGGCCTGACAAGACCGTGCCGGTCAAGGACACCTTGCTACGCCTGGCCGGGGTGGTGCGCTGCGCCGTGGCCGGCACAGCCATCCTGGGCGCGACCGGCGCCGCCCGCGCGGTCGGAGAGCTGGCCGGCGGCGACGGGGAGAGCCTGCTGAGCCTGCCGGTCGGTGCCATCGGCGCGGTGTTCACCGCCGCGCTGATCGCCCTGGCCGTGGCGTTCGCCACCGATGTGCTCAGCGAAGGCCACAACCTGATCATCACTGCCACCCTGAGTCTGGTGATCTTCTCCGGCGCGATCGCCGGGCTGATCGCCGGATGGACCCCAGCCGTCGCCGTGGCCGGAGAGAGCCTGGGCATCGGCGGACCAGTGGTGAAGCCCTTCAGCCAACCGATTTCGCCGCTTTAGCTACATGGTGACCGCTTTCCTTGGTGGGCGCGATTCAATGATTTGCCGTTCACATTCCTTGGCTGCAAACTTCCCTCCATCAATTCTCCTTGTCGGTATATTCACCGGGCGACGGCGATCCGTGAGGGACGCCGCCTCCACGAGGTCAGCGAGGTCCATTGGCACCGGGCCCTACCCCGGGCTGGTCGCCTACTACCGGGACGTGCAGGACTGGCGTGTCGTCCGCACCGTCGAGCATCGCGGCGTCACGGCGCACGCTCTGGCGGGTCTCCGCAGAGATTCCGTTTGGGGTACGGGTGAGTTTCGCCGAATGCAGCAGCGGGGCTTGGCCTTGGCTGGTGACGGCCACACGGTCGAGTGGCAGGCCGAGCAGGCCGGCGGCCGTTTCCTTGAGGGCATCAAAGGTCTCAGGGTCGGCTGGAGCGAGCACGTGAACAGTGACCTGGTCAACAGCGAGATGGCGGACCAAAGCGCAGCGTCGCCCCAGGACCGGCCCAAGCGCGTCGAGGGTGTCACGCGGCCACAAGCCGCCGATCGGGTAATCGTCGGCGCGGCCAAGGATCCGGAGACGGCCGTGGTCGTCGATATGCCCGAGGTCGGTGGTACGCAGTACGGGCCCGGACGGAAGCTCGGCGGGGTCGAGCGGAACGCCAATGGCGGGGGTGGTCACTTCGATGATGGGTCGTCCCGCCTCGGTGGTGATGGTGGTGCCCACGCTGGGCATCGCGGTACCTACGGTGCCGAGGGAGGCGGTAACGGCTTCGGTATCGAAGTGGGTGAGGGAGGCGGTTTCGGTCAGCCCGTAGCCTTCGCGGACATCGACGCCGCGGGAGCGGTAGTAGGTGATGGCGGTAGTGCTGAGCGGGGCGCCGCCGGAGTCGATCAGCACGTGGCCGGGCAGGCGCATGTCCGTGGTGACCTGGTCGAGGACGACAGGGTTGGCCAGGACGACCACCCGATCGGCAGTGGCCGCCAACCGGACGGCGTCGAGGAGGACGTCGCGGAACGTGTCGGCCAGGTGCAGTCGGGCACCGAGCCGGGCGGCGAGTAGCGCGCTGGCGACGAAGGTGAAGTTGTAGGCGGCGGGCAGGGCAGTGATGATCACGCTGTCGCGCGTGGTCTGGTAGATCGACTCGTACCAGGCGGTGACGATGTCGAGTTGGTGGCGGATGAAGCCGTAGCCGCGGGGGTTCCCGGTGGTACTACCGGAGCTGAACATGGCCAGATCCCAGCCGTCGCGAGCGCCGCTCCCGCCAAGCGGCCGGGTAGCGACGCCCTGGTCACCGATCTGGAGCCGGGTGCCGACCGGCAGGGCTCCGTGCACGCTGTGCCCGGATTCTCCCGGGAGCAGGACGACACGGTGCCCGTCGTCCAGCGCGGACGCGGCGCACGCGGCGATCGCGGCCTGGCGGGTTCCGGCGATCAGGTACGTACGCCGGTCGCCTGATGCCCGCCTCAGCGGCGGGTGGGTCTCGGCGGCGAGTCTGCGGGCGGCGACGGGGCCGGTCGTGGTGGTGGAGATGCGCCACTCAGGCATGCCACACCTCTACCTTCGCCGTGCGGTGGCTGCTGGTCACGAAGCGGGCGATGGTCTCGACTGCGGCCGTCAGGATGGGCAGTGGCCGTTGACCGGCGCGGGACGGCGGTGGTGGGGTGCCGGGCGTCGCGGCGCGCATCGGCACGCCGATGTCGGGCAGCCGCACCAGCAGCAGCGCCAGGCCGGGCGGCGGGATGTCGGCGGTGGCGTGCCGGAAGGCCTGTTCGGCTGCCGCTTTCACCGCGGCGTAGGCGAAGGTGCCGGTGATCTGCTGGTCGATGACATCGCTGGAGATCAGCACGACGGGCAGCGGACTGTCCGCGTCCGGGCGGCTGGTGGTGGCCGCGTGGAGGAGCTGGAGGTGGGCCAGACAGTTGACCTGCACGCATTCGGCGAACGCGGCGAGGTTCAGATCGCCCAGCGCGGCGCGGGAGTCCTGCCCGGCCGCGCACACCAGGGCTGCCGGTGGCGGGCCGGCCGCGATGTGCGTGCAGGTCTCGGCGGTAGCGGCGTGGTCGGACAGGTCACAGGCGATGAACCGGTCGACGGAGCGTACGCGCGCCGGGCGGGCCCGGCCGACCATGAGCAGTGGGCCGGGCCAGTCGGCGAGCCTGTCCAGCAGGGCGGTGCCGACGGTTCCGGACGCCCCGGTGATCAGCAGGGCGCGGGGCTCATTCATCGCAGAGCACCAGGCGGCCGGTGGCGGTGTTGAAGTGCACGGTGACCAGCCTCAGCGGGAGACCGAGCAGGTTCAGCAGCGCGCGGACCCGGCGCTGCTGGACCTCGTAGTAGTCCTCCAGCACGTTCAGGTGCGCGGTCACCGGGCCGGCTTGGTCCAGGACGTCGTTGACCAGGGCGGTGATGTGCCGGTCGGGGCGGTGCGGGTCGGTGACGTCGCCGAAGATGGCGTAGTAGCCCGCCAGGGCCGCCATCTTCGTGTCGTGCGGCTGGCCGGTGGACAAGATGGCGGCCGCGTGGTCGTGGACGCCGTCGGTCAGGTGGTACCGGTCGGTGAAGTAGCGGTCGAACCGGGCGGGGGCGGTGCGGTAGATGAGCAGCGCCGTCTCGAACATCACGCAGCCGGTGATCGGGGCCTGGCCGTCGATGCCCTCGAACACTTCGCAGTGGCTTCCGTCGCCGAGCGCCAGGAACAGGTTTCCGCCGCGGCGCTGGTACCGGTCGGCGAGCCGGGAGTTGTTCATCCGCTGGTACAACGCGACGACGATCGACCGGATGATGGGCGAGGACTCGCAGATCAGGTGCATCGGTGCCGCGCCGAAGGTGCGGCGCAGCCAGGTGCGGTAATGGTCCGGGGTGAGCCTCACCAGCACGTGGTCGTCGTCCATCATCGGCGTCAGCACGGGGGGCCGCTGTTGCCGGCCGGCCAGCAGGTCGACCAGCGCGTGGCCGATCGCCGTCCCGGTGTCCTGGTCGATGTCCAGGTCACGGTCCAGGTGGATGTGCCCGGACTCGATGCTGACCAGGTCTGGCCCTGTGTAGCCGGACAGCAGTTGGCGCGCCCGCACGGCCATCTCGGCCGGTGCGGCCTGCCGTCCTTGGGGAGGCGGGGTGAGTAGCGCGGCCGTCGTACCGTCACCGGTGAGGATGGTCGTGCCGTCACCGGCGATCCGCAGCCGGTAGGCGTCGTCTCCCAGGTCGACCTGCGTGGTTTCGCCGTCGGACGCCGTGGTGATCGTGGGGAGCTGGCGGGCGACCCGGCCGATCACCTCGTCGGCGACCGCCGGTGTGCCGGGCTGGTAGTCCCAGCGGACGATCGTCGCGTGGCCCGGGGCGTCGGACTGGGCCACGACCAGCTCGATCCGCGCGGGAAGCTGCTGCTCGTGGGCGTGGGCCCACAAGGCGAGCGCAGCCTCGGCCGGGGTGAGGTACGCCAGCAGCATGGACAGCTCGTGGCGGACCTGGCGGCGGATGCGGCGGCGCGGGCAGCGCACGGCCATCCAATAGTCCGGGCTGGATGTCGGGGCGGCGGTGGTCAGATCGGCGGCGGCGTCGCTCTCGGCAGGGTGGGACTGGCGCAGGCAGGGCGTCGGCAGCGTCCGGCCGCGCTGGGTGAGCCGGGCCCGGGTGACCACGACGAGCTCCGACAGCACCTTGAGCGAGTCGGGCAGCCTGTCTGAGCCGCGGAGCCGCCGCAGGGCGTGTTCGTCGATGCCGCCGCCCAGGCCGAGGTGCCCGATGTCGACGATCCGGGAGAAGTGCACGAGCTCTTGCTGGATCTCGCTCGGCCCGGCGGCCAGGTGGGGCGTGCCGTCCTCGAGGAACGCGGCGGCCAGGTCCACCACGTCGACGTCGCCGGCGTCCTGGGCGGTGTCGGCGAGTGCGGACAGGAACGCGGCCGGGGTGTGGGCGCCGTGCAGGGCGGCCAGCACGGCCAGGCGGCGCAGGAGCCGCTCGAACGCGGCGTCCACCTGCTCGGGGGGCAGAGTGGCGGTGGTCGCATGGTCCAGCGGCGAGTAGGCCGCCAGCAGGTCACGGCTGAGGGTGGTCTGATCGCGGTACGTGCTGGTGAGGATCATGGATGTCTCTCCAAGCATCGGGTGGGATGCTCTTGAGGCAACACCGTCGGTGGCCCGCGTCCGACCCCGCGTCGCGGGGAACAACCCCTGCGGGGATTCCCCGCTCGGCGGGGAGGACACACCGGCCGGCGCTGCCGTATGGTCGCGCCGGGGCTCATGTGCTTTTGCGAGGGAAGGGCAGGGGCCGTGACGGACGCGGGTATCCGCCGCCAGATCAACGACCTGCGTACGGCGCTCCATCGTCAAGGCGCGTCCACCCGGCAGATCGCTGCGGTGATCAGCGAGCGGTTACACCTCAATCCCCGGGTGGCGTTCCGGCATGCGGTCGGCCTGTCCCAGGCCCAGGTCGCCGACTTGTACAACCGGCGCTGGCCCAGCGAGCACCCCAAGACGTTCAAGCAGATCTCGTACTGGGAGTGCTGGCAGGGCCCCGGATCGCCCGCCTCGTCGGCGTCTGCCCGCGCCCCCTCCTACGAGGATCTGGTGCGGCTCGCCGCGCTGTATGGATGCCTCGTCGATGATCTGCTGCTTGGGCCACGCCACGCCCCCATGACCACGGCGGCAGGCACCCCCTGGCCGGCCGAGGGCCTGTCCGGCGCCGACGCCAGCGATTACGCTGACGAAACTGGGCATGATGCGCTTATCACCGTCGCTATCCTCACCGGCGAAGGGACCACCACCGTGAGGCTGTCGCGCCGCCAATTCACTGAGCTCCTGGCCGCAGGCGGTCTGGTGGCCATGCTGCCCGGAACCGAACCGGTGCCCGAGCGCGGGGCCGCCTACTTCCGGCAGGTTCTGTCCGCTCACCAGTCCGGCCATCACCTGATTGATCCCGCCGCGCACATCACCGCGCTGAGCCGGCAACTGGGCCGCATCGAGCACAGCCGCGGCGCCGTATCCCGGGCCGACGCCCGTGAACTGCGGCAGGTGCAAAGCGAGTACGCCGAGCACGTGAGCTGGCTGTACCGCGAACTCGGGCACCTGGCCGCCTGCCGCGCCTGGATCGAACGCGCCGTCACCTGGGCGTTGGAGGCCGGAGACACCTCCATGGTCACCTACATGATGCTCCGCAACGCCAGCATCGCCCTCGACCAGCGCGATCCCGCCCAGGCGATCGACCTGGCGCGAGCCGCACAGCACGCCCCGTGGCAGCTTCCGTCGGTCCTGCAGGGGGTGGCCAAAGCCTACGAGGCGCGCGGGCACGCGCTCACCGGCACCGTGGCCTCCGCCGAACTCGACGACGCCACCCGGCTCATCGCCACCCGCAGCGTCACCTCGGGCCCCGCCTACCTGCGGTTCTTCGGCACCGACTTCGCCGATGTCCAACGCGCCACCTGCTACGTGGACGCCGGAACCCCCGCCAGGGCCGTCACCATCCTGCAAAGCAAGATCACCGCCCTGCCGGTGTCCCACCATCGCGACCGCGCCGCCTATCTCGCCAGGCTCGGCGCCGCCCACGCCGCCGATCAGGTACCCGACGCGGCCGCGATCGCCGCGATGGGATCACTGGGCGAGGCCCGCCGCGCCGGATCGGAACACGTCCTCGCCGAGCTCGGGCAGATCGACCGGGTCCTGACGACCCGCTGGCCCGGCCAGGAAAACGTCCGTCAGTTCCACGACGCGCTGCAGTCGACAACCGCCGCGTGACCATACGCGTCGATACCCTTTCCCCACAGCCGCATCGTTTCGAGCGGGGGACCTGTTCATGACCGCACCAACCGCCACTGCTCTACGGCCGCAGTGGGACGCCCTGCCCACCGGCCTACGCGCCGGTCTAGCCGACCTGCTCGGCGGTATCGCGGTGGCCGACGTGCAGACCGGCGGATTCACCCCCGGCCTTGCCGCCCGCCTCCGCCTGGCCACAGGCCGGCACCTGTTCGCCAAGGGCATCCCCTCCGATCACGCGCTCGCAGGAAAGTACCGGACAGAGGCCGACACCGCCCGCGCCCTCCCAGCGACCACACCGGCGCCTCGGCTGCAGTGGACCGGCGAGATCGCCGAATGGGTCGTGCTGATCTTCGACGACATCGAGGGACGGCACCCCGACCTCTCCCCCGGGTCACCCGACGTCCCCCGGGTCGTGGCCGCGGTCGCCGGCCTCGCTGAAGTGCTCACCCCCTCGCCTCTGCCCCAGGCGCCGGACGCCACCGCCGAACTGGCCGCCATCGTCCACGGCTGGGCCGAGCTGGCCGACGCACCGCCCCTGGATCTGGATCCTTGGGAATGCGCTCACGTCAACCGTCTGGCCGAAATGGAGTCCCACTGGCTCAGGGCAGCCGCGGGCCCCACGCTGTTGCACGGAGACATCAACGCCTCGAACCTGCTCATCGACGGCACCGGCGGAGTGCATCTGATCGACTGGGCACAACCGGCGTGCGGAGCGGCGTGGATTGACATCGTCGACCTGATCCCTCACTTGATCTTGGCCGGGCACGATCCGGCCGCGGCTGAGTGCGCGGTCGCCGATGTCCCCGCCTGGAACGGCACCGACCCAGAGATGATCACCAGCTACGCAGTAGCCTTCGCCGGATACTGGGCTCGCACGTGTCGGCAGCCTGCCCCACCCATGGTTCCGTACCTGCGCGGCTACCAGCGGCGTGCCGCAGGAGCCGCTCTCGATTGGGTCAGGCATCGCACCGGTTGGTAAAGCCCGCTTCTTCGGGCCGCAGAGCCGTCCCCCGTGAACGATATGAGGCCCCGAAGCACTCCCCTGGGGGCCTCGTGGAGGGCCGGTCAAAGGATGTAGTCGATGTTGGACGTGCAGGTCAAGGTCGCCCACGGGGAGCGAGAACGCAAGAGGTCAGCGGGCTGCGGTTCGGCCGTGTCGGTGGTGGGGGGATGACTTTCGGGGGGTGAACTGGGACAGGTCGTGGATGTGCAGGGCCTTTTCTATGTCGGCGACCCGGTGGACCACGGCGGTGAAGCCGCGTTGGCCGAAACGGCGGTGCTCCTCGGCCTCGAAGACCTCACCCAGGCGGGCGAACTCCCTGGCGGGCGTCACCTTGCGGAAGACGGGGAACACCACGGTGTCCTCCCGGGCCTCGTGGGGCTCGTACATGCGGATGAAGGCGGCCATGTCGGAGACCAAGGCGTGGCGCTGGTGGGCCGAAACCCTGGAATGGTGGGTGGCGGCAAGGATCCGGGCGGTCACCTCGCGTCCCCGCTTGTGCTGCACTTCCAGGACCGAGACCGTGTGACGGAGTCTGCCAGCCTCGCGCAGGCGCGGGAAGACGTATTTCTCTTCCAGGTACTCGTGGTAGCGCTCGATGAAGTCGCGGATGATGCGGGCCGCGGCGTGCAACGGCTGGACGGGCACCTGCTCGCCGCGCTGGATCCGCCGGATCCCCTCCCGGTACACCAGCAGGATGCTCTTCAGCACCCCGTGCTCCCGCATGAGGTCCTCTGGAGGAGTCACCCCCGGCTTGTGCCCATGCCCGTGGACCTGCGAAGGGGACGCCGCCGCGAGAGCTGGCGTGTCGGATCCGGGATAGACGGCGAGGGGCACCGCGCCGGCCAGGGCGACGGTGGACAGGCTTATCAGGTCACGGCGGCTCACCGCCGGCAAGTGATGATCTTCCACAATATCTCCGTTTTGCCCGGTTCTCGGCTTTCACCGCACGCACCCGCGTGTGCACGGGAGAGGTCCCCCGTCCCGCCGGGCCCCACGCCGACACGTGGGTAAATGCTTGATCCGCGGCATTGCCTCCGACTCCTCCCGCCTCAGGTCATGTGACCGGCCCTGGCAATGCCTCACCCGGCGCGGCCAGCCCGAAGACGTCGCCGGAGCGGTAACGTTCCTCGCGGGACCTGGCCGCAGGATCCATCACCGGGCAGTCCGTGCACGTCGATGGCGGGTACCTAATGCACTGGAAGGACGGATCCATGATCGAACGCGTACGAGCCATCCTCATCACCCCCTCAGGCAAACTGCTCACCATCAAGCGGGTCCGGCCGGGCGCCACGCCGTACTGGGTCTTGCCTGGCGGCGGGGTCGAGCCGACCGACGTGAGTCTGGAGGCCGGACTCGCCCGGGAGATCCGCGAGGAGCTCGACGGCGAGGCCGTCGTGCGCGCGCTGGTGCAGGTCAACGAGGATGGCGACCAGCGGGAATACTTCTACCTAGCCCGTATCGCGCACTGGGATCCGGACCGGCGCACCGGCCCGGAGTTCGCCGACCCGGCGCAGGGGGAGTACATCGTCGAGGAGATTCCGTTGACCGCCGAAGGCATCGGGGGTATCGCGCTCAAGCCGACCTCGATAGCGGACCTGATCGCCGACCATGCCACTGAGCTGTTCCATCTCGCCGATCTGCGGACACAACCGGTCTGATCTCCTGAAAGACAGGGTCCCGGCACATCGGGACGACCGGTTCGCATGTCCGAGCAGATCACGGCCCCGACAGCAGCCCCATCGCGGCGCCCGGCGAGACCGTGCCCCGTCTGGCGACCGGCCAAGTCGTTTATGTAGGGCAGTTCGCTCGTGCCGAAACGTCAAGTACACGATGCCATCACTAAGCGAGGGCTTGATTATAATGGCGTTGTTCAACGAAGTGAACACTTATTTGGCGGCGGTGCTTGTTGGTGTTCGACGCGCAAGACGCACGCACGGCGATCGGCGTAATCATCGGTCAGCCATTCATGGAAGTGGGCAGGATAGGGCATATGGCCATTCTTGGATTCGGTCGAGAGGTGTCATGGGCGTCGGCCGGCACGGCCGAGTTGGTGACAGGTAGAGAGTGCGCGCTGCATGTCAATTGTGCGTTTAGAATGACGCAAAAGGCTCGGATAATATTTGGATCCGATGACATGTACGAGACTCTTCCGGTTAAGAGAGTATCTGCAGATGATTCCATGGAATCAAGAAGCATCTATGACGATCGCGCGGATGTGATAGAGAAGGTTTTGCAGAATGGTTCTGGGATCGTCCAGGACGTATCTGTCGGCGCAGTTGGCGATCTGCGTATCCAACTCAACAGCGCCGTAACGATTGAAGTGTTCCCCGCGAGTTCTACATCGGCCGAGGCTTGGCGCTTTCTTGTCAGGTTCGGAGCCCACTATTCTTTCCCCGAAGGGCCGAGTTCTCCTTGAGTCTCGGTCATAAACGCTGAGTCAGACCCGAGTCGTGCGGCGTAGTAAACCGTCTACGACCTTCGGCCGGCGTGAACGACGAGATCCGGGGATGCGCTCAGGCGCTTCCGCCACCGGCGCCCCCAAAGTGCGACCACGGCAGCGCGGCGGTGTCGCTGGCCGTCGGAAAAAGGAAGATCACTGGTCTGCCACGTAAGGCCCGGGGGCACGAAAGGGCCGGCTGGCACGGTTGCAGGCGAGGGTGGAAGGGCTTTCGCCGCAGTCCTACTGCTCGAATGTCGCGGCCCAGGTGAGCGGCCCTACGATGCCGTCCTCATCGAGGCCGGCCGCGCTCTGGATCCGTCGGCGCGCCTCGCGCGAGACGCTCCCGTAGGAGCCATCGACAACGATCAGATGGCGGGGTTGGCGGCGGGGTTCAGGACGATCTCGGCGATCAGGCCGAGGTGGCGGCGGCCTGTCTCGCTGCGACGTCCAGCCGGGCCCAGAATTCTGGGGTGTGGCCGCCGGCGACCGGCGGTATCTGCGGGACCGGGCCGTCCTGCAGGCTGTAGCCGTTGCTGATCTGCACCGAGGTCAGGCCGCGGTTCTGCCATGCGGCGTGGTTCGGCGACCTGGTGAGCATGCCCTGGTAGACACCGAACGTCGCGGTCGCCGAGCTGGGGCCGTGCTTGGAGACGTACGGCTGCATCGGCTCGGCGTTGCCCTTGGCGTCTTGCCGTTGTTGTAGAAGCGCTTGCTGTAGATGGCCAGGCCGTTGGGTGTGAACCACTTCTGCCGCGCCGGTAACGTGTGCGCCTCCGCCGTGCCGTGAAGCCGCGACGGGTTGGAACTGAGGACGAGGGATGATCCGCGGGGGACTTCTGTTTCCCCTGTGTCAATTGCGGGAGTTGCGGATGGTCAGGCGGCCGTAGGTCGGGTCGCCGGTTACGCGGATGTGCGGCGTTCCCGGACGGGGGCATGCCGGCGCCTTGCAGGTGACGCCGCCCCACTGGGTTCGCGCGCCGTCGGCGTTCGCGGTCGCGCCGGGCGGCAGGATGATGGTGGCGGAGCCGTAGGTGAGGTTGAGCTCGATGTCGACCTCCGGGATGCCGGATGACGGCCCGGGACAGGTCGGGCCGCGCCCTGCCGTACTCCGACTCGACGAGCAGCAGGCGCGGGACCGGCCAGTCGCCCGCCCGCTTGATGTGGCCGCCCGTCGAGCCGAGCCGGACCACGTCGTCGGGCTGGTCCGGCAGGTCCGGTAGGTCGGCCACGACCGGCTCCAGCTCGCCGGAGGAGATGGCGGTGAGCGCCAGTTCCAGCCGCTGCTCCAGCTCGGCCGTGCTGAGCCGCCCGATCGGGGGGGTTGCCCCAGAGCGACCTGGGGCAACCAACGTCCGGCGTGTTATCGATGACCCGTTACGGCGGGACGGTCGCGCTGCCGGTCATGGGCGCGATGTGGTCCCCGTCCCGGTGCCGGCGGGGTTCAGCGCAGGCGGACCCCGTAGCTCTGGAGCGTTCCGGTGGCGGGGATGCGGGCCGTCGAGATCGAGCCGACCGGGACCCAGGGGCCCTCGTTGGTGAGGACGCCGACCTGGGGGTTCACGTGGCGGGCGACCAGGTAGACCTGGTGCTCGCCGGTGCCGCTCTCGCAGAGGCTGTTGACGTAGCCGCCGCTCGACACCCAGGTGCTGCAGGTGCTCGGGATCGCGTAGGCGGTGCCGCCCGGCAGGGCGACGGCGAGCAGCGCGGCGCCGCCGAGGGCGGCCGCCCACTTCCTGGATTTCACGTGTGCTTCCTCCTGTGGTTCTCAGAGGTGACGAGCATTTTCTCTTAGGAAAGTTTCCTAAGCGAAACATACCCGCAGGCGGGGGCTCGTCAAGACCCTGTCCACGGGGGAGGCCCGGCCGGGTTTGCCGCCGCTTGACCTGCGGGTTCGTATCCTTCGCCCATGTCGCGATGGGTGGGAGCCGCCGGGCACGAGGTCGAGGCCGTGCGACTGAACGGGCGGTCGCTGCTTGCGCGTGAGCCAGTACGGGTGTCTGGTGGCCTACTGCCGGTCGGTGGCGGAGGTCGCGGCGTACGTCGACCTGGGGGACCTCGTCGAGGTGGTCACGCTGCCCCCGCGCGACCGGCGGCCGTCGACTGGCATCGGCGGCCCCGACGTCGGGCTCCTCCTACCGTCGCCGGATGACCAGCCGTGGATCTACCAGATCAAGTCCGGGCCACGATCTTCCAGGTCGCGCTATGGGGTGTCAGGTCTGCCAGAGGGTCGACAGAACCACGTGCACGGTGGTCGCGCCCAGGACGCTGATCACGGCGTTGCGGGTTCTCAGGTGCAGGCCGATCGCGGTGGCCAGGGCCACCGCGGCGGGCACGGCGGCCGACCAGGTGGGGCGGACCTCGCGCAGGGTGTACAGAGCGAGGATCATCATGATGCCGGTGGGCATCTGCAGGGCGAGATAGCCCAGGACGGCCGAGCGGCGCAGCGGAGTCAAGGCGGCGAAGGGCAGGGCGCGTAGACCCCAGGTGACGGCGGCGCTGACGGTCACGGCAGCGGCCAGGTAGAGCGGGCTGGGCACGGTTTCTCACCTTTCCCCGGCTGGGGTGGCCGCGGCGGGCACAGGTCGGGCGCGATCGTCGGGTGCGCGGGAGGCGGTGTGGCGGCCCATGGCGTAGCGGATCAGCAGCCCTGCGGTGAACAGGGCCATCGCGGCCGGTAGCACCTGCCCGGGAGTCAGGAGCGCGGCGACGGCGAAGCTCGCCGCGGCCAGCAGGGGAGCGGGCAGGTCCCGCCGGGCGTGCCAGGCGTCGATGCTCAGGACCACGAACAGGGCGGTCAGGGCGAAGTCCAGGCCGTGCAGGGTGAGCGGGATCAGGGAGCCGGCGAGCGCGCCGAGCGTGGCTCCTGCGACCCAGTAGCCCTGGCACAGCACCTGCATCCACAGAATGCGGGCGCCGCTCCAGGATCGGGCGTGTTCGCCGCTGGTCAGGGCGTAGGCCTCGTCGGTGAGCGCGAAGGTGGCGTAGACGCGGCCGAGCGGCCGGACCTGCGACAGCGGGAAGGACAGGGCGTAGAAGACGTGCCGGAGGTTCACCAGCAGTGCCGTAACCGCGATCTGCCCCAGCGGTGTCACCGAGGCGACCAAGCCGAGCAGCAGGAACTCCAGCGACCCGGCGTAGATCACGGCGGTGAACACCGTGGCCCACCACCAGCTCAGCCCGGTGTGCACCACCAGGACGCCGAAGCTGATCCCGAGGGGGAACAGGCTGAGCCCCACCGAGGCGGTGTCGGCCGCCGCCGCCGCGAAGTCCCGCGACCCGTCCCTCGTTCGTATTGCCGCCATGGGCGCAATTTTAGTGCGTACAGCGCATAATATGGTTTCAAGAACTGCCTAGAATGACGCGTATGAGTAATATTGTTAGGCTTGATCCCATTGACCGTGAAATACTATTTCACTTGGCTCGGGACGGTCGGTTGTCGAACGTGGAGCTGGCCGGCCGGGTGGGGCTGACACCCCCACCGTGCCTGCGCCGGGTCAAGCGCCTGGAGGACGCCGGCGTGATCGCCGGGTACCGAGCGCAGATCTCCCCGGCGGCCCTGGGCCGTCCCATGGAAGTGGTCATCTCGGTGGAGATCGCGGTCAACGACCTGCAGACCGTGGAGGACTTCGAATCCCGGGTCGCGGCGCTGGAGGAGGTCGTGGAGTTCCGGCGCATGTTCGGCCGCCCGGACTACTACATCCGGGTGGCGGTCGCCGACCCGATCGCCTACGAGGAGTTCCTCAGCCGGCAGATCCTGCCGCTGCCCGCGGTCTCCCGGGTCGACTCCCATCTCACCATGAAACACATCAAGGAGTGATCAGGCCGCACGCTCGGCCGGCCAACGCGGGGGCTGATCCTCCAGCCCGGGCGGCCGGCGAGGGGTCACCCCGCGAGCTGCGGCGGGCCGGGGTCCTCGCGGATGACCCGTCCGGGCGCCTTGTCGTCGCGCAGCCCGCGCCAGGACGGGTGGCGCAGGCGGCGGTCGGGCGTCCACTCGGCGTACTGCACCTCTCCCACCAGCACCGGCTCCACCCAGCGCGCGTCCCTGGCCTGCTCGCGGGGCACCTCGTCCGCGAAGGGGGAGGTGTCCCGGGCGAGCGGGGCGAGGATCGCCAGCAGCTCGCGCAGGGCCTCCTCGGTGAACCCGGTGCCGACGTTCCCCGCGTACACCAGCCGGTCGCACTCGTTGACGCCGAGCAGCAGCGATCCGATGGTGGTGGAGCGGCGGCCCTTGCCGGGGGTCCAGCCGCCGATGACGACCTCCTGCGCGCGGAAGTTCTTCACCTTGGTCCACTCCGGCGACCGCCGTCCAGGCCGGTACGGAGAGAGCAGCCGCTTGGAGACGACGCCCTCCATGCCGAGCCGCCTGCTCAGGCTCAGCGCGTGCGCGCCGTCGTCGCGGAACCAGGCGGGCACCTGCCAGCGCGCGCCCGGCGTCACGATGTCCTCCAGCAGCGCCCGGCGCTCGACGTACGGCAGGGCGATCACGGGCTCGTCGCCGACGTGCAGGACGTCGAACAGCATGTAGGTCACCGGGACCGCCCGCACCAGGTGGCGGACCCGCGCCGGGTCGCGCTGGTGCATCCGGGGCTGCAACGCCGAGAAGCTCGGCCGCCCGGCCTCGTCGAAGGCGACGATCTCCCCGTCCAGCACGACGTCCCGCCCGCCCACCGCGCCCGCCAGCGCGTAGAGCTCGGGGTAGGCGGTGGTGACGTCGTTGCCGTTGCGCGAGACGAGGGTGAGCGCCCCGTCCTGGACGTACGCCAGGGCGCGCACGCCGTCCCACTTCATCTCGTGGCCCCACGCCTCGTCCACGTCGGGCGCGGGCAGCGGGCCGACCTGGGCGAGCATCGGGGTATAGGCAGGAAGTCCCCCCATGGGCGTTTTCTTACCCGTCATGCCGGTCCGTACGAACCCCTACGCCACCCCCGAGTCGTGTCCGGCGATGTCGAGATAATGGCCCCATGAGATTGAGGATCTTCACCGAACCCCAGCAGGGCGCCACCTACGAGGACCAGCTCCGCGTGGTCCAGGCCGCCGAGCGTCTCGGGTTCGACGCCTTCTTCCGCTCCGACCACTACCTCAACATGGGCGGCGACCCCGGCCCGGGGCCGACCGACTCCTGGGTGACGCTCGGCGCGCTCGCCCGCGAGACGCGGACGATCCGCCTCGGCACGCTCGTCTCGGCCGCCACCTTCCGCCTGCCCGGCCCGCTCGCGATCAGCGTCGCGCAGGTGGACCAGATGAGCGGCGGGCGGGTCGAGTTCGGCTTCGGCACCGGCTGGTTCGACGCCGAGCACAAGGCGTACGGGATCCCCTTCCCGCCGCTCGGCGAGCGGTTCGCCCGCTTCGAGGAGCAGCTTGAGGTCATCACCGGCCTGTGGACGACCCCGCCGGGCGAGACCTTCTCCTTCGAAGGGGCCTACTACCGGCTCGCCGACTCCCCGGCCCTGCCCAAGCCCGCGCAGCACCCGCGGCCCCCGGTGATCATCGGCGGCACCGGCGCCAAGCGGACCCCGCGCATCGCCGCGAAGTTCGCCGACGAGTACAACGTGCCGTTCAACGTCCTGGACGACACCGCCGCCGCCTTCGCCCGGGTCCGCCAGGCGTGCGAGGCGGCCGGGCGCGGGCCGATCGTGTACTCGGCCGCGCAGGTCGTCTGCGTCGGCGCCGACGAGGCCGAGCTGGCCCGCCGCGCCGCCGCGATCGGCCGCGAGGTGCCGGAGCTGCGGCACAACGGCCTCGCCGGCACGCCGCAGGAGGTGCTCGACAAGATCGGCGAGTTCGCCAAGGCCGGGGCCGAGCGGCTCTACCTGCAGGTCCTCGACCTGTCCGACCTCGACCACCTGGAGCTGATCGCCGCCGAGATCCTCCCGCACGTCTGAGGTCCACCGGCCGGGGGCCGGGCGAGGGGGCTCGCCGAATCGGGTGGCCGGTGTGATCGCCGAATCCGGTGGCCGCTGTGATCGTCGATAGGGAACAATCGGGCAGCGTGCTGCTCGCCATCTCGACGACCACGCGGCCGGCCACCGATCTCGGTTTCCTGCTGCACAAACACCCCGACCGGGTCCAGGAGTTCGCCCAGTCCTTCGGCGTCGCCCGGGTCTTCTACCCAGAGGCGACCGCCGAGCTCTGTACGGCCGCGCTCATGATCGAGGTCGACGCGGTGCGGCTGGTGCGCTCGCGGACGTCCTCGGCGCCGCCCGACTTCAGCCTCGGGCAATACGTCAACGACCGGCCCTACGCCGCGTCGTCCATGCTCGCCGTCGCGCTCGCGGACGTCTTCAGGACCGCCCGCGCCGGCATCTGCAAGGCCAGGCCCGAGCTCGCGGCCGGCCCGATCGACCTGTCGATCGCGATCCCCGCGCTGCCCTGCCGGGGCGGCGCCGACCTGGCGCGCCTGCTGTTCGAGCCGCTCGGCTGGAACGTCGAGGCGGCCCCCATCCCCCTGGACGAGGAGTTCCCGGCCTGGGGCGATTCCCGGTACGTGCGCCTGGCGCTGACCGGGTCGGTGCGGCTGGCCGACGCGCTGAACCACCTGTACGTCCTGCTGCCGGTGCTGGACGACGCCAAGCACTACTGGATCGCGCCCGACGAGGTCGACAAGCTGATCCGCGCGGGGGAGGGTTGGCTGGCGTCCCATCCCGAGCGCGGGCGCATCACCCGCCGCTACCTCGGCCGTCGCAGGGCGCTGACCGGCGCCGCGTTCGCCCGCCTGGCCGAGCTGGGCGACGACGTCGAGGAGGACCTGGAGCCGCCCGTCGAGGAGGAGCCCGCCGAGCCGTCCGCGCGGGGCCTTCCCGAACCGGGCGAGGCCGGCACCGAGACCGCCGAGGACGTCGAGACCGCCGAGGGCACCCAGGAAGGCGGGGACGTCGGGGACGCAGGGGAGAACGCCGGGGACGCCGGGGACGCTGCCAAGCGGCCGCTCAATCACCTGCGCGGCGAGGCCGTGCTCGCCGTGCTGGCCGAGACGCATGCGCGCTCGGTGATCGACCTCGGATGCGGGTCCGGCCGGCTGGTCGGCGAGCTGCTGAAGAACCCCGCCTACACCAAGGTCACCGGAGTGGACGTCTCGGCGCGGGCGCTGGCCCTGGCCGCGCGCCGCCTCAAGCTCGACCGCATGCCCGACGCCCGCCGCGAGCGCCTGACCCTGTTCCAGGGTGCCCTGACCTACACCGACGACCGCTTCTCCGGGTACGACGCCGCCGTGCTGATGGAGGTCGTCGAGCACGTCGACCCGCCGCGCCTGCCGGCCCTCGAACGGGTCGTGTTCGGCACGGCCCGCCCCGGCGTGGTGATCGTGACGACGCCGAACAGCGAGTACAACGTCCGGTACGAGTTCCTCGACGGCATGCGCCACCCCGACCACCGCTTCGAGTGGACCCGCGCCGAGTTCGCCGCCTGGGCGGAGCGGGTCGGCGGGGAGTACGGATACCGCGTGGAGTACCGGCCGGTCGGCGAGGAGGACCCCCAGGTGGGCCCGCCGACCCAGATGGGGGTGTTCAGCCGTGACTGAGGCCGTGAGTAAGTCCGTGACCGAGTCCGCGACAGAGGCCGTGACAGAGTCCGTGGCAGAGGCCGTGACAGAGTCCGTGACAGAGGCCGTGACTGAGATCGGCGTGCCGGCGCTGTCGCTGGTGGTCCTGGTGGGTGTGTCGGGCAGCGGCAAGTCGACGTTCGCCCACAAGCACTTCCTGCCGACCCAGGTGATCTCGTCGGACTTCTGCCGGGGCCTGGTCGCCGACGACGAGAACGACCAGGCCGCGACACCGGACGCCTTCGACGTGCTGCACTACATCGTCGGCACCCGGCTGCGGCGCGGCCTGCTCACCGTCGTGGACGCGACCAACGTCCAGTGGGAGGCGCGCAAGAAGCTGGTCGAGCTGGCCAAGAGCCATGACGTGCTCGTGGACGCGATCGTGCTCGACGTCCCCGAGGACGTCGCGATCGCCCGCAACGCCCTGCGCCCCGACCGCGACTTCGGCGCGCACGTGATCGTCCGGCAGCGCAAGGACCTGCGCCGTTCGCTGTCGAAGATCTCCAGGGACGGCTTCCGCCGGGTCCACGTACTCAGGGGCGAGGAGGCGATCGACGCCGCCACGATCACCTTCGAGAAGGCGTGGACCGACCGGCGCGAGCTGACCGGCCCGTTCGACGTCATCGGCGACGTGCACGGCTGCCGCGCCGAGCTGGAGTCCCTTCTCGTCGCCCTCGGCTGGGAGTTGCGCCGCGACGACGCCGGGCGTCCGGTCGGGGCCGCGCACCCCGAGGGCAGGACGGCCGTGTTCGTGGGCGACCTCGTCGACCGGGGACCCGACTCGCCCGGCGTGCTGCGCCTGGTCATGGGCATGGTGGCGGCCGGGACGGCGCTGTGCGTGTCCGGCAACCACGAGAACAAGCTCGTCCGCGCGCTCAACGGGCGCAAGGTGTCGGTCACGCACGGCCTGGAGCGGTCGCTGGAGCAGTTCGCCGCCGAGCCGGAGGACTTCCGCGAGGCCGCCAGGACGTTCATGGACGGGCTGATCAGCCACTACCAGCTCGACGACGGCAAGCTGGTGGTCGCGCACGCGGGACTGAAGGAGGCCTACCACGGCCGCGCGTCGGGCCGTGTGCGGTCCTTCGCGCTGTACGGCGACACGACGGGGGAGACCGACGAGTACGGCCTGCCCGTCCGTTACCCGTGGGCCAACGACTACCGGGGCCGGGCGATGGTCGTCTACGGCCACACGCCGATCCCGGATCCGGAGTGGGTCAACAACACGCTGTGCGTGGACACCGGGTGCGTGTTCGGCGGCAGGCTCACCGCGCTGCGGTACCCGAGCCGCGAGCTGGTGTCGGTGCCCGCCGAGCAGGTCTGGTACGAGCCCGCGCGCCCGCTCGCCGGGTCCGCCGCGCGCGACCCCGGCGTCCTGGACATCGGCGACGTGAACGGCACCCGGTACGTCGAGACGCGCACCGGCGGGAAGGTCAAGATCCGCGAGGAGAACGCGGCCGCGGCGCTGGAGATCATGAGCAGGTTCGCGGTCGACCCGCGCTGGCTGGTCTACCTGCCGCCGACCATGGCCCCGCCCGCCACCTCCCCGCTCGACGGCTACCTGGAGCACCCGGCCGAGGCGTTCGAGGAGTTCGCCTCCTTCGGCGTCACCGAGGTCGTGTGCGAGGAGAAGCACATGGGCTCGCGGGCCATCGCCGTGCTCGCGCGCACGCCCGAGGCCGCCGCGGCGCGCTTCGGCGTCGCCGACGGCAGCTGTGGGACCGTCCACACCCGCACCGGGCGGCCGTTCTTCGACGATCCGGCGCTGACGGAGGGGCTCGTGGCGCGCCTGAGGGAGGCCGTCTCGGACGCCGGGCTCTGGGGGAGCCTGGGCACTGAGTGGATCGTCCTGGACTGCGAGCTGCTGCCCTGGTCGGCCAAGGCCGAGGGGCTGATCCGCGAGCAGTACGCCTCGGTGGGCGCGGCGGCCCGCGCGTCCCTGCCCGAGGCGGTGGCGCTGCTGGAGGCCGCGGCCGGGCGCGGCCTGGACGTGGAGGGCCCCCTCGCCCGCGCCCGCCGCCGCGCGTCCAACGCCACCCTGTTCCGGGACGCCTACGCGCGGTACTGCGGGCCGGTGTCGGGGCTGGACGGCATCCGGCTGGCGCCGTTCCAGATCCTCGCGGTGGAGGGACGGGCGACGGCGGCGCTGGAGCCGCACTCCTGGCACCTGGAGACGCTGGCCCGCCTGGAATCCGACGTCATCACCCCGACGCGGCACGTCTTCGTGTCCCTGGACTCCGAGGAGTCGCGGGCCGAGGCGACCGCGTGGTGGACCGCGCTCACCGGCGCCGGCGGGGAGGGCATGGTCGTCAAGCCGGTCCACCCGGGCCCCGGCCGCGTCCAGCCGGGGGTCAAGGTGCGCGGGCGCGAGTACCTGCGCATCATCTACGGCCCGGACTACACCGAGAGCATCGACGCGCTGCGCTCGCGCTTCCTCGGCAAGAAGCGGTCAATGGCGCTGCGCGAGCACGCCCTCGGCCTGGAGTCGCTGGCGCGGCTGGCCGAGGGCGAGCCGCTGTGGCGCGTCCACGAGCCGGTCTTCGCCGTGCTCGCCCTGGAGTCCGAGCCCGTCGACCCGCGGCTCTGACCCCACGGGGCCCGCCGGAAGGCGGGGTCAGGGCGTCCGGGCGGGCGCGGACAGCGGGCCGACCTCGCGGTGGACGTACGCCCGTAGTTCCTCGCCCTGGTCGTACAGGGCGGTCAGCGCCGCGAGGCAGGGGTCGATCACCTCGGGGTCGGTGATGCGCCGCCCCCCGAGGTGGGCGCCCGCCCCGTCGTACAGCACCTCGTACATCAGCCCGGACTCGAAGATCAGCAGCTCGGGCAGCGGCCGGGAACGTTCGAACGGGCGCACGGCCGAGGCGGGCACCACGCGGGACCGCTCGCCGGCGTCGGCGCGCGCCGCGAGGACGTGCAGCTCCCACTGCATGTAGGGCGTGAGGGGCCACTCGACGACGCGGACGCGGCGGAACTCGGCGTAGCCGTCGTACTCGGCGGGGAACCCCGCGCGCATCTCGCCGACGAGCCGCAGGGAACGTTCCCAGTCGCCTTCCGTCATGGCGACCCAGCTCGGCTCGTAGGGCTCGTAGAAGTGCTGGGCGCGTTCCAGTTTCCAGACCACGCCTTCGGCGCTCTCGTAGGCCGCGCGGAACTCCGGGCCGTACACCTCCGGTGGAAGGACCGCCGCGTCCGCCGTGCGTACCCGCTCGAACACCTCGGCGACCTCGACCACCTTGAGATCACGGCGATCAACGCGGGTCATCGGGACCATCGGCTGCTCCTCGTCGTCGGTACGGCGCTCCACGGAGTGCCGGCCGCGGAGCTTTGGCGTGAGGTACGGGGAGAACAGGCGCCACCATGCCCGGGCGTGTTCACAGCCAAACCCGGAAATGACAACGGTCTTCAAGACAAGGCAGATCATGAATCGGCTGACTTTGAGCGTCAAGACCCAATTCGGGACGGCGGGCACTCGCGCGGCTACGGCGCGCAACCGCTCTGGGGGCGTCCGCGCAGGTCGGCTCGCATGCGAAAGGCCGGACGGGCACGCGGCCCGTCCGGCCGGAAGATCGGCTTACGGATCGGCTTACGGGGCCCGGCGGCGGCTCAGAAACGGCGGCCGGCGCGGGGGTGGTGGTGACGGAGGCGGCGGTGTGCCAGGCCGAGCACGACGAACACCAGCCACAGCAGGAACAGCACCTTCAGGATGCCGAACACCGCCCACAGCGTGCCGGTGACCAGCGAGGCGATCACCACGATCGCCAGGATGAACAGGAGCATCGGCGGCCTGCCGTGCCGGCGGTGCGCGCGGTACCGCTCGTAGCGGGCCGCACGCATGGCGTGCCGCCAGGCCAGGTCGCCGGGGTGAGGCCCCCAGGGAGGGCCGGCCGCGCGGCCCCACGGCGCGGGATCGGCGTGCGGGGCGGGTCCCCACGCGGGCCCCCACGCGGGCGCCCAGCCGGGCCGCCCGCCGTCCGCCCGGCGAGGCGCGGCGGGGCCGGGAAGGTCGGCCGTCACCCGGCGCAGCTCGCCGGCCGTGCGGGCGGCGAGGACGGTGTCGAGTCGTTCGTCCAGCTCTTCGTGGGTGAGACGGCCCTGCGCGAAGTGCTCGCGCAGGACGGTCATCACCTCGTCGCGCTCCGCGTCACCGATCCGCAGATCGTCCCGCGAGGTCATCGGGGGTCACTCCTCCGAGGTGTCGCCGTCGGCCAGAATCTGGTAGAGCTTGCGCCGGGTCTGGGCCAGGATCTGCTTGGCCTGCCCGATCTGGTTCTCGCTCCCAGTCTGCGCTATCTGGAAGAGCGCCGAGGCGGCCTGCCGGGACAGGTCGAAAAGCTCGTAGACCGTGTCGTCGACCTCGGGCGTCATGTCCTCCCACGGCGCGCGCACCTCGTCGGGGTGCTGGGTCACGTACTCGCGGCCCGCGTCGGTGAGCTGGAACGTCTTACGGCCCTCGGTCTCCTCGGAGCGCACCAGGCCCTCGTCGGTGAGCTGCTGCAGGGCCGGGTACACCGCGCCCGGGCTGGGCTTCCAGCCGCCCTGGCTGCGCTCGGCGATCTCCTGGATGATCTGGTAGCCGTTGCGGGGCTCCTCGCTCAGCAGCGCGAGGATCGCGGCCCGGACGTCGCCGCGCTTCGCTTTGCGCGGTCCCCGGCCGAACGGCCCGCCGCGTCCGAACGGGAACCCGGGCCCGCCGAAGGGGCCGCGCCCGAAGTCCCACGGGAAGGGGCCCGGACCGCGGCGCCCCCGGTGGCGGCGCTCCCGCCCCTCGTGCTCGTCGCCGGGCCCGTGCGGGCCGTGTTGCTGGTGGTGGTGCCCCTGGTGCCAGCCGGAGGCCATGGAGCCGAACGCGGCCATCGCCGCGCCCTTGATCTCCCGCGGGTCGGGCCAGGGCCCTCTCATCGCATGTGCGTGTGTCATCGTCTTCCCCCTGACGTGGCGATCGACCGTCGACCGCTCTCGATGGCTCAACGATATATCGATACTGTTCTTAGAACAACCTCATACTTGAGATATCTGGGAGTCGTCCGTCGTGGGACCTGCGTGCGGGAGGTGGGCGCGGTGGCCGCCGGAAGGCTCTACCTGCGCTTTGCCGCACAGGGTGATCGGGTGCGAACCTTCCGTCACCGCAGGGCGGAACGTGCCAAAAAATAGTGACGCAGCTCACGAAAATCCGGGAACAGGGCCTAAGATTCGAGCGTTACCACCTATCGACGGGTCCGTTCTGCTTTGAGAGGGCTGGGGGGTGCTCTTGGAGCGGAACGGTCCCGTCTGTCTATTTCCGGCCTCTTCCCGTCGCTGCCCCTGACTACTGTCGAGTAACCTTCCGGTGCTGGTCAGGGTCACCTATCTTCGGGGCAAGCGACACGCCGGGCCGTTGGGGGCACGCTTCCCGGATATGGCCGGGATTTTGCCGTAAGGTGCCCGAACGTGATCTACGCATGATGGGGCATACGCACGCGCTGAGCGGGGCCGCCGCCTGGTTACTCCTCGCGCCGGCGCTCACCGCCCTTCCCGCGCTCGGAGGTCCCGCCGCCGACCTCGCCCCCATGGTCGCGGGCGTGCTGTCGCCGGGCGAGCTGATCGCGGGAACGCTCGTCTGCGCCGGGGCCGCGATGCTCCCGGACCTGGACCATCCGCACGCGACGATCGCCCAGACCTTCGGCCCGGTGACGTGGGTGCTCAGCAAGGTGGTCAACTGGGTCAGCGGCGGCCACCGCCACGCGACCCATTCCCTGGCGTTCGCCGTCGCCGCCGGTTTCGGGGCATATTTCCTCGCCGACCGTTATCCCGTCGGCCGCGACATCGTCGTCATCCTCATGATCGGCCTGGCCGTCCGCGCCATCGGCATCGGCATCCCCGGCAAGACCGTCGTCTCGGCCCTGGTGAACATCGCGATCACCGCGGGGGCGTTCATCCTGTTGCAGTCGCGCGGGGTGGACTACCTCTGGCTCGGCTTAGCCGTCGCGATCGGCTGCCTGGCGCACGTGGTGGGGGACTGCCTCACCGAGCGCGGGTGCCCGGTGCTGTGGCCGCTCCAGCACCGATGGCTCCTGCCGTGGAAGATCGGCATCAAGACCGGCCGGGCGTTCGAGGTGAAGATCCTCGGGCCCGTCCTGTCGGTGGTCGTGATCGGCCTGTTCGCCGCCCGGCTCATACCGGTCGCCACGTGAGGCGCGCGACGCGGCGGTAGGCTACTCACTGTTAACTTGATGTCGAGATACATGACCCGATATCTTGATATCGAGACATCCTTCGCGCGTGCGAGGTTAGGTCCACCTAACTGCGGTGGTTACTCCGCCGGTGCGGCAGGATCTATGGGGCGAACCCGGCATTACGTGTGCGACCCACCATCAGTGGCGATGAGTTGGAACAAGGAGGCGAGTCCCTGTGTCCGCGAACAGCTTCGGTGCCCGTGACACACTTCGCGTCGGTGACGCGGCCTACGAGATCTACCGGCTGGACGCCGTCGAGGGGTCGGCGCGCCTCCCGTACAGCTTGAAGATCCTCCTGGAGAACCTGCTCCGCACCGAGGACGGCGCGAACATCACCGGCGAGCACATCCGCGCGCTCGGCCAGTGGGACCCGAAGGCCGCCCCCAGCGTGGAGATCCAGTTCACCCCGGCCCGCGTGATCATGCAGGACTTCACCGGCGTGCCCTGCGTGGTCGACCTCGCCACGATGCGCGAGGCCGTGCGCGACCTCGGCGGCGACCCGGCGAGGATCAACCCGCTCGCCCCCGCCGAGATGGTCATCGACCACTCCGTCATCGTCGACTTCTTCGGCGGCCCCGACTCCTTCCAGCGCAACGTGGAGCGCGAGTACGAGCGCAACCGCGAGCGCTACCAGTTCCTGCGCTGGGGCCAGACCGCCTTCGACGAGTTCAAGGTCGTCCCGCCGGGCACCGGCATCGTCCACCAGGTCAACATCGAGCACCTCGCCCGGGTCGTGATGACCCGCGACGGCAAGGCCTACCCCGACACCTGCGTCGGCACCGACTCCCACACCACGATGGAGAACGGCGTCGGCGTGCTCGGCTGGGGCGTCGGCGGCATCGAGGCCGAGGCCGCCATGCTCGGCCAGCCGATCTCCATGCTGATCCCGCGCGTGGTCGGCTTCAAGCTCACCGGCGAGCTCCCGCCGGGCGCGACCGCCACCGACCTGGTCCTGCGCATCACCGAGATGCTCCGCCGCCACGGCGTGGTCGGCAAGTTCGTCGAGTTCTACGGCGAGGGCGTCACGGCCGTCCCGCTGGCCAACCGGGCCACGATCGGCAACATGAGCCCCGAGTTCGGCTCCACCTGCGCGATCTTCCCGATCGACGACGAGACCGTGAAGTACCTCAAGCTCACCGGCCGCCCGGACGAGCAGGTCGCGCTGGTCGAGGCGTACGCCAAGGCCCAGGGCCTGTGGCACGACCCGTCCCGCGAGCCGGACTTCTCCGAGTACATCGAGCTGGACCTGTCCACCGTCGTGCCGTCCATCGCCGGGCCCAAGCGCCCGCAGGACCGCATCGCGCTGGACGCCGCCAAGGAGACCTGGCGCCGCGACGTGCGGGTCTTCGTGCCGGACGCCGACGGCGTGGACGAGGAGGGCGAGGAGTCGTTCCCCGCCTCCGACGCGCCCGCGTCCAACTTCCGCGCCGACGGCGCGCGCCCGCACAACCCGACGCCGGTCACGCTCGCCGACGGCACGTCCTTCGAGATCGACCACGGCGCCGTCGTGATCGCCGCGATCACGTCCTGCACCAACACCTCCAACCCCTACGTCATGATCGGCGCCGCCCTGCTCGCCAGGAACGCCGTGGACAAGGGGCTGACCCGCAAGCCGTGGGTGAAGACCTCGCTGGCCCCCGGCTCGCAGGTCGTCACCGGCTACTTCGAGCGCGCGGGCCTCACGCCCTACCTCGACAAGCTGGGCTTCAACCTCGTCGGGTACGGCTGCACCACCTGCATCGGCAACTCCGGCCCGCTGCCGGAGGAGATCTCCGAGGCCGTCCAGTCCGGCGACCTCGCCGTCACCGCCGTCCTGTCCGGCAACCGCAACTTCGAGGGCCGGATCAACCCCGACGTCAAGATGAACTACCTGGCCTCGCCGCCGCTCGTCGTCGCCTACGCCCTGGCCGGCACGATGGACCTCGACCTGAACACCGAGCCGCTCGGCACGGGCGCCGACGGCGAGCCGGTGTACCTCAAGGACATCTGGCCCTCCCCGGAGGAGGTCAGCGCGGTCGTCAACTCCTCGATCGGCGAGGACATGTTCAAGCGCGACTACGCGGACGTCTTCACCGGCGACGAGACCTGGCGCTCGCTGCCGATCCCGACCGGCGACACCTTCGAGTGGGACCCGTCCTCCACCTACGTCCGCAAGGCGCCGTACTTCGACGGAATGCCGAGCGAGCCCGAGCCGGTCACCGACATCGCGGGCGCGCGCGTGCTCGCCCTGCTCGGCGACTCGGTGACGACCGACCACATCTCGCCGGCCGGTTCCATCAAGTCCGACTCGCCCGCCGGTCGCTACCTCAGGGAGAACGGCGTCGAGTTCAAGGACTTCAACTCCTACGGCTCGCGCCGGGGCAACCACGAGGTCATGATCCGCGGCACGTTCGCCAACATCCGCCTGCGCAACCAGATCGCGCCGGGCACCGAGGGCGGCTTCACCCGCGACTTCACCGAGGACGGCGGCCCCGTCTCCACGATCTACGACGCCTCGGTGAACTACCAGGCGGCCGGGACCCCGCTGGTCGTGCTCGCGGGCAAGGAGTACGGCTCCGGCTCCTCGCGCGACTGGGCGGCCAAGGGCACCGCGCTGCTCGGCGTCCGCGCCGTCATCGCCGAGTCCTACGAGCGGATCCACCGCTCGAACCTCATCGGCATGGGCGTGCTGCCGCTGCAGTTCCCCGAGGGCCAGAGCGCGGTGTCGCTCGGGCTGACGGGCGAGGAGACGTTCGACATCACCGGCGTCGAGGAACTGAACGCGGGCACCGTCCCGGCGACCGTGACGGTGACGGCCGACGGCAAGGAGTTCCAGGCCGTCGTCCGCATCGACACGCCCGGCGAGGCCGACTACTACCGCCACGGCGGCATCATGCAGTACGTCCTGCGCTCCCTGCTCGCCAAGAGCTGAGCAGGGTCACCGGGGCCCTCCGGCCCCGCACTCGGGGGTCACGAACTCCGACGACGACGGCCCGGCGTCCCACCCACACGCCGGGCCGTCCGGCTTTCCCGCCCCGGAGCCGTCCGGCGCGGTCCTATGGACGCTCCAGGTCGTAGGCGAGGTCGGCCACGCGGACCGTCGCGACCCGGGGGTCTTCGATGATCTTTCTCAGGGTGGCGACGTCGGCGAGCTGGTCGACGTAGGCATAGGCCTTCCCCTCGGTCGCCGCGGCGCGGAGTCTGTCCAGGGTCAGGCCGAGCTTTCGGAGGTTTGGGTCGTCGTGGTCGCGTAGCGTGGCCACCCAGGCGCGGAAGTTCGCCAGTTCCGGGGTGGTCTGGTCGGAGCACTTTCCGCTGTGCAGCTGTGATGTGCTGGGCGACATGTGCGGGCCACCCCAGGTGATGGGCGTGGACCGCGGCCGGTTCTCGTAGACCACCAGGTCGGGGCACGCCCTGTGCTGCCCGCCGAAGGCGCGGAGTTCGGCGTCGGTGAGGGGAGCGGAGAACTCGACGACGGCGAGCGCGCGCATGGTCTCCGGCAGGCGGGCGAGGACCTTCCGCATCTGCTCCTTGGGTTGGTTACCCGTCCTGACGTCGTAGAGGGCGTAGGTGAGCGGGGTCTCGGTGTAGTAGCCGAGCGGCGACCGCCGGACCCGGCCGAAGAAGTCCTGGCTCAGTTCCCCCTTCACCTCGCCGAAGCCCGCGCCCGTGGAGAAGCCGCCGTATGCGCGCAGCGGCCTCATGCCGACCTGAATCGACAGCGACACCGGCGAGGCGACGGTCTCGTCCAGCCGGATCTCGTACGCGGGGTAGGCGATCTGGAGGGCGGTGCCCAGCACGTCGTTCATGCGCTGCACCCGGTCGCCGCGCCGCTGGAACCACGCCGAGCCCAGGGTGACCAGCAGGGAGATCAGCACGAGCGTGACGACCACGGTGAGGCTCGTCCGCATGATGCCCCGGCGCACGGCCCTGCGGGTCCTGCGGGGGTCGAACTCGGGGATGTCGAGGCCGGCCTCGGCCGTCGTGGCGGGGCCGGCCGGTTCCAGGGCCGGTCCGGTGGGGTCGGTCATCGTGTGGCTCCGTACATCTCGGCGAAGGCGGCGCGGGCGCGCCACAGGGCGGTCTTGATCGACGAGGTGGACCGGCCGGTCATCGCGGCCACCTCCGCCAGGGAGAACCCGTCGAAGTAGACGAGCGCGAGGAGGCGCCGCTGCCCGTCGGGGAGCCGGTCGAGCACGTCGCGCACGGCCACGGTGTCCGCGATCGGCTCCCCGGCCGCGGCCGGCTCGTCGGGGACGGGCAGCGCGAGCTCGACGCGGTTTCGCCGCACGTGGTCGATGAGCACGTTGCGGGCGATGCTGAGCAGCCAGGCGGCCGGTGACTCCCCGCGCCAGCCGAGCAGGGCCCGGGTCGCCTTGACGAACGTGTCCTGGGCGAGGTCTTGGGCGAGGTGGGGGTCGCGGGTGCGGCGGAGGAGGTAGCCGCAGACCAGGGGCCAGTGCTCCCGGTAGAGCCGCTCGATCCGGTCGCTGATGGCCGCCTCCGCGTCGGGGATGGATGTCTCACACCCAAGGAGACGACGCCACCGGCCGATCGGTCACAGGCGAATCGGCCGCCGGTGCCGTTTCCGGGCGGGAGGTGCCTCGTCGCGAGGGATGACCCTTTGCGATGGGTGGGGCGCCGGAGTCTACGGTGCTATGCATGGGTCACGAGGTACTTCTGATATTTCTGGGTGGTTTGGCGGTATTCGTCGGGGCGGTGGTGCAGGGAGGGGTCGGGTTCGGGCTGGGCTTGCTGGCCGCGCCGATCATCACGGTGCTGGACCCCACGGTCATGCCGGGCGGCGTCCAGGTGGTCAACGCCACCCTGCCGCTGCTGACGCTGGTCGCGGAATGGCGCGCGATCGACTGGCGGGGGCTGGGGTTCGCGCTGCTCGGCAGGCTGCCGGGGACGGCGCTCGGCGGGCTCGTCGTCCTCTACGTCAGCACGCGGGCGCTCGGCGTCCTGGTCGGCGTGATGGTGCTCGTGGCGGTGGCGGTCACGGCCTCGGCCCTGGCCGTGCCCAAGAACGGCTTCACGCTGACCGCCGCCGGGCTCATCTCCGGGATCACGGGAACCGCCACCGGCATCGGCGGGCCGCCGCTCGGCATCGTGTACCAGCACGAGAAGGGGCCGAGGATCCGCGCGACGCTGGCGCTGTTCTTCTTCCTGGCCGCCCTGCAGTCGCTCGGTGTCCTCGCCGTCGTCGGCAGGCTGCCGCTCCGGTCGGTCCTCTGGGGTGCGGCGCTGATCCCGTTCATGGTCGCCGGGTTCGCGGCGTCGGGGCCGCTGCGGCGGTTCATGGACGGGGGGCGGATCCGGACCGGGATCCTCGTGGTGGCCGCCGTCTCGGCCTTCGTGCTGATCACGCGCAGCCTCGCAGGTTAAGCATGCGTTTCCCGATTGTTACCGGCGGCAACAAATTTTGACGCCCGGAGGTCTGGCGCACCGGCCCGGATCGGAATACGTTGCCGCAAACAACATTCAAGAAACGGCCAAGCCGCGACCCGGTGGAAGCCGTTCCTTCCCCCGGTCAGAGCTCGGCCGGGCACCTTCCACCCAGACCCCCAACGCCACGCCTCCCGTGGCGATCTCTGCAGAAAGGACCCGTGCACCCATGCGCAAGGGGATCCTCGGCCTGACCGCCGCCGCGGCGGCGCTCACTCTCGGTCTCACCGCCTGCGGGGGCAGTGACAGTGGTGACACCAGCGCGGCACCGTCCAGTGGGGGCGCCTCCCCGTCCTCCGAGGCCAAGCCGGGCAAGATCGGCGTGATCCTGCCCGACAGCAAGTCGTCTCCCCGCTGGGAGACCGCCGACCACAAGTTCCTCGAAGAGGCATTCAAGGCCGCGGGCGTCGCCTACGACATCCAGAACGCGCAGAACGACAAGACCGCGTTCCAGACGATCGCCGACCAGATGATCACCAACGGCGCCACCGTGCTTCTGATCGTCAACCTGGACAGCGGCACCGGCAAGGCCGTCATCGACAAGGCCAAGGCCCAGGGTGTCCCGGTCATCGACTACGACCGCCTGACCCTCGGCGGCGGCGCGTCGTACTACGTCAGCTTCGACAACGTCAAGGTCGGCCAGCTTCAGGGCGAGGGCCTGGTCCAGTGCCTCGCCGACAAGAAGGTCGACAAGCCCATCATCGCCGAGCTCAACGGCTCGCCGACGGACAACAACGCGACGCTGTTCAAGCAGGGCTACGACGGCGTGCTCCAGCCGAAGTTCGACTCCGGCGAGTACACCAAGGGCCCGGACGAGTCCGTGCCGGAGTGGGACCCGGTCAAGGGCGGCACGATGTTCGAGCAGATGCTGACCTCCCAGCCCAAGATCGCGGGTGTGCTCGCGGCGAACGACAACCTCGGCAACGCCGCCATCACCGTGCTGAAGAAGCAGAAGCTCAACGGCAAGGTGCCGGTGACCGGCCAGGACGCGGGCGTCCAGGGACTGCAGAACATCCTCACCGGCGACCAGTGCATGACCGTGTACAAGGCCGTCAAGAAGGAGGCCGACGCGGCCTCCCAGCTCGCCATCGCGCTCGCCAACGGCGAGAAGCCGACCGTGAGCGGGGTCACCAAGGACGCCCAGACCAACCAGGACGTCCCGTCCGTCCTGCTGGACCCGCAGGCGATCACCTTCAACAGCGTCAAGGACGTCGTCGCCGACGGCTTCGTCAGCAAGGACGAGCTCTGCACGGGCGAGTTCGCCGACCTCTGCACCAAGGCCGGAATCCAGTAGAACCGAGGTCCGGTACGGCCGCCGCTTCCCGGGGAGGCCTCCCACAGGAGGTCTCCCCGCCGGGGTGCGCGGCGTGTACCGTCAATCTCTTAGGAGCAACGTGTCATCCCAACCCGTCCTGGAGATCCGCGGGCTCGACAAGAGCTTCGGACCCGTGCAGGTCCTGCACGAGGTCGCCTTCTCGGCGTACGCCGGAGAGGTCACCGCACTTGTCGGCGACAACGGCGCCGGCAAGTCCACCCTGGTCAAGTGCATCGGCGGCACCTACCCGATCGACGCAGGCGAGATGCTGTTCGACGGCCGCCCGGTGCAGGTGAACAGCCCGCGCGAGGCCGCCGACCTCGGCATCGAGATCGTCTATCAGGACCTCGCCCTGTGCGACAACCTTGACATCGTCCAGAACATGTTCCTGGGCCGCGAGAAGAGGAGCGGGCTCGTCCTGGACGAGGCGACGATGGAGGAGATGGCGGCCAAGACCCTCGACAGCCTCTCCGTCCGCACCGTCAAGTCGATCCGGCAGCTCGTGTCCAGCCTGTCCGGCGGCCAGCGGCAGACCGTCGCCATCGCCAAGGCCGTGCTGTGGAACAGCAAGGTCGTCATCCTGGACGAGCCCACCGCCGCGCTCGGCGTCGCCCAGACCGCCCAGGTGCTGGAGCTGGTGCGCCGGCTGGCCGACAACGGCCTGGCGGTGATCCTCATCTCGCACAACATGAACGACGTCTTCGCCGTCTCGGACCGGATCGCGGCGCTGTACCTCGGCCGCATGGCCGCGCAGGTGAAGACGGCCGACGTCACCCACGCGCAGGTCGTCGAGCTGATCACTTCGGGACGCAGCGGCGAGCTCGGCCTGCAGAACGTCAACGGAGTCACCGCATGAGTACGACGATGCTTCCCGGCACGAAGACCGCCGCGCCGTCGCCCGGCATCGGCCAGAACGTCCGTGCCTACATCGGACGGGTCCGGGGCGGTGACATGGGCGCCCTGCCGGCCATCCTCGGGTTGCTCGTGCTGTGCACCACCTTCGCGATCCTGCGGCCGGTGTTCCTGTCGGCGATCAACTTCGCCAACCTGTTCACCCAGGGCGCCGCGATCAGCGTGATCGCCATGGGACTGGTCTTCGTCCTGCTCCTCGGCGAGATCGACCTGTCCGCGGGGTGGACCAGCGGCGTCTGCGCGGCGGTGCTCGCCGTCGCCATGACCCAGAACGGCCTGCCGTGGTACGTCAGCGTCGGCGCGGCGATCCTCACCGGCGTCGTGATCGGCCTCGCGCTCGGCGCGCTGGTCGCCAAGCTCGGCATCCCCTCCTTCGTGGTGACGCTGGCCGCCTTCCTCGCCTTCCAGGGCGCGCTCCTCGTCCTGGTGCGCGAGGGCAACAACATCGCCATCCGCGACCCGGTGATCATCGCGATCGAGAACAGGTACCTCCCGCCGGTCCTCGGCTGGATCCTGTACGCGGTGTGCGTCCTCGCGTACGCCGCCCTGCAGATCGTGCGGGCGCGCCGCCGCGCCGGCCGCGGCCTCTCGGCCGACCCGGTCACGCTCATCGCCGTCCGGGTGGGCGCGCTGGCGATCCTCGGCGGGCTCGCGGTCTACGCCCTGAACCTGGAGCGCAGCCGCAACGCCCTGCTGGTCTCGCTCAAGGGCGTGCCGATCGTCGTCCCGATCATCCTGGCGCTGCTGATCTTCTGGACGTTCGTCCTGCGCCGCACGGCCTTCGGCCGGCACATCTACGCCGTCGGCGGCAACGCCGAGGCCGCCCGCCGCGCCGGCATCAACGTGGACCGCATCCGGGTCAGCGCCTTCGTCATCTGCTCCGGCATGGCGTCCGTGGGCGGCATCGTCCTGGCGTCCCAGGCCAGTTCCGTCGACCCCAGCACGGGCGGCAGCGACGTGCTGCTGTTCGCGGTCGGCGCCGCGGTCATCGGCGGCACCAGCCTGTTCGGAGGCAAGGGCAGGGTGCTGGACGCGCTGCTCGGCGGCGCCGTGGTCGCGGTCATCAACAACGGCATGGGCCTGATGGGTTACAGCGCGAGCGTCAAGTACATCGTCACCGGACTGGTCCTGCTCCTGGCCGCCGGGGTCGACGCGCTCTCCCGCAAGCGCGCCGCCGCCTCTGGTCTAGGGTGATTCCTGCCTGTCCGTCCCAGTAATTTGCCAAGGAACGTCTATGGTGTTCATATGAACACCGGCGGGGTTCCCGTGCCGGTGTGCCGTCGGCGCGCGGCCTGTCCGGGGACGGCCTCGCCCCTCCGCCCACCTGACAGTACGAACGAACCAGAGGACCAACGATGATGCGCGCGGGGCCCTCGCAGGAGGAGATCCGGCGCCAGAACCTCGGGGCGCTCCTGCGGCACGTCCATCTCAGCGGGCCCACCTCCCGTGCCGAGCTCACCAGCAGGATGGGGCTCAACCGCAGCACGATCATGGCGCTCACCGCCGACCTCACCGCGGCGGGCCTCGTCCGCGAGGAACTGCCCGGGGAGACCGGGCGGGCGGGCCGCCCGTCCCTGGTGGTGCGTCCCGAGTCGTCGCGGGTGTACGTCCTGGCGTTCGACATCGGCGTCGACCGGCTCGTCGCCGCCCGGGTGGGCCTGGGCGGCGTGATCCTCGACCGCGTCGAGTCCCCGCGCGAGCGTGGCCCCTTCTCGCTCGGCGAGGTGTCCGGCCTGCTCGCGGGCTTCACCGGCCGGATGCTGAAGAAGGTCGGCGCCGACGCGGTGTGCGTGGGCGCGGGCGTCTCCTTCTCCGGCGGCGTCCGCCGGCTCGACGGCGTCGTCAGATTCAGCCCGAACCTGGGCGTCTCGGACGTCCCCCTCGGCGCGGAGCTGGAGTCCAGGCTGGGGCTCGGCATCCCCGTCGCCGTGGGCAACGACGCCAACCTCGGCGCGCTCGCCGAGCAGGCCCGGGGCGTCGGGGCCGGGTCCCGTGACCTCATCTACCTGCACGGCGACGTCGGCATCGGCGGCGGCATCATCGCCTCCGGCCAGTTGCTCGGCGGCCACGGCGGCTACGGCGGCGAGGTCGGGCACATGGTGGTCAACGCGGGGGGACGGCCGTGCGGCTGCGGGTCCCGCGGCTGCCTGGAGGCCGAGGTGGGGGAGCGTGCGCTGCTGGAGGCCGCCGGGCGGTTCGGCCACCAGGTCGGCCGTGACGCCGTGCGCTCGGTCGTGGACGCCGCCGACCGCGGCGACGTCGTCGCCCGCGAGGCTCTGCTGCGCGTGGGCGACTGGCTCGGCCTCGGCGTGGCCAACCTGGTGAACATCTTCAACCCCGAGATCGTCGTCTTCGGGGGCATGCTCAGGGAGATCTACCTGGGCGCCGCGGCCCAGGTGCGCAGCCGGATCAACACCGACGTCCTGCACGCCTCCCGCGAGCACCTGCGGCTGCGCACCCCCGTGCTCGGGGACGACACGACGCTGGTGGGGGCCGCCGAGCTGGCCTTCGCCCAAGTGCTCGCCGACCCTCTGGACGCCCTCGCCCGCGTGGGCGCCTAGCCGGGCCGCTCTCTGCCGGGGACCGCTCTCTACGCCACCATCGAGGCGCCGGCGATCCAGGAGTTGCACGCGGCCGGGCCCGCGGCCTTGAAGCCGCGGTTCAGCCAGTTGGCGATGTTGCGACCCTTGCCGTGGTCGCGCGCGTCGGTGGTCTCGTCGCCGCTGCGCCGGTCGGCGTCCAGCAGCGTCCGCCAGTCGTCCGTGGAACGGTCGAGGGAACTCCAGACACTGCCGATGAAGGCGCCCGCCAGGCATTCGGCCTGGAGTTCGTGCCTGCGGGTCTGCTCGTCGTACTCCGACCGGCCGCGGCCGGGGAGGTTGTTGTAGGCCTTCCACATGCCCGCGAGGTTCTGGACGTGGTGGCCGTACTCGTGGGCGATCACGTCCATGAGGAAGAGGTCCTCGGCGTTGGTCATGACGGACTTGTCCAGCAGGAACACGATCTGGCGCGTCGGGTTGCAGTAGATCGCCTGGACGTACTTGCCCCACTTGTCGCCGCACGCCCGCTGGGGCTTGGTGATGAACTTCACAGTCGGCGCGACGAACGGGATGCCCGCCCGCTTGAACTGGGCCGACCACACGTCGTTCAGGCACGAGACCAGCGGAGTCAGGTAGCGCTTGGCCGAGGCCACGTCCCCCGCCTCCACGGGCTGTTCGGGACAGGACGTGCGGGGAAGAGGCCCGGAGGAGTACAGCGGGCTCCCGGTGAGGACCGGCGCGTTCTTGATCGGATAGGCCCAGGATGTGCCCTGGAAGAGCAGCGGTGCGACCAGGGCCAACAGGACGACAAGGGAGAGCTTGCGCATGACCCCATGAGGGTACGCGACACGCCCACACCTCGTAAAACCGATCTAATGTGGGCAAGCTGTGAAGGTTTGGCGAGGCTCTCACGGGAGCGCCGCCGGGGTGGGATCCTTGGGCAAATAGACTTCGGGCCAGGTCGGCGAACAGGTAAACAGGCGAGCAAGTGGAGGAGATGATTCCGTGAGCGAGCGGAGCCAGCGGAGCGACGGTCCTGATGACGGACAGGCCGACCTTCTCGCCTCGGTGAAGGGTCCAGGGGACCTCAAGCGGCTGGAGCCCGGCGAACTGCCCCTCCTGGCCGCCGAGATCCGTGACCTTCTCGTCTCCACGACCTCCCGTACGGGCGGTCACCTCGGCCCCAACCTGGGCGTCGTCGAGCTGACCATCGCGCTGCACCGCGTGTTCGACTCCCCGCGCGACCGCATCCTGTGGGACACCGGCCACCAGGCGTACGTCCACAAGATGCTCACGGGCCGCGCCGGCGACTTCGACACCCTGCGCAAGGAGGGCGGCCTGTCGGGGTACCCGAGCCAGGCCGAGTCCGAGCACGACATCATCGAGAACTCCCACGCCTCGACGGCCCTGTCCTACGCCGACGGCCTGGCCAAGGCCTACAAGCTGCGCGGCGAGACCGGCCGCACGGTCGTCGCGGTGATCGGCGACGGCGCGCTGACCGGCGGCATGGCCTGGGAGGCGCTCAACAACATCGCAGGCCACGCCAAGGACCCCGACCTGCCGCTGGTCATCGTCGTCAACGACAACGGCAGGTCCTACTCGCCCACCATCGGCGGGCTGGCCTCCCACCTGGCGTCCCTGCGCATGACGCAGAACTACGAGCACATGCTGGAGTTCGTCAAGCACAACCTCGGCCGCGTCCCCGTCGTCGGCGCCCCGCTGTACGACACGCTGCACGGCGTCAAGAAGGGCATCAAGGACGTCCTGGCGCCCCAGGTCATGTTCGAGGACCTCGGGCTGAAGTACGTCGGCCCGATCGACGGCCACGACGAGCAGGCGGTCGAGGCGGCCCTGCGCAAGGCGCGCGACTTCCGCGGCCCCGTCATCGTCCACGTCCTCACCACCAAGGGCCACGGCTACGCGCACGCCGAGAACCACGACGAGGACTGCTTCCACTCGCCGCAGCCCTTCGACCCGCTGACCGGCGAGGAGCAGCCCCGGCCCCACGGCTGGACCAACGTCTTCGGCCAGGAGCTCGTCCGGCTCGGCGCCGAGCGGCCCGACCTGGTGGCGATCACCGCCGCCATGCTGCACCCCACCGGCCTGGCCGCGTTCGCCGAAGCCTACCCCTCGCGCATCTACGATGTCGGCATCGCCGAGCAGCACGCCCTGACCAGCGCGGCGGGCCTCGCCCTCGGCGGCCTGCACCCGGTCGTCGCCGTCTACGCCACGTTCCTCAACCGCGCCTTCGACCAGCTCCTGATGGACGTCGCGCTGCACCGCCTGCCCGTCACCGTCGTGCTGGACCGCGCCGGCGTCACCGGCGACGACGGCGCGAGCCACAACGGCATGTGGGACCTGTCGATCCTCCAGGTCGTCCCCGGCCTGTCGATCGCCGCGCCGCGCGACGCCTCGCGGCTGCGCGAGCTGCTCGGCGAGGCGGTCGAGGTGGACGACGGCCCGACCGTCCTGCGGTTCCCCAAGGGCGCGGTCGGGCCCGAGATCCCCGCCACCGGAAAGCTCGGCGCGATGGACGTCCTGCGGGACGGCGGCGAGAGCGCCGACGTCCTGCTGGTGGCCGTCGGCCCCATGGCCGCGATCTGCCTGGAGGCCGCCGCGCTGCTGGACGCGCACGGCATCTCGGCCACCATCGTCGACCCGCGCTGGGTCAAGCCGCTGGACGACGCGCTAGCGGGCGCCGCGCGCGCCGCCCGGCTCGTCGCCGTGGTCGAGGACAACGGCCGGGTCGGCGGGGTGGGCGACGCCGTGGCGCGCCTGCTCAGGGACGCCGAGATCGACGTCCCGGTGCGCACGTTCGGCGTCCCCCAGCAGTTCCTCGGCCACGCCAAGCGGCCCAAGATCCTCGCCGAGGCCGGCCTCACCGGGCAGGACATCGCCCGCCGGATCACCGAGACCGTCACCCGCGGCGCGCCCGTCCTGGAGGAGCACCCAGCCTCCTGACCGACGCCCGTGATCCTCCCTTCCGCCGGTCGGCGCCCGGCGGAAACGGGGAGGAATGTTCGGTCTGACCTGGGGTACTCGTGGTGTGCGCTTTCCTCGTGAAGGTGTAGCACATGGTCGAGGGCGATCAGGGGCGTGCCGAATGTCTGTGCTGCGGACGATGTTCCGGACGAAGCCGGTCGAGTTGTCGATCGAGGACACCGAGGGTTCCGGGCATCGGCTGCGGCGCCACCTGAGCGCGCTCGACCTGACCGTGTTCGGCGTCGGCGTGATCGTCGGTACGGGCATCTTCGTCCTGACCGGGCAGGTCGCCCGGGAGACCTCCGGCCCGGCGGTCGCGCTGTCGTTCGTCATCGCCGGCGTCGTCTGCGCCCTCGCGGCCCTGTGCTACGCCGAGTTCGCCTCCACCGTGCCGGTGGCCGGGTCGGCGTACACCTTCTCCTACGCCACGCTCGGCGAGTTCCCGGCGTGGATCGTCGGCTGGGACCTCATGCTGGAGATGGCCCTCGGCGGGGCCGTGGTCGCGGTCGGCTGGTCGGGGTACTTCGCCGAACTGCTGGCCGCCATGGGCGTCGACCTGCCGTCGTCGCTGACAGGGGAGAACGCGACGTTCAACGTCCCGGCGGCCGTCATCGTGCTGGCGCTCACGGCCGTGCTGGTGGCCGGCATCAAGCTGTCCGCGCGGTTCAACCTCGTCATCGTCACCGTCAAGGTCGCCGTGATCCTGCTGGTGATCGTGGCGGGGCTGTTCTTCGTGAAGAGCGCGAACTTCACCCCGTTCATCCCGCCCGCGCACCCCACGCCGGCGGTCGAGGGGCTCAAGGCGCCGCTGATCCAGACCCTGTTCGGCCTCACCCCGGTCGCCTACGGGGTGCTCGGCGTGTTCTCGGGCGCCGCCATCGTCTTCTTCGCCTTCATCGGCTTCGACATCGTCGCCACCGCCGCCGAGGAGACCCGCCGCCCCCAGCGCGACCTGCCGGTCGGCATCATCGCCTCCCTGGCCATCTGCACCTTCCTGTACGTCGCGGTGTCGCTGGTCGTCGTCGGCATGCAGCGGTACGACCGGCTGAACAGATCGGCCCCGCTGGCCGGCGCGTTCCGCGCACTCGGGCAGAACTGGCTGGCCACGATCATCAGCGTGGGCGCGCTGGCGGGGCTGACGACGGTCGTGATGATCCTCATGCTCGGCCAGAGCCGCGTGTTCTTCGCGATGAGCCGCGACAACCTGCTGCCCCGGCCCCTGGCCGCCGTCCATCCCCGCTTCGGCACGCCGTACGTCATCACGATCATCATCGGGACGGTCACCGCGCTGCTGGCGGGGCTGATCCCGCTCTCGGCGCTGGCCGAGCTGGTCAACATCGGCACGCTGTTCGCGTTCGTCCTGGTGTCGGTGGGCGTGGTGATCCTGCGCCGCACCCGCCCCGACCTGCCGCGGGCCTTCCGCACGCCGCTGGTGCCGCTCGTGCCCGTCCTCTCGGCGCTGGCCTGCCTCTACCTCATGCTCAACCTGCCGGCGGAGACCTGGCTGCGGTTCCTGGTCTGGATGGGCGCCGGAGTCGTGATCTACTTCCTGTACGGCAGGCGGCACAGCCGCGTCGAGCGGGAGTCCCGGGTGCCCGTCACCTGATCGTTGCCGGGATCGGTTACCGTGCGTATGGGGGTCTGGGCCGTCGGTCCGGCCCCGCGGCGGCACGCCGGCCACGGGAGGCGATCATGGCCACGCTCGAAGACGTCGCCAGGCACGCGGGGGTGTCGCTGGCGACCGCCTCGCGGGTCCTCAACGGCAGCACACGTCACGTCGGCGCGGCCATGCGCGAGCGGGTCGAGTTCTCGGCCGCCAAGCTCGGCTACCGCGTCGACGCCGCAGCCCAGACCCTGGCGCGCGGCGCGAGCAACGTCGTCGGCATCGTGATCCAGGACCTCACCGACCCCTACTTCGCCGCCATCGCCGACGGCGCGATCCGCGCGGCCGACGGCCACGACATGGTCGTCACCCTGGGCACCACCTACCGCGACCCCGAGCGCGAGATCGCGCTGGTGGCCACGCTCAACGCCCAGCGCGCCCGGGTCGTGCTGATCGCGGGCTCCCGGGTCACGGACGAGGCCGTCCTGCGCCGGCTGCGCGCCGAGCTGGACGTGTACCGCGCCGGCGGGGGACGCGTCGCCGTCATCGGCCAGGACATCCTCGGCACCGACACCGTGGCCCCACTGAACCGCGAGGGGGCCTACGACCTGGCGGTGGCGCTGGCCGGCCTCGGGCACCGCCGTTTCGCGACGCTCGCCGGGCCGTCCAACCTGCTGACCGCGATCGACCGCGCCGGGGGGTTCGCCGCCGCGCTGTCCGACCTCGGGCTCCCGCCGCCGCTGGTGGTGCGCGGCGCGTTCGACCGCGACGGCGGGCACGCCGCCACCTGCGAGCTGCTGGCCCTGCGCAGTGACGTGACCTGCGTGTTCGCGGTGACCGACGTCATGGCGACCGGAGCCCTCGCCGCCCTGAGGGAGAACGGCGTCGAGGTGCCGCGCGACATGTCGCTCGCGGGGTTCGACGACATCGCCCCCCTGCGCGACCTGGTACCCTCCCTCACGACCGTGCGGCTGCCGCTGGCGCGCATGGGCTCGCTGGCGCTGGACCTGGCCCTCGGCCACGAGGGCGTCCCCAGGCGCGAGACGGTCGGCGGAGAGGTCGTGCTCCGCGACAGCGTGAGGCCGGTGACCGGCTGACCGGCCCCCCGCTGTGCCGAAGGTCCGCGGGCGCCGTGACGGAGCCCGCGGGTCAGTTCGTCAGGGACGCGGGCGGGGGCTCGTCGATCTCGCCCTTGACCACGAGGCGGATCAGCGCCCGGGACAGGGGATGCGCCGTCAGCTCGATCTGCCACCCGCGCGCCCCGAGCTCGCGCAGCCGCGCCGCCACCCCCTCGTCGCCGAGGTCGGCGGGCGGCTCCCAGGTCAGGCGCCGGATCGCCTCCGGCTGCAGCAGGTTCTCCGTGGGCATGCGGTTGGCGTCGGCCAGGGCCGCCACCGCGGCGCGGGCGGCGGCCAGGCGCCTGGCCGCCGCGGGGTCGCGGTCGGCCCACCGGTTGGCGGGGGGAGGACCCTCGCCCGGCCCGCTGGGCTGCGGGAGCTCGGTCTCGGCCAGCGCGCGGGCGCGGCCGATGGCGTTCAGCCACTCGCGCAGGTGACGCCGGGCGCTGCGCCCGGTGAACGGCGCGATCTCGGTCAGCGCCTTGGTGGTGCGCGGCTGGTCCAGCGCCGCGGTCACGATCGCCGAGTCCGGCAGCACGCGGCCGGGCGCGAGGTCGGACTCGCGGGCCAGTTCGTCGCGCAGCGTCCACAGCTCGCGCACCACGGCCAGCCCGCGCAGCGTGCGCACGCGGTGGATGCCGGAGGTGCGCCGCCATGGGTCGGTGCGCGGCGGCGACGGGGGAGCGGCGAGGATGGCGGCGAACTCCTCCTGCGCCCACGTGAGCTTCCCGTCGGTGGAAAGCTCCTCGTACAGCTTGTCGCGCAGCTCGATGAGCACCTCGACGTCCAGCACGGCGTAGCGCAGCCAGTCCTCGGGGAGGGGGCGCTGCGACCAGTCGGCCGCCGAGTGGCCCTTCTCCAGGCGCAGGCCGAGGACGTTCTCGACCATCGTGCCGAGGCCGACGCGCTCGTATCCGAGCAGGCGCCCGGCGAGCTCGGTGTCGAACAGGGTGCGGGGGGTGAAGCCCAGCTCGGCGAGGCAGGCGAGGTCCTGCGTGGCGGCGTGCAGCACGATCTCGGCGTCGACCAGCGCCTCGTCGAGCTCCGACAGGTCGGGGCAGGCGACCGGGTCGACGAGCACGCTGCCCGCCCCGGCGCGGCGGAGCTGCACCAGGTAGGCACGGCCGCTGTAGCGGTAGCCGGAGGCGCGCTCGGCGTCGACGGCCACCGGGCCCGTGCCCTTGGCGAACGCGCGGACGGCCGCCGCGAGCGCGCCGGCGTCCTCGATGACCGGCGGGATGCCCTCGCGGGGTTCCAGGAGCGGCACTATTTCGGATGCGGGGATGATTTCGTCGTCGGTCACGTCCTGAAGGGCTCCGGGTCTTCTCGACGCGCGGACCGCGGCGGGAGGGCCGCGACGTCAGGTGGCAGGGGTGGGATGCCCGCCGCGAGGCACATCAGGTCGCACCATGCGGCGACGTGGGCCGACAGGTCATCCTCCAGCGGGGACCACGACGCGCGCAGCTCCAGCTCGGTGGTGATCGGGTCGTCGGCCTTGTTGCCGAAGCCCTCCGACACCGCGCGGGTGACGGTGCCGCCCGCCGCGGCGTACCCGGCCCCGTGGGAGTCGAGGGCCTCGGTCAGCCAGCTCCACGCCACAGGCCCGAGCATCGGGTCGGAGGTGATCTCGGGCTCCATGTCGGCGCGGACGTAGGCGACCAGGCGGAAGGGGCCGTCCCAGCCGCGCTGGCCGTCGGGGTCGAACAGCATGATCAGGCGGCCGACGGCGAGCTCGTCGTCGCCGCGGTAGACCGACGCGCCGACCGCGCCGGAGTAGGGGGCCAGCCGCTGCGGCGCGGGGATGTCCTCCAGTTCGATCTCCGGCCTGACATCGGCGGGACGCAGGCTCGCCAGGGCCCGCCGGAATGCGGCGGGGGCCGGCGGCGCGTCACCGATGGTCATGATTGCAGCGTAGGCCGGAACGGGTGGTGCCGGGAACAGGGGGGTATGCGCGGAATGCATGGATGGTGATCAAGCTCTCGTCACCGGGGCGCCGCCACGCTCCGCACACCCCAGGAATCGGCGGCCGTCGTGCGCGTCGAGGCGAGGGAGCCGCGCCACGCCCCGTTCGACGGCAAGGTGCGCACAATGCACAGTGCGGTGCTCGGAGGAACTCCACATCGCGGTCATCGCGGGCCTTTCGTCGGGTCCCAAGATCGAGAGTTCGCGCGGACAAGACTGCGCGCCGCCTGGCCGACGCTCCCCCCGCGGGCCCTGTCCGTGAACTCGGGGCTGGTCCGACGTTGACACGTCACGGCGACATTTCCCCGCAACGCGCTCGGCGTGTCCCGAAAGTGGTCACCGAATCGCCGCCGCGCGGCGATTTGACGAACATTTGAACCAGCCGCGACATGATCACGGACCTCTCGTGAGACGTACTGTACCCGTGCCTGGGAGCGCGTTGACGCGGCCTGCCCTCCGGTGCGGGCCCTCGGCCGGCCGTCGAACCAGACATAGTGTACGGATCGCGGCTTCCATCATCATCGCCGGACATCCGCCCGGTAAATATCGTTTTCGCGGCAAGCTTTGGTATTGCCCCCGGGACCACCTCCGGTGCCCGCGAAACCGCCCGGACCGGCCCCCGTCGCCCTCCCGGGCGGCGAGATCTGAGCACGCACGCGATACGTGGACCGGCACCCCTCCATGGCACTCTGGAAGGGTGAACTCCGAGACCGCCGAATCCCTGTTCATCCGCGCCTGCCGCCGCCTGCCGGTGCCGCACACCCCCGTCTGGTACATGCGGCAGGCGGGCCGCTCACTGCCCGAGTACCGCGCCGTCCGCTCCGGCGTGCCGATGCTCACCGCGTGCGCGACCCCCGACCTCATCGTGGAGATCACGATGCAGCCCGTGCGGCGGTACGGGGTGGACGCGGCGATCTTCTTCAGCGACATCGTCGTGCCGCTCAAGGCCATCGGCGTCGACCTCGACATCAAGCCCGGCGTCGGCCCCGTGGTCGCCGAGCCGGTCCGTGACCGCGCCGCGCTCGACGCGCTGCGCCCCCTGGACCCCGACGACGTGCCCTACGTCACCGAGGCCGTCCAGGCGCTCGCCAAGGAGCTCGGCCCCACCCCGCTGATCGGCTTCGCGGGCGCGCCGTTCACGCTCGCGTCCTACCTCATCGAGGGCGGCCCTTCCAAGAACCACGACCACACCAAGGCCATGATGTACGGCGACCCCGGGCTGTGGCACGCGCTCATGGGCCGCCTCACCGACATCACCATCGCCTACCTGCGGGTGCAGGCCGACGCGGGCGCCTCGGCGCTCCAGCTCTTCGACTCCTGGGTCGGCGCCGTCGCCCCCGAGGACTACCGCGAGTTCGTCCTCCCGTACACCAGCCGCATCTTCGCGGGCCTGGCCGACCTGGACGTGCCGCGCATCCACTTCGGCGTGGGCACCGGCGAACTGCTCGGGCTGCTCGGCGAGGCCGGCGCCGACGTCGTGGGGGTCGACTGGCGGGTGCCGCTGGACGAGGCCGCGCGCCGCGTCGGCCCCGGCAAGGCCCTCCAGGGCAACCTCGACCCGGCGATCCTGCTCGCGCCGTGGGAGGTCGTCGAGCGCCGTGCCCGCGACATCCTGGCGCGCGGGCGGGCGGCCGAGGGGCACGTGTTCAACCTCGGCCACGGCGTGCTGCCGTCCACCGACCCCGCCCAGCTCGCCCGCCTCACCGACCTCGTCCACGAGGCCTCCGCCCGCTGACCGCCGTCACGCCTCCGGCCGCCCTGGCTCGGGGGCGGGCGAGCCCTCCGCCGCGGCCTCGCGACGCTCGCCCTCGCCGTCGGGGGCCGCGGGTACGGTGGCCTCGGCCGCGACGCGCTCCGCCTCCACGCGGCGGCGCCTTGCGCGGCGGCGCACGGCGGAGACGGCGAACCACACCGCCGCCAGCACGACCAGCCAGGGGAGCAGCGCGCCCAGCACCATCAGCACGACCTTGAAGCTCGTCACCAGGGCGTCCCAGCCGTCCCTGAGACCGCTCAGGAAGCCCGGCGGGTCGTCGTCCGGCTCCTGGACGACCGCGGCGGGCCCGACGACGCGCAGGGTGAGCGTGGCCTCGGCGGTCCGCGCCGCCAGCGACTTCTGCCGGGCCTGGAGCGACTCCAGGTCGGCCTCCCTGGTGGAGATCTCCCGTTCGACCGACAGGACCTCCCCGATCGTCTTGGCCTTGCTCAGAAGCGAGCGGAGCTGGTCGAGCGAGGACTGCGCCGACTTCAACCGGCTGTCGACGTCGGCGACCTGCTCGGTCACATCCTCGGTGGCCTGGCGCAGCGCCTCCCGCTTGCCGAGCTCCTTGCCGAGCCGCCCGAGAAGGGCCTGGTAGCCGTCCGGCGGCACCTTGAAGACCAGCGTCGCGCCACCCCCGCTCCCGTCCGAGGTGGACTCCTCGCTGTCCAGGCGCCCACCCGACGCGGCGACGATCTGCTTGGCCTTCTCGGCGGCCGCGGTCACGTCCTTCGCCCGGACCGTCATCTCGCCGGTGTAGACGATCGACCGCACCGGTTCGGCGATCTTCACAGGGGACCCCGCCTCACCGGCCGCCGTGTCCCGCTGAGGGGCCGCGCCGCCGGAGCCCGCCGAGCCGCTCGCCACCTCCGCACTCGCGTCGGCCGGGACCGGCATCCGCGCCGCGTCCTGGGGCGCGGCGGGCGCGCTGCCGACGGCGGCCATGCCACCGTCTCCGCCTCCGCAGCCCGCCAACAGGACGACGGCCCCCGTGAGGGACGCCAGCAGGGCCGCACGGCATCGTAATCTGCTCATGCCCCTGTTGACGGGTGCGGCGGGCCCGCGGTTGGGTGGCGCACGTCACAATGCCGTCACGTTCTGGGCGGCCGCCCGGCCCCCTACCGCCGAGGGGCTCGTCCCCAGGCCGGGCCCGGCCGCCGTCCGGGGTGACGCCCTAGGCGGGTAACGTCTTGAGGCATGGAAGGGACTCGGCGGCACGTCGTGGTCGTGGGCGGGGGCATAGCGGGTCTGGCCGCGGCGTGGCATCTGCGGCACGAGGACCCCGGCCTCGCCGTGACCGTCCTGGACGGCGCTCCCCGCGTCGGGGGCAAGCTGCGGACCTCGGAGGTCGCGGGCATCCCCGTCGACGAGGGCGCCGAGGCCATGCTGGCCCGCCGTCCCGAGGGCCGCGAACTGGCCCGCGCGGTGGGCCTCGGCGACGAGCTCGTCCACCCCGCCCCGGCCGGCGCCTCGATCTACAGCAGGGGCGCGCTGCGCGCCATGCCGAAGCGGCAGGTCATGGGCGTCCCCGCCGACGTCGCCGAGCTCGGGCGCTCGGGCATCCTCTCGCCGGCCGGGCTGGCCCGGGTGCCGGTCGACCAGATCCTTCCGGCGACGCTGATCAGCTCCGACGTGTCGGTGGCCGCCTACATCCGCGCGCGCATGGGCGGAGAGGTCGTCGACCGCCTGGTCGAGCCGCTGCTCGGCGGGGTCTACGCCGGCCGCGCCGAGACGCTCTCGCTGGACGCCACCATGCCGCACATCGCGGCCGTGGCCCGCACCGAGCGCTCGCTGCTGAGGGCCGCGCGCGGCATCGCCGACGACGCCCCGAAGGACGCCGGGCCCGTCTTCACCACGCTGAGCGGCGGCATGGGCGGCCTGCCCGAGGCCGTGGCCCGCGCCTCGGGCGCCGAGATCAGGACCGGCGTCATGGTGCGCGAGCTCGCGCGCACGCCCGAGGGCTGGCGCCTGGTGACCGGTCCCACGAGGTCGCCGGAGGTCGTCGAGGCCGACGCCGTGGTGATCGCGGTCCCCGCCCCCGCCGCGGCCCGGCTGCTCGCCGCCGAGGTGCCCAAGGCCGCCGCCGAGCTGGCCCGCATCGAGTACGCGAGCATGGCGATCGTCACGCTCGCCTACCCGCGCGCGGCGTTCCCCGAGCCGCCGGCCGGCAGCGGCTACCTGGTGCCGCCGGTCGAGGGGCGCGCGGTCAAGGCGGTGACGTTCAGCTCGGTGAAGTGGCCCCATCTGGCCGACGCCGACCCCGCCGTGCTGGTGCTGCGCTGCTCCGTCGGCCGCCTCGGCGAGGAGTACCTGCTGCAGCGCGCCGACGACGAGCTGGTGGCCCTGGCCATGGGCGAGATGGCCGAGGTCATGGGCGTGCGCGGGCTGCCCCTGGACAGCCGGGTGACCCGCTGGGGCGGCGCCCTGCCGCAGTACGAGGTCGGCCACCTGGACCGGGTGGCGCGCGTCCGCGCGGCCGTGGCCGTCCAGCCGGGGCTCGCGGTCTGCGGCGCGGCCTACGACGGGCTCGGCGTGCCCGCGTGCGTGGCCACCGCGCGCACGGCCGCGGCGGGCATCCTCGCGTACCTCGACGAGCGGCGCGAGGGAGAATGGCTGGAGGGGCATCCCGCGGCCGGCGCCCGCTGAGCGGCCCCGCACCCAGCTGAAGAACGGCGCCGGGTCGACCGCGCCGGGAACGACGAACGCTTCGATGGAAGGCGAGTTCAAGTGACGACGGAGAGCGGCGCGCGGCCGAAGGCCCGCGATCTCAACCAGGTCATCCGCTACACCATGTGGTCGGTCTTCCGGGTGCGCGAGCCGCTGCCGGGCGACCGGCAGGAGGCCGCGCACGAGGTCGAGTCCGTGCTGTCGCAGGCCGCGCAGAAGGACGTCGTGACGCGCGGGGCCTACGAGGTGGCGGGGTTCCGCGCCGACGCCGACTACATGTTCTGGTGGCACGCGCCCACGCCCGAGGACCTGCAGGAGGTCTACGGCCGCTTCCGGCGCACGTCCCTGGGCCGCGCCAGCGAGCCGGTGTGGTCGGTCATGGCGCTGCACCGGCCGGCCGAGTTCAACAAGTCGCACATCCCGGCGTTCCTCGCGGAGGAAGAGCCACGCGGGTACGTCTGCGTGTACCCGTTCGTGCGCTCCCTCGAGTGGTACCTGCTGGAGGACTCCGAGCGCCGCGCCATGCTCGCCGAGCACGGCAGGCTCGCCCGTGACTATCCCGACGTGCGGGCGAACACGGTGGCGTCGTTCGCGCTCAACGACTTCGAGTGGATCCTCGCGTTCGAGGCCGACGAGCTGCACCGCATCGTCGACCTGATGCGTCATCTGCGCGCGTCGGAGGCCCGCAGGCACACCCGGCTGGAGGTGCCGTTCTACACCGGCACGCGCAAGCCGCTGGAGGAGCTGGTCACCGCCCTGCCGTGACCGTCGAATCCCCCAGAAACGGGACATCCGTCACCGACGCCTCAAAAGCGACCACGTCTGATATTTCAGGAACAACCCACGCGGGCTCGCGATCTTTGGCATACTCGTGGGTGATTCCCGTGTCGATGTGAGGCAGAGGGTGAACAGGGGCAATGGCCTGGTACGTTCCAGGCGAGGGGGGCACAGGCGGCGCAAAAGCCGCCGTGCGTGGTTATTGCAGATCTTCTCCGGGGTGGCGGCCGTAGCGGTGGCGGCCCTCGCGGTCGTCGCCGTGTTCGCGCGCCCGCAGGGCGGCGCCGCAGCCGCGCCCGCGCCGGCCGGCGAGGGCGTCGCGCCGTCCGTCCCGGTGGACCCGGGCGTTACGGCGGGTCCCAAGGTCGCGGCGGGTTCCGACGTCACGGCCGCGGAGGCCGCTCCCGCCAAGAAGGCGAAGAAGAAGCGCCGCGACCCCGCCGACACCGCGTCGGGGCCGAGCCGGCACACCGACGGCAAGGCGATCAGCTACTTCAGGCAGCGGTGGGCGGACGACAAGGCGGTCAAGCGGATCACCGACATCAGGACGACCGGGAAGTACCTTCGCATCTACACCGACCTGCCGCAGTCGGCGCACAACTCCAAGTCCGCGCTCGACCTGTGCAAGCGGGGCATGGAGTACCTGCTCCAGGAGGTCGGCGACCAGAGCCCCGTGGTGTTCGTCCAGGCGAAGTACGGGCAGAACGGCAACCCCGTCCTCGCCAACATCGCCGGCCCGGACGACACCTCCTGCCGCCTGTCCGCCCCGTCACCCAAGTAGGCGGCCGCCCGGCCACGGCAAGGGATTACGAGGCCCTTACATGTCCCCGCGGCGCACGCCCGCGGACGGCGGCCCCGCCCCGGCCCGCATAGGCTTGAGGGCATGGAAAAGGTGGTCAAGAGCGACGCCGAGTGGCGGGTCCAGCTGTCTCCCGAAGAGTTCCGCGTCCTGCGCCAGGCGGGCACCGAGCGTCCGTTCACGGGGGAGTACGTCGACACCAAGACCGTGGGGGTCTACTCCTGCCGCGCCTGCGGGGCCGAGTTGTTCCGCTCCGAGGCCAAGTTCGACTCCCACTGCGGGTGGCCCTCGTTCTTCGAACCGGCCGAGTCCGACGCCGTGACGCTGATCGAGGACCGCTCGCTCGGCATGGTGCGGGTCGAGGTCCGGTGCGCCCGCTGCGACTCCCATCTCGGGCACGTCTTCCACGGTGAGGGCTACCCGACCCCCACCGACGACCGGTACTGCATCAACTCCGTCTCCCTCCACCTCGAACCGGTCGGCTGACCGGGCCGTACACCACTCCGCGGGCCGGGAACGGCCGCCCTGAGGCCGCGGACCGGCCCGTGGTCCGCCAGGGTGATCGCTCGCGTGCGAAGAGTAACGAACGGCGCATGGCCGCGTCATGCGCGGGTAGAGACGCTTGTGGGGTGGTGCCACCCGCAGACTCTGGTTTGGTTCGGTCTGGAGCTCTGTGCACATACGCCACAGGTGGGACACCATCGAGGCCATCGGCCAGGTGGTGACGCAGCGCTGCGAGATCTGTGGCAAGACCCGGGTACGGGTGAGGAAGCCCCGCAAACCCCCTCGACCCCGCCCGGACTGACCGGGCGGTGCACAACCCCGGGCGCGTATGCGGAACGTCGGCCCGGCGGAAAGCTTTCCGTCGCGAGCATCCTGCCGGCCCGGTTCCGGCGTCTTCACCGGTATGGGGGCTGATCACCTCCTACGAGGAAGATCGCCGGTACATCCCCGCTTCCGCGCGCCGTTCGGGGAGGTCACCGGACGGGGGAGACGTCAGCGCCCGTCCGGCGGGCGATCCCGGGGGGTCCGTCCCGTCCGAGCGCGGTCCGCCACAGAGGCGCTCCGGGACGGACCGTCCCCCGCCCGCCTTTTGTCACCGCCGGAAGGTACGGTCGGAGCATGGCGTCGCCGTTCATCGAGCTCAATGTCGGAGACCGGGTCATCAAGGTCACGAACCCGGACAAGATCTATTTCCCCGAGATCGGGGCGACCAAGCGCGACCTGGTCGAGTACTACATCTCCGTCGGCGATGGCGCGCTGCGCGCCCTGAAAGATCGCCCGACCTACCTCAAGCGCCACCCCGACGGCGTGGCCACCGAGGCGATCTACCAGAAACGCATGCCGCCCAAGCACCCCGAGTGGCTGCGGACCGTCACGATCCGTTTCCCGAGCGGGCGCACGGCCGATGCCCTGCGGGTGACCGAGGTGGCCGCGATCGCCTACTGCGCCAACCTCGCCACGATCGACTTCCACCCCTGGCCCACGCGCGCCGACGACGTCGAGCATCCCGACGAGCTGCGCATAGACATCGACCCCCAGCCCGGCACCGGCTTCGAGGACGCGCGGGCCGCCGCGTTCGTCGTCCGCGAGATCCTCGACGAGCTCGGCATGCGCGGCTTCCCGAAGACCTCCGGCAGCCGGGGCATCCACATCAACGTGCGCATCGCGCGCGACCGGTCCTTCACCGAGGTCCGCCAGAGCGCCATCGCCCTCGCCCGCGAGGTCGAGCGCCGCCGTCCCGACCTCGCCACCACCGCCTGGTGGAAGGAGGAACGCGGCGAGAAGGTCTTCATCGACTACAACCAGAACGCCCGCGACCGCACGATCGCCAGCGCCTACTCCGTCCGCGCCAAGCCGCACGCCCCGGTCTCGACACCCGTGACCTGGGAGGAACTGACCGACGTCGACCCGCGCGACTTCGACATCCGCACCGTCCCGCCCCGCTTCGCCGCGCTCGGCGACGTGCACAGAGAGATCGACGACCGCGCGTTCACCATCGAGCCGCTCCTGGAGTGGTACGCGAAGGACGAACGCGGCGACATGCCGTACCCGCCCAACTACCCCAAAATGCCCGGCGAACCGAAACGCGTCCAACCCAGCAAGGCCCGGCAGCCTGCCGGTGAAATCGAGGCGGGCTGACCGGGTCCTCGGCCACCACGTCGCCCCCCGGATGGGCCGCGGCGACTTCGGCGGCCCCTCCGGTGTCCGGGCGTGAGACCCGGTTCAGGCGAACAGCACCTCGGCGAGGGCGCGGTACCCCGGCAGCGGGTCCTGGTCTTCGGCCGTCAGGAGCTGGATGCCCACGTGGTCCGCGCCCGCGGCGAGGTGCTCGTCCACGCGGCGCTTGATCGTCGCCGGGTCGCCCTGGGCCACGAGCGCGTCGACGAGCCGGTCGCTGCCCCTGCCCGCCAGGTCGTCGTCGCCGAACCCGAGCCTGCGCAGGTTGTTGGTGTAGTTGCTGAGGCGCAGGTAGAAGTGCACCGTTTCCCGCGCGATTTCCCGCGCGATCCGCCGGGCCGCCTCGGTGTCCTCCGACACGACGACCTTCTGCTCGGGGGCCAGCAGGACCCCGTCGCCGAGGATCTCCCGCGCCTGCCGGGTGTGCTCGGGAACGGTCAGGTACGGGTGCGCGCCCGCGCTCCTCTCGGCGGACAGCCGCAGCACCTTCGGCCCGAGCGCGGCCAGCGCCCTGCCCTCGACCGGGACCTTCGCCGCGTCGAGCCCGTCGAGGTAGGCCGCGAGCGCGTCGTACGGCTTGGCGTAGCGGGCCGTGGCCTCGCGGTGTCCGGCGCCGACGCCGAGCAGGAAGCGGCCGGGATGGGCGTCCGCGATGCGGTGGTAGGCGGCGCCGATGGCGGCGGCATCGTCCTGCCAGATGTTGACGATGCCGGTGGCCACGGTGAGCGTGGCGGTCGCCGCGAGGATGTCCTCGGCGATCCGCAGGTCACCGCCGGGGGATCCGCCGAGCCAGACGGCGCCGTAGCCGAGCTCTTCCAGTGACGCCGCCAGGGCGGGCGTCACCTGCGACGCGTTGCGCCACACCCCGACCTTGCCGAGCGCGGGCCATGTCGTCATGGTGCTCCCCTTCTTCACAGTCGTTCCGAGACCAGGCGCGGGAGGACACCCGGGCGCCCCGACGGGCCCAGGCGCGACAACCCCCGCCGCCGGAGGGCTATTCCCTGTGAGAAATGTAGGGAATTCCGGGCGGTGCGCGCTCAGTTTCCCTTCTTGTCGACCGGCTCGGCTCCGGCGGAGACGTCGGCGTGCAGGGACATGGTGGCGGCCGCGCGCCGGACGGCCCCCACGGGCACGGTCGGGACCAGGGTGTCGAGGAAGGCGTAGCGGCGGGCGAGCGACTCGATGTAGGCCCCGCTGTGTCCCGCGGCCTCCCGGACGTCGTGCCACCAGTCGGCGATGTCCCCCCACCCCGGCGCGGCCAGCGACCCGCCGAACTGCTGCACGGCCAGCGCCGAGCAGACCCCCGCGAAGGCCAGGCGGTCGCCGAGCGGCCAGTGGGCCAGGGTACCGAGCACGAGCCCGGCCCCGAAGACGTCCCCGGCGCCGGTCGGGTCGAGCGCGGTCACCCGCAGCGCCGGGACGTACGCCTCCTCGCCGGTGGTGGAGTCGATGGCCATCGCGCCGTTGGCGCCGTCGGTCACCACGGCGAGCGGGACGCGGTCGGCGATGGCGTACAGGGCCTCGCGGGGCGTCTCGGTGCCGGTGTAGGACATGGCCTCGACGGCGTTCGGCATGAACGCGTGGCACACCTCCAGCTGGTCGAGCAGGGAGGGCGCCCAGGTCTCAGAGGGGTCCCAGCCCACGTCGGCGAAGATCAGGGCGCCGTCCTTGCGGGCCTGGTCGGCCCAGGTGCAGGAGTCGGCGCTGCCGAGCGGCTCCTCGATGGACAGCGGCGCGATCACGGCGCTGGAGCGCGGGGGACGTCCGATCATCTCGGTCGCGGCCATGGGCGGGGGGTGACCGTGGGTGACCATGCTGCGGTCGCGGTTGACGGCCATGGAGACGGTCACGGGGGAGTGCCACTGCTTGAAACGGCGCGATCTCGACAGGTCCACGGATTCCTGCTCGGACAGGATGCGCCAGTTGAAGTCGGCGTAGTCGTCGTCCCCGAAGGCGGCGGCCATGGAGGTGCGCAGCCCGAGGCGGCCGGCGGCGATGGCGAGGTTGGCGATGCCTCCGGGGCAGGACCCCATCCCTTCGGCCCAGACCTCGGTGCCGGCGGCGGGCATCGCCTGGAGACCGGTGAAGACGATGTCCAGGAACACGGTGCCGGCGGTGAACACGTCGAACTCCGGCCCGTCTGGACGGCGTAGAGCGGCGAGTGGGTCGTAGGCCTGGACAGACACGGAAGTGGGTCCTCCTCGACGGTGAGAAGAATGTGCGCACTCTTGCATGTTTTGGTCGCCCATATCAAGAGTCGACGGATGATCGTGCGCATTTTTGCTTAGTTGTGCTCACACATGACTGATACGATCCTTGAGTGCTCCAGCGCGTCCGGCATGCCGAGATCATGCAGCGTGTCCGCCTCGCCGGGGCGACCAGCGTGCGCGACCTCGCAGCGCAGCTCGGCGTCAGCCCCTCGACCATCCGCCGCGATCTCGAGATCCTCGATCGCGACGGCACGCTCAGGCGGGTGCGCGGCGGGGCGCTGGCCCACGACGACGCCGACGTCGATCTGCCCTTCGCCGAGGTCGCGGCCGTCGACGAGCGCCACAAGGATGCCGTGGCCGCCCGCGCGGCCGGGCTCGTCCGCGACGGCGACGTCGTCCTGCTCGACATCGGCACGACCACGGTCAGGGTGGCCCACCACCTGCGCGGCCGGCCCGTCACCGTCGTCACCTCCAGTGTGGCCGTCCTGGACGTGCTGCGCGGCGACCCGGCGGTCGAAGTGCTGGTGCTCGGCGGCATGCTGCGCCGCGCCTACCATTCCCTTGTGGGCGTGCTCACCGAGCAGGCCCTGCGCCAGGTCTGCGCCGACCGCCTGTTCCTGAGCGCCAGCGGCGTGCGGCCCGACGGGCAGGTGACCGACTCCACCGTGGCCGAGGTCCCCCTGAAGCGGGCCATGATGGCGGCCGCGGGCCAGGTCGTGCTGGTCGTCGACCGGCACAAATTCCCCGGCTCGGGCGCGCTGCGCGTGTGCGGGCCGGACGAGATCGACGCCGTGGTGACCAACGACGGCGCCGACGAGACGACCCTCCGCGCGCTCGGCGAGGCGGGCGCCGAGGTGCTGCTGACATGAACGGCCGCGCCGCGAGGCGGACGGGCGAGCACGAGGAGCGAGCATGAGGTTGACCATCCTCGGCGGCGGCGGTTTCCGCGTCCCGCTGGTGTACGGCGCGCTGCTGCGCGACACCGGCAGGCCGCGGGTGGAGGAGGTCGTCCTGTACGACCTGTCCGAGGAACGCCTGACCGCCATGGGCCACGTGTGCGCCCAGCTCGCGGCCGGGCACGACGACCCGCCGCGCGTCCGCGCCACCACGGACCTGGACGACGCCCTGCGCGACGCCGATTTCGTGTTCTCGGCGATCCGCGTCGGCGGCCTGGAGGGGCGCACGGCGGACGAACGGGTGCCGCTCGGCCTCGGCCTGCTCGGCCAGGAGACGGTCGGCCCCGGGGGCATCGCGTTCGGGCTGCGCACGATCCCGGTGGCCCTGCGTGTCGCCGAGCGCGTCGCCGCCGTCGCCCCCCGGGCATGGGTGATCAACTTCACCAACCCCGCAGGCATGATCACCGAGGCCATGCAGCGGGTGCTGGGCGACCGTGTGGTGGGCATCTGCGACTCCCCGCTGGGGTTGGTCCGCCGGGCCGCGCGGTCCCTCGGCCTGGACCCCGGCAGGACCGCCCCCGACTACGTCGGGCTGAACCACCTCGGCTGGCTGCGCGGCCTCGTCCACGACGGGCGGGACGTCCTGCCCGACCTTCTCGGCGACGACGCGGCGCTCAAGGGAGTGGAGGAGTCGCGGTTGTTCGGCCCTGACTGGGTGCGGTCGCTCGGCGCGCTGCCGAACGAATACCTCTATTACTACTACTTCACCCGCGAGGCCGTGGCCGCGATCGGCGGCGCCCCGCAGACCCGGGGCGAGGCGCTGGTACGGCAGCAGTCGGAGTTCTACGCGGCGGTCGCGCGCGAGCCCGGGCGCGCCCTGGAGGTGTGGCGGCGCGCCCGCCGGGAGCGTGACGCGTCGTACATGGCCGAGACCCGCGAGACCGCGGGGGCGGGGGAGCGCGACGCCGCCGACCTGCTGGCGGGCGGGTACGAGGGCATCGCGCTCGCGCTGATGACGACCATCGCGCGGGGCGGTACCGACACCATGATCCTCAACGTGCGCAACGGTACGGCGGTCCCCGGGCTGCCCCCGGAGGCGGTGGTGGAGGTGCCGTGCGCGGTGGACCCCGGCGGGGTGCGCCCGCTCGCCACCCGGCCCCTGCACGGCCAGTTCCTCGGGCTCGTCCAGCAGGTCAAGGCCGTCGAGCAGCTCGTCATCGAGGCCGCCGTGACCGGCTCGGCGACCGTGGCCCTGCGGGCGTTCGCCTCCCACCCGCTGGTGGACTCGGTGTCGGTGGCCCGTTCGCTGCTGGACGGCTACCGCGCCCGCATCCCCGAACTCGCGGCCGTCCTGCACCCCGCCGGATAGCTGACGCTTCTCGCGGCGGGCTCGGGCGGCCGGGCGCGGAGAGCCCGGCTCGGCGCCGAGGCGGGGGACGTTCACTGGGTACGGCCCGTGCTTGGCGGGCACGGGCCGTTGGGTTCGCCGGTTTCAGGTGTCCGGGCCGGGTGGGCGAGACCGGGCCCGGGGGCGGTGTGGGCCGCCGGTCACTGGGACGGGGTCTGGATATTCTGGCCGGTGCTCTCCGTGCCGGTGGTCTGCTCGCCGGTCATCTCTTCACCAGTGGTCTGCTCGCCGGTCATCTCTTCGCCGGTCATCTCCTCGCCGGTGGTCTCTTCGCCGGTGGTCTGCTCGCTCTGTTCGGCGGTGGTCTGTTCGTCGGTAGCCTCGCTGCCGTTCGACTGCGTGCCGAGGGATTCGGTGCTGTAGACGCCCCACATCGTGCCGGGGGTCTCGGCGGTCGAGCCGCTGTCGGACTTGCAGACCAGGCTTCCTACGGAGAACCCCTTCAGCTGGATTCCGGGGATGGCGCTCTGGCACGCCGTCAGGGACGTGTAGCCCGGCTTGATCAGGTCGTCGGAGGCTACGGACGCGTGCGCCGCCGTGGCGGCCGCGGGAAGGACGAACGCGCCGCTCAGGACGAGCGCGGCGAAGGCGTTTCTCCTCATGGAGGTCTCCTCTCGTGCCGCCGCGGAAGATGGCGGCACCGTGAGCGTGCCTGGGCCGCCGTCACCCCGGCATGACGGGCGCGTGACGTGGGCGCGCCGCCGCCGGTGCGCCTCTGTTCCGCAAACGATGCGCATAACCGCGCGAATCACCACGAACTGGGTACATAGCGGGGAGGAACGGCGACGGGAGGGGCTGCTTACCAGACGAATCGCTTTCCAGTGAGAGGCAGTGCGACTATGGAGAGCGGCGACCGGCCCGCGCTGCGGGTCGTTCTTCTGGGTGGCTTCCGGCTGCTGGCCGGGGACGAGCAGGTGACGGTCTCGGGCGGATCCGAGCGTCTTCTGTCCTTCGTCGCGCTCTGCGGCCAGGCCGTCCCCCGCACCCTCATGGCGGGCACGCTGTGGCCGGACCGGCCCGAGCGGCGCGCGTACGCGAGCCTCCGGTCCGCCCTGGCCAGGCTCGAAGGGGCCGGGAGGGAGATACTCGACATCGGCACGACCGAGGTGCGCCTGAGCCAGGACGCCCAGGTGGACGTCGAGGAGGCCCGCGCGCTGGCGCGGCGCGTCCTGGATCCCGAGGCGCCCACCCCCGCCGAGGACCTCACCGCCGACTCCGTCGAGAGCCTGTCGGTGGACCTGCTCCCCGGCTGGTACGACGACTGGGTGGTCCGGGAGGCCGAGGACTGGCACCAACTGCGCCTGCACGCCCTGGAGGCCCTCGCGGACGAGTTCATCGCGGGCGGGCGCTTCGCCGACGCGGTCGCCGCCGCCGGGATGGCCGTCCGCGCCGAGCCCCTGCGCGAGAGCTCCCACGCCGCGCTGATCCGCGCCCACCTCGCCGAGGGGAACCAGGCCGAGGCGCTGCGCGACTACGAGCGGTACGAGCACCTCCTCGACGCCGAACTGGGCCTCCGGCCGACGCCGCTGGTGAGCGATCTCGTCGCGGGGCTGCGCGCGGTCGCTCAGCCCTGAGGCGGGCGGGGAAGGCGCTCGCCGGTCACGTCGGTGTCACGGTCCGGTGGCGGGCGGCCCGCCAGGCTGTGGTTCGACGCCACGGAGGCCACCTGAAGCGTCGGAACGATCAGCGTGGGTGGCCGCGACGAAAGGAATCGGCCATGGTCAGCAAGCGCTGCTTCATGGTTCTGGGGCCTGTGGTCCTGTCGTTCACGTTCTGGCAGGCCGCAGTCGCACAGGCATCGGCCGATCAGCCCTCCCTCGACAGGCCGGTCGTCGCCGCCGGTGCCGTGACGGCGCCGCAGTCGGACGGCTACGACGAGGACGACTACGGCTACGGGTACGACAGGGACCGGGGCAGGTACTCCGAGCGGGGCCGGTTCTCCGAGCGGCGCCGCTTCGAACGGGAAGAGCGAGGCCGGCCCTCCGAACGGCGCCGGTTCGAGCGGGAGCGCGAGCGCGGCCGGATGGAGCGGGGCCGGTTCTTCGAGCGCGAGGAGCGCGGCAGGTTCGAGCGGCGCCCGTTCTTCGAGCGCGAGGAGCGCGGCAGGTTCGAGCGGCGCCCGTTCTCTGAGCGGGAACGAGAGTTCGGCCGGATGGAGCGGGGCCGGTTCTCCGAGCGCATGGGCCGGATGGAGCGCGGCAGCGAGTCCGAGAGATTCAGGTCGATCTTCCTCGACTAGCCGTCACCCCGGCGATCGTCTCCGATTCTCGCACCCGAAGAGGGACATGAGCACTGCTCATGTCCCTCCCCCACGCCCGCCGACGCCCGGCGCTCAGCGTGCCAGGATGTCGTCCAGGTTGTAGTCCACCGGCCGTTCCAGCTGCTCGTAGGTGCACGACTCCGGGGTCCGGTCGACGCGCCACCGGCGGAAGTGGGCGGTGTGCCGGAACCGCTGGCCCTCCATCTGCCCGTAGGACACCTCGACCACCAGCCGCGGTTCGAGCGGGACGAACGAGAGGTCCTTGCCGGCGCTCCACCGGGAGATCGCGCCGGGCATGCGCTGCGTGGTGTTCTCGTCCTGCGCCATCCAGGAGCTCCACGGGTGGGCGGACAGGTCGGCCAGTAGGTATGGCTTGAGCTCGTCGATCAGCTCGGCCCTGCGCTTCATCGGGAACGACGCCGACACGCCGACGTGGTGCAGCACGCCCGCCGCGTCGTACAGCCCGAGCAGCAGCGACCCCACGATCGGCCCCGACTTGTGCTCGCGGTACCCGGCGACGACGCAGTCGGCCGTGCGCTCGTGCTTGACCTTCAGCATCGTGCGCTTGTCCGGTTCGTACGGCTGGTCGGAGTGCTTGGCGACGATGCCGTCGAGGCCCGCCCCCTCGAACATCTCGAACCACTCGGCCGCCCGCTCGTCGTTGCTGGTGACCGGGGTGAGCCGGATGAGGTCGCCCGCGTCGGCCAGCGCGCCGACGAGGCGGGCGCGGCGCTCGCCGAACGGGGTCTCCATGAGGTTCTCGTCGCCGATGGCCAGCAGGTCGAAGGCGATGAAGGACGCCGGGGTCTGCTCGGCCAGCAGCCGCACCCGGGAGGCGGCCGGGTGGATGCGCTGCTGGAGCGCGTCGAAGTCGAGGATCTGGCCGCGGCGCAGGACGATCTCGCCGTCGAGGACGCAGCGCTCGGGCAGTTCGCGCTTCACCGCCTCGATCAGCTCGGGGAAGTAGCGGTTGAAGGGGCGTTCGTTGCGGCTGCCCAGGTAGACCTCGTCGCCGTCGCGGAAGACGATGCAGCGGAAGCCATCCCACTTCGGCTCGTACAGCATGGTGCCGTTCTGGGGAGGCACGTTCTTGATCGCCTTGGCGAGCATGGGCGCCACGGGCGGGACGACCGGCAGGTTCATCTCGGGGACGGGCTGGACGGGAAGGGTCATAGCGGCTCCCGGGTGTACTTGCAGAAGAGGAAGCCTTCTTCCTCCAGGACGTGCGCGAGGTGCAGGCGGACCTGTGAGGAAGGGCCGTTGAGGATGCGCGCGGCGTCCCCGCCGGCCATGATCGGGCTGATCGTGAGGCACAGCTCGTCGACCAGCCCGGCCGCCGCGAGCTGGGCGTTGAGGCGGGGGCCGCCCTCGCACAGGACGCGGCCGAGGCCGCGCTCGCGGAGCTGGGCGATCGCCAGTGGCAGGTCCACCCTCTCGTCGCCCGCGATGATCACCTCGGCGTTCCTGGCGGCCTCGTCGCGCCGGTCCTTGGGGGCGCTCTCGGTCGTGATCACGATGGTCCGGGCGTAGGGCTGCGCCTCGGTGAACAGCGGGCCGCCGAGGTCGAGGTCGAGCTTGCGGGTCACAACGGCGATCGGGGGGACGGGCGGGCGTCCGGCGCGCAGGTCCGGCCACGACGCGCGGGGGCGGGCCGGGCCGTACCCCTCGGTGCGGACGGTCGCCGCGCCGGCCAGGATCACGTCCGACAGCGCCCGCAGGATGTGGAAGACCCGGCGGTCGCCCGCGCCGGACAGGCCCTCGGAGAGCCCCTTCAGCCACGCGCCCCCGTCGACGCCGGCCACCATGTTGAGGCGCAGCCACGCGTCACGCGGGTAGGCGTACGCCTCGGCGAGGTTCACGTCGTCGGCGGGGCCGGGCAGGATGCGTCGCACGCTCTCTACCATGGCACAGACGGGCCGCCGGGTACGCGCGGGGCCGGTGGGGACGTTCGCAGGACGCGGCCGGTCAGCGGCGCGCGGTCGAGCGCAGGATGCGCATCGAGCGGCCGGTCACCGGCACCGGCGCCCCCGGCTCCCACGACCGGTCCGTGCGGCCGTCGTCGCAGGGCCTGTCGTCGGCGGTGTCCAGGACGGGCGCCCAGCCCGGCCCGAACTCGCGGCCCGGCAGCGTGAACGTGATGCTCTCGTGGTGGCCGTTGACCGCCAGCAGGAAAGAGTCGTCGGAGATGCGCTCGCCCCGGGGCCCCGGCTCGCTGATCGCCTCGCCGTTCAGGAACACCGCCATGGCCTTGCCGAAGCCGCTGTGCCAGTCGCCCGAGGTCATCTCCTTGCCCGACGGCGTGAGCCAGACGATGTCCCCCATGTCGCCCCCGCTGCTCTCGGGGCTGCGCCCGAGGAAGAAGCGGCGGCGCCGGAACACCGGGTGGTCCCTGCGGAACTTCGCCAGCGCGCGGACGAACTCCAGCAGATCGGACTCCTGGCGCAGCAGCGACCAGTCCACCCAGGAGACCTCGTTGTCCTGGCAGTAGGCGTTGTTGTTGCCCTGCTGCGTGCGGCCGATCTCGTCGCCGTGCAGCAGCATCGGCACGCCCTGCGACACGAACAGCGTGGTCAGCAGGTTGCGGCGCTGCCGGTGGCGCAGCTTGACGATCGCGGGGTCCTCGACGGGGCCCTCGGCGCCGCAGTTCCACGAGCGGTTGTCGTCGGTGCCGTCGCGGTTGTTCTCGGCGTTGGCCTCGTTGTGCTTGTGGTTGTAGGAGACCAGGTCGGTGAGGGGGAAGCCGTCGTGGCAGGTGACGAAGTTGATGGAGGCGACCGGGCGGCGGCCGCTGCTGGCGTACAGGTCGGAGGAGCCGGCGAGGCGCGAGGCGAACTCCGGCAGCACCGAGGGGGCGCCGCGCCAGAAGTCGCGCACGCTGTCGCGGTACTTGCCGTTCCACTCGGTCCACAGCGGGGGGAAGTTGCCGACCTGGTAGCCGCCGGGCCCGACGTCCCAGGGTTCGGCGATCAGCTTGACCTGCGAGATCACCGGGTCCTGCTGGATGAGGTCGAAGAACGCCGACAGGCGGTCGACGTCGTGCAGCTCGCGCGCCAGGGCGGCGGCGAGGTCGAACCGGAAGCCGTCGACGTGCATCTCCAGCACCCAGTAGCGCAGCGAGTCCATGATGAGCTGGAGCGCGTGGGGCGAGCGGACGTTGAGGGAGTTGCCGCAGCCGGTGTAGTCGAGCAGGAGGCGGCGGTCGCCGTCGATCAGCCGGTAGTAGGACGCGTTGTCGATGCCGCGGTAGGCGAGGGTGGGGCCCATGTGGTCGCCCTCGGCGGTGTGGTTGTAGACGACGTCGAGGATCACCTCGATGCCGGCCTCGTGCAGCGACTTCACCATGGCCTTGAACTCCAGCACCTGCTGGCCGCGCTGGCCGGAGCTCGAATAGGCGTTGTGCGGGGCCAGGAAGGAGATGGTGTTGTAGCCCCAGTAGTTGGTGAGGCCGCGGGCGACCATCGCGTGCTCGGGCACGAACTGGTGGACCGGCATGAGCTCGACCGCCGTGACGCCGAGGCTCTTCAGGTGGTCGACCACGGCGGGGTGGGCGAGGCCGGCGTAGGTGCCGCGCTGGGCCTCGGGCACCTGGGGATGGCGCATGGTGAGCCCGCGCACGTGCGCCTCGTAGATCACCGTCTCGTGGTACGGCGTGCGGGGCGGGCGGTCGTTGCCCCAGTCGAAGAACGGGTTGACGACGACGTTCTTCGGCATGTTGGGCGCGCTGTCCTCGGTGTTGCGCCGCCCGGGGTCGGTGAACTGGTAGGAGAACAGCGAGCGGTCCCAGCGGACCTCGCCCTCGATCGCCTTGGCATAGGGGTCGAGAAGTAGTTTGGAGGGGTCGCAGCGGTGCCCGGCGGCGGGGTCGTACGGCCCGTGCACGCGGTAGCCGTACCGCTGCCCGGGCTGGACGCCGGGAAGATAGCCGTGCCAGACGAAACCGTCGACCTCGGGCAGGTCGACGCGGCTCTCGCGGCCGTCGTCGTCGAAGAGACAGAGCTCGACCCGCTCGGCGACCTCGGAGAAGAGCGAGAAGCTCGTTCCGATGCCATCCCAGGTCGCGCCCAGGGGGTATGGCTCTCCAGGCCAGACCTCACGCATGTAGCCTCATTGTGGTCGTGGAACGGTCCGCGGTGCCGCTCGATCGCGTGGCTTGTTTCCCTCTCGTGATCCGGTGCCTCGTGTTCCCTCCCTGAAGGCTCCCGTCCGCGTCCCCTGGCTGTGAGTTCCGGCTCTACTGTCGATAGTAGGGCCGCGGGCCTGATTTTCCAGGGCTTTACCGCCAGGCGGGGGTGCCCGCCGTACGCCCTTGGGGTGGGCGCGGGCGGTCCTCGTCTCCTGGGTGCTCCACCAGGGGAGAGTCAACAACGTACACGTAAACGGATATATTTGTACATATCGCCTTTACTGCCACTTGACTGTGCAGAAATCCGCAAAGCAGACATGCCGCGGCCCCCGTGCGCTGTGACGCACGGGGGCCGCGGGCCGTTCTCAGCCGAGCAGTTCGGCGTTCAGGGTGATCGTGGTGCCCGTCAGGGCCTTGCTCACCGGGCAGTTCGCCTTGGCGGTCTCGGCGGCGGTCTGGAAGTCCGCCGCGGAGATGCCCTCGACCTGCGCGCGGACCGACAGCACGATGCCCGTGATGCCCTCGCCCGGCTGGAAGGTCACGTCGGCCTTCGTCTCCAGGCTCTGCGGCGGGGTGCCCGCCTGGGCAAGGCCGTGCGAGAGTGCCATGGAGAAGCACGACGAGTGAGCCGCCGCGATCAGCTCCTCGGGACTGGTCTTGCCGTTGGCCTCCTCCGAGCGCGAGGCCCACGTGACGTCGAACGTCCCGACCCCGGAGGTGTCGAGCGAGACGGTGCCGGAGCCGTGGAGCAGCGGGCCCTTCCACTGCGTGGTCGCGGTACGTGTCGTCGCCATTGCGATCATCCCTTTCGATACTGAGGTGATTCAAGCCGAACCTACATGCGCGCCTGACGGGCGCGGTGCTCGGCACGTCGAGATCCTCCACCTCCGCGCGCAACGCGAGGAACGCCGGCGAGCGCTCGTCCGCGAGCGTGCGGTCGGCGGGCAGGTCGACGGCGAGGTCACGGGCCACGCGCCCGGGATCGCAGGACGGGACGATGACCCGCCGCCCCAGGAAGACCGCTTCCTCGACGTCATGGGTCACCATGATCACGGTTGTGCCGACGTCCCGCCACACCTGGCGGATGAACACCTGCATGTCCTCTTTCGTCTGCACGTCCTGCACGTCCAGCGCGCTGAACGGCTCGTCCAGCAGCACGCAGGGTGAGCACGCCAGGGCCCTCGCCATCGCCCACCCGCTGCCGCCGGCCGTCCGGAGGAACAAAGGTGACATGTCCTATTATTTGATCTACAACGTAAAGGTGCTCTGTGTGGCGTCCTCGGCGTCGGGGCCGTAGCCGAACAGGGCGAGCGCGATGGCGTACATCGTCGCGCGAGAGCCTCGCCCGCCCCGCGATCAGATGTCGCCGCGCTCGATCGCCGTCTTGAGCCCGCGCTGCGTCTGCTGATGCGACGAGACGCCGCTGGTGACGACGAGATCGATCAGCGAGGTGTCCGCGTCGAAGACGAGGTGCTCGGTGACCTTGGTCTTCCCGCTGGACAGCCTCTTGAAGACGATCTTCTGGTGCGTGACGATGCCGGGCAGCGACCAGGTGTCCGTCTCGTAGTAGAGGTCCTCTTCGTGGATGCGCTGCTGCGCGTGAGCGTTGCTGAGGACGATCGCGCCGTTGTACGGGATCTCGTCGACGGCCGTGAGGTTGACGTAGCGCGTACCGTGCCGGCACCACTCCCGGTGGGTCACGATCCTTTTCAGGAACGGATGCATGCCGATGTGGTTGTTGAAATTCGAATACTTCTCGAAGACGCGCTTCACGGGAGCGGAGATCTCGATGGAGATGTCGGCCGTGGCCCGGCTCCGTCCCGATTCCGGGGCGGGCGGTGTGGTGTCGTAGAACTTGTAGGTGTCCCACGCGTCCTGCCACTGGAGTGCCAGTTCGGCGTCATCGTCCGCGGTGTCCGCGTGGACCGGGACGGTGAAGGCGGCGAGAACGAGGGACGCCGCTAACAACTGGGTTGCGAGCAGTCGCAGGAGATTCTTCACGTATGCCTCACGAGTTTGACAGAAGGTCGAAATCATCTTCTATCGCAGGAAATGGTGATTGAGAACCCTGCACGCTCATGCGGCTCTTCAAAGGACGCGGTAGGCGGCGGCCACGGCCGATAGGGTGACCGCGTACAGGGAGGCGGTTCACTGTGGCGGCTCGCCCATCGGCCGGTGAGGCGAATCGGCCGATCGGGTTGTTCGCGGCTCTCGTCTTCGCCTTCGGCGCGGTGTTCTACGTCCTCGGCCCGCTGCTGGACGACCCGTCGCGAACGGTGCTGCCCCGGCTGCCGGCCTCGGCGTTGATGTTCGTCTGCCCGGCCATCGCCGCGGCCGTCCTGGCAGGCGGTCGTGAAGGCGTCCGCGCCTGGCTGCGGGGAGCCTGGCCCCGCCCGCGCGCCGCCGGCACGCCGTGGTACGTGGTGTCGGTCGCGCTCATGCCGCTCGTCGTCGCCGTTACCGCGATGGCGGCCGGGACCGGGCCGTCGGGCGCGATGATCGCCTGGGGCGCCGTTCCCGGCTTGATCGCGATCTTTCTGATCAGCGCCGCGGCCGAGGAGCTGGGCTGGAGCGCGTATGCCACCGGCCCGCTGCTGCGCCGGCTCGGCGCGCTGAGGGCCGGTGCGGTGCTGGGCGTGATCTGGGCGGCCTGGCATGTCGTTCCGTACATCCAGCAGGGACACGGGCCCGGCTGGGTCGTCGGCCAGTGCGTGTTCACGATCGGATTCCGCATCGTTCTTGTCCATCTCTACGCGGCCGGGACGGGGGCGACGGGGCCGACGCTCGCTCACGCCGCCTATAACGTGTCGTGGTCCGTGAGCCCGGTCTACGACCCGGCCATCGCCGCGGCGTGCGTGCTCGCCGCCGCCATCGCGATCGGGACGGCACGATCTCTGATCGCACCGGCCGGTGGCCCCGGCCTTTGACCGCCGCCGGCTCGTCGGCGGCCCGGTGTGGTGTGAGCCGCACGGGGCGCAGGACGCGAGCGGCCGGCACCTCGTCAAGGAGGCCTGGTTGCGGGATTTCAGAGAGTGCCGGGAGCCGGGGCCAGTGGGAGGCGTACGACGAACCGGGCGCCGTGTGGGCTGTCCTCGGCGGTCAGGGTGCCACCGTGGAGCTGGGCGATCTGCCGGGCGATCGGCAACCCGAGTCCGGTGCCGCCGGGGTCCCTCGCGCGCGAGGCCTCCAGGCGCGCGAACCGCTTGAAGATGGCCTCCCGCTGCTCGGGGGCGATGCCCTCGCCGTCGTCGCACACCTGGAGCACAGCGGTGCCGGGGTGGAGCTCCAGGGTCACGGTGATCGCGGATGCGGCGTGCCGTTCGGCGTTGTCCAGCAGGTTGTTCAGCAGCCTGGTCAGGCCGATCCGGTCGCCGTCCACGGTCACCCCGGAGGCGAGGTGGTGGTCTACGGTGACCTTGCGCGGCTGCCGGTCCAGCTCGTGCCGCACCAGCTCGGTCAGGCTGATCGCCTCGCGGTTGCCGGTGACGCCCGTGTCCAGGCGGGCGAGCTGCAGCAGGTCGCCGATGAGGGACTGCATGCGCTCCACGCTGTCCAGCAGCGCGTTCGCGGTCCGCAGCCAGTCGGCGTGGCGCGGGTCCATCAGCGCCTCCTCGATCTGCGTGCGCATGGCGGTCAGCGGGCTGCGCAGGTCGTGGGAGGCGTCGGAGGCGAAGTCGAGTTGCTGCTGGACCGCCGACTGGGTCCGATCCAGGGTCCGGTTCACGGTCTCGACCAGACCCCGTAGCTCGTCGCGGTACCGGGGAGCCGGGACCCGATGGCCGAGGTCGTCGGCGGTGATCCGGGCGAGGTTGCCGCTGATGTCGTACACCGGTTCCAAGGCCTTGCCCACGATCCGGTGGGTGCCTGCGGCGGCGACCCCGACCAGGAGCACCCAGCCGACGACGACCGGGATCAGCAGCTGCGGGCCCACGTACCAGGGGACGCCGGGAGCGGCCATCAACAGCTTCCAGACGCCGTCATGGCGGTGAAAAGGATAAACGAGTACGATCCTGCACCGGCCGGGGAACACCTGCCCGTCGCAGGTGTGGGTGACGGCGAACGCGTCGACATCAGGACGCACGTTCGACATGCGCGGCCTGCCGGCCATATCAGGGGTGGCGGTGGCCACGACGCCGTCCGGATCCAATATCTGGATCGTCTGGTCCGGGTGTTTCCTCAGATCAGGTACCTTCAGGCGTGCCTGACCGCCCATGGTCACGGCGCGGGCGAAGAGCTGATCGGAGCCGTGTTCGATGGCCGCCTGCCGCACCATCACCATCGCGAAAATGGCCACGGCTGTGCACAGGATCGCCATGACGATCCCCGCCAGCACAGTCAAGCGGCCCCGGATCGAGCAGCGGTGCCACCTGCTCACTCTGATCACCGCCCCTCGTGACCAGGTGCACCGTAATCACTCCCACAGAACCCCTTGCCGGTTCCGAGGAAATATACGACCAAAACGCGGAAAAAGTTGATATCGCTACACAAAGCCCATCGCGTGGCATGCCGGTCATCACGGGAGGCGGCACGGCGGTCTGGGGGGAGCGAGGCGCGACCCCGGAGCCGCTGAGGCCGCTGCGTCGAGGTTCTCGGGCACCTTGTCCACGCCCTCGACGGAGTCGTCGAACCCGACGGTGATCTCGACCTGGGGTGTCTTGTTCGCGGACCGCTATCGATTCGCGCGGTACGGCCGATGTCGGTGACCTTGCCGTTGACCCGCTTGCCGTCGAGCGGTTCCCCGCCGACCCGGCCGCCGGCATGGAGCCTGGTGGAAGGCCGCGATGCGCACCTGGGGTGTGCTCCAGGGCGGCGACCCCGCGACGCGAGCGATGCGGCGGACCGGCGCGTCACGATCACGCAGTTCGTCCATGGTTGCCATAAATCATTGTAACGAATACAGTGTTCCGCCATTAGCGGGAGGGGTCCGATGAGGGAACAGGCCGGTGATGATCTGCATCGCGGATGCACCAATCGCCCATGTGGTCTCCCGCGTCTTCGGCATCCCCGGGGTCCGGCTCGATGTCGCCTCCCGGCCGGGTGCCCGGCGAACTCGACCAAGCTCCTCATCGCCGGACGGATCGGCTCCCGTGCCGTCGGCGAGCACCTCGGAGTGCCGCGTGAGGATCCCGGATCGGACCGGCGCGACGTCGGCGCCCCGTACGGCGGCTCTGGGCGGTCGGGGCTCGGCCGTACGGGAGAGAGGGCCGCGGCTTCGAGCAGTGCATCGAGGACAAGCCGGTGATGGGCGGCCTCGCGTGCGTGAGGTTCGTGTCGCGAATCGTTACACCAGCGAAACCTCGGTATCTACATAATTCATAACATTCATTTAGTGCCGGGCGCGCGCTCCGCGTCCGTGTTGAAGGACCACCATGAAACGAAGCACTGTTACCCTCCTCGGTGTCGTGAGTGCGACCACGCTCGCGCTGACCGGCTGCACCGCGACGGGCAATGGCGACGCGGCGTCGGACAGCGTCACATACGCGCTCGCCGGCGACCCGGGCCAGCTCAACCCCATCAAGAATGCGACCGTGGCGTCTCAGAACCTCGCCGCGTTCGGCTACGAGTCTCTCGTGTCCTTCGTTGCCGGTGCCGACCCCCAGGGACTGCTCGCCGAGAAGTGGGAGGAGTCGACCACCGAGCTGAGCTTCACCCTCAAGAACGGCATCGTCTGCGCCGACGGATCCCCGTTGGCCGCGAGCGACGTCAAGGCGAGCTTCGAATATGCCGGCCGCAAGGAGACCGGATCCCCGTTCCGTGGCGTGTACTTCCCGGCCACCGGACTCAAGATCGACGCCGATGACGCGAGCCGCACCGTCACGTTCCACAGTGATACCCCGCAGAGCTTCCTGCTCGCCACGGTCGGCCTCATGCCGATCGTCTGCCGCGCAGGCTCGGCCGACCCGAAGCGACTCGACGCCGAGTGGCTCGGCACCGGCCCGTACAAGCTCGCCGGGTCGTCGCCCGGCCAGAGCTACACGCTCAAGCTTCGCCCCGAGTACGCATGGGGAGCCGGTGGAGTGACCGCCAAGACGCAGGGCCTGCCTGCCACCGTGACCGTTCAGGTCGTCGAGAGTGAGTCGACGATCGCCAACATGCTCCAGTCGGGCGAGGTGAACCTCGGGCTCGTCGCCGGCGACGACCGCGCGCGTCTCGACTCGCTCGGCCTCAACAAGATCGACGTGCCGGCTCGCCCGGGCCTGGTGTTCTTCAACCAGGCCAAGGGGCGCGCGACCCACGACCTCGCCGTACGCCAGGCGCTCGCCGGTGCCATCGACCGCGACGCGGTCGGCAAGGTGAGCACGGGCGGTCGCGGCACGCCGATGAAGAGCCTCACGACGTCGTACAGCAACGTCTGCAAGGCGACCGACATCACTCCGGCGCTCACGGCGTTCGATCGGGATGCCGCGGCGGCCGCGCTCGACAAGGCCGGCTGGGTGAAGGGCGCGAACGGCACCCGGGCGAAGGACGGCACCCCGCTGTCGCTCGTGCTGCTCTATCCCGCGAACTCCGACAAGTCGGCTGTCTCGGGTATCGAACTCATCCAGCAGCAGCTCGCCGAGATCGGGGTGAAAGCGGCCCCGACGCCGTCGCCGTCGTACACCGACGTCATCTTCCAGGGGGGCGACTGGGACTTGCTGTGGGCTCCCATCTCGACGACCCTGCCGAGTACGTGGCAGGGCATCCTCTCGGGTGACTTCCCCCCGAAGGGCGGCAACTGGACCTACAACACCAACAAGGAGTTCTTCGATCTGGCAGCCACGGCCCAGGGCCACGCCGGCGAGCAGAGCTGCGGCAGCTGGGAGGCCGCGCAGCGCTCGCTGGTCAAGGACCTCGAAGTGCTGCCGCTGTACGAGTCGACCGAGACCGCCTACGGCAACGGCGTCAAGTTCAACCTGAACTCGAATACACTCGTAGTGCCCACCAGCCTGCGCGTATCGAAGTAGCCCGATGACGCGCTCGACATCCGCGACCGGTCGCCGCCCCGGCGGCAACCGGTGGCTCGGCTTCCTTCTGCGCCGCACGGGGCGAATGCTCGTCGCCATGTGGGTGATCATCACCGTCGCGTTCATCGTGCTGCGGATGGCGGGAGGCGACCCCGTCCGTTCCGCGCTCGGCGCGACCGCCGACGCGAGCGTGGTGCAGGCCCGACGGGAGCAGCTCGGCCTGAACGATCCCCTCATCCTGCAGTACTTCGACTACCTCGTGGGTCTGTTCCGCGGCGATCTCGGTGCCTCGATCATCACCGGCCGCTCCGTCACCGAGCTCGTCTCGCACCGGCTGCCCGCGACGCTCGAGCTCGCCGGCGTCGCCTTCCTCGTCGTGCTGCTCGTCGCCGTCCCCGTGGGCCTCGCCATCGCGATCATCACCCAGGGCAACGGCCGTCGCGGCGCCGAGGCGGTCTTCACGGGGGTCACGGCGTTCATCGCGGCCATCCCCGAATACCTCCTGGGCGTGGTCCTGGTCATCGTCTTCGCCATCACGCTGCACGCGTTCCCCGTCGCCGGGCGCACAGGCCCGGCGTCGTACGTACTGCCCGTGATCACCCTGTCCGTCTCAGCGGCCGCGTCCATCTCGCGTATCGCCCGTATCGAGGCTCTCAACACGCTCAAGGACGACTACGTGCGCACGGCGCGCTCGAAGCGACTTCCCGCCTGGATGGTCTACTTCCGGCACGCCCTGCCGAACATGCTCACCGCGACGCTCACGATCGGCGGGACGCTGCTCGCGGCGATGATCGCGGGCAGCGTGCTCGTCGAGCAGGTGTTCAACTGGCCGGGGCTCGGAATGGCCTTCGTCGGAGCCATCACCACGAAAGACTACGGCATCGTCCAGGGCCTCGCGCTCGTGTACGCCGCGATCATCCTCGTCGTCAACCTGCTCATCGACGTCGTGCTCTCCCTGCTCGACCGGCGCACCTCGCTCCTGGAGACCTCATGACGACCCGCCGTTCCGGACTGTTGCGACAGCCGATGGCGATCATCGCCACGTGCATGCTCGGAGTGCTCGTCCTGCTTGCCGTTTTGGCTCCGGTCCTGTGGGGCGAGGACGCCGTGGCGGCCCATCCCGACGCCATCGCGCTGCCCTCGTCCGCTGAGCACCTGCTCGGCACCGACAAGCTCGGTCGCGACATCCTCCTGCGCACACTCGTGGCCACGCGGCTTTCGCTGGTGATGGCCGTCGCGGCGACACTCATGGGCGTGTGCGCCGGCCTGGTGCTCGGGGCCCTGCCCGCGGTGCTCGGCGCTCGCGCCCAGCGTTGGTTCGCGAGCGTCGTCAGTACATGGCTGGCGTTCCCCGTGCTCCTCGTCGCCATGCTCACGGTGATCCTCCTCGGGCCGGGGGCCACGACCGCGGTGGTCGCCCTCGCACTCACGATGACACCGTCGTTCGCGCGCCTCGCGCAGACGCTCTCCTCGCGGGTCGGCGGCTCCGAGTTCCTTGCCGCCGCGCGTATGCTCGGCGTCTCCCGGGGGCGCCAGTTCACGCGGTACGTGCTTCCGAACATCGCCGAGCCCGTCATCGTCAACGTGACCACCTCGATCGGAGGTGGCCTGCTCGCGCTGTCCAGCCTGAGCTTCCTCGGCGTCGGCGTGCAGCCACCGGACTTCGACTGGGGCCGCCAGCTCAGCGAGGGATTCGGTCAGGTGTACAGCTCGCCCGTCGCCGCCATCGGCCCGGGTGTGGCCGTCGTGTTCGCCGGCCTCGCGTTCAGCATGCTCGGTGAGTCGCTCGCCGCGCAGCTCCGCGACCGCGAGCACAGGAAGGCGCTGTCGCCTCGCCGGCTTGGTCCGGCACCGGTCGCCGAGCGCCCGGCGCAGACGCCGTCCACGACCGCGACCGAGCGCGCGGAGACGACCGTCCCGCTCATCGAGGTCGACGGACTCTCGGTGTCCTTTCCCGGACCGGACGGCTGGATCCGCCCCGTCCAGGATGTTTCCTTCCGCGTCTTCCCAGGTGAGATCGTGGGCGTGGTCGGCGAGTCCGGCAGCGGCAAGAGCGTCACCATGATGTCGGTCGCGCAGCTCGCCCCGGCCGGTGCGGCCGTGACCGCCCGACGGCTCCGTTTCGACGGCGAGGACCTGACCGGCCTCACGCCCGCGGAGAGGGGCAAGGTGCTCGGGACCCGCGTCGGCGTGGTGTTCCAGGACTCCCTCACGGCGCTCAATCCCGCCCTGCGCGTCGGTACCCAGCTCGCCGAGATCCCGCGCGTCCATGGCGGCGCCGGCCGTAAGAAGGCGCACGAGATGGCGGTCCGAGCACTCGACGACGTGCAGATCCCCGATGCCGCGCGCCGCGCTCAGCAGTTCCCCCACGAGTTCTCAGGAGGGATGCGCCAGCGTGCGCTCATCGCGATGTCGCAGATCGGCTCGCCGTCGCTCATCATCGCCGACGAACCCACCACGGCGCTCGACGTGACCGTCCAACGGCGTGTACTGGCGCTCCTGCGTCGCGAGTGCGCCGAGTCCGGCGCGGCCGCCATCGTCGTGTCGCACGACGTCGCCGTCCTGGCCGAGCTCTGCCGGCGAATCCTCGTGATGTACGCCGGCCGTATCGTGGAGGACGTCGACGTCGCCCTCCTGGCGACCCCCGAGCGGCTCGCGCATCCCTACACCAGGGCGCTCGCGGCATCGCTTCCGGATCTCGACACCGACCGTACCAAGTCGCTGGTGACGATCCCCGGCGAGCCGCCGGACCTGTCGCGTCCCATGACGGGGTGCGCCTTCGCCGCCCGCTGCGCGTTCGCGACCGACCTCTGCCGGACCGAGACCCCCGTCCTGGCTCCGCACCGCCACGGAGGCCGGGTCGCGTGCCGGCATCCGCAGGACGCGGTCGAAGCCGACACCGCACCTGTCACAGCACCTGGGCGCGAGGAGGTAGGAGCCTGATGGCCGAGCTCGTCATCGAGGACTTGGTCGTGACCTTCGGTCACCGTCACCGAGCCTTCAACGCCGTCGATGGGATTTCACTGACCGTACCGCACGGCACGATCGTGGGTCTGGTCGGTGAATCGGGGTCGGGCAAGTCCACCGTCGCGCGCACGGTCGCCGGGCTGCAGCGGGCGACTTCCGGGCGCATCACGCTCGACGGCGACGACCTGCTGCGTACGCGCGGCGTTGACCGTCGCCGCCGGGCACGGGACGTGCAGATGATCTTCCAGGACCCCTACTCGTCGCTGAATCCGCGCATGACGGCCGGCGAGACCATCGAGGAGGCCCTGACCACGCACGGTGACCTCGACGCGAGACAGCGGGCCGCGTCCGTTCGCGAACTGCTCGATCTCGTGCGCCTGAAGCCAGCGGTCGCCGACCAGTACCCGTCGCAGATATCGGGCGGGATGCGGCAGCGCGTGGCCATCGCGCGGTGCATCGCCGTGCGTCCGCGACTCATCGTCGCCGACGAGATCACTTCTGCGCTCGACGCCTCGGTCCAGGGCGCGGTGCTCAACCTCATCCGCGACCTGCAGCGGGAGCTCGAACTTTCGATGATCTTCATCACCCACAACCTCGCCGCCGTCCGCTACATCGCCGATACCACCGCGGTGATGAGCGGCGGACGTGTGGTCGAGCACGGTGACGCGGAGGCGATCGTCGCGAATCCGCGGCAGCCGTACACCCAGGCGCTCGTATCGGCGATCCCGCGTATCGAGAACGCGGGCACCGATCACCTGCTGCGACTCGCCGATGCGGACGGTGTCCGTTGATGCGCGAGGACGCCCGTCTGATGCTGCCCGAGCTCATCCGCCTGCGCCGCGAGATCCATGCCGACCCCGAGCTCGGTCTGAGCCTGCCGAGGACCCAGCGGCGGGTCATCACCGCGCTGGCAGACCTCGACCTCGAGGTCACGCTCGGCAAGGGACTGGATTCGGTCGTGGCGGTGCTACGGGGCGGCCGTCCCGGGCCGGTCGTGCTGCTGCGCGCCGACATGGACGCGTTGCCCATGCGCGAGGAGGTCGACCTGCCGTACCGCGCGCGTGGAGACGCGATGCACGCGTGCGGACACGACCTGCACGTGGCCGGGCTCGTCGGCGCCGCGAGGCTCCTGCACGGGCGGCGGGAAACGCTCGCCGGTGACGTCGTGTTCATGTTCCAGCCCGGTGAGGAACTCGGAGACGGCGCTGCCCGCATGATCGCGGAGGGGGTGCTCGACGCGGCGGGAGCGCGCCCCGTGGCGGCCTATGGCATCCACGTGGTGCCGGGCGAGTTCGGCGTCTTCTCGACGCGTCCCGGACCGCTCATGGCCGGATGCGCCGAGCTGGATGTCGTCGTCCGGGGTCGAGGCGGCCACGCGTCCGCCCCGCACCTCACGATCGATCCCGTGCCCGCCGCCGCCGAGCTCGTCCAGGCGCTCCAGACGTTCGTGACGCGCCGGTTCGACGTCTTCGACCCTGTGGTGCTCACCACGACGCAACTGCACGCGGGCGGAGCGGCCCGCAACATCATCACCGACGAGGCCAGGCTCGGCGCGACGATCCGCATGCTGTCCGCGGATGTGCTCGACCGGCTGCAGGCCGAGCTTCCGGGCCTGGTCAGGGGCGTCGCCGCCGCCCACGGGTGTGACACCGACGTCGAGGTCCGCGTGGTGTGCCCCCCGACGGTCAACGATCCCGCCCTCGCGACCGACGCGCTGGCCACGCTGTCGGCGACCTTCGGCGACGAACGCGTCCGCGTCTCACCCGCCCCCGTCATGGGATCCGAGGATTTCAGCTACGTCCTCCGCCACGTGCCCGGGGTCTTCGTCTTCCTCCGCGCGACGCCCCGCGACATCGATCATGAGACGGCCTCGCCGAACCATTCGCCGCACGTCGTCTTCGACGACGCCGTACTCGCCGACCAGGCCGTCGCGCTGGCCTCGCTGGCGATCCGCCACCTCGGCCCACCGTGAGGACGTCGCGAGCCGTGCGGTGTTCGTGCCCGCGCGGCTCGCTCTCCCTCACGCGCCAGGTCGTCAGGAGGGATCGACCGGCCTATGGTCGGTCGATCGGGCATAGAAGGCCGTGAGGTCGGCCTTCATCTTCGCTACGACGGCCTCGTCGACGAACGTCATGTGGCCCGATTCGTAGAAGCGGAACTCGATGTTCTCGCGCAGATGCGGGGCGAGATACAGCTTGGCGATGTCGACTTCGGCGCCGAAGAACGGAGTCGCGAGGTCGTAGATGCCGCCCATCACCGCGACCCGCAGGTTCGGGTTGCGGCGCATGGCCGCCGAGAGGTCGAGGCTCACGACGGGCACCGGCATCGGTTCGTCGATGCCGGGGGCCTTGTGGTGCCAGTCCCATGCGCGCGAGATCACCATGTTGTACAGGTGACGGTAGTGCAGGTCGCTCGTGTAGCCGAGATCGCTCGCGATGTGCTCCCGGAACGCCGAGAGGTGTGCGCTGTTGACGCCGGCGGTCGCCGCGTCGTCGGTCGCGGGATCGTGCGAGCCGGTGCCGACCACGTACTGGTGATCGGCGACGAAGCGAGTGTCGAAGCGGCCGACGACCTGGCCCTGGTCGGCGAGGAGGGCGTAGCGGAACGGCTCCATGCCGATGCGGAACCGACGCCGGCGCACGAGGTCGGCGTCGAGTCCGGTGAACGCGCCGAACCGCTCGGCGACCGCCTGCTCGCGATCGGCGGGGAGCCGGTCGCCGAGTTGGAGCGCGGTCGCGTATTCGACCTGTGCGAACTCGCGCGCCTGATCCAGCACCTGCTGGATGCTCGTCGCGCCGATGCGAGACCGGCCGTGGTACCAAGCGGTCGCGGCGAGCGAGGGAAAGAGATTGATGTGCTCCTGGTCGAGACCGAGGTGGTTCTCCGCCCAGTTGAGCATGGTCGAGAGCAGCACGACGCCGTTGAAATCGAGCCCCTGGTTCTGCAGCCGATGCACGAGCGCGGCCGCCCGGGTCGTGCCGTACGACTCGCCGAAGAGGAACCGGGGCGCGTTCCAGTTGTTCGTGAGGGTGAGGTAGCGGGTGATCGCGCGGGCGAACGCGTCGACGTCCTGGTCGACGCCCCAGACCTCCGCGGCCGGCGTGTCGCCGAGCAGGCGCGAATAGCCGGTGCCGGGAGCGTCGAGGAAGACGAGATCGCTGTGCTCGAGCAGGCTGTGCGGGTTGTCGCCGACGGTGTACGGCGCGGGCGGGGTCGCCGCCGGGGTCGCGGTCGGTGTGCGCTTCGGCCCGAACCCGCCGATGTTGAGCCAGAGGCTCGCCGAGCCGGGTCCACCGTTGAAGAGGAAGGTGATCGGTCGCCTCGCGGCGCCTTCCTCGCGGAGAGCGGAGTACGCGACGTAGAACATGCTCGTCATCGGGGGCCCGTCGTCGTCGCGGACGACGACGGTTCCCGCGGCCGCGGTGTACTCAAGCGTGCGCTCGCCGAATCGGATCGTGTGCCGGGTCTCGACGCGTTCCTCCGCGTCGACCGCGGTTTCGAGTTCGGTCATCCCGCTCCAATCAATGTATACGATTATGGTGAATAGCCTAGCGGAAGGCTCTGTCGCGCAGAATCGGCCGTGGTGACGACCGGCCGCTCGACCGGCCGCTCGGCCCGTTCGCGCGAAGGCGCGGCTCGGTGGTCCGCGGGCCCTCGCCTCCGCGTCCTGGGTGCTATTGACACCTGTAACTCTGGTTTCATATGATCTTAATTGATTATAACCATTTACGTAATGGCTTCGCGAGGATCACGACATGCCCCAGCACTACACGAGTCGGCACTCTGCGGTGATTCGTGACACCTCGGTTGACTTCACGGCGGAGGCGTGTCGCATCTCGATCGCCGACGAGTGTGGGCGCACACTCGGCGACGTGTGGACATTCGCATACGTCCGGGACAGCGCAGAACGGGACAGCACAGAACGGGACAGGGCAGAGGCGGAGCGCCCGGTGCTCTTCCTCTTCAACGGTGGGCCGGGCTGTTCCTCCGTGTGGCTCCACCTTGGTGGGCTCGGCCCCTGGCGCGCCGCGGCTCCTCGCGAACTCGACGCCGCACCCATCGTGCGAGACACGCTGGCACCGAGCCCCGACGCCCTCATCGACACCGCCGACCTGGTGTTCATCGACCCGATCGACACCGGCTTCGGCCGGCTCGCCGACGGCGTCGAACCCGCCGCGATCTCGAGCGTCGACCGCGACGCCGCGATCACCGCGCAGATCGTGCGGTTGTGGCTGGAGCGCCACAACCGGCTCGAATCACCCGTCTACCTGCTTGGCGAGAGCTACGGTACGACCCGCGCCGCACTCACCGCGACAGCCCTTCTCACCGCCGACGAGCCGGTCGCGGTCTCCGGCATCGCCATGCTCGGCCAGTGCGTGAACGCGCAGGAGACCACGCAACGCCCCGGCAACCCGATCGGGTTCATCGCCGCCCTCCCGCTGCTCGCCGCCACCGCCTGGTACCACGGGAAGAGCGCCCACGGCGCGCTCACCCTGGATGAGGTGGTGCGCCAGGCGCATGCGTTCGCCGTCGGCGAGTACGCGGTGGCGCTGCTCACCGACGAGATGCCCGACCCCGTCGTCGAGCGGCTGGTGGGCTTCACCGGACTCGGCGCCGCGGAACTCCGGGCGCGCCGCCTCCGCGTCGACAAGGAGGAGTTCCGTACGCTGCTCCTGGCCGACCGAGGGCTCGTGCTCGGGCTGACCGACGCGCGCTACACCTTGCCCGCGCCGGCCGGTGCGGGCGAGCCGCATGTCGACGCCGCGTCCGTACGACTCGATCCCGTCTTCTACGCCGCCGCACGGCGATTGTTCACCGAGCACCTGGGGATCCCCCGCGAGCTCCGGTACCGCGTCGCCGTCGCCGCACATGAACGCTGGAACTACCTCGAGAACGCCGCCGTCGCACGGTTCGGCGGCAGCGCGATGCCCTCGCCCTTCGCGGTGTTCGACTACCCGGCGCACCTGGCGGCGCTGCTCCGCGCCAACGCCGACGCGCGCCTGTTCTTCGGCACCGGATACTTCGACACCCTGACGACCGTCGGCTCGCTCGAGCACCTGCGCTCGCAGTATGGACTGCCGGCCGCGCGTCTGCGCGAGGGGCGCTACCCGGCCGGGCACATGATGTACACCGATCCCCACAGCTCGGCCGCCCTGTCGGCCGACCTCAGGGCCTTCCTCCGCGAGGGCAGGGAAGGGAAGTGAACGTGGCGGAGGTCGCATTCGCCGGTGGACGCGTGGTGACCGGCGCCGGTCGCATCATCGACCGCGGCACGGTCCTGGTGCGAAACGGCATCATCGACCGCGTCGACGACGATCCGGTCGTCCCCAAGGGCGTCCCCGTCGTCGAGGCGGACGGGCGCTGGGTGCTCCCCGGGTTCGTCGACACGCACACCCACATCGGCGCCCACGAGGACGGCGAGGGGCCCGCGGGTGCGGACGCCAGCGAGGTCAGCGCGCCTGACATGTCCGCCGTGCGTGCCATCGACGCCATCAACATCGAGGACCGCGCCTTCCGGGACGCGCTCGCGGGCGGAGTCACGACCGTTGTCGTGAAGCCCGGATCGGGCAACCCGATCGGCGGGACGAGCGTGGCGATGAAGACCTGGGGCGGCCGGACCGTCGACGAGCAGGTCGTGAAGCACCCGGTCGGGGTGAAGTCGGCTCTGGGCGAGAACCCCAAGAACGCCTGGGGCGAGCGCGGCCTGCTGCCGCGCACGCGCCTCGGCGTCGCGCTCGTCATCCGGCAGGCGCTCGTCGCGGCGGGCGAGTACGCCGCCCGGCGGGCGGACGCCCAGGAGAAGGGCGAGTTCTTCGCACGTGACCTCGGCAAGGAGGCGCTCGCCGCCGCGCTGGCGGCCGACCTCGTGTGGGACCAGCACGCGCACCGCCACGACGACATCGCGACCGCGCTGCGGATCGCCGACGAGTTCAAGCTTCGGCTCGTGCTCAACCACGGCACCGAGGCCCACCGGCTCGCCGCCGAGCTGGCCGAACGCGACGTGCCCGTCATCTTCGGTCCGGTGCTCAGCACCCGAGGCAAGGTCGAGACCCGAGAGGCGTCCGTGGGCAACCTCGTCGCGCTGACGCGCGCCGGCGTCCGCACCGCCATCTGCACCGACCACCCGGTGGTGCCGATCGATGCTCTCGTCCTCCAGGCGGCCGTCGCCCGAAGGGCCGGACTGAGCTGGAACGAGGCGATCGCGGCGATCAGCTCGGCCGCGGCCGAGATCGCCGGACTCGACGATCGGGTCGGCGTCCTCGAGCCCGGCCGCGATGGCGACGTCGTCGTGTGGAGCGGAGACCCGCTCGAACTCGGCTCGACCGTCGAGCGCGTGCACATCCTCGGCCGCGAGGTCTACCGAGTTGAGAACGGCGCGCCGATCGTGGCGGATCGGTGGGGCGAGCGATGACCGTGTCGACGCCGGAGTCGCTGCGCGAGGACGCCGCCGGACTCGCCGAAGGCCTCGTCGCACTTCGACGCCGTCTGCATCGCGAACCCGAGGTGGGCTTCGAACTGCCGCGCACCCAGGCGGCGATCATCGAGGCACTCGAGCCGCTCGAGCTTGAGATCCGCACGGGCGCGCGACTCGGTTCCGTGACCGCCGTCCTCCGCGGAGAGCACCCCGGTCCCTCGGTGCTGCTGCGGGCCGACATGGACGCGCTGGCGATCCGCGAGGAGACCGGACTGGAGTTCGCGTCGCGGAACGGTGCGATGCACGCCTGCGGTCACGACCTGCACGTGGCCGGCCTCGTCGGTGCGGCGCGGCTGCTCGCGGCTCGGCGATCCGAGATCCGCGGTTCCGTCGTCTTCATGTTCCAGCCCGGAGAAGAAGCCGGTGGGGGCGCGCCCCTGATGATCGACGAGGGTGTACTCGAGGCGGCCGGGCAGCGCGTCGAGGCGGCCTACGGTATCCACGTCCTTCCTGGTGTGCCCGGCACGTTCTCCACGCGTCCCGGTCCGCTCATGGGCGGTGCGAACGTGCTGCGCGTGCGGGTCGTCGGACGCGGCGGACACGGTTCGCGCCCTCACGAGGCCGTGGATCCGGTACCGGTGCTCGCGGAGATCGTGCTCGCGCTTCAGTCGTACGTCACCCGTCGCGTCTCCGTGTTCGATCCGGTCGTCATCTCGGTGACGAAGCTCGCGGCGAGCGACGTGCTGAACGTGATCCCGGAGCATGCCGAGCTCGGCGCGACGGTGCGCACCATGTCGAAGGCGTCGTCCGAACGCCTGGCCACGGAGTTGCCCGCGCTCGCGACGCGTATCGCGGAGGCACACGGCTGCCGCGCCGAGACGGAGTACGAGATCGTCTATCCCGTCACCGTCAACGACGCGGAGCGTGCCGAAATCGCCATGCGCACGCTGGGCGAGACCTTCGGGGCCGACCGCGTGCGTCTGCTCGATGCGCCCGTGATGGCCTCGGAGGACTTCTCGTTCGTGCTCGACGAAGTGCCCGGAGCCTTCGTGTTCCTGGGGGCGACGCCCTCGCACATCGACCCGGCGCGGGCCGAGATGAATCACTCGCCTCGTGCGGTCTTCGACGATGGCGTGCTCGCCGACCAGGCCGTGGCGCTCGCCGCGCTCGCGCTGCGACACGTCGCGGCTCGGGGCTGAGCGCCTCGGCGTGGTTCACGCCGCGAGGCCGGCGTATCGACGCCGCCTGCCGTCCGCCCTCGGCGCCGGCGACACGCGGTGGACCGCGCCTGCGCCGGCGCCGACAGGGTCAGGGCCGCCGCAGCAGTTCGGCGGCGAGGGTGAGGAAGCGGTCGTTCTCCTCGGCCGTGCCGATGGTGACGCGCAGCCCGTCCGTGGCGTACGCCCGGAGGATCACCCCGCGCTCCTCGAACGCGGCGGCCATGGCGGGGCCGTCGGGCATCGGCATGAACACGAAGTTGGCCTGGCTGGGCACGACGGGCACGCCCAGGTGGATCAGTTCGTCGGTCACGCGGGTGCGCTCCTCGACGACGTGCGCGATGCGCTCTTTGAGCTCGACGCCGGCCTCGGGGGTCAGCGCGGCGAGGGCGCCGGCCTGGGCCAGGGTGGAGACCGAGAACCCGACGATCGCTTTCCTGATCAGCTCGGCCGTCTCCGGCCGGGTCACGCAGTATCCCACCCGTAGCCCGGCCAGGCCGTACGCCTTGGAGAACGTGCGCAGCACGGCGACGTTGGGCCGCTCGCCGACGAGGTCGAGGCCGCGCGGCGAGCGGAGGTCGGTGACGAAGTCCTGATAGGCCTCGTCCAGCACGAGCAGCACGTCGTCGGGCAGCGCGTCGAGCAACCGGCCCAGTTCGGCGCGGGACACCACGGTGCCGGTCGGGTTGTTCGGGTTGCACACGATCACCATCCGGGTTCGGTCGGTGACCGCCGCCGCCATCGCGGCCAGGTCGTGGGCGTACCGGCCGTCCAGCGGGACGGTGACCGCGGTCGCCCCCGAGACCGCGGTCACGATCGGGTAGCTCTCGAAGGCCCGCCACGCGTAGATGATCTCGTCGCCCGGGCCGGCGATGACCGAGGCCAGGACCTGCAGCAGCGCGCCGGAGCCGTTGTCCACGACCACCTGCGACGGATCCACGCCATGCCGGCTCGCCAGTGCCTCGGTCAGCTCCAGCCGGTGGAAGTCGGGGTAGCGGTTCAACGTGGTGGCGGCCCGTGAGATCGCGTCCAGCACGGCCGGCAACGGCCCGAACGGCATCTCGTTCGACGAGAGCTTGACCTTGGGACGGCCTGCCACCGGAGCCCGGCCCGGCTTGTAGGCGACCAACCCGTCGATGGGGGCGCGGTGCTTGACGGTCATCTCACTCCTCTGATGACAGAAAGAATCACATAAATCTATATAATGATTCTCCTTGATCTGCAAGACGAGGAAGGGGCCGGCGCCCACCGGCGCCGGCCCCTTCCAGGTCGCGGAGGTCAGCGGTCGTCGCGCGTCAGCCCGCGGTGGCGCAGGGCCATGGCCTCGGCGCCGCGCTGGTCGCCCCGGATGACCGCTTCGACCAGATCGACGTGCACCTGGAGCCGGTCGGCCGAGCCCTTGCGGAAGTCCTCCGCGGTTATGGCCGAGGACAGGTCTCCGCTGATGTAGTCGACCAGCCGGGTGTACATGGTCCGCAGCAGGACGTTGGGGGAGATCAGGGCGAGCCGGCGGTGCAGGTCCCAATTGCAGCGCTGGGCTTCGGCCGCGTCCGGCCAGGACCGCCGCAGGTGCTCGATCATCTCGGCCAGCTCGTCGATGTCCTGCTCGGTGCGGTGGGCGGCCGCGTCGAGTGCCACCTCCTGGTCGAGCACGTCCACGACGGCCAGGCAGTGCTTGACCGACGCGCCGTCCGCGCCGAGTTGGAGCATGTCGTGGCCGAGCCGGACCAGCGGCGACTGCTCCGCGACGAAGATGCCGCCGCCCGGCCCCGGGCGCACGTCCAGCACGCCGCGCAGCCGCAGTACGCGGATCGCCTCGGCCAGTGTCGCGGGGGCGACTCCGAACTGCTGACGGAGCTCGTCCTTGGTGCCGAGGCGGTGGCCCGGCGCGAGGTTGCTGCGGCGAATCGTGTCTTCGAGGCGCTCGACCAGCGTCTCGGCGATCGACGACCGTGCGTCGCTGCGATCGAAGGTCACCTGGGTGACCGTGTCTGCATCGTACATGCCGGCTTCTCCCGTGGACGGCGATCTGTCAACTGTAGATCGTTCGCCGCGCGGCTGTGTGCCTGTCCACACGTCCTCGATCCATAGAAACCATACTAATGGTTGACACTCTCCCTGAACTGTAATAACCATATGAATGGTTTCTGTCGGCTTGGTTTTTGGAGGAGGTGTGCGATGGGCTCGGTCGTCCTCGCCGCGAAGATCACGCATGTGCCGTCGATCTGGCTGTCGCTGCAGACCGGCACCAAACACGAGGGCATCCGGCAGAACGCCGTGGACGGCCTGGTCGAACTCGGTCGCCGGGCACGCGAGCGCGGTGCGGACACCTTCATCGTGCTGGACGTGCACTGGCAGAACAACGCCGGATTCCACCTGAACGCGCGGGAACGTGTGACGGGGAGCTACGCGTCCCACGAACTCCCGCACTTCATCTCGGGCCTCCGCTACGACTACCGAGGCGACCCCGAGCTGGCCCGGCTGGTCGTCGACGAGATTCGCGCCGCCGGGATGAAGGCCCACGCGCACGACGTGCCCGACCTCGGTTTCGAGTACGGCACGCTCGTGCCGATGCACCTGATGAACCCGGACGGTGATCTGCGGGTGCTGTCGGTGGGCGTGAACATCTATGCCTCGATCGAGGAGCAGCGCCTGGTCGGCGAGGCCCTGCGCCGGGCCGTGGACGCGAGCGACCGAGATGTGGCGCTGCTCGCCAGCGGCTCGCTCTCGCACGAGTTCCCGCCGAACGCGATTTCGGAGACCAAGCTCAACGAGCACACCAACGAGTTCAACCGTCAGGTCGACATGAGGGTGCTGGAGCTGTGGCAGGCGGGCCGCATGGCCGAGTTCATCGCGATGCTGCCCGAGTACGCCAAGCGCTGCCACGGTGAGGCCGGCATGGGGGACACGGCGATGCTCTTCGGCGCGCTCGGCTGGGATGCCTACCGCGGCCGGGGCGAGCTGCTCGGCCGGTTCTTCGGCAGCACCGGCACCGGCCAGGCCAATGTCGAGTTCACGCTCTGAACTGCGCGCCGCGACCCCAAGCTGACGCCTGCCGGTCCCGGCACCCCCGCCGGAGACCGCTCGCCACGCACCTCGTTCACCACTTCATGCAAGCCCTGCCGAGAGGCAGAAAGGAGACCGCGTGCTCACGGGAACCGCGTACGGCCGGCGCGCCGCCTCGCACAACCCCGAGTTGACGCTCGTCGGCGCCGGCACCCCCGCCGGAGAGTTGCTGCGCCGTTACTGGCAGCCGGTCGGGACGGCGGGCGACGCCACCACGACGCCGCGGCCGATCAGGATCCTCGGTGAGGACCTCATCTTGTTCCGCACCCGCAAGGGCGTGCCCGGGCTGCTGCACCCCAACTGCGCGCATCGCGGCACCTCGCTGTACTACGGCAGGGTCGAGGACGACGGCATCCGCTGCTGCTACCACGGGTGGCTGTTCGGCGCGGACGGCGCCTGCCTGGACCAGCCCTGCGAGCCTGACGGCGGACGGCACCGCGACCGCATCCGCCAGCCGTGGTACCCGCTGCACGAGTGGGCCGGGTTGATCTGGGCCTACATGGGCCCGCCGGACCGCATGCCGGTCTTCCCCCGGTTCTCGATCTTCGAGGATCTGACGGAGGGGGAGGAACTGGTCGCCGACGACAGGAGCGTCGGGTCCGGCGGCCCGGTGATCGTCGACTTCAACTGGCTGCAGCACTGGGAGAACGTGATGGACCCGTTCCACGCGCCCATCCTGCACGGCTCGTTCTCCGGCGTGCAGTTCGTCAAGGAGATGGGCGTCCTGCCCCAAGTGGAGTGGGAGGTCACCGAGCACGGGGTGCGCAGCATCCAGGACCGGAAGCTGGACGGCGGCCGGATCTACCGTCGCCGCACCCAGGTGGTCTTCCCCAACCTGCGCGTCGTGCCGAACCCGCGCCTCGAAGTGCTCGGCGCGGCCGACTCCATCGGCTGGGTGGTGCCCATCGACGACACCACCTTCCGCATCTACTCGGTCTTCCGCACCCGCGACCCCGAGGCCATCGCCCGGATCCGCACCCTCTTCGACGGCCGCCCCTGGGCGGAACTGACCGAGGAGGAGCACCAGCGCATGCCGGGCGACTACGAGGCGCAAAAGAGCCAGGGCGACATCGCCGACCACGCGGCCGAGCACCTGGGCACCACCGACCGCGGCATCGTCATGCTCCGCAGGTTCCTCAAGCGGCAGATCGACGCCGTGGCCGCCGGGCAGGACCCGGTCGGTGTCGCGTTCGATGAGCAGAAGGCGCTGATCCAGCTGGACGCGGCCGCCTTCATGGTGGAATGAGCACGGGCCGAATGAGCACGGGCCGGCCGAGCACCCTGCGGGTGCGCTCCATGACCTGGGAGGCCGACGGGGTTCTGGCGGTATGCCTGGCCGACCCGGAAGGGGACGCGCTGCCCCGCTGGGCCCCCGGAGCGCACATCGACCTCGTCGCCGAGGGCGTTCCGACCCGGCAGTACTCCCTTTGCGGAGATCCGGCCGACCCCTTCCTGTGGCGCATCGCCGTGCTGCGCGAAGAGGACAGCCGGGGCGGCTCGGCCTTCGTGCACGAACGGCTCCGCCCGGGCGCGCTGGTCGGGGTAGGCGGTCCGCGCAACAACTTCCCGCTGTTCCCGGCCGCGAGCTACCTGTTCGTGGCCGGGGGCATCGGCGTCACTCCGCTGCTGCCGATGGTCCGCGCCGCCGCCGCCGCGGGGGTGCCGTGGCGTCTGCTGTACGGCGGGCGTACCCGGACGTCGATGGCGTTCCTGCCCGAGCTGGCGCGGCACGGCGAGCACGTCGTGGTGCGGCCGCACGACGAGTACGGCCCGCTGGACCTGGACGCGGCGCTGGCCGCGGCGCCGGGGGCGGCGGTCTACTGCTGCGGCCCCGAGCCGCTGCTCGCCGCCATGGAGGAACGCGTCCCGGATGTGCACGTGGAGCGGTTCAGGCCGAAGCTCCGCCCGGAGGCGGCCGAGCCGGGCGCCTTCGAGGTGGTGCTGAAACGGTCGGGCCTCAGCCTGACGGTTCCGGCCGACCGCACGGTGCTGTCCGTACTGGAGGAGGCGGGGGTCGAGGTCCCCACCTCCTGCCTGGAAGGTGTGTGCGGGTCCTGCGAGACCAGGGTGCTCGAGGGCGAGGTGGAGCACCGCGACTCGGTGCTCACCGAGGCCGAGCGCGCCGCCGGGGACACGATGTTCCTCTGCGTCTCCCGATGCCGCTCGCCGCGCCTGGTCCTCGACCGATGAAACTTCCCTAAGGAGACCCATGGAGATGACGGGCGGCGAGGCTCTCGCCCGTTCGCTGGCGGCCAACGGCGTCAGCCAGATATTCGGCATCCCCGGCGTGCAGCTCGACCATGCCGCGGACGCCCTCTACCACGCGAGCGACGACATCGCCTTCACCTGCGTGCGTAACGAGCAGGCCGCCACCTACATGGCCGACGGCTACGCCCGCTCCACCGGCCGGCCCGGCGTCGCCATGGTGGTGCCGGGGCCGGGCATGCTGAACGGCCTGGCCGGCCTCGCCACCGGGTACGCCTGCTCCTCGCCGCTGCTCTACATCTGTGGGCAGATCGACTCGGCGGCGATCGGCAGAGGACTCGGCGTGCTGCACGAGATCCCCGACCAGAGCGGCATCCTGCGCACGCTCACCAAGTGGAGCGGCCTGGCGGAGCGCCCCGAGGACATCCCCGGCCTGGTCCACCGCGCCTTCGCCGAGATGCGCTCGGGGAGGCCCCGCCCGGTCGGCCTGGAGATCCCTCCCGACGTGCTCGCCGCGCGGGCCGACGTCCAGATCCCCGGCGCCGCTCCGCACGCGCCCGTTGTCCCGGACCGGAAGCTGATCGACGCCGTGGCCGAGTTGCTGCGCGGCTCCCGGCGGCCGTTGATCTACGCGGGTGGCGGCGTGATCGCCGCCGACGCCTCGGAGGAGCTGCGCGAGCTGGCGGAGATCCTGCACGCGCCGGTCGTGATGAGCGAGAACGGCCGCGGCGCGATCTCCGCCGGACACCCGCTCGCCTTCGACGCGCTCGCGTTCCGCCGGCTGCGCGAGGACGCCGACGTCGTGCTCGCCCTGGGCACCCGTTTCGTGACCGCGTTCAGCACCCAGGTGAACACGGCCGGGGCCCGGCTGGTGATGATCAACGCCGAGGCCGCCGACCTCGGTGAGCCCCGGACCCCCGACCTCGCCGTGCACGGCGACGCGCGGCTGGCGCTCGCCGCGCTGGCCGAGGAACTGCGTGGCGTGGACCGTGAGTCCCGCGCGGCGGAGTTCGACGCGGCGCGGGACTGGCTGGAGGAGCAGTACGCCGACATCGCCCCGCAACGGGCCTACCTGCGGGCGATCCGCGCCGCGCTGCCGGACGACGGCGTCCTGGTCAGCGAACTGACCCAGGTCGGCTACGCCGCCAGCGCCTGCTTCCCGGTCTATCGGCCGCGTACCTTCCTGACGCCGGGATACCAGGGCACGCTGGGGTACGGCTTCGCGACCGCGCTCGGCGCGAAGGCGGCCGACCCGGACCGGCCCGTCGTCTCGATCACCGGCGACGGGGGCTTCTCCTGGACGCTCCAGGAGCTCTCCACGGCGAAGAAGTACGGCCTGGCCACGGTGACGGTGGTCTTCAACGACGGCTTCTTCGGCAATGTGCGGCGGATCCAGAAGAACCGTTTCGGCGCCCGCTACTTCGCCAGTGACCTGGTCAACCCCGACTACGCCAAGCTCGCCGACGCCTTCGGCGTCGCCGCGGCCCGGGCGACCGGTCCCGAGGAGCTGGAGACGGTGCTGAAGGAGGCGCTGGCCGCCGGTGAGCCGGTGCTCGTCGACGCTCCCGTCAAGGAGTTCCCGGGCCCCTGGCATCTGATCCATGAGGGCGTGCCGCGCCCCGCACCGCTGGAGGAGTCATGATCGAGCGCGACGACCTGCTGATCGGTGGCGAGTGGACCGCCGCGCACGGCGGCGCCCTCGGCACCTCCGGCACGCTCGACGTGGTCGACCCCGCCACGGACGAAGTGGTGGGGCGCGTCCCGATCGCGTCGGCCGAGGACGTCGACGCCGCGGTCCGGGCCGCCGCCGCGGCGTTCCCGGCCTGGTCCGAGGTGCCGATGACGGAGCGGGTCGCGCTGGTCGAGCGGATCAGGGCCGGAGTCGAGGAACGGCGTGAGGAACTGGCCGCGCTGCTCACGCTCCAGATGGGCACGCCCATCACGTTCGCCAGGCAGGCGCAGCTCGGCGTCGCGCTGGCCGACCTCGACGAGATCGTCAAGGCCGGGCGCGACTACGCCGCCGAGGAGGTCATCGGCGGCGCCCTGGTCGTGCGTGAGCCCGCCGGGGTCGTGGCCGCCATCACCCCGTGGAACTTCCCGTTGCACCAGATCGCCCTCAAGGTGGGCGCGGCGCTCGTGGCCGGGTGCACGATCGTGCTGAAGCCGAGCGAGCTGACGCCGCTGGACGCCTACGTCTTCGCCGAGATCGTCCAGGCCGCGGGGGCGCCCGCGGGCGTGTTCAACCTGGTGCCGGGCGACGGGCCGGTGACCGGGGAGGCGCTCGTCGCGCATCCGCTGGTGGACATGGTCACGCTGACCGGATCCGTTCGCGCGGGTGCGCGGGTGGCCGAGCTGGCCGCCCGCACGATCAAGAGGGTCACCCTGGAGCTCGGCGGGAAGTCGGCCGGCATCGTGCTCGACGACGCGGACCTGGCGACCGTCGTGCCGCAGGCCGTCCGCGGCTGCTTCGCCAACTCCGGCCAGGTCTGCGCCGCGCTGACCAGGGTGCTCGTCCCCGAGCACCTGCTGGGAGAGGTCGAACGGCTCGCGGTCGAGGCGGCGTCCGGCTGGGTGCCCGGCCCGCCGTCCGACCCGGCCACCAGGCTCGGCCCGCAGGCGTCGCGGCGGCAGCAGCGGATCGTCCAGGGCTACATCGAGGCCGGGATCGCGGAGGGGGCGCGGCTCATCGTGGGCGGCGCCCCGATCGAAGGCCCGGGGGCCTATGTATCGCCGACGATCTTCTCGGGCGTGCGCCCCGAGATGACGATCGCGCGTGAGGAGATCTTCGGCCCGGTCCTCTCGATCATGAGCTACACCACGGAAGACGAGGCCGTCGCCATCGCCAACGACTCCGAGTACGGGTTGTCGGGCGGCGTGTGGTCGGCCGACCCTGCCCGGGCGCTGGCGGTGGCCCGCCGCCTGCGCACCGGGATGGTGAGCGTCAACGGGGCCGGGCTCAACGTGGCGGCGCCCTTCGGCGGCTACAAGCGGTCGGGCGTCGGCCGCGAGGGCGGACGCTACGGCATCGAGGAGTTCCTGGAGACCAAGACCGTGGTCGGCATGCCCGAAGGCGTCGCCTGAAGCGTCACCGGCCGGGTCGCGTGACGGGTCGTACCGCGGTCCTCGCACAGGGCCGCAACATCAGAAAAATCTTCTCTTTGGTTTGGTTGGAGCGGGCATGGCAGAAGTGCGGATCACCGGACTGGTGAAGCGCTTCGGGGACGTCACCGTGGTCCGGGACGTCGAGCTGACGATCTCCGACGGCGAGTTCCTGACGCTGCTCGGCCCGAGCGGCTGCGGGAAGACGACCACGCTACGCTGCCTCGCCGGACTGGAGACGCCGACCGCGGGCGAGATCACCATCGGAGGCGACACCGTCTACTCCGCCGCGCGCGGCGTGTGCCTGCCGCCGGAGCGGCGCCGCGTGGGGATGGTGTTCCAGAGCTACGCGCTCTGGCCGCACCTGACGGCCGGTGCCAACGTCGGCTACCCGCTCCGCGCGGCCCGGATGAGAGCGGCCGAGCGCAGGGCGAGGGTGACCGAGATGCTGGGGGCGGTCGCCCTGGCCGACCACGCCGGGCGCTACCCGGGCGAGCTGTCCGGCGGGCAGCAGCAGCGGATCGCGCTCGCCAGGGCGATGGCCGCACACCCCCGGCTCATGCTCTTCGACGAGCCGCTGTCGAACCTCGACGCCAAGCTGCGGGTCGGCATGCGTACCGCGATCCGCCGGCTCCAGCGGGAGATCGGCACCACCGCCGTCTACGTCACGCACGACCAGGAAGAGGCGATGGCGCTCTCGGACCGGGTCGTGGTGATGAGCGAGGCGGTGATACAGCAGGAGGGCACGCCCCGCGAGGTCTACACGCGCCCGGCCAACCGGTTCGTGGCGGACTTCATGGGGTTCGAGAACATCTTCGACGGGACCGTGGGCGAGGCGGACGGCACAGGGTTCTCCCTCCACCCGTCGCCGGGCGGGCCGCCCCTGAGGGTCGCCGGGCCGCCGCCGGGCCCGTCCGGTTCCGCCGTCGAGGTCGCCGTACGGGCCGCCCACGTGCGGATGGTCCCGGAAGGGGCGGCGGGCGAGGAGCCCGGCGTGCGCAGGGCCGTGGTCCTCGACGCCGTCTACCTCGGCGGGCGGACCGAGCTGACGGTGGACGCGGAGGGGCTGCCGATCACGGTGTCCGTGTCGCACGGGCACAGCGCCGGGGTACCCGGGCACGAGGATGGCGGCGTCCGGGTTCCCCGTACCGGGGAGCGGATCGCGGTCGCGCTGAGCGCCGGGCACGCCGTGGTGCTCGGGAGGGCCGGAACCTCGGCCGGGGTGGGCGCGTGACCGCCGATGGCCGCGTGACCGCCGGGGCGCCGCCGTACCCCGGCGTGCCGCGGGGCCTTCCCGGCCGCCTGGTCGCGTGGGCGCGGGGGATCGGCCCGGGTGCGTGGGCGCTGGCGGCGCTCTGCACGGTGCTCTTCGTGTGGCCGGTCTCGATGATCGTGGTCGCCGCCTTCCATGACGGCCTGATCAGCGACCCAGGCGGGACCTGGACGGCCGGACCTCTGATCGAGACGCTCTCCGACCCCGGCACGCTCGCCGTGCTCGGTCAGTCGGTCCTTCTGGCGGGCGTCGTGTCGGTGCTGTCGACGCTGATCGCGGCGGTCTTCGCCTGGATGGTCGCCCGCACCGACGTGCCGCTGCGCGGGCTGGTGACGCCGTTGATGCTGCTCACCATGGTCAGCCCGAACCTGTTCTTCGCGATCTCCTGGGACATGCTCGGCAACCCGCGGGTGGGCCTCATCAACCAGGTCATCATGGCGATGACCGGGGCGGAGCGAGGGCCGATCGACATCACGTCGTGGCCCGGCCTGATCTTCGTGTGCGTACTCAAGGCGGTCGGGTTCAACTACTTCCTGATCCTCGCGCCGTTCCGCGCCATGGACCGGTCGCTGGAGGAGGCGTCGCTGGTCTCGGGGATGGGAAAGACCCGCACGTTCTTCCGGGTTCACGTGCCGCTGCTCGCCCCCGCGCTGCTGGGAGCGCTGCTGCTGGCCTTCGTGAGTTTCCTGGAGGCGTTCGACTTCCCGCAGATCATCGGGCTCCCCGCCGGGATCCGGGTGTTCTCCACCGAGATCTACCGCTATATCAGCGGTGACGCCGGCGGCCGGTACGCCGAGGCCAGCAGCCTCGCGCTGGTGCTCATGGTGATCATCGTGGTGCTGATCGCGGTGCAGTCCAGGGTGCTGGGCAGGCGGCGCCACACCACGATGAGCGGCAAGTCCTACCGCACGGAGCGATGGTCGCTCGGCCCGTTGCGCTGGCTGGGCACGGCGATGATCGCGCTGCAGGCGCTGCTCGCCCTGGTGTTGCCGCTGGTCCAGCTCTACATCGGCAGCTTCCAATCCTTCTTCGGGCTCTACGACAACTGGACGCTCGACAACTACCGCAGGGTGCTCGACGACCCGGACACGATCGACGCGATCACCACCACGTTCGGCCTGGCCTTGGTCGGAGGGTTCGTGACCATGCTCCTGTGCGTGGTGCTCGCCTGGGTGATCAAGACACGGCCCGGCCTCCTCAGCCGCTACATGGCCGGAGCGCTCTGGGTGACCGTCACGGTGCCCGGGATCGTGCTCGGGATGGGGATCATGTGGTCGTTCCTCGCGGTCCCGGGGCTGGACCAGCTGTACGCCACCGTCTGGATCATGCTGATCGGCCTGGTCATCGCCGCCGTCCCGGTCGCGGTGCGCACCGCGGAGGGCTCTGTCGCGCAGATCCCGGCGGAGTTCGAGGAGGCCGCCAGGGTCTCCGGAGCCGGTCGCGCGCGTGCCTTCCTCGGTCTGATCCTGCGCCTGCTCATCCCCGGCTTCGGGTACGGCTGGCTGGTCGCGGCCATCCTCATCTCCGGCAACCTCGCCGTCCCGCTGCTGCTGGCCTCGCCTGACGTCCCCACCGTGGCGATCGAGGTCCTGAACCTGAACCGATCGGGGGACACCGCCACCGCGGCCGCCCTGTTCGGGTTGCTGCTCGCCGTTTGGGGCGTGCTCGCCGTACTAGCTCTGTCGGCCCGCGCGGTGGGCCGGCGCCTCAAGGAGAACCGATGAAGCACCTGTTCAGGGCGGTCTGTGCGCTGGCCGTCGCGGGCGCGCTCACGCTGACGGCGGCCTGCGGCGGATCCGCCGGCACGTCCGTCGGAGCCGACGGGCTCGACCTCGCGCCGCTGAAGGTGGACGCGGCCACGACCGCCCACCTGAAGGACCTCTACACCAAGGCCACGGACGGCGGTGACACGAGGATCGTCGCGTACATGCAGGGGTGGGAGCAGTACCAGAAGGTGTGGGACGCCTTCGAGAAGCGCTTCCCCGGGATCACCACCAAGGGCCTGGCGGTCAACGGCCCCGAGCTGACGACCAAGCTGTCCGCCGAGCGCTCCTCGGGCAAGCACGTCGGCAGCCTGCTCGGCGGTCCCGACTTCCAGCGCAAGGAGGTGCTGAAGCCCCTGGACCTGCCGACGGCCAAGACGCTGGGCGCCGCCTACCGCGAGGACTCACGCATCTTCTACGCGCCGACGACCACGGTCTGGGGCATCGAGTACAACTCGGATAAGGTGGCCGGCGCCGACGTGCCCAGGAAGTGGGCCGATCTGCTGGACCCGAAGTGGAAGGGCCGGATCGTGGCGGGCGACCCCACCACGCCGAGCGCCACCTCCGGCACGCTCATCCGGCTGTACGGCGGGCACGCGATCGACGACGCCTGGCTGGACCGGCTGAAGGCGCAGGACGTCACGTTCAAGTCGTCACTGGAGATCGCCGACCAGTCGGTCGCCCGCGGCGAGTTCGACATCCTGCTGACCACGCTGTCGGACTTCTTCTTCCCGTCCAAGGCGAAGGGCGCGCCGATCGGGTTCGCCTTCCCGCTGGAGGACGGCAACGTCTCGACCCCGACCTACTTCGCCGCGCTCAAGGACGGCGCCGCCCCCGCGGCCACCGAACTGCTCATGAACTGGCTGTTCACCGCCGAGGCGCAGCAGGCGTTCGCGCAGATGGACGCGCTGCCCACGATGCCGGGCGCGCCCGCGGTCCAGGGCCTGGTCCCGCTGGACCAGGTGAAGTTGCTCGACATCCCCGGGCCGGAGGAGATCACCTCCCTCTGGGACCCCATGACCACCAAGTTCAAGGACGTCTTCGGCTCTCCCAAGGGCTGAATCGCGCCGCCGAGTCGCGCCAAGGAGCACTTCCCGTGACACATCCGCTGGGATTCGCGCCGTCGAAGATCATCGCGGTGCATCTCAACTATCGGAGCAGGGCGGAGGAGCGGGGCCGCCTGCCCGAAACTCCCTCCTACTTCCTCAAGCCGCCCTCGTCGCTCAGCCACTCGGGTGTCCCGGTGGTCCGGCCGCGCGGTTGTGCCTACCTCGCCTTCGAGGGGGAGATCGCGGTCGTCATCGGGCGGCGGGCGCACCGGGTGCGCGTCGCCGACGCGCTCGACCACGTGGCGGGCTACGCCGCGGCCAACGACTTCGGCGTGTACGACCTGCGCCACGCCGATCGCGGCTCCAACGTCCGCTCCAAGGGCGCCGACGGATTCACCCCCATCGGCCCCACCCTGCTCGACGCCCGCGAGGTGGACCCGAACCGCCTCACCCTGCGTACATGGGTCAACGGCGAGCTGGTGCAGGAGGCGTCCACCGAGGAGCTGCTGTTCCCGTTCGCCGTCCTGGTCGCGGATCTGTCCCGGCTCATGACGCTGGAACCCGGTGATGTCATCCTCGCCGGAACCCCGGCGGGGTCTACCGTGGTCCGTCCGGGTGACGTCGTCGAGGTCGAGCTGGAGAACTCCGGCCGGCTGCGCAACGAGATCGTCGAGGCCGATCACGACCTGGAGCCGATCGGCGCCATGCCGCGCGTCTCGGCCGCCGACCGGGACGCCGCCCTCGGTGGGCGCGCCGCGCCGGCTCCCGCGCCGGCCGTCGATCCGGCTCCCGATCTCGTACGGCCCGCGGTGCCCGAGGAGACGCTGGCCGTGCTGCGCACGGTGTCCACCGCCACGCTCTCCAGCGTGCTGCGCAAGAAGGGCATCGAGCACCACTTCATCGAGGGCGTGCGCCCGGCCCGCCCCGATCTGCGGATGGTGGGCTTCGCGCGGACCCTGCGGTACGTGCCCCTGCGCGAGGACGTCTTCGCCGAGATCGGCGGAGGCATGAACGCTCAGAAGCGCACCGTCGAGGAGATCCGGCCTGGCGAGGTGCTCGTCATCGAGGCGCGCGGCGACCACGGCGCGGGCACCCTCGGCGACATCCTCGCCCTGCGCGCGCTGCGGCGCGGCGCGGCGGGTGTGGTGACCGACGGCGGGTTGCGCGACAGTCCCTCGTTCGCCTCCCTCGACCTGCCGACGTACTACGGCGTCCCGCACGCCGCCGTACTCGGGCGCAGGCACGTCCCCCTGGAGGGCAACGTGCCCGTGGCGTGCGGGGGAGTCCTCGTCATGCCGGGTGACCTGCTGGTCGGGGACGCCGAGGGCGTCGTGGTCATCCCGCCCGCGCTGGCCGTGGACGTGACCGCCGAGGCGGTCGAGCAGGAACGTCAGGAGCGGTTCATCTACGAGCGGGTCGCCGCCGGGGAGAGCGTCGACGGGCTCTACCCGATCGGCCCGCGATGGCGGGACGCGTACGACGCCTGGGCCGCGAACCACAGCTGAGCACGTTTCCGAATATTTCCGAGGAGAGATGACGTGAAGTTCCGATCAGATCCCGCATCCATCCGGGGCTCGATCGCCCCTGTGGTCACACCGTTCACCGCCACCGGCGACGTGGACCTCGACGGGCTGCGCGGACTCGTCCGCTGGCAGTTGGAGTCCGGTTCGCACGGCATCTCCCTGGGCGGTTCCACCGGAGAGCCCGGCGCGCAGAGCGTCGACGAGCGGATCGCCGCGATGGAGGCCGTCGCCGAGATCGTGGCCGACAGGGTGCCGTTCCTGCCGGGCACGGGGTCGGCGAAGCTGGAGGAGACCCTCCGCCTCACCGCCGCCGCCCGCGACCTCGGTGCCGACGCGGCTCTGGTGATCACGCCGTACTACGCCCGGCCCACGCAGGAGGCGCTGCACACCTGGTACACCACCGTGGCCAGGGAGTTTCCCGACCTGCCGATCGTGATCTACAACGTGCCGTCCAGGACGGCCGTCGACATCGATCCGGCCACGGTGGCGCGGATCCGACGTGACAACGACAACGTCGTCGGCATCAAGGAGACCACCAAGGACTTCGAGCACTTCTCGCGGGTGCTCCACGCGTGCGGGCGCGACTTCCTGGTGTGGTCGGGCATCGAGCTGCTCTGCCTGCCGCTGCTCGCGCTCGGCGGTGCGGGATTCGTCAGCGCGGTCGCCAACATCGCCCCGCGCGCCGTCGCCGGCATGTACGAGGCGTGGACGGCCGGAGACACCGAGACCGCCCTCGCCCTGCACTACGCCCTGCACCCCCTGGTCGACCTGCTGTTCGTGGAGACCAACCCCGCACCGGCCAAGTCGGTGCTCGAACGGCGTGGCCTGATTCGGTCCGGCCACGTGCGCCCGCCGCTCATCACGCCCACGGCGGCGGGCCTGGCCAAGATCGACACGCTCCTCGCCCAGGGGAGCGACCTGCTAGCGAAGGAGCGGTACCCCCGATGACCGGACATCCGGAACTGATCGAGCACTACATCGGCGGACGCCTGGTGCCGAGCCTGGACGGCTCCGCCGTCGACGTGCTCGAACCGGTGCGCAACACGCCTTACACCAAGGTCGCGGCGGGCAAGGCCGCCGACGTCGCCCGTGCGGTCGCCGCCGCCCGGGAGGCGTACGAGCACGGGCCGTGGCCGTCGATGCGGGCCCGCGAGCGGGCCGGGATCCTGAACCGGATCGCCGACGCCATCGAGGCGCGCGGGGCCCGGATCGCCGAGATGGAGGCGCACGACACCGGCCTGCCCATCACGCAGGCGCGCGGGCAGGCGGCCCGCGCGGCGGAGAACTTCCGGTTCTTCGCCGACGTCATCGTGGCCTCCGGCGAGGAGGCGTACAGCGTTCCGGGCAGCCAGCTCAACTACGTGACGCGCAAGCCGATCGGCGTGGCCGGCCTGATCACACCGTGGAACACGCCGTTCATGCTGGAGACCTGGAAGCTGGCGCCCGCGCTGGCGTCGGGATGCACGCTGGTGCTGAAGCCCGCGGAGTGGTCGCCGCTCAGCGCCTCGGTGCTCCCCGAGATCATGGAGGAGGCGGGCGTCCCGGCCGGGGTGTTCAACATCGTGCACGGCATCGGCGAGGAGGCCGGTGCGGCGCTGGTCGAGCACCCGGACGTCCCCATCGTGTCGTTCACTGGGGAGACCACCACCGGAAAGACCATCATGAGGAGCGCGGCCGAGCACCTCAAGACCCTGTCCATGGAACTCGGCGGGAAGTCCCCCGTACTGGTGTTCGCGGACGCCGACCTGGAGGCCGCCCTGGACTCCGCGGTGTTCGGCATCTTCTCGCTGAACGGCGAACGGTGCACGGCGGGGTCGCGGATCCTGGTGGAACGGTCCGTCTACGAGGAGTTCACCGCACGGCTGGCCAAGCGGGCCGACAACGTGCGGGTGGGCCTGCCCTCCGACCCGGCCACCGAGGTCGGCGCGCTGATCCACCCGGAGCACCACGCCCGCGTGCTGAACTACGTGCGGATCGGCGTCGAGGAGGGGGCTCGCCTGGTCGCCGGGGGAGTGGTCCCCGACGACCTGGCGGGCGGCAACTTCCTGCGGCCCACGGTCTTCGCCGATGTGACGCCCGACATGCGGATCTTCACCGAGGAGATCTTCGGGCCGGTCGTCTGCGTGTCCCCCTTCGATACCCAGGAGGAGGCGATCGCGCTGGCCAACGCCACCCGCTACGGCCTGGCCGGGTACGTGTGGACGAGCGACCTGAAGCGGGGCCACCAGGTCGCCGACGCCGTGGAGTCGGGGATGCTCTGGCTCAACTCGCACAACATCCGCGACCTGCGCACGCCGTTCGGCGGGGTCAAGGCCAGCGGCCTCGGCCGCGAGGGCGGACGGCACAGCATCGACCTCTACACCGAGCCGAAGATCGTGCACGTCGCCCTCGGCGACACCCATGTGCCCAGGTTCGGCGTCTGAGAGAGCGATACTCGGGCCGTACGGGATCCGCGTCAACACCCTGTCGGAATGGCGAGGCCCTGGGTGCGGCCCGCGAGGGGCGCACCCTGCTCGTCGTCGCCCACCGCCCTGGGCCCTGCTCTGATGAGCCACGGCCTATCGGTCACCCTCTAGCCAGTTTCTGGCAACTGCGAATTACTTGCAATAATGATCGATCTCGTTCTACCTTCGCCCCATGAAGCTCACCCGTGCCGGTTTCGTCCCCCTTGCAGTGCTCATAGTGGCGCTCGTCCTTTCCGCCTGTGGAAGGCCGTCGGCCCCCGGGACGGGGGAGAAGCCGCGTGACACGTTCGTGCTCGGGCTCGGATCGGAGCCGGACACGCTCAACCCCGTCCTCGGCTACGCGCCCGACGGAGGGTCGTTGCTGTTCGACGGGCTGGTCACCAGGAACGCGGACCTGACCCTGAAGCCGGCGCTCGCCGAGCGGCTGCCGGAGGCCACCGGCACCACCGTCACCTTCACCCTGCGCCAGGGAGTGAAGTTCCACGACGGTACGCCGCTGACCAGCGCGGACGTCGCTTATACCTACCAGGCGGTGCTGGACGCGAAGAACAACTCGACCATCCGCGGCGACTACACCGCCATCGAGTCCGTCGAGGCCACGGACCCGGCCACGGTCGTCTTCCACCTGAAGTACCCGTACGCGCCGATCCTCCAGCGTGCCACCCTGGGCGTCGTCCCGCGGCACCTGCTCGACGGGCAGAGCCTGGAGAAGGCGGCGTTCAACACCAAGCCCGTCGGCACCGGGCCGTACCGCTTCGTCTCCTGGACGCCCGGGGACAAGATCGTGCTGGAGGCCAATCCTCAGTACTGGGGCGGCACCCCGGCGATCAAGCGGCTGGTGATGGCGTACGCCGCCGACGACAACGTGCGCGCCACCCGCATGGCGGCGGGTGAGTTCGACGCCACCGAGCTGCCGCCCAAGGCCGCCGCCCGCTTCGACGGCCAGGCCGGCTTGACCGTCTACCAGGCGCCGAGCGCCGACTACCGCGGCGTGATGTTCCCGCTGGAGGCGCCCGTGACCGGCGACAGGGCCGTACGCCGGGCGCTCGGCCTGGGGCTGGACCGCCAGGCGATGGTCGACACGATCCTGGCCGGAGCCGGACGCCCGGCGTTCGGGCCCATCGCCCCTGACACCACCTGGCACAACCCGGCCGTCGACGGCTCGCCCACGCCCGACCAGGCCGGCGCGACCCGGCTGCTGGAGGAGGCAGGCTGGAAACCCGGCCCCGACGGCATCCGCCGCAAGGACGGCAGGCCCGCGAGCTTCACGCTGATGTACCCGGCGGGGGACTCGCTGCGCAAGGAACTGGCCCTCGCGTTCACCTCCGACGCCAAGAAGCTCGGCGTCGACGTCCGGCTCGCCGGGCTGGACTGGGACGCCATCGTGCCCCGCATGGCCAAGGACGCCCTGGTCATGGGGTACGGAACCCCGTTCGACCCCGACTACACCAACTTCGAGCTGTTCCATTCGAGCTTCTCGGGCCAGGGTTTCTTCAACCCCGGCCACTACAAGGTGCCCGAGGTGGACGCGCTGCTGGAGAAGGGGCGCGAGCAGTCCGACCCATCGGCGCGCAAGCAGGCCTACGACGCCTTCCAGCAGCGCATCCACGACGACGCCGTGTGGGCGTACCTGGTCTACCTCAAGCACGTGTACGTCGTCCGGGGAACGTGGACGGGCATCACGCCGGGGGTGGAGGCGCACGAGCACGCCACCGCGGGCCTGTTCCGCAACCTCGCCGAGTGGAAGCCCGGCCCGTGACGCGCGCCCTCGCCCGGATGGCGGCATGGCGGCTCGCGTTCGCCGCCCCGCTGGTCCTCGTGGTCACGCTCGGCATGTTCGCGCTGGCGAAAGCCTCGCCCTTCGACCCGGTCCGCCAGTACCTGGGGGACCGGGCGCTGACGACCAGCCCGGAGATCGCCCGGCAGATACGCGAGTCCTGGGGCCTGGACCGGCCGGTCGCCGAGCAGTACCTGACCTGGCTCGGCAACCTGCTGCGCGGCGAGTTCGGCGAGTCGCGCAGCATGCACCGGCCGGTCGCCGAGGTGATCGGCGAGCGGCTCGGCTGGACGCTGCTCGCGGCAGGCTGCGCCGTCGTGCTCATGCTGGTCGCGAGCCTGGTCGTGGGGGCGGTGGCGGCTTGGCGCCAGGGCTCGTGGATCGACCGGCTGATCACCGGCACGGCCTACGCCAACGAGGCCGCCCCCGTCTTCTGGACGGCGCTCATCGCGATCTGGGTGTTCGCGGTGAAGCTGCGCTGGCTGCCCGCGGGCGGGCTCACCGACGCGGCGACCGGCGCGGTCGAGCCCGGGGACGTGCTGCGGCACATGATCCTGCCAGTGGCCGTGCTGGCGTTCTCGCAGTCCTCCTGGCTGCTGCTGTTCGTCCGGGAATCGCTGATCACGACGCTGCGGGAGGACTTCGTCATCGGTGCCCGGGCCCGCGGCCTGCGGGAACGTACCGTGATCGTGCGGCACGCCCTGCGCTCGGCGCTGCTGCCGTTCATCACGCTGCTCGGCGCGCGCGTTCCCGAGCTCGTCACCGGCGCGATTCTCGTAGAGACGGTGTTCTCCTGGCCCGGGGTCGCCTCGGCGTCCGTCCAGGCCGCGCTGGCCGCCGACTTCCCGCTGCTCGCCGCGCTCACGCTGCTGGCCACGCTCGCGGTCGTCGCCGGGAACCTGCTCGCCGACTCCGCCTATGCCATCGCCGATCCGCGGGTGCGGGTCCTGGGGGTTAGTTGATGACGGCCCACACGCACATCACCCCGGTACGGCGGACCCACTGGCTCGCCGTGACCGTGCTGGCCGCGCTCGTCCTGGCCGTGTTCGTCGTGCCGATCCTCGCCCGGCTCGACCAGCAACTGGTCGACCTGCGTCTGGCCTCGCTCCCGCCGAGCCTCGCGCACCCGTTCGGCACCGACGAGGTGGGACGCGACGTGCTGCTGCGCGCCGTCTACGGACTGCGGGTCTCCCTGCTCGTCGGCCTGGCGGCGGCGCTGGTGTCCGTCACGATCGGCACCCTGGCGGGCCTGATGGCGGGCGCGCTCGGCGGCACCGCCGATCGCGTCCTCATGCGGGTCGTCGACGGCTTCAACTCGGTGCCGCACCTGCTGTTCGGCATCTTCATCGTGGCCCTGTTCTCCCCGAGCGCCACCGCCGTCGTCGTCTCGGTCGCCCTCACGCACTGGATGACCGCGGCCCGCATCGTCCGCTCCGAGGTGCTGTCCCTGCGCGCCCGCCCGTTCGTGGACGCGGCCATTTCCGGCGGGTCGAGCAGGCTGCGGATCGTCCGCCGCCACCTGCTGCCCCACCTCACCCCGCACATCGCGCTGGCCGCGGTGCTGATGGTCCCGCACGCCATCTGGCACGAGACCGCGCTGAGCTTCCTCGGCCTGGGCCTGCCGCCCCACCTCGCCTCGCTCGGCAACATGATCAACGACGGGGCGCGGTCGCTGCTCGCCGGGAACTGGTGGGCCTCGCTCTTCCCCGGCCTGTTCATCCTCCTGCCCACCCTGGCGATCTCGTCCCTCGCCCAGTACTGGCGGGACCGCGCCAACCCGCGCCGGCGATCGGAGCTCCAGCTATGACCACCCCCGCCGGATCCCGCCTGCGCGTCGACGGGCTGACGGTTCGCTTCCACCTGCCCGGCGCCACCGTGCACGCCGTCACCGACGCGCACTTCACGGTCGGACAGGGGGAGTGCCTGGCCCTGGCCGGCGAGTCCGGCTGCGGCAAGTCCGTCATGGCCCACGCGCTGCTCGGACTGCTCCCCGGCAACGCCATCGTCACGGGGTCCGCACGGCTGGAGACCGGCGACGCCTCCCCGGTGGAGCTGATCGGCGCACCGGAGAGGGTGCTGGCCCGCACGGTGCGCGGGCGCCGCGTCGGCCTGGTCCCGCAGAGCCCCGCCGCGCACCTCACCCCCGTCCGGACGGCACGTGCCCAGCTCACCGAGGCGTTGCGCGAGCTGGGCAACCCCGCCCCGGCGGACGACCTGGCCGCGCGGGCCGGCCTCCGGCCACACGACCTGGACCTGTACCCCCACCAGCTCTCCGGCGGCATGGCGCAGCGCGTGGTCAACGCGATCGCCCTCGCCGGAGATCCCTGGCTCGTCATCGCCGACGAGCCCACCAGCGGCCTGGACCGTCCCCTCGTGGACGCGACCATGGCCGAGCTGCGGCGGCTGACCGGCGAGGGGCGGGCCGTCCTGCTCATCACCCACGACCTGCGGGCCGCCGAGCAGGTGGCCGACCACGTCGCCGTCATGTACGCCGGGCGCATCGTGTCGCTGGACCCCGCAGGAGAGTTCTTCGCCGGGCCCCGTCATCCGTACGCCGCGGGCCTGCTGGACGCGCTCCCGTCCCGGCGCTTCGCCGCGATCCCGGGACGGCCCCCCGAGCTCACCGACCTGCCCGCCGGGTGCGCCTTCCGTCCGCGCTGCGCGCGCGCCGACGCCGCCTGCGACGACGTGCCCTCGATGTCCGCGGGTCCCGGCCGGGTCGCCTGCCACCATCCTCTGGAGAGTCATGCTGCACGCTGAAGGCGTCACCGTCATCTACGGTCGCCGCCGGGTGCTCGACAACGCCGGGATCAACCTGCGGCCGGGAACCGTCACCGGGCTCGCCGGGCCCAGCGGATGCGGCAAGTCCACCCTCGCCCGCGTGCTCGGCCTCGTCCAGAAGCCCGCCACCGGCCGGGTCACCATCGACGGCACCGAGGCGCGCCGCTGGCGCAGCCGAGCCGGCCGGGAGCTGCGCATCCGTATCGGGCTGATCTTCCAGCAGCCCCGGCTCGCGGTCGATCCCCGATTCACCCTGCGGGAGATCATCACCGAGCCCCTGCGCGCGACCGGCCGTAGTCCCGGCAGGGCCGGCGAACTGGCCGAGGAGATGGGCCTGACCTCCGACCTGCTCACCCGCAGGCCGCACGAGGTGTCCGACGGCCAGCTCCAGCGCGCCTGCGTCGCCCGCGCCCTCGCGCTACGTCCTCGGTACGTGATCTGCGATGAGATGACCACGATGCTCGACGCGTCCACGCAGGCACACCTCGTCGCCCGCCTGGAGGCGTACCGGGAGGAGAGCGGCGCCGGGGTCCTGGCCATCACCCACGACGACGAGCTCCTGGCCCGGTGGGCGGGCGCCGAGGGGTCGATCCACCGCATGGGGGTGGTCGAGCCGCGCGCCTGAGGGCGCGGCAAAGGGTCCTTACCGCCGGCCGGGAACCAGAGCCGGGTCGCGGCCGACTGATCTCTTGGCGGGCCTGAATCTCTCAGGCCCATGGGTCGTACGCCCTGACGACACCTCAGGAAACTCGGGGACATCTCATGGACACCATCACGACGGATCTCGGCATCGGCGGCATGACCTGCGCCTCGTGCGCGTCACGGATCGAGCGGCGGCTGCGCAAGCTCGACGGGGTGTACGCCGTGGTCAACTACGCGACGGAGAAGGCGAGCGTCACACACCCCGCCGACATCGACCCGGAAGCGCTGGTCGCCGAGGTCGAACGCGCGGGCTACACCGCCCATGTCGCGCGTCCCGACCAGCCGGAGGAGCGGGACGGGCTAGAGCTGTGGAGGCAGGAGACGCGGCTGCTCCTCTCCGCCGCCTTCGCGCTCGGCGTGGTCGTCCCCGCGATGGTGCCCGTTCTGTGGCTTCCCGGCTGGGAGTGGGTGTCGCTCGCGCTGTGCCTGCCGGTCATCGCCTGGGGTGGGTGGCCGTTCCACCGCGCGGCGCTGACCAACCTCCGGCACGGGGCCACGACCATGGACACGCTGGTGTCGCTCGGTTCCCTGGCCGCGTTCGGCTGGTCGGTGTGGGCGCTGATGACCACGCCCGGCCACGCGGGCCATGGTTCGGTGTACTTCGAGGTGGCGGCCGGGGTCATCGTCTTCATCCTGGCCGGCCGCTACATCGAGGCCCGGGCCAAACGCCGGGCCGGTTCGGCGCTGCGCGCGCTGATGGAACTCGGCGCCAAGGACGTCGCCCTGCTGGTGAAGGGCCAAGAGATCCGCGTCCCGGTGACCCAGGTGCGGCCCGGCGACCGGTTCGTCGTGCGGCCGGGAGAGAAGATCGCCACGGACGGCGTGGTGACCGAGGGCATGTCGACGGTGGACGCGAGCCTGCTCACCGGCGAACCGGCGCCCGTCGAGGTCGCGCCGGGGGACGAGGTCGTGGGCGCCACGATCAACATGAGCGGCCGGCTGGTCGTGGAGGTCACGCGGGTCGGCGCGGAGACGCGGCTGGCGCGGATCACCCGCTTGGTGGAGGCCGCGCAGGAGCGCAAGGCGCGGGCGCAGCGCCTGGCCGACCGCGTCTCGGCCGTCTTCGTGCCCGTGGTCATCGGCCTGGCGGTGCTCACGTTCGCCGGCTGGATGCTCGCGGGGGGCGACGGTACCTCCGCGACGCGCTCCGCGATCGCCGTACTGATCATCGCCTGCCCGTGCGCTCTCGGGCTGGCCACGCCCACGGCCCTGCTCGCCGGTACGGGGCGCGGCGCGCAGCTCGGCGTCCTGGTGAAGGGGCCCGAGTCGCTGGAGCGGACTCGGCGCATCGACATGGTCGTCCTGGACAAGACCGGGACCGTGACCACCGGCGTGATGACGCTGTCCCACGTCGCGGCCGGGGACGGCGAGGACGCCACCGAGGTCCTGCACCTGGCGGGCGCCGTGGAGAGCGGGTCGCAGCACCCGATCGGGCGCGCCATCGCCGAGGCCGCCGACTCGCCGTACACCGTGGAGGACTTCACCTCGCTCCACGGCCTGGGCGCCCAGGGGGTCGTGGCGGGCCGTGAAGTCCTGGTCGGACGTCCGAGCCTGGCGGCCGAGCGCTGGGGCGAGCTGCCGGAGACCTTGGCGAAGGCGGTCTCCGCCGCCGAGGCCGGGGGCGCGACCGCCGTCGTCGCGGGGTGGGACGGGGCGGCGCGCGGCGTCCTGGTGCTCGCCGACGAGGTCAGGCCGGGCGCCGCCCACGCGGTGCGGAGGCTGCGCGAGCTCGGCCTGGACGTGATGCTGCTGACCGGCGACAACCCTTCGGCCGCCGAGATCGTCGCGGCCCAGGTCAGGATCGGCCGGGTGGCGGCGGGAGTCCTGCCCGAGGGTAAGGCCGAGGTGATCCGGGGCCTGCGGGGCGAGGGCCGCGTGGTGGCCATGGTCGGTGACGGGATCAACGACGCGGCCGCCATCGCCGAGGCCGACCTCGGGATCGCGATGGGCACCGGTACGGACGTGGCGATCGAGGCGGCGGACCTGACGCTGATCCGGGGCGACCTGCTGGGCGCGGTCGACGCGATCCGGCTGGCCCGGCGCATGCTCGGCGTCATCAAGGGCAACCTGTTCTGGGCCTTCGCCTACAACGTGGCCGCGCTGCCGCTGGCCGCGTCCGGCGCGCTCCACCCGATGATCGCCGGCGGCGCGATGGCGGTGTCGAGCGTCTTCGTGGTCCTCAACAGCGTGCGGCTCTACCGCTTCCGGGCGGAGAGCCGTTCCTGACGCCGGGCGGCCGGTGACCAGGGAGGACGCGCCGGCCGTCCGGACGTGACCATGCGGGCGCCGGCGGCGAACGCGAGGCCCGGCCCAGCAAGGCGGGCCTCGCGCCTTGTCGTGCCGTGGCCCTCACGGCCGGAGCGGGTTCGACGCATGTTAGACATCGGATGACTGTCCGTCAATTCCCGCGAAAGAATGGTCAAGGGGCCGCTCGCGAAGACAGCGGGTCCGTCGAGGCGTGACTGGATCCAGCGGGCTGCCTGAGCATGCCGATGCCTCCACCGCGTGTGGATTGTCCGAAACTTGCCGCGTTGTCGCGAAAAAGTTTGATCTCGCCGGGAACCACCGGCCACTGACGCCCGACTTGCTTGGTATGCAACACAAGACGTTCCTGTTGCGGGGCGACCCTTTCCCGGGCGTGGGCGATGATGCGGTGCGGAGGCGAGCGGCCGTGGTGGCCGGGGTCGGCGGGTACGTCCCGCCGACCGAAGTGACCAATGACGACCTGGCACAGAAGTTCGACACATCCGATGAATGGATCCAGAGTCGTACCGGCATCCGAACCCGCTACCTGGCCGGTGCGGAGCAGGCCACGTCGGATCTCGCGGTCCAGGCCGGGGCCGCCGCGTTGCGCTCGGCGGCCGTCGAGGACGTCGACCTGCTGATCCTCGCCACGACCACCCCCGACCGCCCGTGTCCGGCGACCGCGCCCGCCGTGGCCGCGAGCCTGGGACTCGGGCACGTCCCGGCGTTCGACCTGAGCGCGGTGTGCTCCGGCTTCCTCTACGGCCTCGCCGTGGCGGACGGCTTGATCGGTACGGGAGCGGCCGGCCGGATCCTGCTGATCGGCGCCGACACGTTCTCCACCATCCTGAACCCCGGCGACCGGAGTACCGCCGCGGTGTTCGGCGACGGCGCGGGCGCCGTGGTGCTGCGCGGCGGAGACCCCGCCGAGGCGGGCGCGGTCCGCCACGTCGAACTCGGCAGCGACGGCGGGCTCGCCGACCTGATCACCGTGCGGGCCGGAGGATCCCGGCTGCGGCGTCAGGACGCCTCGGCCGCCGAGGCGTGGTTCGCCATGCAGGGGCAGGCCGTGTACCGGCACGCCGTCCGGCGGATGACCGCCTCGGCCCGGGACGTGCTCGACCGCACCGGCTGGACGCCGGACGACGTCGATCTCTTCATCGCGCACCAGGCCAACCTGCGCATCCTCGAGACGGTGGCGGGTGAGCTGGGCATCGGCCCCGATCGGGTCTACGCCAACGTGCAGGACGTCGGCAACACCGCGGCGGCGTCCATCCCGCTGGCGCTCGCCCACGCCGTGACGGACAAGGCCCTGGACGAGGGCCATCGCGTGCTGCTCGCCGCGTTCGGCGGCGGCGCCACCTGGGGAGCGGCCACCCTCGTCTGGCCGCGGCTGACGTCCGACCACTTCGAGCAGGGATGAACGACATGGATCCCGAGTACGTGTCCGAATTGATCGACGAGTTCGTCGCCGACCTGGCCCCCGACGTGCGGCGGCCCATCCCGCCGACGGCGGCACTGAAGGACGTGGGGATCGACTCGCTGAGCCTCATGGACCTGCTGTCCCTGCTGGAGCGCAGGACGGGGGTCGAGATCCCCGACGACGCGCTGCCGGAGATCTCCACTGTTCAGGACCTTCTGGATCACCTGGCCGCCGCGCGGCCCCGCGTCTAGCCGGCTCTCCAGCTGCCACCCACCCCGCACACGTACAAAGGGCGCACCATGAAGATCACACCGCAGGACGGCGGTTTCGGCGTCATCGTCGAGGACTTCGACCCGACCTCCGAGGCCGACGTCAAAGCTCTGAAGGACACGGTGTACCGCGAGAAGATCGCGGTGCTCAAGGAGCAGGACCTGGCCCCCCGGGCGTTCCTCGCCCTCGGGAGCAGGCTGGGCACGCCCGAGGCGTACTACGAGCCGATCTACCACCACCCCGAGGTCAAGGAGGTGTTCGTCTCCTCCAACGTCGGGTCGGGCGAGCAGCGGATCGGGGTGCCCAAGACGGGCAAGTTCTGGCACGCGGACTACCAGTTCATGCCCCGGCCGTTCGACATCACCCTGATCTACCCGCAGGTCGTGCCGGCGAAGAACCGGGGGACGTACTTCATCGACATGTGCCAGGCGTACGAGAACCTCGGCGCGGACCTCAAGCGGGCGGTGAAGGACACGACCGCGACCCACAGCGTCCGCCGGTACTTCAAGATCCGCCCCACGGACGTGTACCGGCCGATCTCCGAGGTCCTGGACGAGGTGGACCGCAAGACGCCGCCGGTCGAGTTCCCGACCGCGCTGCCCCACCGGCACACCGGTGAGACCGTGCTCTTCGTCAGCGAGGGCTTCACGCAGTCGGTCCGGGACGCCGACGGCAGGGAGGTGCCGGACCTCCTCCACGAGCTGCTGGCGGCCAGCGGCCAGCTGGACACGACGTTCGAGCACCCCGCCATCCACCTGCAGACCTTCGAGCGCGGCGACCTGCTCGTCTGGGACAACCGCAGCCTGGTCCACCGGGCCCTGCACACGACGACCCCCGAGCCCGCGGAGTCGTTCCGGGTGACGGTGTACGACGAGCCGGGGTCGCCCTCGTGACCGCTTCGGCGCTCGCGGTGCGTCACGACCACGACGAGGCGCTGCTGTCGCGGGTGCTGCGGTGCTACAAGCCGCACTGCCGGTACCTGAAGTCGATGACCGTGGACGTGGAGGGCGAGGTCGTGCGGGGCACCGGGGTGTTCTCGATCCCCGAGTCCTGCTACATCGACGACACCGGGCACCTCAACGCCGTCGAGGTCAACATCTGTTACAACCAGATGCTGTACCAGGTCGTCGCCACCTGCGTACAGCAGGGGATCGGGCCGGTCTTCGGGACCTGGACCATGGACGACTACTGGCGGCGTCAGCTCCCCGACATCCTGATCGCCAGATTCCAGAGTTCCTTCACCCGGCCGATCGACCCGCGCCTGTTCCACGGCGAGTTCGTCCTCGACCGGATCACCCAGCGGCGGCTGCGCCGGGACGCCCCTCCGCTGGTGTCCATGGAGACGTCGTTCCGGTACTGGGACGACAACGGCGGAAGGTCCGACGGCACGGTCCGTGTCGCGATCGTCAGTGGATGACCGGAACGAAGTGAGCATGTGATGACCCACGCCGAAGCTCTCTACCACCCCGAACTCCACGACGTCGCCGCGGTGACCGCGTTCCATGCCGCGCGACGCCCGGACGTGCCCGCGATCATCTGCGCGGGCCGCGAGCTCACCTACGCCGAACTGCACCGGGAGAGCAACCAGGTGGCGCACGCCGTCCAGGCGGCCGGGCTGCCTCCCGGGGCGAGGGTCGCCTACCTGGGGCAGGAGTCCATCCACTACTACGAGGTGCTGTTCGGGTGCGCCAAGAGCGGCACCGTGCTCGTGCCGATCAACTTCCGGCTCGCCGCGGACGAGGTCCAGCACATCCTGCGGGACTCGGGCAGCCGCCTGCTGTTCGTCGACCAGGATCTGCGCGCGGTGGCGGACAAGGCGTCCCCCTCGGCGGACCTGGCGGTGGTCGGGGCCGATCCCGAGGACTTCGCCGCCTGGAAGGCGCCGCACCCTGGAAGCGACCTCGCGCCGGACGCGGGGCCCGAGACCCCGATCGTCCAGCTGTACACGAGCGGCACCACCGGGCTGCCCAAGGGCGTGGTCCTCGCGCAGCGCAGCCTCTTCGCCATCCGGGACGCCCTCGCGAGCGAGGGGCTGGACTGGATCGACTGGCGGGCGGGGGACCGGAGCCTGATCGGCATCCCCGGATTCCACGTCGGCGGCGTCTGGTGGGCCATGCAGGGGTTCAGCGCCGGCGTGACCAACGTGGCCATGCCCCGGTTCGAGAGCGCGGGCGCGGTCCGGCTCGTCCGGGAGCTCGGCGTCACGACCGCGTGCGTGGTGCCGTCCATGCTGCGGCTCATGCTCGTCGAGCCGGGCGCGGACCACGAGACGTTCGCCAGCGTCCGGAAGATCGTCTATGGCGGGTCGCCGATCAGCGAGTCCCTGCTGGAGCGGGCGCTGCCGGTGTTCGACTGCGACTTCGCCCAGATCTACGGTCTCACGGAGACCGGCAACACCGCGGTCTGCCTCCCTCCCGCCGACCACGTGCCGGGCAGCCCCCGCCTGCGGGCCGCCGGGCGTCCGTACCCGGGAGTCGCCATCAAGATCATCGATGACGCCGGGGCGGAGCTGCCCGCCGGCGAGATCGGCGAGGTGTGCCTGCGGACGCCCGCACGGATGCTGGAGTACTGGGGGCTGCCGGAGGCGACCGCGGCCACCCTGGTCGACGGCTGGATCCACACCGGCGACGCCGGCTACCTGGACTCCGACGGTTACGTGTACATCTGCGACCGGCTGAAAGACATGATCATCGTCGGCGGCGAGAACATCTATCCCACCGAGATCGAGAACGTCCTGGCCAAGCACCCCGCGGTCGCCGACGTCGCCGTGATCGGCGTCCCCGACGACCGGTTCGGCGAGGCGGTGCACGCGTTCGTGGCCCTGCGCTCGGGGGAGGCGGCGCGGCCACGCGACCTGATGGTGTTCTGCCGGGACCGCATCGCGAGCTTCAAGATCCCCAGCCGGTTCGAGTTCGTCGACCGTGTCCCCCGCAACCCCAGCGGCAAGATCCTCCGCCGCGAGCTGCGCGACCGGTTCTGGGCCACGAGAGATCGCCGGGTCAACTGAGTCCGGGTGCCGAAAGGAACGACGATGACCATCCCGCTCACCCAGGCGACCGTTCGCGCCGACATCGCCGAGGCGCTGTACATGGAAGCCGACGAGCTCACCGAGACCGACAACCTGTTCCTCGCCGGCCTCGACTCCATCCGCCTGCTCACCCTCGTCGAACGCTGGCGCGAGTCCGGCGTGGAGCTGACGTTCGTCGAACTGGCCGAGCAGCCGACGCTCGCCGCCTGGTGGGAGATGCTTTCCACGCGCCAGGCGGGGTCGACCCATGCCTGACGGCGCCCCGCCGGCCACCTGGTGGCCGCTGTCCGCGGCGCAGTACGGCATCTGGACCGGCCAGCAGATCGACCCGCAGTCGCCCGCGTACAACACGGCCGAGTACGTGGACATCCGCGGCGACGTCGACATGGAGGTCCTCGCCACGGCGATCCGCCGGGTGGTGGACGAGACCGAGGCGCTGAACGTCCGGTTCGCCGAGGACGACGGCACGCCCCGGCAGATCGCCGACCGGCCGGAGTGGCCGGTGCACGTCGCGGACCTGCGCGGCGCGCCCGACCCCCTGGCGGCGGCCGAGACGTGGATGGCCGAGGACATCGCGCGGCCGGTCGACCTCGGCGCCGACGTCCTCTTCGGCCACGCCGTGTTCCGGCTCGAAGACCGGCGGTACCTGTGGTACCACCGCGTCCACCACATCCTCCTCGACGGGTACGGCCTGGCGCTCGTGGCCCGGCGGGTCGCCGACGTCTACACGGCGCTGGCCGGGGGACGGGAGCCCGCCCCGCACTCCTTCGGCACCCTGCGGTCGGTCATCGACGAGGACCTCGCCTACGCCGCCTCCGAGAGCCACACGCGAGACCGGGACTTCTGGGTGGCCTACAACGAGGACCGCCCGGCGCCGGTCACCCTGGCCGGCCGCACGGCGCCGCTGGCCCGGCACGTGCTCCGCCAGGCGACCGACCTGGACCCGGAGACGACCGAGCTGCTGCGCAAGGCGGCGGCCGAGGCCAAGGCCAACTGGAGCGACGTCCTGGTCGCGGCCATCGCCGCCTACCTGCACCGCATGACCGGCGCGGCGACCGTGTCCGTGGCGCTGCCCGTCATGCTGCGCATGGGGTCGGCGGCGCTGCGCGTGCCGTGCATGGTGCTCAACGTCGTGCAGCTCTGGGCGGAGTTCGACGAGCGGACGACCCTGGCCACGCTCACCGCCCAGGTCGCCGAGCACATGCGGCGCGGCCGGCGCCACCACCGGTACCGCTACGAGCAGTTGCGCCGCGATCTCAAGCTCGTCGGCGGCGACCGCAAGCTGTTCGGGCCGTCGGCCAACATCATGCCGTTCGACTACGGGCTCCGGTTCGCCGGGCATCCGGGCGTCGTCCGCAACGTCTCCGCCGGGCTGGTCGAGGACCTCGCGTTCAACGTGTACGACCGGGCCGACGGGGACGGGCTGCGCATCGCCCTCGACGGGAACCCCAACCTCTACTCGCTTTCCGACCTGGACCTGCACGTCCAGCGATTCGGAGCCTTCCTGCGCCGGTCCGTCCTCGCCCCGGCCACACCCGTACGCGAGGTGGAACTGCTGCTCGACGACGAGCGCCGGCTCGTGCTGGAGCAGTGGAACGACACGGCGCGGGCGTGGCCGCCGGCCACCGTGCCGGAACTGCTGCGGGAGCGCGCCGCGCGTACCCCCGACCTGCCCGCGCTGGTGGCCCGCGACCGCGCCGGGGCGTCCGTCACGCTCACCTTCGCCGAGCTGGAAGACCGCGCGAACCGGCTCGCCGGGGTGCTCGCCCGGCACGGCGCGGGGCCCGGCGAACGCGTCGCCCTGCTGCTGCCCCGGACCGCCGACGCCCTGGTCGCCCTGCTCGCCGTGCTGAGGACCGGCGCGGCGTACGTCCCCATCGATCCCGATTACCCCGGCCCCCGTGTGGCGTTCATGCTGGAGGACTGCGAGCCGCGACTGGTGCTCACCGTGGCGGAGCTCGCCGGTGACCTTCCCTCGGTGCCGGGGACAGTCGTGCTCGTGCTCGACGCGCTGGACGAGATCGGCGGCGGGGGACCATCCGGCGGACCCGATCCCGACGAGCCGTTGTGCCTCATCTACACCTCCGGGTCGACAGGGCAGCCCAAGGGCGCGGTGCTGACCCACCGGGGCATGGTCAACCTGTTCCACCACCACCGCACGGAGATGATCGAGCCGGAGGTGGCGGCGAGCGGCCGTCCCCGGTTCCGCGCCGCGCTCACCGCCTCGCTGTCGTTCGACACCTCGTGGGAGGGCCTGTTCTGGCTGCTGGCCGGCCACGAGCTGCACTTCGTCGACGACGACGCGCGCCGCGAGCCGGAGGAACTGCTGCGCTACATCGCCCGCCACGACATCGACTTCCTCGACATCACCCCCACCTACGCCGAAGAGCTGATCACCGCGGGACTGCTGCGGCCCGGCGTCCGGCGGCCGGCCGTGATCGCGCTCGGAGGTGAGGCGGCGGGCGCCTCGCTCTGGACGGCACTGCGCGGCGCGTCCGGGATCTCCGCCTACAACCTCTACGGACCCACCGAGTGCACGGTGGACACCGTCTGGGCGCGGCTGCGCGACAGCGAGTCCCCGATCATCGGCCGCCCGGTCGCGAACTCCCGCTGTTACGTGCTGGACGACGCCATGCACCCGGTGCCGCCGGGCGCCGTCGGCGAGCTGTACCTCGGAGGGACGCCGGTCGGCCTCGGCTATCACAGGCGGCCCGAGCTGACCGCTTCCAGATTCGTCGACGACCGGTTCGGAACGCCGGGCTCCCGGATGTACCGAACCGGCGACCTCGCGAGATGGCGGCCGGACGGAACGCTGGAGTTCCTCGGACGCGCGGACGACCAGGTGAAGATCCGCGGCTTCCGCATCGAGCCGGGCGAGATCGAGGCCGTGCTGGCCGGGCATCCCGGCCTCGCGCAGGCGACCGTGGCGGTCCGCCCGGACCACAACGGCCAGGACCGTCTGGTCGCGTACGTCGTGGCCGAGCCCGGCGCGGCGCCCCCGGATCCGGCCGCGCTGCGCCGGTACGCGGCCGAGCGGCTGCCGGACTACATGGTGCCGCCCGCGTTCGTGATCCTCGACCGGCTGCCGACGAACGCCAACGGAAAGCTCGACCGCGCCGTCCTCCCCGCGCCGGCGGCCGAGCTCGCGGCCGTGCGCCGCCCGCCCCGCGACGAGCGGGAGCGCGCCCTGTGCGACCTGTTCGCCCAGGCCCTGCGCCTTCCCGAGGTCGGCGTCGATGACGACTTCTTCGTCCTGGGCGGCCATTCGCTGCTCGTGGCCCGTCTGCTGAGCGGGATCAGAAACCTGTTCGGCGTCCGGCTCGGGATCCGGGACGTGTTCGAGTCGCCGACCGTGGCCGCCCTCGCGCGGCGCATGGACGCGGCCGAACCGGCGGACGGCCACCCGTGGGCGGGCGTCGATCTCGACGCCGAGGCCGTCCTGGACCCCGGCGTCACCACCGAGGGGGCCGCCCCCGTGGACCCGGTGACGGCCCGCGAGCCGAGGAGCGTCCTGCTGACCGGAGCGACCGGCTTCCTCGGCGCCTTCCTGCTGCGCGAGGTGCTGGATCGCACCCGGGCCCGGGTGTACTGCCTGGTACGCGCCGAGGACGAGCGGCAGGCGGACCTGCGCCTGCGCGCGGCGGCGCGCCGTTACCTTCTCCCGGAGGACGGCTTCGACGAGCGCGTGACGGCGGTGCCGGGCGACCTGGAACGGCCCGCGCTCGGCCTGACCCCCGATCGGTTCCTGGAGCTGGCCGAGGAGATCGATCTCGTTGTGCACAACGGGGCCAGGGTGCACCACCTGGAGCCGTACGCGCGGCTGCGGGCGGCCAACGTCGCGGGAACCGCCGAGATCCTGCGGCTCGCCACCACGGGCAGGCTCAAGCCGGTCCACTACGTGTCCACCTGCGACACCGCCTACGCGACCGACGGCAACCCGCCCACGTTGACGGAGGACCGGCGGGTCGGATCCGGATCCTTGACGCGCAACGGATACGTGGCCAGCAAGTGGGTCGCCGAGGGCCTGGTGCTGGACGCCGCCCGGCGCGGCCTGCCGGTGATGATCCACCGTCCGAGCCGGGTCGGCGGACACTCGGTCACCGGCGCGTGCGGTCCCGACGACGCCTTCTGGAACCTCGTCCGGGCCATGATCGTCCTCGGCGCCGCGCCGGACGAGGGCGGCGGCACGGCCGGGCACGTCGACCTGGTGCCGGTGGACTACGTCGCCGCCGCCATCGTCCACCTGACCCGCGGCGGGACCCCGGGCGCCACCTACCACCTGACCAGCCCGGATCCGCCGGCCGTCGCCACCGTGCTGGACACGCTGCGCGAGCTGGGCCACGACCTGGAGCGCGTGCCCGCCGCCGAGTGGAGTCGCCGCCTGGCCGCGGAGGCGGAGCGCGCGGCCGACGCGGGCGACTACACGCTGGCGGTGGCGAGCACGCACAACGGCCGGCCCGCCGGGGGCGGCGGCCCGGTGGCGTTCGGCCGGGAGAACACGGTCACCGCGCTCGGGGATTCCGTGCCCTTCCCCGCCGTCGACGCCGCCGCCATCACCGCGTGCGTCGGCTACTTCCGCGACGTGGGGCTGTTCCCGCGCCCCGCTCATTCCGCCCTCTCGACACCGGAACAGGAGACATGACCACTTCGCAGCTCGACCAGCCGGTCGCGACCCGGCGCGACTGGGCGGGCCTGGCGGTGATCCTCTGCGCGACCTTCATGGGTCAGGTGGACGGCTTCATCGTCACCCTCGCCGCTCCCTCCATCCAGCGCGACCTGCCGGCCGGCTTCGACCAGATCCAGCTCGTCGGCGCCGCGTACGTGCTGGCCTGCGCGGCGGGGCTGATCACCGGCGGCAGGATCGGCGACCGGTACGGCCGGCGGCGCACGTTCCTGGCCGGCGTCGCCGTCTTCACCGCGGCGTCGCTGGCCTGCGGGCTCGCGCCGAACGCCGACCTGCTCATCGCCGCCCGCTTCCTCCAAGGGGCCGCCGCGGCGGCGCTGGTCCCACAGGAACTGGCGCTGATCCGCGCCATGTTCGCGCGGGACGGCGAACGCACCCGGGCCATCGGCGTCTACGGCGTCGTCATCGGCCTCGGCGTGATCTGCGGGCTCGCCGGTGGCGGGTTCCTGGTGCGCATGGACGTCGCCGGGCTCGGGTGGCGGACGGCGTTCCTGATCAACGTGCCCATCGGCGCGGTCATCCTGCTGCTCGGCCGGGGCACGATTCCGGAGAGCCGGTCCAGCCGTGCTCCCACGCTGGACCCGGCCGGGGTCGCGCTCACCGCGGTCGCGCTGCCCGCGCTGCTCCTGCCCTTGGTCATCGGCTCCGGCTGGGTCTGGCTGAGCGTCGTGGTGGCGGCGGCCGCGCTGGCCGCGCTGGTGCCGCAGCAGCGGGCCGTGGCCGCCCGGGGAGGAGAGCCGCTGTTCCCCCCGCGCGTGCTCGGCGCCCGGGGAATGCTCGCCGGGCTGGCCGCCATCCTGACGTTCTTCGGCGGGAACGCCGGCCTGTTCCTGGTCTTCACCTACTACGTGCAGACCGGGCTGGGCATGGATCCCCTCGCCGCCGGGTTCATGCTGGTCCCGCTCGGCGCGGGCTTCTCCTTCGGCTCGTCGGTCAGCGGGCGCCTGGTCGCCCGGTTCGGCCCCTTGGTGCCGGTGGCCGGCTGCGCGTTCCTCGCGCTGTCCCTGCTCGCCCACATCCCGGTCGTGTGGGGGGCGCCGGGGGCTCAGCCGGTCCTGCTCGCCGTGGCCATCGGCGTGGTCGGGCTCGCCGAAGGGCTGGTCGTCTCGCCACTGATCGCCGGCATCTTCGACCAGGTGGCCCCCGACGACGCCGGCGCGGCGTCCGGAGTCGCCTCGACCGTCACCCAGTTCGGCCTCGGCACGGGGTACGCGGCGATCGGCACCTGGTACGGCCTCGTCCTCGGCGGCACGCCCGGCGCCGCCGACGCGCCGTCCGACCTCGGAGCGCACGTCCAGGCGTACACCGCAGCCATCCTCGTCCTGAGCACGCTCGCATTGATCACCAGCGGCCTGTGCGCGCTGCGCCTCACCGGGCGGCGCCGGCTCGAACCCGCAGGCTGACGCCGGGTTCGCGGGAACCGGAACGAGCCGCGAAACGACCACTTCTTCAGGACGTCCGAAACAAGATTTCAAGGAAAGGCCCGACATGATGCTCAAACCGGTCATCGTTGCTGGGATGGTGGCGATGGTCGTCATGACCGCGACGGCATGCGGGGAGACCCCGCGAGGGGACGGCCAGTCCGCCGCGCCCGCCGACACCGCGACCCCCGTCGCGGCCGATGCCACGCGGTCGTCGGGCGAAGGCAAGACCCGGTACCCGCTCGTCTTCGACAACTGCGGCAAGCAGTACACCTTCGCCAAGGCGCCGAGCCGGGTGGTGGTGATGAACGGCGGATCGGTCGCCGAGGTCTCGTCCCTGCTGGAGTTGGGACTGGGGGACCGGATCACGGTCAACGCCCAGTCCTACGGCGCCTCCGACGTGGCCGGCCGCGCCGAGGCGATCAAGGTGCTGCCCAACGGCGGCATCAAGCTGAACGAGATGCAGGACATCCCGCGCGAGACGATGCTGAGCCTGCGCCCGGACTTCGTCATCTCCACCTACGACGGCGGGTTCGCGGCCAAGTCCGGGTACGCCACCCGGGACGACCTGGGCAAGATCGGCGCGAACACCTACGCCCCGGCCAGCGCCTGCGGCGAGTCCGGCATGGTGACGGGCTCGCCGACGGTCGACAGCAGCTACCAGATGCTGCGCGACTTCGGCCAGATCTTCGACGTCCCCGGCCGCGCCGAGCAGATCATCGCCGCCTCGGAGCAACGCATCAAGGACGTCACCGCCAAGGTCGCCGGGAAGCCCGCCAAGAACGTGATGATCGTCTTCCCCGGCATGGGCGCCGACGACTTCAGCTCCATCGCCGCGGCCGGCATCTGGAACGACGTCCTCGGCAAGGCCGGCGTGGTCAACCCGTTCGCCGCCGACGCCAAGGGCGCCCCGTTCGTGACCGTGGGCAAGGACAAGCTGGCCACGGCCTCGATCGACGCGCTCATCGTGGTCAACTACATGAACCCCGACCCGGAGGGCAGCGCCAAGAAGATCCTCGCGCAGTTCCCGCAGTGGGAGGCCACGAAGAGCAACCGCTTCCTGATCCTCTCCGACTCCATCTACTTCGGGCCGAGCAACGACGTGGCGGTGGACAAGATCGCCCGTATGGTCCATCCGGACGCCTTCTGACCCATGGCGCGCACCCCACTCCCCAGGCTCACCGGATCCGGCCCGCCTCCCGCGCCCACCGCTTCCGGCGGGCGCGGCGGGCCGGCCCATCCCGCCCCGCTCGGCCGGACCAGTCGTGCCGCTGCCGTGGCCGCCTGCGCGGCCGTCCTGGTCGCCGCGGCGCTGGTCGCGGTGTGCGTCGGATCGGTCACCGTGACGCTCCCGGACACCTGGCGGGTGGTGGCCGGGCATCTGACCGGGGACACCGCTCACCTCGACCCGGTCCTCGACCAGATCGTGTGGGAGTTCCGCATCCCCCGTACGCTGCTCGCCGTGCTGTGCGGCGCGGGGCTGGCGGTCGCCGGCGCGGTACTCCAGGCCGTGGCCGACAATCCGCTGGCCGACCCGTACGTCCTCGGCCTGACCTCCGGGGCCTCCCTCGGCGCGGTGATCGTGATCACCGCGGGCGCGGGGGTCGCGGGCGGCGTTGGAGTGTCGTTCGCCGCGTTCCTGGGCGCCATGGCGGCCGTCGGGCTGGTGTTCCTGCTGGGCAGGCAGCACGGCGGCATCAACCCCAGCCGGCTCATCCTGGCCGGCGTCGCCGTCGGGTACCTCCTGCTGGCCGTCACCAACTACCTGCAACTGCGGGCCAACCCGAACGAACTGCGCGCGATCATGTTCTGGACGCTCGGCAGCGTGGCGGGCGCGACCTGGAGCCGGCTCGGGCTGGTCGCCTTCGTCGTGATCGTCACGGTGGGCGCGCTGACGTTGTCCGGCAGGCGGCTCAACGCCCTGGCCACCGGCGACGAGCAGGCGATCGCGCTGGGCGTCGACGTGCGTGTCGCCCGTCTCGTCCTGCTCGGGCTCTCCTCGCTGGTGACGGGCGTCCTCATCGCCGAGGTGGGAGGCATCGGCTTCGTCGGGCTCATGATCCCGCACCTGGTGCGGCTGGGATTCGGGGCCGACTACCGGCGGGTGCTGCCGCTGTCCGCCCTCGTCGGGGCGTCCTACCTCGTCATCGTCGACCTCCTGTCGCGTACGGTCGACTCCCCGAACGAGCTGCCCATCGGCATCTTCACCGCCGCGTTCGGCGCGCCGTTCCTCCTGTGGCTGCTCCGCCGCCGGCAGAACGCGGGGTCCGGCCCATGAAGCTCGATCTGTCGGACATCGAGGTCGAGCTCGGCGGCGTCTCGGTGCTCCGGGGAGTGACCATGACGGTCCCGCCGGGAGGCGTCGTCGGGCTGGTCGGCCCGAACGGCAGCGGCAAGACGACTCTGCTGCGGACGGTGTACCGATCCCTGCGCCCCGCCACCGGTGCGGTGCTGCTCGACGGCGACGACATCTGGCGCCGATCCGTGCGGGAGGCCGCCCGGACCACCGCGGCGGTCCTGCAGAACGGCTCGGGGTCCGCCGGGCTGTCCGTCACCGAGGTGGTGGCCCTCGGCCGCACCGCACATCACGGCCTGATCAGCCGTGAGACCGCGGCCGACCGCGCGATCGTCGCCGAGTCCCTGGAACGGACCGGCGCGGAGGACCTGGCCGGCCGGATGTTCGACTCTCTCTCCGGCGGCGAGCGTCAGCGGGTGCTCCTCGCCAGAGCCCTGGCGCAACGGCCACGCCTGCTCGTCCTGGACGAGCTGACGAACCACCTCGACATCCGCGCCCGGTTCGAGATGCTGGACCTGGTCCGCGACCTGGGGATCACCACGCTGGCGGTCCTGCACGAACTCGACTTCGCCGTCCGGTACTGCACCGGACTGGTGGTGCTGAACCGAGGCGAGGTCGTGGCCGCCGGCCCGGTACTGGAGGTCCTGACGCCGACGGTGCTCCGCGAGGTCTTCGGCGTCGATGCCACCGCGGAACGCCACCCGGACGGCGTCATCCGCATCACCTACCATGCCAAGCCCCTCGCCGTATGAGCTCAGCCGTGGTGCGCTCCGGATGCGAGGCCGGGGCCGCTCCGGCCCGGGGCCGCCAGAGCGAGCCTGCGGCCCGCCACGGGTTCGAGGACCTGCGGGCCCGGCGGCATCGCGCCGGGCCCGCACGGGTCATGGGTCAGGCGGCCTTCTCGGCCTCGGCCAGGGATGTCATGAGCTGGTCGCGGGCCCGGGCCACGCGGGAGCGAATCGTCCCCACGGGACAGCCCATGAGTTCGGCGGCCTCGGCGTAGGGCAGGCCCGCGAGCTGGGTGAGGACGAACGCCGTACGCCGCTCGTCCGGCACCTTGTCCAGCAGGTCGGCGAGGGCGACGCCGTCGTCCGCGCCGGGCAGGTCGCGCGGCTGGTGTCGTTCGGCGGCGATCTGCCAGTCAGGCACGTCGGCGATGACCGGGCGCGCCGCCGCCGTCCGGAATCGGTCGGCGACGACCCGGCGGACGATCGAGAACAGCCACGTGCGCGCCGAGCAGCGCCCGGCGAACCGGGGGAGGCTGCCCAGGAGCCGTAGGAAGGTCTCCTGGGTGAGGTCTTCGGCCTGCTGCGGGTCGGTGAGGTAGGCGGTGAACCGCCGCACATCTGGATAGACCTCGCGAGCGAACGCTTCGATGTCCGCGGGTCTTCCTTCTCGTGCGGCGAGGGCGAGAACCGTCAGGCGCCCGTTGCGGTCGGAGGGTTCGTATCCGCCGGCGGCAGATTCCATTGGCGATCGATCCTTGAGGTCATGGGCGAGTGCGTGCGCTCCGGCCGGTCCTGGGCGCGCGGCGGCGGCCGGGCGGAGGGACTCCGTCCGGAGGGCACGATCGGGTGAACGGCTTGCCGCGAAAGGTCAGGCGGCGGTGAACCGCGGCGGGGCACGCCCGATCACGGTGTGCCGAAGCGGCGCGGGGCGCCGGGGCGCCGGAGCGCGGTCTCGCGCGCGTCCCAGCCGTGGTGGGGGATGCGCGAGCAGGACGAACACGACCGGCAGGAGGCGGACGGCGAGCCGGCGCAGGGTCGCCCAGAGGGCGGCCTCACCGCGTGACAGCCACAGGGCCGACAGCACCATGGCCCAGCCGTGTGTCACCACCATGCCGAGGCCGGGCACCAGCTCCGAATGGGCATGCGTCCCGGCCGTCCCGGCCAGCGGTGTGATCAGCGGTGCGGTGGAGAAAACGACATGGAGGACGGCCTGTACTCCTGCCAGCAGCGGCAGTACCACGGCCATGCCTCGTTCGCGGCCGGTGACGGGCAGCGCCGCCGCCAGCGCGATCCCCGCGGCGAGCACCGCCACATGGGGAGACACGGAGCCCCCGCCGAGCAGGTGGCCGAGAACGCCCAGGCCCAGACAGACCACGGCGAAGACGGTGGCGCGGGCCAGGCACAGCATCACCGCGGCGGACATGACACGTAAGACCGGCCGCGGGCGGCGCCGGGGGAGGGAAAGCCCCGCCCCGGCCGGTGGACCGCCGCGCCCATCGGTACGGCGGAATTCACGGCGGGAGTCTTGGTACGCGAAACCAACGCGAGCTCCAAGGAGAAAGTCCCGGACAAATCCAGGCATGACCGGATCGGCGCCGCGCGGATCTGCGGGGCGCCCGCTCACCGGTGTGCCGGCCTCGCGGACGAGTCAGCCGGCGATGGCGGGCAGCGGCGGTCCGCGCCGGTGGATCCCCGGCGCCGTCTCCCACGCGGGATGAGGCCGGGGCACGGAGGGCGGCACCGCCGGAGCGCCCGGGAAGACGTTACGGTCCGCCGTGGCGAGCGACCAGCGCAGGAGCGGGAGAGGGGCTGCGGCCCACAGGCGTATCAGGAGCCATGCCGCGCTCTCGCCGCGGTAGAGCCACCATCCGGACACCAACGCCACCGTGAGGTGCGCCAGCGTCATGCCGAACGAGAGGTGACCGTGCTCCTGTCCCAGCAGGGTCGGCAGCGGGTGCGAGGTCCAGGCGAACATCTGGTGGAGCAGGAACTGCGCCGCGGCCGATGTGCCCAGCATGACCTCGGGCCCGCGCTCGCGTCCGTTGAGCGCGTACGCCAGGCCGCAGACGCCGGCCGCCCCGGCGAGCAGGACCGCCGGATCGACGTGCCCGCCGCCGGCGAAGGCGTGCCCGGCCGCGGAGGCGATCAGGCACACCGTCGCGAAGACGATGGCCCGCGCCAGGCGCAGGAGCGGCTTCGCTGCGGACACGATCACCATAGTGACAGGCGGACGGCACATCGAGAAGAGCGATGACGACTATTGAGATCGGCAAGCTGCGGGCGCAGGCCGTTTCAGGCCGACGATGGACGAGCAGGGCTCAAAAGATCTTGCCGAGGACGCCGGACTCGATCACGATGAGCGATCCGATGAGCATGAACACCGCCGGGACGATCCAGTGTCCGTACCGCTCGACGATGGTGACGACCTTCTGATGCGAGCCCAGCCAGGAACCGGCCAGGCACCACACGGCGACCCCGGCCACGAACACGGCGATGGTCACCAGCGTCGGGCCCATGCCGATGGAACGGAAGACGGGCGTGTAGACGGAGATGTTGTCGGCGCCGTTGGCGACCGTCACCCCCATCACCGGCACAAGTCCCGAGGCCACCGCCGGTGAGGGATCGTCGTCTCCGCCGGCACGGGCCCGGATCGCCTTGACCATGCCCCAGCCGCCGAGCGCGAACGGCACCAGGCCGAGCAGGCCGACGTAGTCGTCCGGCACGATGGTCAGACCGAGCGCGGCCACCACCGCCACCAGCACCAGCAAACCGACGCCCAGGTACTGGCCGGCGCAGATCTGCCAGGCCTTCGGCAGGCCGCCGGCCCGCATCGACAAGAACAACACCGTCAGCACGATGATGTCATCGACGTTCGTACCGGCGAATATGCCCGCCGCGGCCACCACGGTACCCCAGAGCCCGTCCACGAGGGCCCAAGCTACCGTGCACGCCACAAACGTTAAGTCGTCCGGGCCGCCGACCAGGGCAGGTCCGACCGGGGGCTGCGTGCTCACGAGTCCGCGGCCGCGGCAGGCGTGTTGACCTGTTCACACATCTTCGTTTAGTGTACTTATACATAGTTAATAAGACGAAACGGAGATTGTGGATGCTCGGAGAGCGTCTCAGAGAGCTGAGGCAGGCGCGCGGCCTCAGCTTGCGTGCTCTCGCCGGGCAGGCGGGTGTGTCCGCCGGGTTGTTGAGCCAGATCGAACGCGGGCTGGTCGACCCCAGTCTGGCCACTTTGAGAAGCCTAGCCGATGTCTTCGGTGAGTCGGTGGCCCGCCTGTTCGAGGAGCCCGAGGTGCCGGCCGTATGGATCTCGAGGCCGGGTGAGCGGATGCGACTGCATGCTCCACGCGGCCGGATCAGCTATGACCGGCTGACTCCCGGCAACGGGCAACTCGAGGTCCTGCAGGCGGATCTCGCGCCGGGCGATGTCTCGGCACCCGAGGCGAGGCCCCATCCGTCGATCGAATGCGCTGTGGTGCTCGAGGGCGTCGTGACGGTGGAGGTCGATGGCCAGTCTCATGAGGTCGTGGCAGGCGAGGCGATGACGTTCGACTCGCGTCTGCCGCATCGCTACATCAATCATGGGCCGGATCCGGCCCGTCTGATAATCGCGATCACCCCTCCTTCTCCCTGACCGCTGTCCGGGCGGGGTTTCCCCCTCAAGACCGCGACTCCTAGACGACGATGCCGCGGCGTACGCCAAGGCGGCGGTCCGGCATGCCCGCACCGTGTCCGATCTCCTATCGCCGTGGTACGACCGTACGGCCGTGCCATCGGTTCCGCGTGCCCGGCGGCGGGTCGTCGTGCGCCGATCCCTGTTCAGGAGGACTTCACATGGACCGCACTACCGTGGACTGGCATGGGTACATGCCCGCGGTCACGACGCCGTTCGGCGAGGACGGAGGGCTGGATCTCACCGCGTGGGCCGCCCAGCTGGAATGGATGGTGGAGCAGCGGCTGCACGGCGTCGTGCTGGCCGGGACCACCGGTGAGTGGTTCAGCATGACAGAGAAGGAGCGGGCTGACCTCTGCACGGTGGCGGTGGAGAGCGTCGCCGGGCGGATCACAGTGATCGCCGGCTGCAACGCCTACACCGCCGAGGAGGCGATCTGCCACGCCCGTGCCGCCGAACGGGCGGGCTGCGACGGCATTCTCCTCACGCCGCCGCCGTACGTCGTGCCGAACGCCGACGAGATCGTCGTCTTCTACCGGGAGGTCTCCTCGGCCATCGGGCTGCCGATCTGCGTCTACAACTGGCCGCGTGGCACCAATGTCGACATGCCGACGGAACTGCTGGTCCGCCTCGCCGAGGTGGACGGGGTCGTCGCGATCAAGAACTCCACGGGAAACTTCGCCGCTTGGATCGACGGTCTGTACGCCCTCAAGGACCAGGTGCGCTACTTCGGCTTCCCGATGAACGAGGTGGGCATCACCCTGCTGCGCGACGTCGGGGGAGACGGCACGATGGGCGCCGGAGCCGTACTGGGGAGCGACCACGCCGACTTCTTCCGGCACGTGGCCTCCGGCGATCTGGAGGCGGCACGCCGCTGCGGGGCGCGGGATCGTGTGCTGATGGAGCGCTGGTTCACCCAGGATCTCGGGCCACGGTTCGCCAATGCCCAGGGCATACTCAAGACCGCGCTGCGCATGCGCGGCGTCCCCGCCGGCCACGTACGGCGACCGCTGCTTCCGCTGACGCCCGAGCAGGTCGACCGCGTTGCCGCCACGATGGACGAGCTCGGCCTGCTCCCCGGTTGAGGCGACGATGACCAGTGACGTCGTGGTCGTCGGCGGGGGATTGCTGGGCGTTGCCGCCGCGTACCATCTCGCCGCGGCCGGCGCCAGCGTGCTGCTGCTGGAACGCGATCAACTCGGGTTGCACGCCTCCGGTCAGAATGCCGGAAGCCTCCACTTCCAGCTCGAATACCGGATGTTCGAGCACGGGATGGCGCAGGCGGAGCACAACGCGCGGGCGCTGCCGCTCCACGTGGACGCCGCCCGGGCATGGGGCGAGCTGGAGGAGCGGCTGGGTGCGAGCGCCGGTGTGGCGCGGACCGGCGGGCTGATGCTCGCCGAGACCCGGGATCAGGTGCGTGCCCTGGAGCTCAAGGCCGAGTTGGAGACCCGGTACGGCCTGCCGGTCGAGTTGCTCGACGGCGAGGCACTGCGTACGGCCGCGCCGTACCTGTCCTCCCGGGTGATCGCGGCTGCGCTGTGCCGGGCCGAGGGCAAGGCCGATCCACGCCGGGCCACCTATGCGTACGCGCTGGCCGCGCGACGGCAGGGGGCCGTGGTGCGTACCGGCGCCTCGGTGGTCGGGCTGCGCCCCCGCCCCGGCGGATGGCGAGTCGCCGTCGCCGGGCCCGGAGCCGGACGCCCGGAGGAGGTCCTGGCAGGCCAGGTGCTGATCGCCGCAGGCGTCTGGACGGGAGAGGTCGCGCAGCTCGCGGACGTCCGCCTGCCGGTGGTCCCGGCCGCGCTGACCATGTCGGTCACCGAGCGCGCCCGCCCGTTCGTCATGCATCTCGTGCAGCACGCCGGACGCCGGCTCTCGATGAAGCAGACCGCCGAGGGCAACGTTCTGATCGGCGGGGGATGGCCCTCCCGCCTGGTCGCACGCGATGGACGGGTCGACCTGTCCGCGTCACCGCGCCCTCGCCTCGACTCCATCAAGGGCAATGCCGCCGCCGCGCTCGTCGCGCCCGAGGTGGCCTCGCTTCGGCTGCTGCGGGTCTGGACCGGGACGACATCGCTGTTGCCGGACCAGGTGCCGCTGCTGGGCGAGGTCCCGCGCCGCCCCGGGCTGTACGCGGCCACGGGCGGCTCGGCGTTCACCCTGGGGCCCACCTATGCGCGGCTGCTGGCCCAGCTGATGGCGGGGGAGCGCCCCGACCTGCCCGTGGCGGAATACAGCCCGGCCAGGTTCGGCCATCTCACGTTCGCCTAGAAGGGAGGAAGCTGATGCTTACGCGCCGTGTACCTGTGGAAGGGGGATATCCCGACCCGGTCGAGATCGTCGTCGATGACCTGCGGATCCCGGCCTATACCGGGGAGCCGCTGGCCGTCGCACTGCTCGCGGCGGGCGTACACGCCTTCCGCCGGGCACCGTCCGGGGCGCCCCGCGCCCCGCTGTGCAATATGGGAGCCTGCTTCGAATGCGTTGTGGACGTGGACGGGCGGCGCGGGGTCCGATCCTGTGTCACCCCCGTTTCCGCGGGGATGCGGGTCACGACGGGAGAGCCGCGATGAGCAGGACCGACGTTCTCGTGGTCGGCGCGGGTCCGGCGGGTCTCGCCGCGACGGCCCGCCTGGCCGAGGCCGGTCTCGCCGTCCAGGTCGTGGACGAGCAACCGGCGGCGGGAGGGCAGATCTGGCGGCGACCGCCGGCGGGGCTGCCAGAGGCCTCGCCGCGTAGCGATCCGCTGCGCGCCCGGCTCCTCGCCGCCTCGCGGTCGGCGCCGGGGGTGTCCTGGCGGTACTCCACGCTCGCGTGGGGCGTCTTCGACGACGCGGACGGCGGGAGCGGCGAGCACGTGGTGGGCGTGCACGGCAGCGCCGGGACGGAGGAGATCCGTGCCCCGGTGGTGCTGGTGACCGCGGGGGCTTACGACCTGCCCGCCGCGCTGCCGGGGTGGACGCTGCCGGGCGTGATGAGCGCGGGCGGCGTCCAGACGCTGGTGAAGGCGGGCCGCCTCGTCCCGTCGGGCCGGATCGTCCTGGCCGGCGCCCATCCCCTGCTGCTGGTGGTGGCCGCCCAGTTGACCGGCGCCGGAGCCGAGGTGGTCGAGGTGGCGATGGCCGGGCCCCGGCCGGGATTCGGTGCGGCGCTGCGAACGTTGCCCGGCGCGCCGTGGGGCGCGGCCAAGCTGGCCGAGGGGGCTCGCGCGCTGGCGGTGCTGCATCGCGCGGACGTGCCCGTGCGCTGGTCCACACTGCCGCGCCGGGTTCTCGGTGCCGACACCGTCGAGGGAGTCGAGCTCGTCGGCGTGGCCGCCGACTGGCGCCCGGACGGGAAGGTTCGGACGGTCGGCTGCGACGCGGTGGCGCTCTGTTTCGGGTTCCTCGCCTCGGCCGAGTTGGCCCGCCAGGCCGGCTGCGCCGTACGCTGGGCGCCCGCCGAGGGTGGCTGGGTCGTCGAGCACGACCGGTGGCAGGAGTCCTCCGTACCGGGGATCTTCGTGGCCGGGGAGGTCACCGGGGTGGCGGGCGCCGAACGGGCGGCGGCGGAGGGACTGCTGGCGGCGCTCGGTGTCTTGCGGCGTCTGGGTGTCGCCGTGGACCGGGCCGAGGAGCGGCGAGCCAGGCGAGACCTCGTCAGGGCCGGACGTTTCGCGGCCGTCGTGAGCAGGGAGTTCGCGCCCCGGCTGGACGCGCTGACACGACTGGCCGACGACGACACGCTCGTCTGCCGCTGCGAGGAGGTGACTGCGGGGCAGGTGCGCCGAGCGCTGGCCGAGCATCCGTATGTCACCACGGTCAACGTGGCCAAGCTGCTGACGCGCTGCGGCATGGGGCCGTGCCAGGGCCGTTACTGCGGTGTCACGCTCGCGCACCTGGTCGCCGAACACGGCGGCCGCCCGGTCGAGGAGACCGGTGTGTTCACGGCGAGGGTTCCGGTGAAGCCCCTGAGCGTGGGTGACCTGGGCAGGTCTCCCGTGCTGTTCACGGACCTTCATGATCCTGAATAAGAGGGGAGGTGTTAAGTATTGATATCGCAGGTAAATGGGCTCTTGTCTGGTTCGTGTTTAGTCTGGTAGAACACTTTATGCAAGGTGCAAGTACCGTTATCGAAGGACCGTGGATGAGCGTCGAGCACGGAGACCCCGGATTCGACGCCGCCGCAATCGGTCGCCGTGTCCGCCAGGTGCGGCAGGCCAAGGGCATGTCGCTTCGCGAGCTCGGCGCGAAGGCCGGCCTGTCCTACGGCTCCCTCGCCCAGGTCGAGCGTGGCCTGTCCTCCCTCGCCCACACGTACGTCCTGGAGGGCGAGCCGGTCGCCACCGTCAACGGCGTCGACCACCTTCTCGGCCCCGGCGAGAGTGTTCACCTGCGATCGTCGATCCCGCACAGCATCCGGAACGACCGTACGGCCACCGTGACCGTCGTCTCCGTCCTCACGCCGCGGCTGTCCTGACCGTAACCGCCGCATATCCGAAGATTCCGATCTCGCTCTCGGGGCGCGTGCCCAAGGCCGCCTCCCGTACCCCCTCACGCGCTTCCACTCGAACCCCCCCATGGAGGACAGGCATGGTCCTGGAGAAGGATTTCGCCGCGTCGAACGGATCCAGGCTGTCCCGCCGGACGTTCTTCCAGCTCCAGCTCGGCGCCGGTGCGCTGCTCCTGGTCGGCTGTGCCCGAGGCACCTCGACCGGCGGGGCGGGCGCGCAGTCCGGCGGCGGTGCGACCGACACGCTGCGCATCGCCGTGCCGTCCGACCCGGGCAGCCTGGACCAGGACTACCTGGCCTTCGACACGGTCGGGCTGGCCCTGATGAAGAACTACTACCCGTATCTCATCGACCACCCCTACGTCAGCCAGGGGGACGCGATGGTGCAGGACACCACGAAGGTACTGTCCGTGGTCGCCGAGTCGTGGACCTCCGACGACTCCGGTCGTGTCTGGACGTTGAAGCTGAAGAAGGGCGTCACCTTCCCGAGCGGAAACGAGCTGACCGCCGACGACGTCAAGTGGTCACGCGACCGGGCCTTCGAGGCGAAGGCCAACGTCGCCGGCATCTACCGGATGATCGGGCTGATCAAGCCGGAGCAGGTCGAGGTCATCGACCGCTACACCGTCCGCTTCAACCAGTCGAAGCCGAGCGCGCTGTCCAGCGCCATCCAGGTCATCGCGCTGTACATCTGCGACAGCGTCGAGATGAAGAAGCACGCCACGGCGGACGACCCGTGGGCCAAGGCATGGGCGGCCAAGAACGCCACCGGTGGCGGCGTGTACAACATCGCCTCCTACCAGCGCGGCGGCCAGATGGTCCTCCAGCTCAACGAGAAGTATCCGCGCGACGTCTACGGCACAGGCGTGACGCCGTTCCCCAAGGTGGAGGTGCGGATCGTGCCCTCGCCCGCGAACCAGAGGTTGCAACTGGAGAAGGGCGACATCGACATCGCCTTCGGACTCGACCAGCGTGACATCGCCGACCTCGCGAGCAAGCCCGGTATCAAGGTCATCTCGGCGCCGGGGACGGAGGTTTACCACATCCCCCTCTCGGTAACGACCGCACCTTTCGACGACAGGAGGGTACGGCAGGCCCTCGCCTACGCCCTGCCGTACGAGCAGATCCTGTCCACGGTCTTCCAGGGCAAGGCCCGGAGGAGCACCAGCCCGCTGTCGCTGGACATGCCCGGTCACTCCGAGAAGGGGTATCCGTACGGCACCGACCTGGAGAAGGCGAAGGCTCTGCTCGCCGAGGCGGGCAAGCAGGGCGGTTTCACGACCACACTGGCGATCGACGCCGACAAGCAGATCCAGGAGCAGATCGCGGTCATCGTCAAGAACCAGCTCGCCAAGCTCGGCATCACGCTGGAGATCTCCAAGTTGGACCCGGCGCAGTTCGCCGAGCGGCGGGCGAAGAACGACATCCCGATGCAGATCGCCGTCGGCTCGCTGTGGGTCAACGACGCCGAGTACCTCATGGCGACCAGCCTGACCAAGGACTCGTTCCTCAACTACGCCAACTACCGGGACCCGCGGATCGAGAAGGTCTTCGAGAGGGTCACGGTCACCGTCGATCAGGGGGAGCGTGATAAGGCGTTCGCCGAGATGCAGGACATCCTCGCCGAGGACGTCCCCTGGCTGATGCTCTGCCAGCCCGACTTCCAGCTTCCCGTGCGGTCCCACGTGACCGGCTGGGCGCAGCCCGTCGACGGTCTGTTCCGACTGGGCTTCCTGGGCAAGTGATGAGGCTGGCACGCTACGCGGGGCGGCGGCTGCTCCTGCTGCTTCCGGTGCTTGTCGGCGTCAGCGTCCTGACGTTCCTGCTGGTCCGAGTGCTGCCGGGCGACCCCGTGCGCACGGTGCTGCCGCAGTCGGCCACCGAGGCCGACGTGGCGGCGGCGCGGGAGCGTTTCGGCCTGGACGCGCCGTTGCCGCTGCAGTACCTGATCTACCTGCGCAACGTCGTGACCGGCGACCTCGGCACCTCCTTCCAGAGCGGACAGGACGTCGGCGTCGAAATGGGCGAGCGGATCGGCGCCACGATCGAGCTCATCGGCTACGCGATGGTGATCGCGCTGGTCGTCGCCACGGTGATCGGCATGGCCGCCGCGCTCCGGCGCGGCGGGCTGCTCGACAACGGCGCCAGACTCGTCGGCGTCGCCGGGAACGCGATCCCCGAGTTCGTCCTCGGCCTGATCCTGATCATCGTCTTCTACGGCTCACTGAGCTGGGCACCGGCGCCCGACGGGCGGGTCGACGGGTCGACCGGTCTGGTGCCGCTCACCGGGGCGAGCACGCTCGACGCCATCCTCGGCGGGAACCTACCCGCCCTGGGCTCGGCCCTCGCGCACCTGGCGCTGCCCGTCGCGACGCTCGCGCTCGTCGTGGTCGCACCGCTGATCAACACCGTGCGCTCTGGCGCCATCGCCGTCATGGACTCCGACGCCTACATCTGCGCGGTCGCGCACGGGCTGCCGCGCCGCACGGTGATCGGCCGCTATCTCACCCGGCCCACCCTGGCCGGGCTGCCGACGCTGACGGCGCTCATCTTCGGCAACCTGATCGGCGGCGCGGTGCTGGTGGAGACGATGTTCTCCTGGCAGGGCCTCGGCCAGTGGGCGCTCAAGGGCCTGGTCACCCGCGACTACCCGGTGATTCAAACGTTCGTGCTCGTCACCGCCGTCGCCTACCTGCTGCTCTTCCTGATCGCCGACGTGGTGCAGGCATGGCTCGACCCGAGGGTGAAGATCTGATGGCCATCGTGACCGCACTCCGCGCCCGCCGCGGCGGCGCCAACGGCGCGCTGATCACAGGGGCCGTGCTGCTCGGCCTCGTCGTCTGCGCGGGGCTGGCCGCCTCGCTCCTGTCGTCATGGGGGCCGCGCGCCGCCGACGACGCGAACACACTCGTCCCGCCGGGGACCGCCGGGCACCTGCTGGGCACCGACAGGTTCGGCTACGACGTGCTCGCCCGCGTCCTGCACGCCGTACGGCTCGACCTGCTCGTCGGGGTCAGCGCGGTCGTCGTCGCGGTGGTCGTCGGCTCCCTGATCGGCGCGGCCGTCGGCTACCTCGGTGGATGGGCCGACGAGGTCGGCATGCGCGTGGTGGACATCCTGCAGGCGTTCCCCGCGTTCGTGCTCGCCCTCGCGGTCGCGGCGGTGCTCGGCGGGGGCCCGGTCACCCTCGTGCTCGTGCTGGCGCTGGTCAACGTCGCGCCGTACATCCGGCTGATGCGAAGCGAGGTCCGCGGGGTGCGGTCCGCGACCTACGTGGAGGCGGCCCGGTGCGCGGGCAACGGCACCCTGCGGCTGCTGCTGCGCCATATCGTCCCCAACTGCCTGCGGCCGGTGTTCGTGCTGGCCCCGCTCAACTGCGGCTGGGCGGTCATCACGTTGGCCGGCCTGTCCTTCCTCGGCCTGGGCGTCGAGGTGACCGAGGCCGAGTGGGGCGCGATGATCAATACGGGGGCGGGCGACGCGCTGTCCGGCGAGTGGTGGCCGGTGGTCTTCCCCGGCGCGGCCCTCTTCGTCACCGTGCTGGCCCTCGCGCTGATCTCCGAGGGGCTTCAGTCCGCGACCAGGGTGAGGCGCTCATGAGCTTGCTGTCCATCCGCGACCTGTCCGTCACCATCGCCGGGTCGACCGGCGAGGTGGCCGCGCTCAGCGGCGTGCGGCTCGACATCGAGGCGGGCGCCGTCGTTGGGCTCGTCGGCGAGAGCGGCGGCGGCAAGAGCATGCTGGCCCGCAGCGTCGTCGGGCTGCTGCCGCACACCGCGAGCGCGACCGGTCAGGTGCTGTTCGAGGGCGAGGACGTGCTCGCCATGACCGGCGACCAGGTGCGCCGCCACCGGGGCGCGGGCGCCGCGATGTGCTTCCAGCAGCCGCTGCTCGCCCTCAACCCGGTCCGCCGGGTGGGGGACCAGCTCGTGGACCGGCTCGTCGCCCACGGCGGGACGGCCCGCCGCGCCGCGCGGGTCCGGGCCGTCGAGCTTCTCGGCCAGGTGGGCATCCGGGAACCGGAGCGCCGCTACCGTGCCTACCCGCACGAGATGTCCGGCGGCATGGCCCAGCGGGTGATGATCGCCCTTGCCCTGGCGTGCGGCCCGCGGCTGCTGCTCGCCGACGAGCCCACCACCGGACTCGACGTGACGCTGGCGGGGGAGATGCTCGCGCTGTTCCGGCGCGAGGCCACCGAGAACGGCCGCGCGGTCCTGCTGATCTCGCATGACATCGCGGGCATCGCCGCCGTCTGCGACCGGATCGTCGTGCTGTACGCGGGAACCCTGGTGGAGCACGGCCCGGCGCCCGAGGTGCTGGCCGAGCCGCGCCACCCCTACACACGAGGCCTGCTCGCCGCCGTCCCCAGCCTGCACGGCGATCCGGGGGTTCCGATGAGGGGCGGGCAGCCCATGCTCGGCGCGGCCCCGCGGTCCTGCCCGTTCGAGCCGCGTTGCCCGTCGGCCGAGGCCGCGTGCGGGGAGCGGCGGCCGGCCCTGGCCGAGATCGGCCCCGGTCACCTGTCCGCCTGCCCGGTCACCGCACGAGAGGAGGCGGGCGCGTGAGCCTGTTGGAGATCGAAGACCTGCACGTCGTGTACGGCAGGCGGCGCGGGACCCGGCACCACGCGCTGCGCGGCGTCACGCTGTCGGTGGACCGCGGCGAGACGCTGGGGATCATCGGCGAGAGCGGTTGCGGCAAGAGCACGCTCGCGCGCAGCATCCTGCGCCTGGTCGACCCGGCGTCGGGGAGCATCCGGATTGACGGCGCCGACGTCGCCCGGCTGCCCGAGCGGCGGTTCCGTGAGTTCCGCCGCCGCGTTCAGATGGTGTTCCAGGATCCGGTCGGGTCGCTCAACCCGCGGTTGTCGGTGGGCGCGCAGCTCGGCGAGTCGCTGAGGCTTCTCGGCGACAACGCGGACGGGAGCGCGCCGGAGAGCCGAATCGCCGAGGCGCTGCGCGGCGTCGGCCTCGACCCGTCGTTCGCCCGCAGGCGGGCCCACGAGCTGTCCGGCGGGCAGGCGCAGCGGATCGCGATCGCCCGCGCCCTGCTCGTCGACCCCGACGTCATGGTGCTCGACGAGCCCACCTCCGCCCTGGACGTCACCATCCAGGCCCAAGTGCTGCGCCTGGTGCGCGAGCTCATGGCCGCCCGCCCCCGCGCCTACGTGTACGTCTCCCACGACCTGGCGACAGTACGAGGCATGTGCGACCGCGTCGCCGTGCTGTACCTCGGCCGGGTCGTGGAGGAGGGGCCGACCGATCAGGTGTTCACCGAGCCCGCCCATCCGTACACCCGCGCGCTGCTGTCGGAGGCTCCGAGCCTGCGCGGCAGCGAGGTCACCGGGCCGGTACGGCTCGAGCGCGCGCTCGACGCGGTGGACGCCGACGGCGGCTGCGCTCTCGCACCGCGCTGCCCCTTCACCGTCGCCGGGTGCCGCGAAGCGGTCCCCGTGCTCGCTCCGCTGTCCCCCCACAGGGCCGCCGCGTGTTCGCGGCTGCCCGAGCTGCCCGCCACGCGGATCGTCCCGGCCAGAGCGGTCGGCGGTCCCCTGAATCCGAGGTAACGCATGCCCAACGAAGCACGGCCCGACATCCCGCCCGTACGCTACCGGCTGGCCGTCGACATCGGCGGCACCTTCGTGGACGCCGTCGAGCTCGACCGCGACACCCGCAGGATCCGGTTCAGGAAGGCCTCGACCACGCCGCGACGGCCCTGGGAAGGCGTGCTCGACGCGTTCGACGCGCTCGGCACCGATCTCGCCGCGACCGAGTTGTTCATCCACGGCACCACCCTGGGACTGAACGCGATCCTGGAGCGGCGCGGCGCCCGCGTCGGCATCATCGCCAACGAAGGCCTGCGCGACGTGTTCCTCATGGGACGCGGCAATGTGCCCGAGGCGCGCATGTACGACTTCACCTACCAGCGCCCGCCGGCCATCGTGGCCCGCCGCGACACGGTCGGTGTGGTCGGCCGGCTGGACGCGCGCGGCGAGGTGGTGACCGAACTCGACGAGGAGAGCGTGCGCGCCGCCGCCCGCTATTTGGTCGAGGAGTCCGGCGTGACCTCGATCGCCGTCTGCCTGCTGCACTCCTACCGCAACCCCGTCCATGAGCACAGGGTGGCCGAGATCGTCCGGGAGATGTACCCCGACGTGCACGTCGCGGTCTCCGCCGACATCGCGCCCGAGCACCGGGAGTACGAGCGCACGTCGACCGCGGTGCTCGACGCCTACATCCGCCCGATCTTCGAACGTTACGTCGACCGGCTGGAGGAGGAGCTCGCCGGCCGCTCCTTCGACGGCCACTTCCTGATCACGCGGTCCGGCGGCGGCGCGATGACCTCGGCGGCGGCGCGGCTGGCTCCCACCACCACCGTCCTGTCCGGCCCCGCCGGCGGCATCGTGGGCGCGTCGTTCGTCGCCCGCCTGCTCGGCCGCGACGACCTCATCTCCGTCGACATCGGCGGCACGTCGCTGGACGCCGCCGTGTTCGAGCGCGGCGAGGCGGCGGTCGTGCACGAGGCCGAGCTGGAGCAGATGCCGCTGCTGATCCCGGTGTACGACATCCGTACGATCGGGGCGGGCGGCGGTTCCATCGCCTCGCTCGACAAGGGCATGCTCCTGGTCGGTCCGCGCAGCGCCGGCGCCGAGCCGGGCCCGATCTGTTACCGCCGGGGCGGTACGGAACCCACCACCACGGACGCGGCGGTAGTGCTCGGCTACATCGACCCCGACCGCTTCCTCGGCGGCGACATGGCGCTCGACGTGGAAGGCGCGCGGGAGGGCGTGCGGAAACGGCTCGCCGAACCGCTCGGCATGTCGGTCGAGGACGCCGCGGCCGGCGTCTTCTCCGTGATGCTCGCCAAGACCGTCGGCGCGATCCGCCAGATCACGGTGGAGCGCGGCCGCGACCCGCGCGGCTTCTCGATGCTCGCCTTCGGAGGCGCGGGACCGCTGCTCACCCCGCTGCTCGGCCGCGAGGTCGGCGTCGAGGAGATCATCGTTCCGCAGGCCCCCTCGGCGTTCTCCGCCTGGGGAATGCTCAGCGCCGACGTCGCGGAGGACTCCTCCCGGACCATGCTGCGTACGCTCGACGAGAACGCCCTGCCGGCGCTCACCGCCGGGCTGGACGAGCTGGCCGCCGAGGTGACCGAGCGGCTGCGCGCCCAGAACGTGACCGGCGCTGCCGAGATCGTCGTCCAGCGCGAGCTGGAGCTGCGCTACCTGGGCCAGGAGCATGCCCTGCGGATCCCGGTCGGCGCCGGGCTCGCTGACGCCACGACGCTGCGCAAGGCGTTCGGGGAGCGGCACGAGCAGCTCTACGGCCACGCGATGGACAACGAGGTACAGGTGCTCAACCTCCGCGTGCGCGGCGTCGCCCGTCTGGAGCAGCCGGAGCTGCCGCTGATCCCCGAGGGCGACGGGGATCCGGCGCAGGCGGGGACCGGCGAGCGGTCCGCCTACGACTTCGCCGCACGAAAGATGACCAGGTTCGCCGTCTACCGCCGGGACCTGCTGGAGGCGGGCGACGTCGTGCCCGGCCCGGCTCTCGTCGACGAAGGCACGTCGGTGACCGTCGTCCACGGCGACCAGAGCTGCACCGTCGACGGTTACGGGCATTTGCTGATCCGAGGAGTGGCCAAGTGAGCAAGACGAGCCCCGTCGACGGCGCGACCGCGTCCGTCGTGCACAACTACCTGCTGTCGGCCGCGGAGGAGATGCGGACCACCCTGGTGCGCACCGCCTTCAACCCGGTGATCTACGAGGTCCTGGACTTCGGCATCTCCATCTACGACGCCGACCTCAACCTGATCTCCGAGGCGCCAGGCCTGACCTTCTTCCTCGGCGCGAACGACTACGCCATCAGCAAGGCCGTGGAGTACGTCGGGGTGGACAACCTCGACGAGGGCGACATCGTCCTGATGAACTACCCGTTCTGGAACTCGGCGCACACCTACGATGCCACGCTGTTCGCGCCCGTGTTCTGCGGCGCCGGGGCCGAGCGCGAGCGGCCGTTCGCGTACCTCTGCATCCGCGCGCACTGGATGGACCTCGGCGCCAAGGATCCCGGCTATGTGCTCGACTCGACCGATGTGCACCAGGAGGGCATGCTCTTCCCCGGCACCAAGGTCTTCAAGAAGTACGAGCCGAACCACGAGATCCTGGAGTTGATCCGGTTCAACTCCCGGATGCCGGACCTCGTGTTCGGCGACCTGCACGCGCAGGTGTCGGCGATCCGCACCGGCGAGCGCCGTATGAAGGAGGTCGTCGAGAAGTTCGGCACGGACGTGGTGACCGAGATCACCCGGCGGCTGTTCGAGGAGGGGGAGCGGACCACCCGCGACGCCCTGGCCCGCCTCCCGCAGGGGAACTGGACGGCCGTCGACTACGCGGACGGCGACTGGGACACCGGCGAGCCGCTGCGCATGCAGTGCACCGTGACGATCGCGGACGGCGAGATGACGGTGGACTTCGCCGGTTCGCACGGGACCGCGGTCGGTCCGGTCAACATCCCCTTCGGCGCGACCATCGCCATGTGCAAGGTCGCGTTGAAGTCGCTGACCTCGCCGGACGAGCCGAGCAACGCGGGCCACTCGCGCCCGCTGACCGTCCTCGCTGAGCCGGGAAACCTCTTCCACGCCGTCTATCCCGCCCCCACGTTCACGCAGTGGACGAGCATCGTCGCGTTCGAGCTGATCTTCAAGGCTCTGGCGCAGGCGATGCCGGACCGGCTCGGCGCCTCGTCCGGCGGCGACATGCCGGGCTTCATGATGGTGGGCACCCACCCGGACACCGGGCGGATGTTCGCGGTCAGCAACAATGAGGTCGTCGGCTGGGGCGGCACCCCCGACCACGACGGCGCCGACGCGACCATCCACCTGTCGGAGTCGATCGTCAGGAACACGCCCATCGAGGTGCTCGAACAGAAGACGACGATGCTGATCGAGCGGCTGGAGATGCGCGCCGACGCGGGCGGCCCGGGACGCCACCGGGGCGGTGTCGGCATCGAGCGGCACATCAGGTTCCGCGGCGCCGGTGAGTTCCTGATGGTCGTGCAGAAGACCAAGACGGCCCCGTGGCCCGTCGGCGCGGGCCGGGAGTCCGAGCCGAACCGCATCACCGTCTTCCCAGGCACGGACAGGGAGCGGGACATCAGCACCAAGCGGGTCCCGGTGGAGCCCGGCGACCTGATCGTCGTCCGTACGGCGGGCGGCGCGGGTCACGGCGATCCCCGCACCCGCGACCCGGAGGCGGTGCGCGCCGACGTGCTCGACGGCTACGTCTCCCGGGAGGCGGCGCGGGCCGACTACGGCGTGACGATCGACGAGCGTGGCGAGATCGTGGAGGTGGAGCGATGAGAACGTGTGGCACGGTGTGGCTGACCGGCGCGCACATCGTCGACGTGGACGAGGGCGCCGTCCTGCGCGACCGCAGCGTCCGGGTGGAGGACGGCGTGATCGCCGAGATCGGGACGGCGACGCCGCCGCCCGGCGCACGGGTGATCGACGTCGCGGGCCGGTACCTGCTGCCGGGGCTGATCTCCTGCCACACCCACCTGTCGCTGGTCGTGCCCTTCTCCGATCTCGACCCGACCGAGCCGGGCGTGCTGACCTCGTTCCGCGCCGCGCAGCGGGCACACGAGGCGCTGCGGGCCGGGCTGACCACGCTGCGGTGCGTGCACGAGCAGAACAGGGTCGACATGTTCCTGCGCGAGGCGATCGGGCGCGGCTGGTTCCGCGGCCCCCGCATCTTCGGCGCGGGACAGGCGATCACCACGCCGAACGGGCACGGGTCGGGCTCGGACTGCGTCGTCGCCTCCGGTGGTGAGGAGTTCTACCGGGCGGCCCTCGCCGAGCTGTCGGCCGGGGCCGACCACGTGAAGGTCTTCATCAACGGCGGCCTCGCCGCCGAGGGCGAAGACGTCACCGCCTCGGAGATGAGCGACGAGGAGCTGGCCGGCACGGTGCGCGCGGCCAGGGAGCACGACGCGTACGTGGTGGCGCACTCCGGCCACTCGACCGCGATCCGGCAGGCCCTCGCCCAGGGGGTGCGCTCCTTCGAGCACGCCTACGACCTGGACGAGGACACCGCGCGGCTGCTGGCGGCCTCCGACGCCTTCGTGACGCCCACCCTGTGCGTCACCCGCTCGGAGCCGTGGATGCGGGCGCACGACTTCGCCGAGGCCACGATCGAGAACGCACAGAAGCAGAACGTGACGCATCTGCGCAGCGTCCGCAACGCGATCGCGGCGGGGGTGCGGCTGGTCAACGGCACCGACATCCCGCCGGGCGACGACGTGGGCGGCGTCCCGGCCGCGATCTACGAGCTGCTGCTCATGCACGAGGCCGGCCTCGACCGCCTGACCGCTCTCCGGTCCATCACGACGACGGCCGCCCGGCTGCTGCGAGCCGACGACCGGATCGGGCGGATCGCCCCGGGATTCGCGGGGGACTTCGTCGCGGTGGCGGAGGATCCGCTGGCCGATCTGGCCGCGGTGCGGGAGATCTCGCTCGTCATCCAGGCCGGAGAGGTGATCAGGGAGGACCTGCGATGACCACGACAACGCCGCCAGTCGGCGCGGCCGCCGACGTCTGGGCCGCCGTGACCGACATCTACGCCGCGTTCATGGACGGCGACCGGGCGCGGATCGACTCCCACATCCACCCCGACGGCACGGTCTGGGACGCCGATGTCGAGTCGCTCATGTTCGGCCGCCGGGACCTCGACGCCCACCGTGAGCAGCGGGATGCCGCTCCGGACCCCGGGCCGGGGCCGGACGCGCTCCACTGCGCGGAACCGGTGATCGACGTCTGGGGCGACACGGCGCTGGCCCGCTACTGGCTGGTCGTCGAGGGCGCCGGCCCGGTCAGGATCCGGACCACGGACGTGCTCAGGCGCTCGCCCGAGGGCTGGCTCGTCGTCCACCACCACGAGCAGCGCTGGGACTGACGCCCCCCGCTGATCTTTCAGTGAGGATGGGTAGGTCGGCTGGGAACGCTCGCTGGATGGGCCAAGGGGATGGCGTCCTCGGCCCATCCTGGTCCTTTCTAGGGGATCTTCACAGTGGCCCTGTCGAGGATCGCGGAGAGGTCCAAACCTGGAGGGAGGGTGCCGAAGGCGTGGCCCCAGTCGTCGGCCAGGCGGGAGGCGCAGAAGGCGTCGGCTACGGCGGGGTGGCCCGTCCTGACCAGGAGGGATCCCTGGAAGACGAGGCTGAGGCGTTCGACGATCCGGCGGGCCAGGTACTCGATGCCGGCCGTGTCGGTCAGGGAGTCCTTGGTCTGGCGGACGGCGGCGTCGAGGCGGTGGTCGGCGCCCGCGGCCGGCTCGACCTCCGCGAAGAACGCGTCGAGGTTCTCGGGTTCCTTCATGATCGACCTGAGCACGTCCAGCGCGGCGACGTTGCCGGAGCCCTCCCAGATGCCGTTCAGCGGGGAGTCGCGGAACAGGCGCGGCATCTGGGACTCCTCGACGTAGCCGTTGCCGCCCAGGCACTCCAGCGACTCGGCCGCGTGCGCGGGCGCCCGCTTGCACACCCAGTACTTCGACGCCGCCAGCGCCGTGCGCCGCAGCGCGCCCTCGCCCCGCACGCCCTGGATGGCCCGGTCGGTCACCCCCGCCAGGCGCATCATCGCCGCGGTGGCCGCCTCCGACTCGATGACCAGGTCGGCGAGCACGTTGCGCATCAGCGGCTGCTCGGACAGCAGCGCGCCGAACGCCGAGCGATGGGTGGCGTGGTGGACGGCCTGCGTCACGCCGTACCGCATGCCGGCCGCCGAGCCGATCACGCAGTCCAGGCGGGTCATGTTGACCATCTCCATGATGGTCCGCACCCCGCGCCCCTCCTCGCCGACCAGGTACGCGACGGCCCGCTCGTACTCGACCTCGGCCGAGGCGTTGGAGCGGTTGCCGAGCTTCTCCTTCAGCCGCATCAGGCGCATCGCGTTGCGCGAGCCGTCCGGCAGCACGCGGGGCAGCAGGAAGCACGACAGCCCGCCCGGGGCCTGCGCGAGCACCAGGAACACGTCGCACATCGGCGCCGAGTTGAACCATTTGTGCCCGGTGATCGCGTAGCTCCCGTCGGCCAGCGGCTCGGCGGTGGTGGTGTTGGCGCGTACGTCCGAGCCGCCCTGCTTCTCGGTCATCGCCATCCCGGCCAGCACGCCGCGCTTGGCCGCGGCCGGGCGCAGGCCGAAGTCGTAGATGCGCGAGGCCAGTAGCGGCTCCCACACGGCCGCCAGCGCCGGCGTGTGGCGCAGCGCCGCCACGCTCGCGTACGTCATGGAGATCGGGCAGCCGTGCCCGGCCTCGACCTGCGACCAGACGTAGAACTTGGCCGCGCGGGCGACGTGCGCGCCCGGCCGCGCGGAGGACCACGGCGTCGCGTGCAGGCCGTGCTCGACGGCCACCCCCATCAGCTCGTGCCAGGCCGGATGGAACTCCACCTCGTCGATCCGGTGGCCGTACCGGTCGTGTGTGCGCAGGACCGGTGGGTGATCGTTGGCCAGACGTCCCCACTCCTGGGCCCGCGCCGACCCGGCGAGCGTGCCCAGGGTGCGCAGCTCCCCGAGCGCCCAGTCGGCGTCCTCGCGCTTCACGCCGTCCAGCAGGGCGGGGTCGGCGGACACGTCGTGGCCGGTGAGCGGGGGTGCCTGGTTGAAGACTTCGTGCGACAAGAGAGCCTCCGGGCGGATCGCTGCGCGATTCTGTGTGCCTGAGCGCGCTCTTCCATGCGTGCTCAGGCATCCATCTCAACATTTCTCCACAACAATGGGATGCTTCGGGTGCGGATGGAGGCCGGCGCCGGGCGGATGCGGCCGGCCGGAGGAGGGGGGACCCCGGTGGAGGCGCCTGGGACCGACGACCGGTTGCTTCACCAACGCGTCGTCGGCGGGGACGAGAGCGCCCTCGGCGAGGTGCACCACCGGCACTATCCCCTCGTGCTCGGGCTGGCGCTGCGGGTCACCCGCGACCGCGTCGTCGCCGAGGACATCGTCCAGGAGGTCTTCGTCACCTTCTGGGAGCGCCCGCTGGCCTTCGACCCCGACCGCGGCTCGCTGCGCTCCTGGCTCGCCACGATCGCCCACCGGCGCGCCGTCGATCACGTGCGCACCGAGCACCGGCACCGCGTCTCCGCACTCGGCCCGCGCCTGGCCGATCCCGAGCCGAGTCCGCTGGAGGACTGGGTGCTGGCCGCGGACGAGGCGGCCCGGGTGCGGGAGGCCGTCAGCCGGTTGCCGGGGGGTTTACGCGAACCCATCGAACTCGCCTACTACCGTGGCCGTACCTATCGTCAGACGGCCGAGGATCTCGGCCTGCCCGAGGGCACGGTCAAGTCGCGCATACGCCTGGGTCTTCGCAGGCTCGCCGACGAGCTGGCCGAAGAGGAGGTGTGATGGACCGCCCCGCCGGCGGTGGCGACGCGATACCGGGGACCTCCGACCCGGTCACCCGCCTTTGCCTCGACGTATTTGCCGAGGCCGCGTCCACGCCGCCTCCCGGCGCCCTGGCACGGCTGCTCTCGGCCGCGCGGTCCGCCCGCCCTCCCGCGTCCGCCGCCGGGTTCGCCGCGCCCTTCGCCGCGCGGGTGGCCGCCATGGACGCTCTGCTCGCCTCCGCCACGCCCGCCGACTGGGGTCAGAAGATCGTCGAGGGCTGGACGCTGCAGGAGCTCGTGGCCCACCTCGCCGCCACCGACGGCCTGGTCGCCCACGCGATCGGCGTCCCGCTCGCCGGGCCGCCGCTCGCGGCCGACGAGGTGCTGAGCCGCACCGCCGACATGATCGCCTACACGGGCGGCCGGACGCCGGAGGAGACCCGCGCCGAGTGGCGCGCGCAGGCCGAGGCTATCTGCGCGCGCGCCGCCGCGATGGAGCCGGGGACGCCGATCGCGCCCGGGGGCACCCGGTTCCCGGTGTCGGACCACCTGCTGGCGCGCATGCTGGAGACCTGGATCCACACCAAGGACGCCGCCGCGGTCATCGGCCTGCCGCTCCCGCTTCCGCTCGCCGCGCACGTCCACCCGACGGCCGACTTCTGCGCGCGGCTGATCCCCTGGACGATGCTGCTGTCCGGCGTGGACGGGGGCGAGCGGTCCGTGCGGCTCACGCTGACCGGGCCGGGAGGCGGCGCGTGGCACGTTCCGCTGTCGGTCGCCCAGGTCGCCGCGCCCGACGACGGCGCGCCGTCCGACGCCCAGATCACCTGCGACGTGGTGGAGTTCTGCTTTCTGCTCGGCGGCCGGGGAACGCCCGAGGCGTTCGCCGCGCGCCTCGAGGGGGACGAGGGGCTCGCCCGCGAGGTCCTGCGCTGCGCTCCCGCCCTGTCGGGGCCGTGACGCCTCGTCCGCAGGAACGGGGCACGGGCGCCGCCTGGCGGATAGGGGTTTCCTCCTTAGGGAGGATCGGACGGGGACGGACATACACGCTAGATTCAATGCATGAACGATCCGGGTGGAATGCGTGCCTCGGACGCCGAACGCGAGGCCGTGGTCGAACATCTGCGTCAGGCGTCGGTCGAGGGACGCCTCACGCTGGCGGAGCTGACCGAGCGCACAGAGGCCGCCTACCTCGCGGTCACCCAGGCCGAACTGGCCCAGGTCACCGCCGACATCCCCGGGTCGCCCGCCGCCCCGGGCCCCGCGCCCGCCCCGTACCCCCCGTACGCCGCGCCCGCCGCGCCGCGCTCCGGCAGGGCCCGCCGCTGGTACGCCGCGATCATGAGCGAGACCAAACGGAAGGGCAAGTGGCGCGTCGAGGACGAGATCGGCGCGGCCGCCGTCATGGGCGAGGTGACCATCGACCTGCGCGAGGCCGAGGTCCGCACCAACCGGATCGACATCGTCGCCACCGCCGTGATGGGCAGCGTGAAGATCATCGTCCCGGACGGCGTGGACGTCGAACTCGAGGGCGTCGCCATCATGGGCGAGAAGAAGGTCCACGTCATCGAGGCGCCGCCCGGGCAGAACGTGCCGGTCGTCCGAGTGCGGGCGTACGTCGTGATGGGCGAGGTCAAGATCATCGGTGACTCGCGCGCGAAGCCGATCCGCCGGGCGCTGGCCGAGTGGACCGAGTGGTGGCTGGAGCGCCGGGCCGAGACGCGCGGCGACGTCCAGGGCATGCTGCGCGACATGCGCGGCGAGCGGCACGCGCTGCACCGCTCGTTCCACGAGGCGCGCAGGGAGCAGCGCCGCGAGGAGCAGGAGGCACGCAGGGAGTGGCGCCGGGAGGAGCAGCGCGCGCGCCGCGAGGAGCGCAGGGAGTGGCGGGACACCCGCCACGACGGCCCCCCGTACCCCCCGCCCCCCGCGGAGCCGCCCTACCCGCCCCGCCCGTAGAGCGGCCCCCACGCACGAGCCCCTGCCCGTAGAGCCGGTAGAGCCGCCTCCGCACGACCGCCCCGCCCGCGAGGACGGGGCGCCGTCGCCGTTCAGCCCGCGCTCGCGGCGGCCTGGGCGGCCTGGATCGCCTTGCGCAGGGCCCACGGCACCGGGGCGACCACCTCGGCGAGTTCCTCGCCGCGCACGCGCCTGGCCCGCCAGTCGGCCCTCGGCATCACGGTCTTGAGCCGCAACGTGGCCGCGAGGGCGGCCAGCGCCGCGTCCCTGGGGTCCAGGCGTGAGGCGGGATGGGGGCCGCGCAGGGCCGACGCCACCGTGCCCGCCAGCCTCTTCGGCACCCGCGTGTCGCGGACGGTGACCTTGGTGCGCGGGATGAAGCCGAGCACGCGGCCGCGTTCCACGCGGATCCAGCCGCCCGACTCCAGGCGGTCGCGCACCTGCCGCGCCGCCGTGCCCGAGCCCTTGTTCACCCAGTGCTGCCAGGTGCGCCGCCGCGACACCGCCACCATCTGGAGCGTCTCGTCGAGCAGGGGATCGGCCACCGTCTTCGCCTGGGCGACCGGGCCGCCGGTCGCGTCGGCGATGTGGCCGGCGAGCAGCAGCTCGGCGAGGATGCCCGCGCGCATCAGATACCCGCGCTCCGAGCAGTAGGTCATCCGCTTCTTCTCGACATCGTAGGTGAGCAGGTAGAGCCGTTCGGGCAGCGTGTCCGGGACGTCCACCATCATTCCTCCTCGTCACCGTCGCCGGTGTCCGTCTGATCCCCGGTGCCCGCGGCCTCGCCGCCGGGGTCCGGCCTCTTGGGGGGACGGCCACGCCGAGGCATGCCGCCGACGTCGCCGGGAAGCCGCCCCGCCGCGGACAGCGCCCGGCGGAGCAGGAACTCGATCTGCGCGTTCGTGCTGCGGAGCTCGTCGCCCGCCCACTTGGCGATCGCGTCGTGAACGGCGGGGTCCAGGCGCAGGAGGATCTTCCTGCGCTCGCTCACTGGTACAGGGAGCCGGCGTTGACGACCGGCTGCACGTCCCGGTCGCCGCAGAGCACGACGAGCAGGTTGCTCACCATGGCCGCCTTGCGCTCGTCGTCGAGGTCGACGACCTGGGCCGCGTCGAGCCGGTGCAGGGCCGCCTCGACCATGCCGACCGCGCCCTCCACGATGCGCTGCCGGGCCGCCACGACCGCGCCCGCCTGCTGGCGCCGCAGCATGGCCTGGGCGATCTCCGGCGCGTACGACAGGCGCGTGATGCGCGACTCGATGACGCGGACGCCCGCCGAGGAGACGCGCGCGGCGATCTCGATCGACAGCTTGCCGGTGATCTCGTCGGCGTTGTCGCGCAGCGAGAGCTGGCCGTCGTCGTGCGAGTCGTAGGGATAGTTGCCCGCGATGTGCCGGACGGCCGTCTCGGTCTGGATCGCGACGAACTCCACGAAGTCGTCCACCTCGAACACGGCCTTGGCGGTGTCCTCGACCTGCCAGACCACGACGGCGGCCATCTCGATGGGGTTGCCGTCGAGGTCGTTGACCTTCGCGATGTCGGTCTCGTGGTTGCGGATACGGGTGGAGACCTTGCGCTTCTGGGTGAAGGGGACCACCCACCGCAGGCCGTCGGTGCGGACCGTGCCGAGGTAGCGGCCGAGCAACTGCACGACCCGGGCCTCGCCGGGGGCGATCGCGATGAGGCCGCTGAGCACGATGGCCACCAGGACCAGCAGGATCGCACCCAGCGCGACCAGCGGGCCGTTCTTCTCCGCGCCCTGGACGATCAGCACCGCGGCGCCGACCAGCATGAGCAGGCCGAGGCCCAGCATGGGCCACCCGTTGAGGTCGACCGGCCTGCGCTCGCTCACCCGCGACGCGGGCATCTCCACGGCCACGTGCTCGATCTCGTTCACCTTCGCCACCGTCCTTGGGGATTGCTTGACCATGGCACAACCATAGCAAAGTGATATCACTTTTCAAGGGGTGGCCGGACATCCTCCGAGGACGAGCCCCGTGCGGCCGGTGCGTGAGGCCGGAGCGGGGTCCGAGGCCGGGCAGGTGACTCCTCCCTCCGGCCTCGGTCGCGGGACGAGGGGGTGCGGCGCGGAAGGGTCGGCCGGGTTTTGGTGGCGGATGGAACCAGGGTTGCGTATCTCATCTAATCCATTAATGCGGACCTAAATCAGTAACTTTCATTGATGTGCACTGGTTTCGGCCGGAGTGGCGACCCATAAATCGCCCGGAGAGTCGTCACGCGCCCGGCAATGGCGGGTGATAAGGGGGTCCGGGCTGTTGGCACGCCAACTGGTTCATGAAATATTCCTTGAGTGACGTTCGGACTCAAGTGGTTAGTAAGATCCAGTGGTTACCACGAGAAATGGATCACGCTCTTGCCGGTCGCCGCCGCCTAGAGTGGCGGCCGCCAGGTTTCGGCCCGGGTTATTCCTCTTATGTTCGTTGTCTTTCCGTGTGAACGCGGAGAACAGGAGGGTGCAATGGAGCCATCTCGGGAGAATCTTCTCGAAGAGGGTTCGCTGGAAGGGTGGAGTTCGTCCGTGGAACTCCTCACACCTCGGCAACTTGATGTGTTCTTCCTTCTGGGGAAGGGCCTGTCGACCAAGCAGATAGCAATCCGGCTGACCGTTACCGAGCACACGGTCAAGGCGCACACGGCCAGAATTCTCCACGTTCTCGGCCTGGAATCCCGGTTACAGGCCGGGCTGGTCGCATACGTGTACGCGACGTCCGTGACGAGAAGGGGAGCCGGTCATCCGAATACGTCGCGCGGGGACCTTTAGCGGTAAGTGTGAGCGCCCGCGGAAGCTTACCCAAAAGGCTAATTGATATCGGCCTCGGCCGGGCGCATTCTCGTTCTGGAGCTACTCGGGCGTGTTCGACCGAATAACGCTCGATCGGATAACCCCAGGTCACACGATGCGCTGGGGGGATTCGCCCAGTTTTTCGCCGCATAGGAAAGGAATCCGCGTGAAGATCAAGACCATGCTCGGAGTCGTCGCGACGGCGCTCATCATGGCCTTCGGCCTCCTGCCGATGGCCGCGGCCTCGGCCTCCACGAGCACGGCCACCGCCCCCGGTGCGACGGTCACCAGCACATCGGCCACCCAGGGCACCAAGACCGACGTCGCCATCCGCACGACGACGACCAAGACCCTGGGCAACGCGGCCGTCTCCCGCGCCGGGGCCGGCACCGCAGCTGCCACGTGCTACAACGGCTTCGTCTCCGGCGCCAGTTTCTATATGACCTGCACCAGCGACGCCAATGGCTACCGCGTCTTCCTCGACTGCAGCAACGGGCTCCGCTACTACTTCGGCACCCTGTACATCGGTTCGTGGAACCACATCCTCACCTGCCCGGCCGGCACGGCCGCGGTCTGGGGCGGCTGGTGGCTCTGACCCCACCGGCGCGCCTTTGACAGCGGAACAAGGGGCTCCCGGGAAACCGGGAGCCCCTTTTCGCCGTCAAAGCCGCCCTGCACCGAAGGCAGGGGCCGTGGTGACTCGCACGTCGTTTTCCGGATATATCGGCCCTTACGGTCCGGGGACCGGTCGTGACAGGGAAAGCGCGCACCGCCGCGATTACCGGCCGCCCCACCCCGCGGAGAACCGGCGCCCGGCCGGTGCGTCCACGGCCCTCATACTCACGCCAAGTGAGCGAGAGCCCGTCCGGGCGCGTGTTTCGGACACGCCGCAACCGCCGGCGCGGTGGCCTGCCGGAGTACGTGGGGCGCTCCGGCAGGCCACTGCGGCTCAGGAGCCGGCCGGGGTTCCCGGGTGCGCCTCACCGGGCCGGATCGGCACCACCTTGACGGGGTCGTCGCCGGCCGGGCCGGAGACGGCCGCGCAGGGGGCCACCGGGCCCTCCACGACGCTCGTGGCGATGCTGCCCGCCCGCGCCGGGTCGTCCCGGACGAAGGTGGCCTCGACGACCAGCGTCTGCCCCGCCTTGAGGCGACCCGGGGGCACCTGGAACATGACGCCTCCGGAGCCGTCCACCGGCCGCTCCAGCAGGAGGGCTGGCACGGCGGCCTGCCGGCCGCGCGGCTGCCGGCATGATCGGCCGGCCGGGAGGTAGTCGACCACGGCGCGGACGCCGGCCTCGCGCAGGCTCGCCTGGAGCTTCTCCGGCTCCAGGAACTGGTGGATCTGCACGGTCACCGTCCCGTCCGCGAGCCGCTCCACCGCGTAGGCCGGCGTGCCCAGCGCCAGCGGCAGCGCCGCCGCCGCGGCGGCCGCGGCGGCCCCCGCCAGGGCCAGCAGCGCCAGGCGCCTTCGCCGGGGAGCGGCCGCCCGTCGCCCGGCCGGTTGCGGCGGCCCGGCCGGCGCCGTCAGGGCGTACGTCGCGGGCGCGGTCATCGGGCCGGTGGCCTGGGCCCGGGCCAGGAGCATCGTGTGCACGCGGCCGCGGGCCGCATCCGACAGCGGCGGCACATCGGCGCCGATCGTCGTGAGCAGGTCGATCTCGTTCATCGTGCGGGCCTGCCTTCCAAGGGCGTGGACGTGATGGCGGAACGGAGCTGGGCTCTGGCGCGGTGGATCCGCGACCGCACCGTGCCGACCGGGATCTCCAGCGTCGCGGCGATCTCTTCGTACTTCAGGTCGGCCCAGGCGTAGAGCAGGAGGGCGTCGCGGTCGCCCTCCGTCATGGCGGCGAGGGTGTGGACCACCGACCGGACCACCGCACCGGCGTCGACCCGCTCGGCCACCTGGTCGGCCGGAGAGGGCTCGGCGAGGGCGAGATCGGACCGGGTCTGCGCCAGCGCCTTCCAGCGCCGCGCCTCGGCCCGGCCGTGGCTGCGCAGCAGCGTGGTGGCGATGCCGAGCAGCCACGGCAGCGCTCCCGTGGGGCTGCGCTCGCCCGAGAAGCGGTGCCGCTGCTCGAAGGCGACCAGGAAGGTGTCGGACATCAGGTCATCGGCCACGTCCGGCCCCGCCCGGCGTGCCAGGTAGCGGTGGACCTGATCGGCGTAGCGGGCGAACACCTCGGTGAACACCTCCGGCGACCAGAGCGATTTCTCGATCAGGGCCGCGTCGGTCAGCTCGGTCGTCATACCTCACCAGATCGGTCGTCCAGTCGTTCTCTCTCTTCTTATTGGTCCGCCGCGCCGATCCGGTTCACGGCGGTGCCCGCATTCTTGGCGCCCCGCGCGAAATACCCGATGTGCGCGGAAAGGGAGGCTGGTGGGATGGCCGGCGGTAGAGCGGCAAAGGTGATATCTGGGAGTCGACGGTATTAACGCCTACTCAACGGGATTAATCCGGTTTTGAATTGCGGCCCGCGCCGGCGCCGAGTTCGGGCCGCGGGCGGTGAGGCGTCAGCCCCACGCCGGGCTCGCGGTCCGCGGGCTCCGGACGACGCCGGCGTGGCGGTCGAGCAGGACGCCGGCCACTTCAGGGCCCGCGCACCTTCGAGACCGAAGCCCCAGAGTGGGAGCACTTCGACGCGGCCAAGCTCCCCGCGCACCGGCACGTCGCCGTGGACGAGGCCGGGCGGGTTCTGGGCTGGGTCGCGGCGATGGCGGTGTCGGACCGGTGCGCGTACGCCGGAGTGGTCGAGCACTCCGTCTACGTCCACCCCGCCGCCCGCCGTCGGGGAGCCGGCGCCGCCCTTCTGGCCGCTCTGATCGCCTCCACCGAAGCCGCCGGGATCTGGACGATCCAGTCCGGGATCTTCCCAGAGAACACCGCCAGCCTCGCCCTGCACGCCCGGGCCGGATTCCGGATGGTCGGCACCCGGGAGCGGATCGGCCGCCACCGCGGCATCTGGCGCGACGTCGTGCTGATCGAACGGCGCAGCGCAGCCATCTCCTGACCGCGCCCGCCGCGTTCATCCACGGCGGGCGGCCGGGTCCCGGCCTTCCTGCCAGCGGGCCGGCGCCTCCGGCCGAGGCAGGTCGGTGGCCGTGCTGGTGTCGAAGGGACCGCGAAGGCGCCGGGCGAGTTCGGGGTCGGAGTAGATCTCAGCGGTGGCCGTCCACTCACGCAGCGCACGGGCGAACGGCACGAGAAGGCCGGTGGCGGCGCCGGCCAGGAGGTGGTCGAGCAGTTCGGTCACGCACTCAGGACGCGCTTCCGTGGGTAGCCACGTCAACCACGGAAGCTCCTCGGAGAACACCTTCTCGGCGCGAGCCCGATTGGATCGGGCGATGATCGACAGAGACCTGGCCGCCAGGCGAAGGCCGTCGGTCATGGCCTGGAACCGCTCCGAGCGGTCACTTGCCGTCGAGCTGGAACCAGACCACACGCCCGGCTGCGGTCTCGTACCAGCCCCAGGCCGTCGCCACCTCCTGGAGCAGCCAGAGACCGCGCCCGCCGCCGCTGTCGAGGCGGGTCTCCAGGCAGACTGTGGGCCGGTTGCTCCAGGAGCCCCCGTCGATCACGTCGACGTGCAGCGTCCCGTCGTGCACGGCGACCGCGATGCTGATCCGCCCGGCCGGGCACCGCCCGGAGTCGGAGTACCGGACCGCGTTGGCGACCAGCTCGGTGACGAGCAACAGCGCGTCGTCGGCCTGCGGGTGATCGGTGCCGTCCAGCAGCCCGCGCACGCACCGCCGCGCCCTCGGCACCGCCGCGACCTGTGCCGGGATGTCCACTTGCCCCAGCAGCCCCAGCGCCTTCACCGGACCCCCTTCACGATCCGCCCGGACACCGCCCGCACCCAGCTCAGCTCCCGCCGAGTACGCGCCCGCTCACCGTCCCGCCCTCGCCGTCCGGCCCCTGGACGGTCCGGAGGCACGAAGATCTCCAGGCTCGGCCGCCGCCCCGGCGGAAGCCGGACGACCGAATCGAACCCGAGATCGTCCAACTCAGCGGCCAGCTCGACGAGCCGGACCTTCCACGATGGGAACTCGCCCGCGTTCATGCCCTCGCCTGTCCCTTCTGCTCAGGCTGAGCAGGTGCGTCCTCAGGCGATGACGCTGCTCAGCTGCTGACTTTGCAACACCACCAGATGGTCCAGTGAGTACGCTCAGTTAGCAACCGATTCTGCAAAGTTACCATCGCTCTCGCTTTTGGATTTCCGCAGTGCCGGTGCGTGGTTGGCTGCACACTGTACGTATCCAACTGGGAGGTTGATGTGATGGGACGTGGCCCGACGGTGCGGCGCCGGCGACTGGCCGGCGAGCTGCGCAGGTTGCGCGAGCGTCAAGCGGTAACGATCGAGGAGGCTGCCGAGCGGGTCGGCTGGTCCACGGCGAAGCTCTCGCGGATCGAGACCGCTCGGGTCGGGGTCACGTCACCCGACCTCACCCGGCTCCTTGACCTGTACGAACTCGACACGCAGAAGAGGGCCACGCTGCACTCCTTGGCGAGAACGGCCCGCACCAGGGGCTGGTGGGACGCGTACTCGGACTCCCTGCCGAGCGACTACGCGACCTACATCCAGCTCGAAGCGGAAGCGGCGTTCGTCCGGAGCTTCGACGGGATGCTCGTGCACGGACTCCTCCAGACCGAGGACTATGCCCGCGAGGTCATTCGCTCCGCCTTGATGGCACTGTCCCCTCCGGCCGAGGTGGAGCGCCGGGTCGAGGTCCGTATGACCCGCCAGAAACTCCTGCTCAGTGAGGACAGCCCTCTCCGGTTCTGGACGGTGATCGACGAAGCGGCTCTTCGGCGCTGTGTCGGCTCGGAATCGGTGATGCGTGGACAGTACGCCAAGCTGCTTGAGTGCATGATGTGGGACAACGTCACGATTCAGGTACTGCCGACTGCCGTGGGTGCTCACCCGGCGACTGCGGGGAGCTTCGCCATCATGGAGTTCCGTGAGCCCCATGACCCTAATGTCGCCTACGTCGAGAGCATGACAAGCATCTTGTACGTAGAGGGTGATGTCGAGTTGTATCGGTATACGCTCGCCTTCGATCACCTACGGGCGGTCGCGCTCAGTCCTGATAGGTCACGAGCACTGATCAGTCAGATGGCTGAGCGGTCTTCGGAACGCTGCGGTCAATGAGAGAGCGGAGTGATCTCGTAGTGGACGTAACGCGCATTGAGTGGCGTAAGAGCAGTCGAAGCGGCGATGGGCCGAATTGCGTGGAAGTAGCCAGAGTGGACAACGGGCAAGCGAATCTTGGTCGCTCACGGCAGGCTCGCCGCCTCGTCATGGTACGTGACTCCAAGATCTCCAGCAGTCCAATCCTCGCGGTCAGTCCCCCCGAATGGGGGATTTTCCTCGACGGTGTCAAGCGGGGCTGGTTCGGAGATCAGGCATGATCTCCCGACTACTACGTTGAGAGTTCCCCATCCCTGCGGAGGACAAGCGACAGCCTGACCTGTACCTATCCCGGCTGACCGTCACGCTGGCCGCTGCCGCGCCCGTGTTGTTATCAGGCTGGCGCGGCTTGGCGTGCCCATCCTGTCGGATCGACGGTGCATCATGGCGCTTCGCGGTGCGTGCCGGTACGCGGGGCGCTGGGGACGGGGAAGGGGCGATCAGATGTCGGTTGTCCGCTGCACTGGTCAAGGATCTCCAGCGGCAGGCCGGGCGGGTAGCAGCCGACCTCCGCGAGCAGGCCGAGCGGATCCACTTCTCCGCCCGAAAAAAAGAAGCATCAGCTATCGAAATGGCCGAATCTACTAAGTGACATGAAGCGCTCCGGCTTCGATGGAGGACGTCAGCGTCCCAGAACTGATTAGGAAGACAGAATCGTTGGCCGGACAGACCTGCCAGTCGGACGGGACGACGCACGCCGATCCACCCACCAAGATCTTCACGACACTTAGCCGGTGATGAGGGTGTTGAGCGTGAGGGTTTCCTCGCCGGATCGGCCGGCGAGGCGGACGGACAGTTCCCATACGCCGGTCATGAAGAACAGGTCACCCTCGGCGACGAATTGGCCGGGAGCGGTCTTCCTGGCGGTGACCTCGGGCATCGCATGACCCATGGTGGTCATCACGGCGGCAACGGTGACCGTGTCGGCCTCGCCCCTGTCCAGCCGTACGTCGATCGCCTTCCGGTCGGCTGTGACGGTGATGGCGTAGTGGGTTCCCGTCGTGGTCACCGGGTCCACGCCCGAGGTGCGGGCGACGACGAACGCGACCACCACGGCCGCCACGAGCCCGGCGAACACCAGGACCCTCAGGCCCTTGATCTGCATCATCGGGGAACCTCCACGGTGAAGGGCACGGTGGTGATGCCGCGGTCTGTGGCGTACTGTGCCCAGGCGAAGTAGCGGCCCGGCGTGGGGAAGCTGAACGTGAAGCGCAACCGGCTGCCGGGTGCCCCCATCTCGTGGACGTGGCCGAGGAAGTCGCCGTCCGCGTCGCGCACGATGAGGTGACCCGCCATCCCGAGCCACGGCCGCGGCGTGCCACTTGTGGTCACCTCGACGGTGACCACCCGCCTCGCCTGCGGTACGGCGGGCGTCACCGTGGCAGCCCCTTCGGTGGCGTCCTTGATCGCCGGATCAGACGAGCCCGTGGACTTTGCCGGCCCGGTGACCGTGAAAGCGCCGGTGAGGAGCTGGCCACCGGAGTCGGTGCGTTCGAGCTCGACGTAGGTGAGATAGCGACCGGGACGGTCGGCGCGCAGCCGTACCTCCAGGCGGCCGGGCGCGGTGCGCAGCGGATGGACGTGGCGGAAGTAGCGGCCGTCCTCGCTGGTGACCACCAGGTGGGCCATGGCCTCGTGGTGGATGGTGAGGTCGTCGACGGGACGCCCCGTGGACCCGTCGAACAGTTCCACGCGCGCCACGAACTCCTCGCCCACGGCCGGGCGGGCGGGGACCGTGGTCACCACTCGCTGGACGTACGGGCGGCTGAGCACCGAGTCCGTGGGGCGCGGCTCGGCGCCGTCCGGCGACCCGGCGGGCAGCCAGGGATCGAGGATCACGATCAACGCGGCCACCGTGAGGCCCGCCGCGGCGACCGCGGTCACCACGAAGGCCGACCGGCCGCGCCGGTTGAACGCCCCGGTGAGCAGGCCGCCCACCAGGAGCAGACCGGCCACGAACAGGCCGCCGTAGATCAGGAACTCCCACCCCGAACCGCGGTCCACCAGGACCCGGAACGGGATCACCGCGGTCTCGCCCCCGGCGCTGACGGTCAGTTCGTGCGACCCGGTCTCCTCGGCCCGTAGCTCGGCGGGGCGACCCGGCGCCACCGTGCCCTGGACGACCCGCCCGTCTGCCACCGACCGGAGCCGCAGGTCCAGCGCCGGGGCGGACGGGAACCCGACCACCTCGACGCGCAGCGGCCCCGGCACCCGGGTCGTGGCCTTGATCACCAGGGTCAGTTCCGCGCCCGCGATCGTCTGCGCGAGCCGCAGGTCCGCCCCCGCCTTGACGTCGTGCGCCGCCGCCGGCGACGCCAGCACCACCAGCAGCAGGCCGACCAGGAAGAGCAGCCGGATCATGCCCGCCGGGTGCCGGACTCGCCGGCCTCCGCGGGCATCGCGTTCGGGAGGAACAGGACGCCAAGGACGAGGCCGATAAGACCGGCCACGACCGGGGCGCCGGCCCACAGTTCGGGTACGGCGGGCAGCCGCCCGGCGACCAGGGAGGCGACCGCGATGTACAGGGACCAAGTGGCGAACGCCGACAGACCGGCGAAGGCCCAGTAGGCGCCCCGGCGCTCCCGCGAGGGGCGCAGCCACCGGTTCAGCAGGTCGCCCACCAGCCCGGCGGCGACGAACGTCAGCAGGATCGGCAGGTTGCGGAAGGCCGTCTGCGCGCCCGGCATCAGGACGCCCACCACGGACAGCACGGTCACACTCCCGAATGGCAGCTGCCACCGCCGCTGGAGGAACAGCACCGGAGCGATCAGCACCACGTTCGTGATGATCATTGATGCGGCCAGGTAGCTGGCGCCGCCGCGGATGTCGTCCACGGTGGAGAAGGCTTGGACGACGCTGTTCGCGGTCCAGTTCATGGCGTTGCCGTACGACACGAACAGCGACACCAGCGTGGCGCCGAGGCCAAGCCCGGCCAGCGCCGGCAGCAGCCGCGACAGCCGGGGCCGGTCCCCGATGCCCGGGGCGGTCCATGCCGAGCGGAGCGGGGTCGTGATGATGAGCATCATCGTCACGACCAGCCCCAGGTGGGATGGGCTGAACAAGATGTCGACAGTCTTCTCGATGCCCAGGAACGTGTGCCACATCATGTCGGCGAACCCGAACGCGCCGAACCCCGGGATGGCGAGCAACCCCGCGAGGTACCCGTTCGGCACCGCGGCCAGCCCGCTCCGACCAGCGCGCATGTTGCGGTAGACCTGCCAGATGATCCACCCCGACACCGCCGCGAACCCCGAGTAGAACACCGCGTGCCAGGGCGTGAAGAACGTCTCCAGCTCGGCCAGGTTACTGTGCGCCCAAGCGTCGATCATCAGCCCGCCGCCGAACCAGATGCCGAGTAACACCGTGACCAGGTCCGTCCGAGGGCTCACCCACGTGCGCGCCTCCCCGGAGTCCGCGAGCAGCCCCCGCACCCCAGCATCCACCGCCGCCATCAGAATGCTCCTTTCCGTCGATCTGATCCTTGGCGATGGCGGCCGGAAGGGGAACCGGGCTGGCACGGCCCCAGAGGTACGGTTATCCGCACCCCGTCATGCGTTCAGGTAACGCAGCACTGCGAGCACCCGCCGGTGGTCGTGCGCGCTCGCCTCCAGGCCGAGCTTGGCGAAGATGCTCGTGCAGTGCTTCTCCACAGTGCGCTCGGCGATGGCCAGCCGCTCGGCGATTGCCATGTTCGTGCGCCCCTCGGCCATCAACCGCAGCACAGCGCGCTCGCGCTCGGTGAGCCGGCCCAGCGGGTCACCGGGCTGCCGGTGGCGACCGACGAGCTGCTCGACGACGACCGGGTCCAGCGCCGACCCACCCGACCCCACCCGGCGAATGGCCGCGGCGAACTCGGCCAGGTCCGACACCCGGTCCTTCAGCAGGTAGCCCACGCCCTCCGTGCGGCCGCCGAGCAGCTCGACCGCGTAGCTCACCCGGACGTACTGCGACAGCACCAGCACCCCCACCGTCGGATGCCGCTCCCGTAGCGTGACCGCGGCGCGCAACCCCTCGTCGGTGTGCGTGGGCGGCAGCCGGATGTCGAGCACGGCCACATCGGGCGGGTCCGTCCTCACATGAGCGAGCAGCTCCTCGGCGTGGTCGACGCACGCCGCCACCGCGAACCCGGACTCGGCCAGCAGCCGGGCCAGGCCCTCGCGGAACAGTGTGGAGTCCTCGCAGATTGCTACGCGCACGGCAGGATCACCTTCAGCACGGTTCCCTGCCCCGGTGGGCTGTCGATCGTGAGCTTGCCACCGTTGGCCTCAGCGCGGTCGGCGAGCCCGGCGAGCCCTGAGCCGCGCGCGGGATCGGCACCGCCCACGCCGTCGTCGCCCACATCGACCAGGAGGCTGCCGCCGTCGTGGGCGAGCCGTACCCACGCCTTCGACGCGGCGGCGTGCCTGGTCACGTTGGCCAGGGCCTCGTTGACGATGTAGTAGGCCGCGCTCTCCACGGACTGTGGTAGCGGCTCGTCCAGCACGAGGTCGCAGGTGACGGCGAAGGGGGCGACCGCGGCAAGCTCCGTGACCGCGCCCGACAGGCCGCGCTCGGTCAGCACCGGCGGGTGGATGCCGTGGCTGACCGCACGCAGGTCGTCCAGCGCCGTCAGCACCGCCGTCTTGGCCTCGCCGATCAGGTGTACGGCCCGCCCGGGCTCTGTGCCGGCCTCGGCCAGCCCGAGCGTCATCGCCACCGACAGGAGCCGCTGCTGCACGCCGTCGTGCAGGTCGCGTTCGATCTTGCGGCGCTCGGCCTCGCCCCACTGCAACATCCGCCGCCGCGAGGCCGCGAGCTGCCACAGCCGGGCCCGCAGGTCCGCGGTGAGCCGCTCGTTCTCCAGGGCGAGCGCCGCGGCGGCGCACGCGGCCTCGACGAGCAAGGGCTGCTCGAGAAGGGCGGCGTCGTGCACGAGTACGGCGAGCGGCGCCTCAGCCTGGTCGACGCGGGTGACGACCCTGCCCGGCCCCGGGTCCAGGTCGACTGGGCGGCCGTCGGTATCCACATAGCGGTCCTGCTCGGCCGTCCAATAGCCCACGGTCAGCCCTGGGTCTCGTAGGGTGGCGGCCAGCTCGTCACGCAGCGTGTCCGGCCGTTCGCGCCTGCTCAGGCGTACTACGAGCTCGGCCACGCGGCCGTGGTCGATCCGGCTTCGCATGAGGCCGACCAGGTACGCCAGCGGGACCGCCACGAATGCCGCCAGCCTGACGAGTGTGAAGGTGACCTGCAGCGGGTTCGGGCCGAAGAGGTCGGCCATGTGGTCCCCGGCGAAGGTGATCGTGGCGACCGTTGAGGCGATGGCGACCGGCGTGACCACCCGGCGCTGTGCCACGCTCGCCTGACGCCAGCGCTTGACCGTGAGAGCGATCACCGCGCCGGAGATCAGGACGGTCACCGTCCAGGAGGAGGCGTCGAGCACGACGATGAGATGCCGGAGCGGCGGGGGGAGGGGAAGGTATGTGACGGCCTGGGCCGTAGGAAGCACAAGAGCTGCGACGTACGCCAGGCCGGTCACCACCCGGTAGGACACGAAGCCCAGTCTGCCGGTGGGAAAGGCGAGGAACAGGTGGCAGGCGACGCCGGCCCACATGCCGCCCGACGCCAGCGCCCACAGCGGCTCTTCGGGGAGGAACAACAGCTGCGTGGGAATCCAGGCGACCCCGAGCGCCACCATGAGTGGGCCGACCTGGTTACGCGGGTGCTCCCGCCAGGCTACGGTCCCGGCCGTGAGGAAGGAGACGCCGACCGACGCGCCGAGCATACAGATCGGGCCGTGCCGCCAGATGGGGCCCTGACCGGTCCCGAGAACGTTGACGATCAGCAGCCACGTCCCTGCCGCCGCGACGGCGAGTAACGTGGTGGTGCCCTTGGAACGCGTCGCCATCGCCCACCCCTGATGGAATCGTACGGGCGAACCGCCCGGAATGAGGCTGACCACGGGTCAAGCACGGAGGATCTCAACGCCCCTGGTGCTCACGATTGACGTGAGGCGGCCACGATAGCGGTCAACGAGGGTGGGCCGGTACTGCGGGGGCGTTTAGCGGGCGTGATCGCGTTGGGTGTGCATCATGTCCGCCACGCCGTACTCGATCAACCTGTGACATGCAGAACTTGACCTCGCCGTCTCAAAATTTGAGAACTCCTCCAGCCCTGACGCCGGGGCCCTGACGCAGCCACAGCTCCTTGGTGGAGATGGGAGTCACCCGTTCGGGGCTGGTGGATGCCTGAGCCGGGGAGAGCGGAAGGTGACGGGAAAATGCAGGTGAGTTGCAAGCGGGACGGCTTATCCTTGTTCGCGTAAAGCTTCGGAACTGTGCTTCGGCGGCGACGCACCGATCGTCCTCGGTTTCTCGCCACGCGGCGGTTCATCGTGATCCGGGCTCGACCTTCGCCCGATCCGAGCGAGCCGCCTTCCCCTCCCGGAATTGAAACCCGGGAATTCCCGATCCGGCCCGGCCGGAATCGCGGCCGCGGGGGCGGCCGCGCGGTTCCACGCCGTCCCGCACCGCCTTCGAGCAGGGCGTTCGGGCGCGGCGCGAGCCTTTCGCGTCCGCCGGCCATTTGGTTTCCCTCATCGTCCGAAATCGTCCGACAGCGTTAGTGGAGGACCAGGTGTCAGGCAAAGGAGCGGGCATCGCAGCCGCGCTCATCGCGGCGGGAGCGGCCATCGTCGCGGCGCTCATCACCACCAAGGCGCCGATCTGCCCGGATTTCATGTGCGGCCCGGACAAGGCCACCGAGAAGGACCACAACGGGGGGAGCACCCGCATCATCAAGGTGCCTGGACCCGGGGGCAAGGCGGGTGTCGAGGTCACGCCGGGGGAGATCAACTGCACCAGCGAGGGCGGCTGCGACAACAACGAGGTGATCATCAAGAGCGTGGGAGACGCCATTCTGAAGGTGACCTACATGGAGTTCCGGGGGGCGGGAAAGGCGTACTTCACCCAGGACGGCTCCTGCGAGCGCAAGAACCTGGCCTCCGGAGTGTCCTGCTCGTTCGGCGTGAACTTCACCTCGCCTCCCGAGGGCGGCACCGTGACCGCCACCCTCGTCATCCACCACAACGTCGGAGCGGACCCCACGACCGTGAACCTGCGCGGCGAGGCGCCGATCCCGACCGACCCCCCGACCACCGACCCCAGCCCCCTGCCGTCCGACGGCTAGGCCGTGTCTGACGATTGATCTTGGGCGGTGGTGATGCGTGAGAGCCAGTCGCGTAGCAGCGCGAGTTCTTTGCTGCTCAGCCCTGGCACGTGAGCGTCGGAGAGGGATCCGAGAAGCCGGCGGGCTGCGGGCACGTGCCCGAGCTGTTCGTTGCCGGGGGCGACACCTGTGAGCTGTGCGATCACCGCGTCCCTGAGCTGCCGCGAGTAGGGTGCGTCGGGGCTCCCGCCATGCCGGATGAGGTGAAGAGTGGCACCGGTTGCGGCCGCTTCCAGCAAGGCGACCGCCTCGTCTATCGGAATGACAAGCAGCCTCGCGTCTAGGCGGTGGAGTGGCCGATTTTGAGGGTGCGGGCAGCCTCGGTGATCGAGACACCGTCATCGACCAGGTGACGTAGTGTGGCCGGCTCGGCGGGGCGTGGCCGAGGTCGTAGTGTTGCCGACCGGCGGGAGGCGCTCACCGAGCTTCTGGGCGGCTGCCGAACTCGCGGAGAAACGCGTCCCGTTCCCATGTGGACAGCAGGCTCGAAGGGGTCGTGAGGTCCCGCGCGGAATCCTGGCCCTGCGAGCCGGCGGCGGGCCGGTACCGATCGGTGTCGCTGTGCCAGCGGTACGAGCCGGCAGCCCAGCCCTGGATGGCCTGGGCATGCCGCAGGGCGGCACGCTGAGTCTCAGGGTCCGCATGCAGGTCATGCAGCACTTGCGGGAGGTCCGTCTCGACGTTCTCTTCGAGCGTCCTGACCCGGCCCGTCAGGATGTGGTCAACGAAGGAGACCGCATCCTTGAGGGAGACACCGAGGAGTTCCTGGGCCACGTGCACGATGTTGTTCCTCGCGACGCCCTCGCGGACCTCCTTGGGATAGGACACGATGTCGTTGTGCAGATCGACCGTGTCCCGGAATGAGTCGATCAGCACAGTGAACGGCCGGGTGCCCCGGATGCCATCGGGGATCTCCCAGCCGAGCGAGTGCTCCATCAGTAGTGCGCTGCACCCGGCCGCCCCGTAGTCGCGGCGCATCTCGGCCTGCTCGATGAGGTCGGGAAACCGGTGGCGTTCGAGGTTCTCCGTCTCCCACAGCGATGCCTCCAGGAACCGCCGTACGGACCTGGTGTACAGCAGGCGCCACGGAATCGATGCCGAGGGCGCCGTGCGGCGCCATAGGTCGGCCAGCGCACGTTCCACAGGATGCCCGGGGGGCGGCACCAAGCCGGGTGTCATGATCGGCATGAATGCCATCAGCCGCTCGATACGTTGCAGGATCCGCTCCCGGCTACCGAGAGCTTCACACCAGGCGCCGAAGACGTCGTCCAGGCACCAGATGAGGCTGTGCCAGCCAGACAATAGCTCCAGTTCCTCGGCACAGGCATGGGGATAGGTCCAGGCGGTGAACCTGGTGAAGTCCGCCCTGTCGAAGGTCTCCGCACTCCAGCCGCCGTGGTATGAGTCGGTGCCCGGCGGCTCAAGCAGACCCACAGCGCATGCCCAGGCGCGAACTCGCGGACGGACGGCCTCCAGGTGCGGATTCACCCTCGCCTGGAACGGCATATAGAACAAGGGGAGCTGGAAGGCGTCCGTCAACGCGGCCTCCTGGATGGTGCCGTCAGTTCGAGGTCACGCCCGCTGGGGCGCGGAGCGGTGGATTGCCGGCCACTCGGCGGATCAAGGAGCGCGATATCGCCCGTGAGGCTACCGGTGAGTCCGGTGGGGAAACAAGGGTCTGGCACCAGGTAACCCGAGGTCAAAACGCCACAAGGCCCCCAAAAGGCTTACCGCCGGTTTCCGTTCCGATGTTCCTCAACCCCCGCCGCCGCGGAACCGAGGGTGGCGATTGCGTAGAGATCGCCGCCGGTACGGCCGCCATACCATCCGGGACTCCAAGCATGTCGCCGGACCTGTCCTCATGGTGTCGCGTGAGGCTTGGGCGGGGTTCGTCGAGTTGGTCTGACGCGCGTACGGTCGCGAGAGCAGCACTCGTCACTGCGTGTGATCGCAGTGAGGGGGAGGGTTCCGCGTGTTGGCGATCACAACGTCCAGCCGGTCACGCGCCGCGAGCAGGTCGATGATCCGCCGGCTGATACGGGCGCGCTCGGTCTCCAGGTGGTCCAGGAGCCCCGGGGCCGCTTTGCCGGAATCCACGCACGGCAGCACCTCACGGACGGACCTGCTCGGCAGGCCGGCGGCAAAGAGCTGCTGGATCAGCCTGACCCGAGCGACGGCGGTATCGGGATACTGACGCTGGCCTCCGGCGCTGCGGTCAGGCTGCAGAAGGTCTTGCTCCTCGTAGTACCGCAGGGCCCGGACGCTCACGCCCGCCTTCTCCGCCACCTCACCGATACGCACCGGTCCTCCGTTCTCCGGGTCGCCTGCCCGACTTGCATCTGACGTTGACGTGAGGTTTTAGCCTAGCTGACGTCGGGCTCACCGAGCCCACCGATCTGGTAAGGCAGGACACCATGCGCGCAGCCCGTTATCACGAGTACGGCGGTGTAGAGACCCTTGTGATCGAGGAAGTGCCGGACCCACATCCCGGGCCCGGTGAGATCCGCGTCCGCGTCACGGCGGCCGGCGTCAATCCCGTCGACTGGAAGGTACGCAGTGGCGCGGTACGTGAGGTGCTCCCCGTGGAGCTGCCCGCGATCCCTGGACGCGATGCCGTCGGCGTGGTGGACGAGATCGGTGACAAGGTGCGGGAGGTGAGTATCGGAGACCGTGTTTTCGGGCTGGGCGGTGTCACCGGCGCGACAGCTGAGCTGGCCGTGCTCTCGGCCTGGGCACCCGCGCCCGCCGCATGGAACGACGAGCAGGCCGCCGGTGCCGGCCTGGCTTCCGTGACCGCGCTGGCCGGCCTGGAGGTATTCGGTTCCCTCAAGGGACGCACCCTTCTCATCGAGGGCGCCGCCGGAGGCGTGGGCAGTGCCGCGGTGGAGATCGCTGTCGCGCAAGGCGCCACGGTCATCGGAACGGCCGGCGAGCACAACCACGAGTTCCTCAGCGCTCTCGGAGCAATGGCCACCACCTACGGCACCGGGCTCGCAGAACGCGTCTCTGCCCTCGCCCCGGACGGTATCGACTTCGCGCTGGACAGCGCGGCCTCCGGGTCCCTGGCCGACCTCGTCGCGATCGTGGGCGATCCCACCCGTGTGTCGACCGTCGCCGACCATGCCAACGCACCTCGCCTGGGCACGCATCTGGCCAACGCGCGCAACGACTCCGGGCTTCTGGCAGCAGCCGGGGAGCTGGGCCGACAAGGCCGCTACACACCTCGTGTCGAGCGCTCCTACCCGCTCGAACAGATCGCGGAAGCCCACGCTTACTCCGAGCGCGGGCACGTGAGAGGAAAAGTCGTGGTCCGCATCTGAGCGTCCCGCTCCGCGAAACCCGCTCCGGCGGGCCCTCGGCCGCGCGAGCCTGGCCGGCTTCGCTGCACCATCGCGCCGGATCCTCCGAACACGACCTCGCACGGCGGATCAATCCGGTCGTGCGAGGCTGGATGCGGTAATGGCACCCTTCAACGCCGTCATCGCCTGGACCCGCCGGCTATCAGGCACGCCCTAGGCCCGGCCCCGCGCCCCCGCGGCGAACGTGCGGGCGGCCCGGGCGTAGCGGTCGAGAAGGACGGTGGTCAGCTCGGGGGCGGGGCCGAGCGGGTCGGCGACCGCGCGGGCCCCGGCGCGCAGGGTGTCGCGCGTGACCTTGTCGGCGAAGTACCCGGAGGCGAGGAGGTAGAGGGCGACGACGACGTGGCGTGGCCTCCCCGCGCGCCCGCCGCCCGCCCGCGAGCCGCCGTACGAGGCCGGGCCCGCGTACGGGAGCGTCTCCGCGATGCCGTCCGGGACGGCCGGCCGAACGTCGTTCAGGAGGGCGTGGACGGCCTGGTCGGGCGTGGGGGAGGCGGCCGAGGCGTAGGCGGGGGTGACCGAGTGCCAGAGGCGGGAGCGGGCCCACGTCCGGGCCATGTCGGCGATCACCGCGTTGGCGCGGGGGTCGCTGGAACCCGCGGAGACCAGGACGACGGCGGTGTCCGGGTCGCCGATCGTCACGTCCGCCTCCGCCAGGCGCCGCTCCAGGGCGGCGATCAGCAGCGGATGCGGGCCCAGGGTCGGGCCCTGGTGGACGCGCAGGCCGGGACTCGCCGCGCGCGCCTCGTGCAGCGCGGACGGGATGTCGACGCGGCTGTGGTACGCCTCGGTGAGCAGCAGCGGCAGCACCACGGCCTCGCCCAGCCCGGCCAGGGCCTCGCCGAGCGACGGCCGCGAATGGTCCAGGTACGCTCCCAGGACCTGCAGGCCGGGCCGCGCGCGTCGCACGTCCTCCAGCAGGGCCTCCACCGTCGCCGAGGCGCGCGGGTCACGGGAACCGTGGGCCACCGCCACCAACGGCGGCGCGGGAAGCGGTGCGTGCGGCGGTACCGGGAGCGGTGCCGGCGGCGCCCCCTGAACCAGGGCGCCCCCGATACCGTACGGCGGTCTCCGTCCAGCCCGGGGCTGATCCGGGCTCAGAGGTGGATTCCGCATTCGGTCTTGCCCAGGCCGGCCCAGCGGCCGCTGCGTGGGTCCTCGCCGGGGGCGACGCGGCGGGTGCAGGGCGCGCAGCCGATCGAGGGGTAGTCGTCGTAGTGCAGCGGGTTGATGATCACCCCGTTGTCGGCCATGTAGTTGTCGACGTCGTCCTGCGTCCAGCGGGCGATCGGGTTGACCTTGACCATCTGGCGCTTGGCGTCCCACTCGACGACCTTGGTGTTCGCCCGGGTGGGCGACTCGTCGCGGCGGATGCCGGAGATCCACGCGAGGTACGGCTCCAGCGCGCGGTTCAGCGGCTCCACCTTGCGCAGGAAGCAGCACAGGTCGGGGTTGCGGCCGTGCAGGCGCGGGCCGAGCTCGCGGTTCTGCTCCTCGACCGTCCTGGACGGCTTGATGTCGATGACGTTGACGTCGTACACCTGCCGCACGGCGTCACGCGTGCCGATGGTCTCGGCGAAGTGGTAGCCGGTGTCGATGAACAGCACGTCCACGCCGGGCTTCACCCGGCTCACCAGGTCGATGAGCAGGGCGTCGCTCATCGAGGACGTCAGACACAGGCGGTCGCCGAACGTGGCCGCCGCCCAGCGGATGATCTCGCGCGCGGGCGCGTCCTCCAGGAACGCGGCGGCGGACTCGACGATGCCCCGCAGGTCCAGCACGCCGCGCTGGCGTTCCAGGCCGGTCTCTATCTCCACCAGTGTCATGACTCGCTGCTCCTCGTTCGTCAAAGTTCGCGGGGGCGTCGCCGGGCTCAGGGAGGCCCGCGGCCCCCGTCGAGAAGGTGCGCCGATCATGAGCGCACGCCGATGCCGAGAAATTTCAGCTTGAAGGCGCGGGCGCACGACCGGCAGTACCAGCCGCCATCGCCCTCATAGGGTTCGAGGTCCTCGTCGCCGCAGTACGGGCAGTGGAACGGGACGGCGCGCTCGGTCACGCCCGCCTCCCGTCCCGCCCCGGCGCCGTACGGGGGCTCACGTGAGGTCGGCCTCCTCGGCGCGCTGGACCCACTCGGCGAAGGTCTCGCCGTCGGTCTTCTGGCTCTGGAAGTTCTTCAGGACCCGCTCGATGTAGTCGGGAAGCTCGGCGGCGGTGGCCTTGAGCCCGCGGACCTTGCGGCCGAAGCCGGGGGTCACGCCGAGCGAGCCGCCGAGGTGGATCTGGAAGCCCTCGACCTGCTGGCCGGACCCGTCGGTGACGAGCTGGCCCTTCAGGCCGATGTCGGCGACCTGGATGCGCGCGCAGGAGTTCGGGCAGCCGTTGACGTTGATGGTCAGCGGGTCGGAGAAGTCCGGCAGGCGGTGCTCCAGCTCGTCGATGAGGTCGGAGGCGAGCGCCTTGGTCTCGACGATCGCCAGCTTGCAGAACTCGATGCCCGTGCAGGCCATCGTCTGGCGGCGGAACGTGCCGGGGTTGACCCGCAGGTCGGCGGCCTCCAGGTCGGCGACGAGGCCGTCCACCTCGCCCGGCGCTACGTCCAGGATCACCATCTTCTGCTCGACGGTGGTGCGGACGCGGCCTGAGCCGTGCCGCTCGGCGATGTCGGCGATCAGGTGCAGCTTGTCGCCGTCCAGCCGCCCGACCTTCGGGGCGAACCCGACGTAGTAGTTGCCGTCCTTCTGCGGGTGCACCCCGACGTGGTCGCGCCGGCCGCCGCGCGGAGGCTCGGGCGCCGGCCCGTCGGGCAGGGTGTAGCCGAGGTACTCCTTCTCCAGCACCTCGCGGAACCGCTCGGGTCCCCAGTCGTTGACCAGGAACTTGATGCGGGCCCGGTGGCGCAGCCTGCGGTAGCCGTAGTCGCGGAAGATGCCGATGACCCCGGCCCACACCTCGTGCACCTGCTCGGGCCGGACGAACGTGCCGAGGCGCTTGGCCAGCATGGGGTTGGTGGACAGGCCGCCGCCGACCCACAGGTCGAAGCCCTTCTCGCCCTGCTCGTTCACCACGCCGACGAAGGCGATGTCGTTGATCTCGTGCACCGTGCAGTGCGCGGGGCAGCCGCTCATCGCCGACTTGAACTTGCGGGGCAGGTTGGAGTACGCCTGGTCGCCGATGTACCGGGCGACCGTGTCGTCGATCTGGTCGGTCGCGTCGATCACCTCGTCGGCGTCGATGCCGGCGAGCGGGCACCCGAGCATGACGCGCGGGGTGTCGCCGCAGGCCTCGGTGGTCGACAGCCCCACGGACTCCAGGGCCTCCCAGATCGCGGGGACCGACTCGATCTCGATCCAGTGGAGCTGGATGTTCTGCCGGTCGGTGACGTCCGCCGTCCCTCGGGCGTAGGTGTTGGCGATGTCGGCGATCGTGCGGAGCTGCCGCAGGTCGAGCTGCCCGCCGTCGATGCGGACGCGCAGCATGAAGTAGCGGTCGTCCAGCTCCTCGGGCTCGAGGATCGCGGTCTTACCGCCGTCGATGCCCGGCTTGCGCTGGGTGTAGAGGCCGTACCAGCGGAAACGGCCCCGCAGGTCGGCGGGGTCGATGGAGTCGAAGCCGCGCTTGGAGTAAACGTCGATGATCCGCTGACGGACGTTGAGCCCGTCGTCGTTCCTCTTGTTCTCCTCGTTCTTGTTCAGCGGCTCACGGTATCCGAGGGCCCACTGGCCTTCGCCTCGCGGGCGCTTGTGGTGGCGGTTCGCGGGCCTGGGCGGGCTGGTCATGAGGCGTCCTTTACCGAGGATGGTCATCGGGGGCGCGAGGACGCGCGCGCAGGCCGCCGCCAGGCTCGGGGCGGAGTCCTGAGGGCAAGAAAAAAGACGCCTGTCACGCGCCCTGGCTGGCAGAAGTCAACAGCGGGCGACGGTCAACGGGCGTCACTACAGATGGCACTGCGGACACGCAGCAAGTCGACGTGGCGTCGCACGACGAGGAGCGGGTCCGCTGGCATGTACCAAACCATACCCTCCTTGTGCCGGATGTCCAATATCTGGTCCACACTCTGGATATTCCGGCCCGATGTCCGGATCCCTCAGCCGCTGCGCGGCCAGGCCAGCGGCGTCTGCGGCGGAGGAGGCGTGGTCTGGTGCTGGCAGTCGCACCACGAACCGCCCCGGCACCCCTCGTGCCGGCCCTCCTTGCACTCCTTGCAGATCACGATCTCCTTCTCCCCCCGTTCTTCGCCCTGGGACACTTCACCCCAGGTCATCGCCGTTTTCGGCCCTCCGTAACGGCTAGCATGGGAGGTTGCGATATGCGCACCGGATAGGAAGGCGTCTCACCGGGTAGACGCCACGATCGAGATCGTTCACAAGGTGGTGTCGTGGTGGAAGCGCGCAGCGACTACTTTTGGGTGCCATGACGTCCACAGGCGCGCCCGCCCGGTCGTCCGATCCTTCGCGGCGGGCGGCCCGATGGAGGCTGGTCAGAGCCAGGGCCAGGCGCAACGCGATGGCCGGCCTCGCGTCGCTGCGCGGCGCGCGGGCCTTCGAGTCCCGGCTCTGGGTGCTGGCGCGCGCCACCACGGTCGCCGGCTTCAACTACCGCGTGACGGGCCTGGCGGGCGAGGCCGCGTTCTTCGCGCTGCTGTCGCTGCCGCCGTTCGTGCTCGGGCTGATCGGCCTGCTCGGCCACCTGAGCGGGATCCTCGGGCCGGGGACGGTCGCCGAGACGCGCGGGTGGGTCCTGGAGCAGGCGCAGTTGCTGTTCACCGGCAACACGATCGACCGCGTGGTGCGCCCGCTGCTCGACGACGTCCTCAGAGGCGGGCAGGTCTCGCTGATCTCGGTGGGCTTCCTGCTCGCGCTGTGGTCCGGCTCCCGGGCGCTGTTCGTCTACGTCGACCTGATCTCCATCGCCTACGGGCTGGGGGAGGCGCGCAGCATCATCCGCACGCGCATCCTGTCGTTCGGCCTCTACCTGGCGGCGCTGGTGATCGCGCTGATCGTCATCCCCGTACTGGTCGTGGGCCCCACCCTGCTCTCGGAGGCCTTACCGCAGTACAGCGGCATCGTAGGGGTCCTGTACTGGCCGGTCGTGATCGTGAGCTCGGTTCTGGTGCTCACGCTGCTGTACCACGTGAGCGTTCCGGTGCGCACGCGCTGGTGGCGGGAGGTTCCCGGGGCCCTGCTGGCGTTGCTCATCTGGATCGCCTGCGCGGCCGTGCTGCGCGAGGTGCTGGCCGCGTGGTTCAGCCCGCTGTCGATCTACGGCTCGCTGGCGGCGCCCATCGCGGTGCTGCTGTGGCTGTACATCACGGCGCTCGCGGTCCTCATCGGCGCGACGCTCAACGCCGAGGTCGACCGCCTGTGGCCGGGCGGCGTCAACGCCAGAAACGCCGAGTCCGCTATCGTCTGACGCGACGTGACCGGCGCGTCTGGGTGGACCACCACCAGGGAGCGAACAGGGCGGGGGCCGGGCGCCTGGGTCTCCGCCGGATCCAATCCAACGAAGGGTAGGGCCATGAGTTCTCTTGCCGACGTCGACCCGGAGATCGCCGAGTTGATCAGGGCGGAGGAGCGGCGCCAGGCCGACACCGTCAAGCTGATCCCCTCGGAGAACTACGTCTCCAGGGCCGTCCTCGAGGCGACGGGCACAGTCCTCACCAACAAATACTCCGAGGGCTACGCGGGCAAGCGTTACTACGAGGGCCAGCAGGTCATCGACCAGATCGAGACCGTGGCCATCGAGCGCGCCAAGGCCCTGTTCGGTGTGAACCACGCCAACGTCCAGCCGTACTCCGGGTCGCCGGCCAACCTGGCGATCTACCTGGCGTTCCTGAACCCGGGCGACACCGTCATGGGCATGGGACTGCCGTTCGGCGGTCACCTGACCCACGGCTGGTCGGTGTCGGCGACCGGCAAGTGGTTCAACCCGGTCCGCTACGGCGTGCGCCAGGACACCGGCCGCATCGACATGGACGAGGTGCGGGCCCTCGCGCTGGAGCACCGTCCCAAGCTGATCTTCTGCGGCGGCACCGCGATCCCGCGCACGATCGACTTCCCGGCCTTCGCCGAGGTCGCCCGTGAGGTCGGGGCCGTGCTCGCCGCGGACATCGCGCACATCGCCGGCCTCGTCGCCGGCGGCGCCCACCCCTCGCCGGTGGGCCACGCCGACGTCATCTCGACCACCACGCACAAGACGCTGCGCGGCCCGCGCGGCGCCATGCTGATGGCGAACGACGACGAGCACGCCAAGGCGCTGAACAAGGCGGTGTTCCCGGGCCTGCAGGGCGGCCCGCACAACCACACCACCGCCGCCATCGCCGTGGCGCTGCGCGAGGCGGCCGGGGACGACTTCAAGGCTTACGCCCGGCAGGTCGTCACCAACGCCAAGGCCCTGGCCGAGGAGCTCTCCTCGCGCGGGTTCGAGCTGGTGTCCGGCGGCACGGACAACCACCTCATCCTGATCGACCTGACGTCCAAGGGCGTCGCGGGCAAGCCCGCCGCGCAGGCCTTGGACCGCGCCGGTCTGGAGACGAACTACAACACCGTCCCGTTCGACCCGCGCAAGCCGTTCGACCCCTCCGGCCTGCGCATCGGCACGCCGTCGATCACCAGCCGCGGCATGGGCGAGGCCGAGATGCGCCAGATCGGCGCCTGGATGGACGAGGTCGTCACCGCCCTGGCCAAGGGCGACGCGGACGCCGCCGACAAGGTCATCGCGCGCGTTCACGGCGAGGTCAGCGACCTGACCTCCAAGTTCCCGGCGCCCGGCCTGGCCTGACCGCCCGGCGGCGGCAGGGGTGCCCCCGCCGTCGTGTGACGCGCCGTAAATGAGTTGCCCCGCGAGGCCGGGCCCGCGATACAGTGGGCCCGGCTTCGCCGCTTCGTCAGGAGGCGGCCACGACACCCGGGAGGTGAGGACTATGCGGGTCTTTCTAAGCATGCCCGAGTCCGTTTTCTCCTGGGTGCCGTCCGCGCGCTGAAGCCGCGGCACCCGTTCCCGAAGGGTGCCCTGAGTTGACCACTCCTGGTCTCGATCTTTCTTCTCTCGGCTGGAACGAGTCCCTCGCGGCCGAGCTCCCGGGCGGTGCCGTCCCCGCCCGCGTCGCGCGCGTCGATCGCGGCGCCGCCGACGTCATCACCGCCGACGGTCACCACCACGCCGCCTACGGCGCCCGGCTGAGGCGCGCGACGGCGGAGGACCCGGTGAACCTGCCCTGTGTGGGCGACTGGGCGGCGCTCACGCTGCTGTCCGAGGGCCGCTACGAGCTGGACTCGATCCTCCCGAGGAGGACGGCCTTCGTCCGCGGCGGCGTCGCCCGCGACTCGCGTGGCGGCCTGTCCGGCGACTCCAAGGGACAGGTGCTGGCGGCCAACGTGGACGTGGTGTTCGTCGCCGAGCCGTCCATGCACGCCTCCGACTTCGCCGACCTCGGCCGCGTCGAGCGCCTGCTCGCCCTGGCCTGGGAGAGCGGAGCCGAGCCGGTCGTGCTGATCACCAAGGCCGACCTGGTCGGCGAGCACCTCGCGGACCTGCTCGGCGACGTCGCCGCCGCGGCGCCGGGGGTGGCGCTGCACGCCGTCTCCTCGCTCACGGGGGAGGGGGTGGAGGTCGTGCGCGGCCATCTCGACGGGGCGCGCACGGCCGTGATCCTCGGGGCGTCCGGAGCGGGCAAGTCCACGCTCGTCAACGCGCTCGCCGGCGGGGAGGTCATGGAGACGCAACGGGTCCGCGCCGGCGACGGCCGGGGACGGCACACCACCGTCCACCGCGAGCTGATCCCGCTGGCCGGGGGCGGGCTGGTCATCGATACGCCCGGGATCCGCCGCGTCGGCCTGTACGAGATGAGCCAGGGCGTCGACATGGTGTTCTCCGACATCGAGGAGCTCGCCGAGGACTGCCGGTTCGGCGACTGCTCCCACGAGAGCGAGCCGGGCTGCGCCGTCCTCGCGGCGCTGGAGTCCGGTGAGCTGCCGGAGCGGCGCCTGGAGAGCTGGCGCAAGCTCCAGCGGGAGGCGAACTGGATGGCGAGCCGCACCGACGCCCGGCTCCGGGCCGAGCAGACGCGCCAGTGGAAGATCATCCACAAGTCGATGCGTGGGCGGTCACGGCCCTGACAGGGGCGGGCGTCCCCGCTTGCATTTCAGGTCAAAGGGTACGAAAGGTGCATGAGCGCTTCCCGGCGCGTGTCCCTTCCGTTCGCCGACCGGGAGCAGGCGGGGACGCTGCTCGCCGAGATCCTCGCGGACGCGGGGCTCGCCGACCCGGTGATCCTCGCCCTGCCGCGCGGGGGTGTGGCCGTGGCCGGGCCGATCGCCGAACGGCTGCAGACGCCGCTGGAGGTCCTGGTGACCCGGAAGATCGGCCACCCCGTGCAGCCGGAACTGGGCCTCGGCGCGATCGCCGAGGGCGGGGATCCGGTGTTCGACCAGGAGATGCTGCGGCGCCTGGAGATCGACGAGGACGATCTCGCCCCGATCGTCGAGCGGGAGCGGCGGGAACTGGCCCGGCGGGTCACGGCCTACCGGGGCGAGCGTCCGATGCCCGCTCTGGCGGGACGGGACGTCGTCGTGGTGGACGACGGGCTCGCGACGGGCGGGACGGCACGCGCGGCACTGCGCGCCGTCCGGCGGTCCGGACCCAGGAGGGTGGTGCTCGCCGTGCCGGTCGGGTCATCGAAGACGGTCACGGCGCTTCGGGACGAGGCGGACGAGGTCGTGGTGCTCTCCACGCCGCCGGGCTTCCACGCGGTCGGTCAGTGGTATCTGCGGTTCGAGCAGTTGACCGACGCGGACGTCCTCCGCCTGCTACGGCAGGGGCGGTGAACGGGATTCTTCGCCTTCATCGGGAATCGGGGGGAAACGCCGGGCGCCCCCCGTCGCCGGGAGGGACCCGCATGATCATGCGGCAATTTCGGCCCTGGAGGCGTACAGGAGCGGAAAAGCCGCATGATCACGACGTGGCGGAAAAGTGCCGGTGGAGGTTCAGGCAGCACTGATGCCGGCGCTGGCGGCACGCCGCATGCGCCGACGACGCTCGGACGCGCGCTCGTCCTCGTTGAGCCCGCCCCACGTGCCGTACTTCTCGGGACGTGAGAGGGCGTAGTCGAGGCACTCCGCGCGGACAGGGCACTGGGCGCAGATGGCCTTGGCCTTGCGCTCGCGAATGTCGCGCTCCGGCTGACGCTCGCCGTCAGGACCGAAGAACAGCACAAGGTCCTCTCCCCGGCACGCGGCATCATCCTGCCAACCCCAGCTGGGGCGCGGGCGGGCGATCTGCCGACGTACCTGAGACATGAGAAACCACCTTAGGTGAGATGTATTTCGGGTTTGTGCCGCTTTGGACGCGTATGGCGTCCTCCGTTCCAACGCCGAATAGACCCGTGGTGTTCCCGGCCCGGTAGGGACCTCAGGTCAGAACGGGCGCGCCGCACTGGAGACGCTCCAGCGCGACCGGCCTGTAGGTCATGATCGTGTCGGCGCATGCCATGCCGCACGGCGCGAACACCGTACGTTCGACCACAACCCGGAACCGGACGTCCCCGTGGCGCACAATCGCCTCGGTGACGTCACCGTCCGACCTGGTGGATTCCACGGCCACTCCGCCTACCGACAACTCGCCCGTATGAGCCCGGACGAAATGTTCGGCGGCCTGCGATGGCTCAGGGATGCCTGCGCGTCCCCGGAAACGGTCAAGGACTACCTCACCGCACCGGTACGCGTTTGCCGCCGCGATCGCAGCAGCCTGAGACATGCTGCCGTAGTAAAGCCCGTGTGGCAAGCACACAAGGTTAGCGGCGTATCGATCGCCGCCCACATGAGTGGTTTCCCACACTCTTCCCGGCTGGCTCTCACCCAAAACCCGCGCGAGGGGGAGACCGATGCGGGCACAACACGCATTGCGCTTGGCATGCGTGCAGACCAGGAACACCGGCTCCTTCACCAGTATGCAGGACTCGGGCACCACTCCGCGCACGAGAGATCCCAGGTCAAGATCTCTGACGTCCTCGAACCGGCCCTCGGCGAGCCACGGCGTCTGGGATGTGGTATCGGCCACCATCACATGGCGGGGGCTCGCGGTGGCGTTGCGGCGGCCGGGACGCCGGATGAGCTGCGGACGAACGCCCATTTCGGTCGCCCGCGCGATCAGCGCGTGGACGTCCTCAGGTAGGTCGCACTCGGGCAGATGGGACGCCCATGGGCCGGTGTGCTCGATGAGCAGCCAGAACCGCGCGCCCACGGTCGCGCTGGCGAGCGTCGGCACCATTCCCGCATGGCATCCGTCCGGGTGGTCACAGCCCCGGGCCCGGTCCTCCGTCACATAGCCCCCTTAGACACTTAGGTAAGACTAACCTAAACGGTCACGCCGGTATTCCGAGAGTCCGGACCGGGCTGGGGGTCCCCTTGGCGGCCCTGGGGTGCAACGGGCGATCACCTGTGCGGCCCTCCGGCGGGCTCATGGGTGTGAGATTAATCACGTTCCCAATTCCCTAGGTCGGGTTGCCGTGCCCGCCCACCTGTGACTAGAGCCCCGCCCACGCCCCTTCCCCCAGCTCACACCGCCCGCCCCCGGCCACCACCTCTCCGCTCACCCACCGCCAGGACAGGGGCCACCCCCGCCCGACTGTGGGCCGTAGGTTCCCCTGTCCGGGCCCCGCCCCCGCCCCCGGGGGCCTCCCTTCAGCGGAGGAAGGCGATCCCGCACCCCCGCGAGCCCGCCCACCACCCCCCGGGATCCGCGCTGGTTCCGCCTGAGGCGTGTGTTTCCACCGGCGCCGCGTCGGCGGGGAGGGACGTCGGCGGTTCCGGCGCCTTTTTCGGTGAGTCCCCCGGTACGCGCTCGGGGAATCAGGTGGTGTGGTCGCGGAGGAGTTGTTCGGCTACGGGGAGGGCCGCCGCGCGGTCTTCGGGGATCAGGCCGATGCGGGTGCGGCGGTCCAGGAGGTCGCCGGCGTCCAGGGCGCCTTCGTGGCGCACCGCCCAGATCAGTTCGGCCGTCGTGACGCCCGTCGGCAGCACCCGCGCGGCCGACGGATCGCGTAGCGCCAGCTCATGGACGGCGCGAGCCTCCGAGCCGTACCGCTCGGCCAGCCGGGCGGGCACGCCGTCCCTGTCCGGCCGCGTCTCGTACGTGCCGCCGTCCCGCCGTGGCCGGCGCGCGTGACCTTCGGCGTCTGCCCTGGGCGGGTTCGCGTGATGGCCGGCGGCGCCCACCAGGGGCAGGTGCGCCGTGCGGCTCGGCGGGGCCGCGGGGAATGCCGCGTCGACCGCGTCGCGGGCCATGGCGCGGTAGGTGGTCAGTTTTCCGCCGACGATCGTCACGACGCCGTCAGGAGCCCTCAGGACCGTGTGCCTTCGCGAGAGATCGGCCGTGCGCCCTTCGCCCGTCAGCAGCGGCCTCAGGCCCGCGTAGGCCCCTGCCACGTCCGCGCGGGCGATCGGCGTCTCCAGAACCGAGTTCAGGACGCCGAGCAGGAAGGCGATGTCCGCCTCCGGCGCCTCGGGGACGTCCGGGACGGGGCCGTCCACCGGCTCGTCGGTCAGCCCGACGTGGACGCGGCCGTCCGGCTGGGGGAGGACCAGCGCGAAGCGTGCCGTCTCGCCGGGGATCGGCACGTGCAGCCCGGCGCGCTGGTCGCCGAGCGCTCCCGGCCGCAGCACGAGGTGGGTGCCCCGTGAGGGGCGCAGGGACACCGAGGCCGTCAGCCCGCCCGCCCACACGCCCGCCGCGTTGACCACCGCGCGGGCGCGGATCGCGAACGTCTCGCCCGTCAGTTCGTCACGGACCTCGGCGCCGTCGCCGGCCAGGGCCAGCGCCCGGCACCGCGTCAGGACGCGCGCGCCGTGGGTGGCGGCCGTCCGGGCGATCGCGACCACCAGCCGCGCGTCGTCGGTCACCCGGCCGTCGAACGAGACGAGCCCGCCGCGCAGGCCGCCGGCGCGCAGGGCGGGCGCCAGGGCGCGGGCGCGTGCGGCCGTCACGCGGGAGGGGCCGGGCAGCGTCGCGCGCGGCGTCCCCGCCGACGCCCGCAGCAGGTCGCCGAGACGGTACCCCGCCATGATCACGGCGGCCTGGGCGCGGGAGACGTCCGGGGTGAGGGGCAGCAGGTACGGCCGGGCGCGCACCAGGTGCGGGGCCGTGCGCGTCAGGAGCACCCCCCGCTCGACGGCGCTCTCGCGCGCCACCCCGACCTGGCCCCTGGCGAGGTAGCGCAGCCCGCCGTGGATCAGTTTCGAACTCCACCGCGAGGTGCCGAACGCCAGATCGTGGGCGTCGATCGCCGCGACGGACAGCCCCCGGGACGCCGCGTCCAGCGCCACGCCCGCCCCCGTCGCCCCCAGCCCCACCACCAGCAGGTCGACGACGGCGCCGTCACGGACCTCCGCCAGTTCGCGCGCCCGCCGCGCCGCGTTGAGCGAGGACCCGGCGACCACGCCGTGGTCCGGTGAGCGGCGAGGGTCGGACGAAGCGACCGGGCGGGCGGGCTCACGGGAGACAGGGCGGGAGGGCTTCGAGGAGGCCGGCGCCAAGGCCGAGGGGGAGGGCCGCGGAGGGTCCGAGGGGGTTGGAACGGAGGTCACGGAGTTGTACCTTCCGGCGGGGTGCCCGGACGTAGCGGGACGGATCGCGCGTGTCACAGTGTAGGGCGTGGAAACCCCCGACACCGCGGCCGAACCCATGCTCTGGTCCGGCTGGGGCGACCCCGCGAAGGCCGCCGCCCTGCCCGACCCCGTGCGCAAGCTGCTGCGCGACCTGCTCGGCGTGCGCGAGCCCGCCGCGCCCCCCGCCACGTTCGGCGAGGTCAGGCTGCACCCCGGGGCACTGTCCGCGCAGGTGTCCGACGCCCTGTGCGCGGCGGTCGGCGCCGAGCACGTCCGGACCGACGACGACACGCGGATCCGCCACACCCGGGGCAAGTCCACCCCCGACCTGCTGCTGATGCGCGCGGGCGACGGCTCGGACTCGCCCGACGCCGTGGTGCTGCCCGGCTCGCACGAGGAGGTCGTGGAGGTCCTGCGGGTGTGCGCCCGCCATCGCGTCGCGGTCGTGCCGTTCGGCGGCGGGACCTCGGTGGTGGGCGGGCTCGTGGCCACCCGCCAGGGGTACGCGGGCGTGATCGCCCTGGACCTGGCCCGCCTCAACGGGCTGCTGTCGGTGGACCCCGAGTCCATGGTCGCCGACGTCCAGCCGGGGCTGCGCGGCCCGCAGGCCGAGCATCTGCTCGCCGGGCACGGGCTGACCCTCGGCCATTTCCCGCAGTCCTACGAGTACGCCACGCTGGGCGGGTTCGCGGCGGCGCGCTCCAGCGGCCAGGCGTCGGCGGGGTACGGCCGTTTCGACGACATGGTGGTGGGCCTCACCCTCGCCACCGCCCACGGCACGCTGGACCTCGGTCGGGCGCCCAAGTCGGCGGCGGGCCCGGACCTGCGCCAGCTCGTCCTCGGCTCCGAGGGCGCGTTCGGCGTGATCACCTCGCTGCGCCTGCGGGTGCGGCGCGTCCCCGCCGAGAAGGTGTACGAAGGCTGGCGGTTCGCGTCGTTCCAGGAGGGGACGGCCGCGCTGCGCCGCCTCGCGCAGGACGGGCCGATGCCCACGGTTCTGCGTCTGTCGGACGAGGCCGAGACGATGGTCGGCCTGGCCAAGCCGGGCGAGATCGGCGGCTTCCAGACCGACGCCGGCTGCCTGGCCGTCCTCGGGTACGAGGGCGAGACCGGCGAGGTCGCCCACCGCCGCGAGCTGACCGCCGCCACGCTGTCGAACCTCGGCGGCGTCTACCTGGGGCCGGAGCCGGGCGAGGCATGGGCCCGCGGCCGGTTCAGCGCCCCGTACCTGCGCGACGCGCTGCTGGCGGCGGGCGCGACCGTCGAGACGCTGGAGACGGCCTGCTTCTGGTCGGGCATCCCCAAGCTCTACGACGCCGTGCGCATGGTGCTGGGCGCGGCTCTCGTCACCTCGTCCGGCTCCTCGGCGCAGCCCACGGCCCCGCTGGTCATGTGCCACATCTCCCACGTGTACCCCACCGGCGCCTCGCTGTACTTCACCGTCGTGACCGCGCAGACCGCGGACCCGCTGGCGCAGTGGGCCATCGCCAAGCGCGCGGTCAACGAGGCGGTCGGGCTGGCGGGCGGCACGATCTCGCACCACCACGGCGTCGGCAGGGACCACCGGGCCGCGTACGCCACCGAGATCGGTGAGCTGGGCGTGGAGATCCTTCGCGCGGTCAAGGACCGCCTCGACCCCGAGGGCATCCTCAACCCGGGCGTCCTGATCCCCTGATCTTCGCCGGACCGGTCCGTGTTCGTTAGGGAATCCGGTGTACGGCCGGGGAAGATCACGGCGAAGATAGGGGCATGGTCGATGTGGATCGGGCCGCCGAGGTCGGCAAGCGCGTCAGCTCACGGGTCTCCGAAGAGGGCGCGGGCTGGTCGTGCCGGCAGATCGGGACGTTCCAGGCGCTGCGCCCGAGCGGCAAGAGCTTCTCCTGGCTGAAGCCCGCCACGCTGTGGCGCTCGCGCAACGAGATCCTGGCGCTGCTCTTCGGCGACCCGTCCAACGGCGTGCGCGGGCGCTGGATCGCCGCGCGAAAGGAGCAGGGCGCCGACCCCGATTTCCGCATCAAGCCGCAGGTCGGGGACGAGTACAGCTTCCTGATCGTCGGTGACACCGGCGAGGGCGACGCCTCGCAGTACGCCGTCGTGCCGGGCCTGCTCAAGATCGGCCAGGGGACGGCCTTCGCGGTCATCGCCAGCGACGTCATCTACCCGACCGGCTCCGGCAACGAGTACGGCGACAAGTTCTTCCGCCCGTACCAGGACTATCCCGCGCCGATCTACGCGATCCCCGGCAACCACGACTGGTACGACGGGCTCGGCGGCTTCATGCGCGTCTTCTGCGACGCCCCCGCGCTCAAGGCCACGCGCATGGGCTTCTCGCTGTCGCCCGCGGGCCTGCGCGGGCTGCTGTGGAAGAAGCCCGAGACCATCGACGAGGCCAGGCTGGCCGAGGCCCGCACCCGCCGCTCGCGCCCGGAGCAGCGGGCGACGCAGCCTGCGCCGTACTGGGTGATCGACCTGCCCGGCCTGCTGCTCGTCGGCATCGACACCGGCATCCGGGGCACGATCGACCGCGAGCAGGGCGAATGGCTGCGCCGGGTCTCGGCCGACCCGCGGCCCAAGGTCCTGATCACCGGCAAGCCGATCTACGACCGTAACGCCTACCACCCGTGCCCGATCGACGGCGGAGGCACCGTCGACGAGATCGTCCGCGACCCGGCCTCCAACTACGTGGCGGCGATCGGCGGCGACACCCACAACTACCAGCGCTACCCGGTCACGGCGAACGGGCGCGTCATCCAGTACATCGTCTCCGGTGGCGGCGGGGCGTTCATGCACGCGACCCACACGATCCCGCGTGTGGACGTCGGCGGGGTGCGCGAGGACGACTTCCGGTGCTACCCGCTGCGCGGCGACTCGCTGTCGTTCTACAGCAAGCTCTACCGCGAGCGGCTGCGCATGCCCTGGCTCTACCTCACGCCCGACGAGGGCCTGGTGCTGATGTCCCGCCAGATCGGCAACACCCCGCCCCGGAAGCCCGGCACAGGAGAGGGCGGCCCGGACGGCTCCCCGCCGGCCGCCGCGAAGCCGATGAAGATCACCGCGCGCATGAAGTGGGCGGCGCGGGTGCTCGGCGGCTGGCCCATGCCGTTACGCCTGCCCGTGGGGCGCACCTTCCACCGCTACTTCTCGGAGCTGTCCGACTGGGACACCCCGCCGTTCTTCAAGAGCTTCCTGCACGTCTCCGTGGAGGCGGGCGACCTGCGCATCCGCTGCTTCGCCGCCACCGGCTGCCTCCCCCAGGAGGTCGACCCGCCCCTGGAGGACGAGATCATCATCCCGCTGACCCCGCACGCCGCCGTGTGAGGCCACAAGAGGCCCGCAGGAGGCGGCCCTCACACCCGGACTACAGGACCTTGAAGGTGTTCCACAGGACGGACATCGTCTGGCGGGTGTCCGGCTGGTCCCATTCGGCGTCGGGGGCGGTGAACGTGACCTCGTACGCCGTGTCGCCGTCCACCGAGACGTGCCGGGTGACGGCGTGCGTGGTCACGTTGTTCAGCGCGGTGTAGGTGTACTCCCAGACGCTCGACTCCCACGTGTCGTCCCCGAACGAGGAGGACTCCAGCCGGATCTGCGCGTAGTCGGTGAGCGTGGCCTCGTCCTTGGCCGTGGTGAGCGCGCCGAGGCCGTCGTCCTTGGTGGCGGGGACCTTCTTCACCTGGACGCGGCGGCCCGAGCTCTTCGGTCCGAGGTAGGTCACCGCCTGGTTGGAGGCCGAGACCGTCCAGTCCTGCGGGACGGCGACCGACGTCCCGGCGCCCGTCCGGGCCTTGAAGCCGGAGGGGATCTCGGTGGTGGCGGGCGAGGCGTCGGGCTCGGTGGAGGTGGACGGGTCCGCCGGGCCGGAGGCGACGGGGGCGCCGGCGTCCGGAGGGGCGGCGGTGTCGTCGCGGGGCGCGGAGGAGGTCGGCCACAGCACGAACAGCAGGGCGGCGACGACGCCGACGATGCCGACCCCGGCAAGCACGAGCAGCACGGGGGAGCGGCCCTCGCGGGTGTCGTCATCGGCGGCGGCGCGGCGGCGCGGCCCGTCCAGCTCGTCGGAGCGGCGCGCGCCGGAGGGCTTGCGCCGCGGCCCGAAGGGGTTGTCGCTCGCGATGTCCTTGGCCAGGCGGTCGGCCAGGTCGGGGGAGGTGGACTCGGGCCAGACACGCGAGTCCGGCGTCCCCGCCACCAGCGCGTCGCGGGGCGAGCGCGGGGCCGTGTCGAACTGCGCGCCCGGATGGGACTCCGCGGGCCTCCTGAGCGCGTCGTACCGGTCCGCCTGCGGCCCTGAGTTGCTGCGCAGCGCGTCATAGCGGTCCGCCTGAGGTCCCGAGCCGCTGCGCAGGGCGTCGTACGGGGTGCCCTGAGGTCCTGAAGTGCTGCGCAGCGCGTCGTAGGGGTCGGCCGGCTGCGGGCCCGAGGGGCTGCGCAGCGGGTCGTACGGGCTGCTCTGAGGTCCTGAAGTGCTGCGCAGCGTGTCGTAGGGGTCGGCCGGCTGCGGGCCGGATGTGCTGCGCAGCGCGTCGTACAGGTTCGGCTGAGGCCCCGAGCCGCTCCCGAGGACGTCGTACGGCGTCTGCTGGGGGCCCGAGGAACTGCGCAGCGCGTCGTACGGGTCGGCCGACTGCGGTCTCGACGGGCTCCTGAACGGGTCGAACGCGCCGCGCTGGGGCCCGGAGGAGCTGCGGAGCGCGTCGTACGGATCCGCCGGCTGCGGCCCGGAGGGACTGCGCAGCGCGTCGTACGGGTCGGCCGGCTGCGGGCCGGAGGTGCTCCGGAGCGCGTCGTACGGGTTCGGCTGGGGCCCCGAGGCGCCGCCGGGCATGTCGAAGGGGCCGGACGTGCTCTTCAGCGCGTCATACAGGCCTGACTGAGACCCGGAGGTACCGCGCGGTGAGTCGAAGGAGCCCGCCGGAATCCCGCCCGAAGGGCTCTTCAGCGCGTCATACGGGCCGCGCTGCGCGTCCGTGCCGCCGTCCAGGGCGTCGTGCCCGGGCTCCGGGTGGGACGGCACGCGCACCGGCCCCGACGGGGTCTCGATGATGCGCGAGGGCAGCGGCCCCGACGGCGGGTCCAGCGGCGGCAGCATGTGCGCGGGCGTGGAGTCGCCGGGTGTGGGCAGCGGCGCCGCCAGCGGACGCTCGCCGTGGCGGATGGGCGGCAGGCCCGACCCGTGGCTGCGCAGGACCCGTTCCAGCAGGTCGGCGGCCTGGGCGGCGGGCATGCGGTCGGCGGGGTTCTTGCGCAGCAGGCCCTCGACGACGGGTAGCAGCGCCCCGGCCCGCTGCGGCCGGTTGGGCTCCTGGGTCAGCACCGCGCCGAGGACGGCCACCGCGTCCGGCCCCTCGTAGGGTGGGCGGCCCTCGACGGCGGCGTAGAGCGTGGCGCCGAAGGACCACAGGTCGGCGGCGTGCGTGATCGGACGGCCCTGCAGCCGCTCCGGCGGGATGTAGGCGGGCGAGCCCATCAGCAGGCCGGTCTGGGTGATCGTGACGTCGCCCTCGATGGCGGCGATGCCGAAGTCGGTGAGCACCACGCGGTCCGCGGTGAGCAGCACGTTCCCGGGTTTGACGTCCCGGTGCAGAATGCCTGCGGCGTGCGCGTGGCGCAGCGCGTCCAGCACGCGGACGCCGATCTCGGCGGCCTGTACGACGGGCAGCGGCCCGCTCTGGCGTACGGCCTGCTCCAGCGACCAGGCGCGGACCAGCTCCATGACGATCCAGGGACGGCCGTCCTCCTCGACGACGTCGTGGACGGTGACGATGCCGGGGTGGCTGAGCCGGGCCGCCGACCTGGCCTCGCGCAGCATGCGCCGGTGGGCGACCTGCTTGCCCGCCTGGTCGAGGCCGAACGGAAGGATCAGCTCCTTGACGGCGACGTCGCGGTCGAGCAGCACGTCGTGCGCGTGCCAGACCATGCCCATGCCCCCACGCCCGACCGGCGAGAGCAGGCGATACCGCCTTCCCACCAGCCGGCCCTGACCCTCCGGCGCGACCCCCGCGCCGCCCAGCGGGCTCCGTCCCTCAGGCATGGAGGGCAGCCCCCCAAGCGCGCGATCCGTCGTCATACCGCGGTCCCCAATTCAGGCTCGTCCGCGTCATATCCCCTGTATGGATCATGTATCGAGCTTCTCGTCAAGATGACGCTGGCTCATACTAGAGTCAATCCAGGGCCAAAGGGAATTCAGTCTTCCTTTATGTCTCCGCCAGTGCGACCAGCGCCGAGGTGAACGCCTCGGTGGGCGGGCTGACCAGCCCGGCCCCGACCTGCCCGGTTCCGGCGACCCTGCCGGCGATGCCGGTGTTGACGATCGGCAGCAGCCCCGTCCGCGCGACCAGCGCCACGTCGATGCCGACCGGCGTCCCCCGGAACCCGAGGCCGGGGATCTGATACGCCGGGTGCTCGGCCAGCGTGATCTCGTACATCCTCCGCGTGGCGGCGACGGCGTCCGCGACGTCCCCGCCCACGAACCGGACGATCGCGGGGGAGGCCGCCATGGCGAACCCGCCGAGGCCCGAGGTCTCGGTGATGGTCGAGTCGCCGATGTCGGGGTTGGCGTCGTCCGGGCCGTAGGCGCCCAGGTAGAGGCCGTCGGGGACCCCGGCGGGGCCGGTGAACCAGCGGTCGCCGAGCCCGGAGACCTGGACGCCGAAGTCGGTGCCGTTGCGCGCCATGGCCACGACCAGCGACGAGCCCGGCACGCCGCGCGCCGCGTCCGCGCCCACCTTGCCCGCCGCCATGGCCGCGTTCAGGAAGAAGTGGTCGTTGCCGTTGATGAACCGCAGCACCTCGGCGGCGCGCTCGGGCGCGGCGTCGACGATCGCCGGGGCGAGCTCGCGGACGAGCAGCGAGGTGGCCGCGCGGTTGCGGTTGTGCAGCTCGTCGCCCATCTGGAGCGCCTGGGCGATCAGCGAGCGCAGATCGATCGGGCCGCTCAGGGCGAGGGCGGCGGCAAGGACCGGCCCGAGCACGTCGCCCATCCAGCGCAGCCGCGCGATCACCTCCGGCCCGTAGGCGCCGTACCGCAGCACCTTGCCGAGGCCCTCGTTGAGCGAGCAGTACGCGGAGCCGCCGTGCTCGGCGTCGGCGATCTCGAACATCCACATGGACGGCGTCACCACCCCGGCCATCGGGCCGACCGCGCGGTGGTGGTGGCACGGGTCCAAGGTCACGCCGCCGGAGGCCAGCAGCTTCTCGGCCTCCCCGGCGTCGGCGGCGAGGCCCTCGAACAGGGCGGCCCCGATCAGCGCCCCCCGCATCGGGCCCGAGGCGCGCTCCCACTCGATCGGCGGGCCGGCGTGGAAGAACGTTCCGCGCGGCAGGTCGAGCACCTCGCGCGCGGGCCGCACCCCCACCAGGTGGGGACGGGCGGAGGTGAGCCTGCCGACGGCGATCTCGTTGGCCCGCGCGCGCCGCGGGTCGGCGAGCACCTTGGCCAGGGCCTCGGCGGTGCCCGGCAGCGGCGGGCGCCAGTCGACGCCGAGGCGCGGCACCGCCTGCTCGTCCAGGGCCTCGGCGAGCAGGGCGGCGCCCACCGTGATCACGCGTGGCTCTCCCGCGAGCACGGACGGCGTGGGTGACGAGCTCACAGCGCACTCCCGATCAGGCCCGCGGCGTGCCTGGCGGCGGCCGCGTTGGAGGTGAACACCGACGCGCCGGCCGCGACCAGCGTGTCCGCCTGCCGGCGCAGGCCCTGCGGGTCGGAATCGGTGCCGACGAGGGTCACCACCACGGCCGTCCCGCGCTCACGCGCCTCGCGGATCGCCGGGGCCAGCCGGGCGGAGGGATCGGGGTCGGCGGCGTGGCCGAGCACCACGTCCAGCAGCGCGACCCCGCCCGTACGGGCGAGCGCCTCCAGGCGCAGCGCCGGGTCGATCATCGGATGCGCGCGGCCCCGCGTGTACTCGTCGTCGCCGAAGTCGGTGAACGTGCCCGTCCCCGCGACGATCCGCGCCTCCGCGCACAGCGTGCCGCCCGAGTACAGGCCCGACAGCCCGCCCGGCCCGGCCTCCTGCGGGACCGTCCAGGACGGCCAGGTGGGGACGGGAAGGCCGAGCGCCTTGAGGGCCTTCTCGGTTGCCGCGGTCAGGTCGTCCTGGCCGGGGCCGAGCAGGGCGGTGACCACGGGCGTGGACAGGCCCTCGATCGCCCGGCGCACCGTCTCGGCGACCTCGGGGGCGGGCGGTTTGGAGATCAGGACGATCAGGCCGGTGGACGGGTCGGCGTCCAGCGCGGCCAGGGCCGCCAGCGTGGAACGGCCGCCCACCGCCGCCGACAGGTCTCTGCCGCCGACGCCGAGGACGTGGCTCACCCCGGCGCCCGCCTGGTCCAGCAGGCAGGTCACGTGCTGGGCGCCGGTGCCCGAGGCCGCCACCACGCCCACCCGGCCGGGCCGCAGCACGTTGGCGAAGCCGAGCCCGGCGCCGCCGACGACCGCCGTGCCGCAGTCCGGGCCCATCACCAGCACGCCGCGTTCCCGGGCGCGATCCTTGAGCAGGACCTCCTGCTCGACGGGCACGTTGTCGCTGAAGATCATGACCGAGAGCCCGGCCTCGACGGCGTCCATGGCCTCGGCGAAGGCGTGGTCGCCCGGCACCGACACCAGCGCGAGCGTCGCGTCCCACGCCCGGGCGGCGGCGCGTGTGGTGCGCGGCGGGCTCTCGACGGCGACGCCCCCGCCGCCGCGCGCGCCCCTGGCCAGCTCGGCGAACTGCCGTCTCAGCTCCTCGGCCGCCTCGCCCAGCGCCTTGCCCGACTCCGCGCGGATCGCGACGAGCAGGTCGGACGGCCCGGCGGGCGGCACCTCGAACCCGGCGTCACGGGCCAGGCCGACGTTCAGCTCGGTCGCCATGGCCACCACCGCCACGTCCACCCCCGGACGGGAGATCAGGGCCTGGCTGACCCGCATCAGGCTCACCGAGTCGTGGTAGAGCCCGGCGCGTACCTCCACAAGATCCGTGCCCGTGGTCAACGGTCCCCCACCGTCCCTCCCACAATCGGTGATCAATCGTCGTTCGCCGCATTCCCTGCGGGAACGCCCGCCGTTCACGCGCCCGCTCGCGCCTTCTCGCCCAGCGCCACCACCGCGGCCGCGCCCATGCGCAGCCCCCAGGCCAGATCGGCGCCCGAGGTGTGGCCGAGCCTGAGTAACCGCAGTACGGCGGGCTCAAGGGGATGATGCCCCGCCAGGCCGCGCAGCACCGCGACGACCTCCGCGCACGCCTCGCCCCGGGCCGCGCAGTGCAGCAGCGTGGCCGAGATCGGCGTGGTGCGGGTGCCGGCGTCGAAGGCCACGGTGGCGGCCAGCCAGTCCGCCAGCCACACCGCCCGGCCCACGCCCGCCGCGTCGCCCAGCCTGCGCAGCGCGACCAGCACGCCCGACAGCATGTCGTCACCGCTCGGCGTCAACCCCGGGCCGAGGCCCATGAGCTGCTCGGCCGCGGTGATGGCCGACATCAGTGAGCCGTCCGCGCAGCCCCGCGCGAGCAGCGCCGCGCCGCCGTCCGGATCCAGGCCGGGCCGGCGCGGGGACGTCTCGCACACCTCCGCCAGCCTCGGCAGCGCGGCCCGCAGCCGGTCGAGCTCCACGGCACCGAGCGGGGGCGACGGATCCCACCAGCGGCGGACCCGCACGGTCGTGCGGCCGATCTCGATGCCCCCGTCGCCGACGGTGGCATCGTCGCCCGGCGACACCCGCGGCAGCGGATCGCCGAGCACGACCGAGTTGGGCAGGCGCGTCGCCTCGCCCGTGATGACGGCCACCACCGACGGCTCGATGTCGGTGCGTATCTCCAGGTAGACGCCGAGCGGGAACACCGCCAGCACCCGGGCGGGGCGCCGCGGCGCGTCCAGCGCGGGCCGCAGGGCGGAACTCGCCGCGCCGAACGCCTCGGTGTGCGCGGGCGCGTGCGCTCTTGTGCGCGTCCCCAGTGTCACTCGGCCTCCCCGCCAGTCTGGGGAGACCGTAGAACGGTCCCGTTAGACCCTCGTACGGAGAAAGCTGCCAACACTTCCCCGGAGAGTTGGCTCTTGTTGACAGACATGATGTTCCGTCAGAATCACGAAAACGGCGCTTCACCCTGGAGCATGACCATGACTGCGGACCCCTCACCCCCGGCGATGCGTTTGGCCTCCACGGGCACCATCATTCACGGCGTGTCCGTGGGGGAGGTGCTCGGCGTCTCGACCCTCGCCGGAGCCCGCCTGATCGGCGGCAGGACCGGCCTCGACCGCATCGTCCAGCGACTCAACGTCATGGAGGTGCCCGACATCCTCGCATGGGTCAAACCTCACGAACTGCTGCTGACCACCGGGTACCCGCTGCGCAACACCCCCCAGTCCCTCGGACGGCTCGTCGCCGACCTCGACGAACGCGGCCTCGCCGCCCTCGGCATCAAGCTCGGCAGATACGTGGACGAACTGCCCGCCGAGATGGTCGAGCAGGCCGACCGGCTGGGGTTCCCGCTCATCCTGCTGCCCAACGACGTCGGCTTCGACGACATCCTCAACCAGGTGCTCACCGACATCCTCAACCGGCAGGCCGCGCTGCTCGCCCGCACCGAGGAGGCGCACCGCGCGCTCGTCCAGATCGTCCTCGCCGGGGGCGGGCTGCGCGAGGTCGTCGCCGAGGTCGCCGGACTGCTGGACCTGGCCGTGGCCGTCGTCGACCCCACCGGGCAGGTGCTGGAGGCCTCCGGCGACCCGTCCGTGCCGCGCGCCGCGCCGCCCGTCTCCTCCGGCGACTACACCGTCGTCCCCGTCGTCGCGGGCGGGCACCACCACGGCCGTATCGTCGCCCACCACCCCGCCGGCGCGATCAGGGACGGTGACATCGGCATCCTGGAGCGTGCCGCCACCGTCGTCGCCCTCGTCGTCACCCGGCAGGAGGCCGTCACGGCCGTCGAGAGCAAGTACCGCGCCGACTTCCTCCGCGACGTGCTCACCGGCAGGGGCGGGGCCCGCATCGCCGCCCGCGCCCGCGCCTTCGGCTGGGACCTCGAACGTCCCGTCAGCGTGCTCGTCGCCGAGATCGACCCCGAATGCGACATCCCCCCGGACCGGCTGCTCACCGCGTGGACGACCGCCCTACGCCGCCACGACCCGGGCGGCGCCGTCGCGGGCTTCTCCCACGAGGTGGTGGCCGTCGCCGGCGCGGACGTCGACATGACGCGCCTCGCCAAGGACGCCGTCGCCGCCTTCGCCGACTCCCGTCCCGCCACCTTCTCCACCGGCATGAGCAGGATCGCGCAGGGCGCCGAATCGCTGCCCGACGCCTACGGCCAGGCGCTCAAGGCGGCCAGGGTCGGCCGCCAGCTCCACGGCTCCGGCGCGGTCGCCCACTTCGACCAGCTCGGCGTCTACCGGCTGCTGTCGCTGGTCAACGACACCGCCGAGCTGCACGCGTTCGTCAAGGAGACGCTCGGCCCGCTCGCCCTGGACGAGGACGCCGAGAACATCGACCTGCGCCGCACGCTGCAAGTGCTGCTGGATACCAACCTCAACGTCGCCGAGACCGCGCGCCGCCTGCACTTCCACTACAACACCCTGCGCTACCGCATCGGCAAGCTGGAACGCATGCTCGGCAACTTCACCGAAGACGCCCACCTCCGCCTCAACCTGACCCTCGCCCTCCACGTCCTCCGCATGCGAGGCATCTGACGAACCTTTGGAGCAGGCCAGGGTCGGCCCGCCTCGGTAATGGCAGCGGCTGAACGCCCTCGCGGATGCCCTGCCGGTGCCTACGGCATTGGCGTCGGGGCGCTGTCGGCCTAGGGTTGCCGGGTGTCCATCGAGCAGTTGGTCCACAACCGGCAGAACGGTGTGACCGGGGGTATCTGGCGGGAGCACGGCGTCGTCCACAAGATCCTTACGCACCGCCGTGGGCAGGTGCCGGCGCACTGGGCGTCCTCGGCCGACCCGCGGCACTGGAACTTCTGGCGCCGCGAGGCGCTCGTCTACGAGACCGGCCTTCCCCGCCGCCTAGGCCTCGGCGCTCCCGCGGTCGTGGATATCCGGGAGACCGGAGATGGGGACATCGAGCTGCTGCTGGAGGACGTGAAGGGACGGCACTCGTCGCAGCTGTCCGTCGATGACATCGCCGAGACCGCCCGCGCTCTGGGACGAAGCCAGGGACGCGGCGACCTTCCCGATCACCCGTGGCTGAGCCGAGGCTTCCTGGCGGACTACAGCACCTCACGGCCCGCGGACTGGAGCCTCCTCGACGAGGACCGGGCCTGGTCCCAGCCGCTGATCAAGGACCATTTCTCCCCGGATCTCCGGGAGGGACTTCTGCACCTGCATCGCGACCGGCGGTGGCTCCTGTCGCTCATGCAGGCGCTGCCCCGGACGGTGTGCCACCTGGACGTCTGGCCCAACAACGTCATCCGGCGCCCGGACGGTGAGGTGGTTCTGCTGGACTGGGCCTTCGTGGGCGACGGCGCGCTGGGAGAAGACGTCGGCAACCTCGTCCCCGACTCCGTCTTCGACCTGCTCCTGCCCCACCAAAAGCTCGATGACCTCGACGCCCGAGCCACCCAGGCCTACCTCGACGGTCTCGCCGACGCCGGCTGGACCGGTGACGCGCGCGTGGTGCGGCTCGGCATCTGCGCGTCCGCGGTGAAGTACGACTGGCTCACGGTCAGATGTCTCGAGATGGCTTCGGCCGATCGGCACCCTGACTACGGCGGCGAGGCCACCGTCGACGCGGACGCCGGCTACGCCGCACGAGCCGCCGGCCTGTCCCTCTGCGCCCGCTGGGCCCGCGAAGCGGAACTGCTCGCCCGCGACCTGGGGCTGTGGTGATGCGTCTTTCTCGCCATACAGGATGTTCACGGTCGCTCGGATGCCCACATGGGAAATGGGTGCATCGCGGCGAATTCCGGAGGTCTCCACGCCCACGGCGATCATGACACCGATATCCAGGCCGGGCAGGCAGCAGGGTGCGGCAAGCCGATTCACGTTGCGACCGGGCGACAGCGCGGTCCGAGCCCTGAATCGGACCTATGTCTACCCGACCTGTACGGCTTGATCCCTCTGCTACAGGACGAAGTCGGCTCACCAATGCCATGTACGGGCGTGATCGAGCAAGGCGGCTGCTATCGATGAAGAGTCCAGGCGCACGGTCGGCCGAGCGCACGGCGAACTCCACCTTGACGTTGCACCTGGCGTTCCTGTCCATGGGCTACCAGGTCGGTGTCTGGGCGTTCTCGCTGCCGGTGGTGGTGGACGGGCTTCAGATGAGCGTGCAGCGACTCGGATTCGTGCTGGCTCTGATGGCGATCACGTCCATCGCCGGGTCCCTCGTGGCGGGGAGGCTCGCGGCCACTCGAGGCCCCTCGAAACTCATGGCCTGGTCGCTCGTCTGGAGCGGCCTTGGGTACGCAGTGATGTCGCACCTCGGATCATTCGTCACGTTCAGCGTGCTCGCCGGATTGACTGGCTTCGGTCTCGGCCTTCTCGATGTGGCGGCGAACGTCCGAGGTGCGGCCGTGGAGGCGGAGCAGGCCAGGACCTTGCTGCCAAGGCTGCACGCGCTGTTCAGTCTGGCCGCGGCGGTAGGTGCGCTCACAGCGTTCGTGATGACCGGCGATCAAAGCCTCATCGTCGCTTTCCTGGTTGCGGGGGTCAGCTGCATTGTCACAGGTGTCCTCGTGATCGTGCGGAAAGGCGACTTGGCCGCTTCCGATCCCGCTGCGGCGGCGGACGACGTGGAGAACGGCTCGTCTTGGACGGACGACCTGCGCTTCATGCGTAAAACGGCAATTGCCTTCGCCTTCGTTCTCGTCTGTTGCGCGTTCACCCTCGACGCGACTCTTGAGGGGTTCTCGGCACTCTTCATCAGGCAGCTCCCCTTCCAGGGGGCGGCTCAGAGCGCGATCGGTCTCGCGGCCCTCTATCTCGCCGGTGCGACTGGGCGGGCCTGCGCCTCCCTGGTCATCAAGAGGTTTGGGGAGTGGCGGACCGTGCTCGTCGGACAAGCGGTGGCCACGTTGGGTGTGATCATGTTGGTGTCGAGCCCGGTTGCCGGTGCCAGCGCGGTCGGGATGCTGCTCATCGGCATCGGTATGTCCCCGATCGCCCCCATCGCCTACTCCGTGATCGGACGCAGCCATACCGCAGCCGATCCGGGCCGCGCGACGGCGTACCTGACAGCGGCCGGATACGTGACCTTTGTGCTCGCGCCGATCATCATCGCATTCGTGGGCCGAGATTCGGTCGCCAAGGCATTCCAGCTGCTCCCGGTGCTTCTTGTGGCGATGGCCGTGATGACGATCTGGTTCGGCCACCAAGAGCGGGTCGCCGCTCGCCGAGCGGTGCGCCCACCGAATGAGCAGCTTGATCTGAACGAATCGTGAAGGCTCATCCCGAGCCCCCCGATCCCCGGGCTGACCGATCGGTCAGAACTGGCCGATCGGTCAGATAGGGTGGCGTCATGCCACACGCCCCCGCCGCCATGCGCGCGGACATCCTGGAGTCGGCGGGGCGGCTGTTCGCCGCGCGCGGCTTTCGCGGCACGTCCCTGCAGGACATCGCCTCGGACGCGGGCTGCTCGAAGGCGTCCTTGCTGTACCACTTCACCAGCAAAGATGCGATCTTGACCGAGCTGCTGGCGCCCGCCGGCCGGGAACTGGCCGAGCTTGAGGAACGGCTCGCCGCGCTGGACGGCGAGGAGGCCGCGCGGGCGGCCGTCGCCGGGCTCGTGGATCTGTCCCTGCGCTTCCGGCGGCAGGTCAAGATCCTCGTGCAGGACGTCGACGCCCTGATCAATCGCCCGGAACTACCGGACGTGAACGCCATCACCGAGAGCTTGGTCGACGCGCTGACCGGCCGCTCACCCACCTCGGAGGCGCGGGTCTGGGGCTGGATGGCCATGGTGGGGATCTTCCTGACGAGCGCCGGCGAGCACGCACTCCCCGACCCGGCGCTCCGCACGGAGCTGACCCGCAGCGCGCTGCGCACGCTGGGCCGCCAGACCGACTAATGGGAGCGCGATCCACGCCGTCGTCCCACAAGGTAAGCGCTCCAGGGCGGCGGACCCACCATGGAGCGGGGGCCGTCCGCCATTGTGAGGCGTCGATGGCTGCGACAAGTGGTTAATCTTGCTCGGTCTCGGCCAAGAGTGCTGCGGCGGCATGCGGATCCATGAGATTGGACCAGATCACTTCGCCTGATTCGACGTCGCGGTGGGGCATTACATCGGGGTACCAACTGTCGCGATCGCAGCCAGGCACGGCATCGAGAATGGCTGCCTGGTCAGCGATGGTCACATGACCGATGATGCGGACGCCCACGTAGGTCTCGTGCCCTTCTTCGGCGCGTACCAGGACGGCAAGCGTGTAACCGGCGAGATCCTCGCGCTGTTCGCGGCCGGCCAGCAGGGCGCGGATGACCAACGTGCGTATCGACGCCTCCATCCGCAGGACACTGCGCTCGGCGTCTTCAAGCCGCAGGCGAGCCTCGTCGAGCGTGCCCGGAAGCAGCTCTTTGGTGTAGGTGTCACAGGTCAGTGTCGGCGTGTGAGAGTTGTTGTACGCCTTCCGGGCATGACGCGCTCGCACGGTGAGCGCGGCATAAAAATCATCCGGGCTACCGTCCTCGCGACGCCCGGCTGCCACGAGCCATGGGCAGCGGTTGTCCTGCCACACCGCTCCGCGCCATCGCTGGATCTTGACTTTGAACAGCACGTTGTCATCCACCGAGACAATGCGCTCCCTTGCACTGTCCCCAGCGAACTGAGCAGACGCTTTGCGGATCAACGGATGGTCGATCTCGTTCAGCGGTACGCGAGCGGGCGGCAGTTTGGCGATGCCCAGGTCCTCACGGAGACAGCGGACAGTGGGACGACTAGGTATCATGCTTCCTCCACGCCGCCGAGCTCCTCGATCTGCTCCTTGGACAGTCCGGACACGAGCGCCACCCTTGCGGCATGCGTGCCGTCTAGTTGCGCCATCGCCTCCTGCATCGCCGCATGCAGCTCCGCCTGACGGACCTGCAGGTACACGCGTACGGCCTGTGCCACGAACTCCTTTTTCGTTACGTGCAGGAAGTGCGCGCCATGAGAGATCAGACGATCGGTTTCGGCATCCACCTTCAAGGGAGCCACGTTCGAGCCAGCCATAACAAACCTCCCGGTACTAGTACCCAATGGTACCGGAGTGGAGCGTCGTAGCCGGTGAGTCCCAGCAGGTCAATTGGTGATGCCCAGGGAGCGGAGTTCTTCGTCGAGGGTGCGGACGTGCTTGTTGCCTGCCCAGGGCCGGAGGCGGGCGCGGGCTTCGCGTATGGAGTTCACCAGGCGGCCCGAACTGTGGCCAACGGTGATCTGAGCCGCCTCGCGGATCTTGCCGGTCGCCACCTGCACCTCGCGCTTCTGAGTCAGTGCCTTGGCGTAGTACAGGAGGGCTTCACCGCGTTGCAGCTTTCGCGTAATGGGGGCCGCCAGGGTCCTCTCGACCGCCTCGATCGCGTCATCCAGACGGCCCGACGCGAGCATGCAGAAGGCGGTGTTCTTCTGTACCCCGTTAGGCGTCCACCAGTAGAGGTACGAGGGGTCGGCCTCGGTTCGGGGGCGTTCGATGTAGTGGCGCGACTGAGCGAGGGCGTGCTCGCTGGCACGCACACTGCCATTCGTGGCGAGTACGCGTGCGAGATCCATCGCATGCACCGACTTCAGCACCGTGCTCGCGCTCTGCTGGGCCCAGCCTTGGGCTGCGAAGATGTGGTCCAGTGCTTGACCTGTGCGGCCCTGGTGGAGGGCCATACCGCTCAGGCAGGTGTGCAGGTAGCAGATCAGCGTCGGGTCGCGGACCTCGTGAGCGGCCGTCAGTGCCTCCTTGTACCGCTCGTAGGCCCCGCCGTAGTCCAGCAGGTCGTGGTGCAGCCAACCCGCTAGTTGACTCAGTTCGGCGTAGGTGTGGGTGAGGCGGTCGCGTAGGGCGGGGAGGAGGACTTCGCGGCGCAGGAGGTCGGCGACGAGGGTGCGCTGGCCGTCGACGATAGGCAGGACGGTTTCGGGGCCGAAGTCATCGTCCAGGCGGCGGCATCGGGCGGTCAGCTTTTCGATCACCTCGACCGTCCCGGCGTCCACCCGGGTGGAGGAGCGGATGGCCGTCACCAGTCGGTCCTTCTCGGGCGGCGACAGATGCCGCAGCAGGATCAAGGCGGGCGCGCCGCCGAGTGCCAGGGCCAGTTCGAAGAGCAGATCGCGACGTTTCACATCGGCCTCCTCGGCTCCGAGGGCACGAAGCAGCGCAGCGCAGTCCTTGGGCAGAAGGACTGGAACGGCCGGACGTGCCGCTTCCTGACTCATGGTGACATGCCCGGGGAGCGGAGCCGGGGCGCGCGAAGGCCGCTGGGAAGGAAGGGATCGATGATCCGTGCGGTCGATGAGTTCACGGTCGCGCGGGGTGTAGGACGCGTAGACCTGGTCATTGACCAGGCGCCGCGCGGACGTCCGGTACACCTGGGCGAACAGGGCGATGGTGCGGGCGGTGGGACGTATCCCCCGCTGCGGCCAGTACTCGAACTCATACAGCCGCGATTCGCGCAGCGCCGCCGTACCGGCCGGATCCGCGTCGTTGTACCGCGCGGCGGCCTCGGCGGCGGTCAGGCCGTACGCGTACCGGTACAGCCGCAGGGGACTCACGTCGTGGTACACCGAGAACATATCGGCGATCTGATCGAAGCCGTACCCCTTGGCGCGGAGCGCCTCGCTGCGCCGACGGCATTCCAGCAGGATGTGGTTCCCCTCGCCCGACATGGTGCACGTCTCCCCGGTACGTATGTGGATCGCAAAGCCTCTACGCAGAGTACCGTTTCGACTACGGAGAATGATGGTCGTTGTGATATTCACCCAGGTGGCCGTCAGGTAGTCGATCTCGTTGGCTGACGTGTTCGAGCAGGTCAGCGGGCTGCCTTGTCATGGGGTCGCCCGGGACGATGGCGGGATCGGGGGTGGCGCCCTGCTCGGCCATCGTTCTGGGCTGTGTCAAAGTCTTTCGATCCTCAGGCAGGGCAGGCGTGCGTGGCGGCCGACTTGGCCACGCCATCCGGCATCCTCGGGGCGGTTCCTCCGTCTTTGCCCGCGCCGCTCGGCGAGTCCGTGCGGTTGAGCCCCGAGATCCTCATCTGGCGCCGTGCCTTCCCGGGCACCCCCGACCAGGCGTCGGAGGCCAGGAAATTCGTACGAGTCCTGCTCGGTGGTACGGCCTTCGCCAGCGACTCGGAACTGATCGTCGGCGAGTTGGCGGGCAACGCGATCCGCCACACGGCCAGCGGAAAACCCGGCGGTCATTTCACCGTGGAGATCGCGTTCAGGTCCTCACGCCGGAGGCCGGCGAGTGGTCCGGTGAGAGCCGCGAGTGTGCTGCTCACGGTGTACGACCTCGGGGGCGGGAATGTCCCCCGGATCCGGGACGACGACCGGCGGCGGGTTCCATACGGCGCGGAGGAGGATCTGCCGATCGATGAGAACGGGCGCGGCCTGGCGATCGTCACCGCCGTCGCCGACCGCGTCGGCTACCAGGGCACCCCCGCGACAGGCCACCGCGTGTGGGCTTATCTGACAGAGGGAACCGAGGACGACCGTTCGGCCTGGCCGACCTTCGAGAGGAGCAGCGCCCCTGTCGCCGGGGATGAGGTCACCACCACGATCGCTCACAACGTCGCCGAGCCTTGAGCATGTGCGCCCCTCGCCTCCGCCAAACGGATCACTGCACATTCAGGAGTGGGTGACGCCGCCGAAATGGGCCTCGCTGCGCTCGGGCGGTGTTTCCAGGGCCTCCGGCGGACTCCTCAGGGGCCTCCGGCCCACGTCGATCAGAAAGACACCCTCTCGCATGCCAGACAGTGATCAGGTGTTCGGGCGGTGATCAGGGTGCTCTTCGGTACTCGGACGGTGATCAAGGGGCTGCTCTTCGGTCCTCGGACGGTGATCAAGTCAGGCTCTTCCGTTTCCTGACAGTTCATGGACCGGAGGTGCATGAGGGCCCGTCATTGATGACCGACGTGGGCCGGAGGCCCCTGAGAGTCGGGCGAAGGCCCTGGAAAACACAGCCCGAGCGGAGCGAGGCCCACACAGTCGGTCTGTGGCTGGAGGGTCGGCGAGTCGATTCCCAAGATGCCTTCGGCCTTCGCAGAGCGGGGCGCCCTGGAGAACGTGGCCGACATGCGTCAGCCCGGAAGATCAGCCCGAGCGGAGCGAGGTCCGTTTGCTGGAGGTGGTCGGTGTTTCGGCGGTTGCGGTGTGTTTCGGGGTTTGTTTCCTGGTGTTCACGTGTGTGTGGCGGGGGTGGTGCGCAAGAGGAGTGCGGGGGCGTGGGTCACGTTTGGCAAATCCTTACCATGTGGGGCGGGGTGAACAGGTCTAATGTGCCCGCAACGGGAGAGGAACCTCGGCGCTCGGTGTGAGCGGGCGGGGTGCCTCGTCCGCGTGGTGGTACGGCTCCACGAGTGAGCACGAAGTGAGTACGTGATGAGTGAGCACGTCGCGAGTGAAGGCACTCACAAACGGACGCCTTTCGGGCGGGCGCTTCGCCGGGAGGCACTTCACGGGTGAGGGCTTCACTACTGAACGATCACGAGTGAACAATGTGGGGCACGGCTCGAGTACGGGAAGCGAACGCCGCGGAGGTCCCGCCTGCGGGGTGGCCACCGATCCCCGGCCTGGTGAGTGAAGGGGCTCTCATGGTCTTCGGATGGAAGTTGCACGGGGAGGGGCGTGGGCTCGCCCCGGGGGAGGTGGTGAAGCCCGACGAGCGGCTGAGCTGGCCGAAGATGGTCGGCTTCGGCGCGCAGCACGTCATCGCCATGTTCGGCGCGACCTTCGTGTTCCCCCTGGTCATGGGCCTGAACGCCAACGTCGCCATCATGATGTCGGGCGTCGCCACGATCATCTTCCTGCTGATCGTTCAGGGGAGGATCCCGAGCTACCTCGGCACCTCGGCGTCGTTCGTCGGTGGCGTGGTCGCGATCCGCACGGCCGGGGGCGACGACGCGACGGTCACGGGCGCGATCCTGGTCGCCGGCGTCGTGCTGGCCCTGTGCGGTGTGGCCATCCACTTCCTCGGCGTGCAGTCCATCAACCGTGTCTTCCCGCCCGTGGTGACCGGCGCGGTCGTGATGCTCATCGGCTTCGGCCTGGCGTACGTCGTGGCCGACATCTACTGGCCGCAGGACCAGTGGATCGCCCTGATCACCATGGTCGTCACCTTCGTCGTGATCGTGGCATTCAAAGGCCTCATCGGCCGCATCGGCATCCTGGTCGGCCTGATCGCCGGCTACCTGCTGTCCATCGGCGCCGACAAGGTGTTCGGGAACATCACGGCCTTCAACGCCGGCACCGGCAAGGTCGACACCCACCCACGTGTGAGCTTCGACGGGGTGTCGGACGCGGCGTGGTTCGGCCTGCCCGACTTCCACGCGCCGAGCTTCACCGGGTCGGCGATCGTGCTGGTGCTCCCGGCCGTCATCGCGCTGATCGCCGAGAACATCGGGCACGTCAAGGCGGTCGGCGAGATGACCGGCACCGACGTCGACCCGTACATGGGCAGGGCCGTCCTCGCCGACGGCGTGGGCACGGCCGTGGCCACCGCGGTCGGCGGCTCGCCCACCACGACGTACGCCGAGAACATCGGTGTCATGGCCGCGACCCGCGTCTACTCCACCGCCGCGTACTACATCGCCGCCGTCGTGGCGATCCTGTTCGGCCTGTGCCCGAAGTTCGGCGCGCTCGTCGCCGCCACTCCGGGTGGCGTTCTGGGTGGTATCACCGTCATCCTGTACGGCATGATCGGCCTGCTGGGCGCGAAGATCTGGATCGAGAGCCGCGTCGACTTCTCCGACCCCGTCAACATGGTGCCGACCGGCGCGGGGATCATCCTCGCGATCGGCCCGGTGTCCCACCGGATCAGCGAGAACTTCTCGCTGGCGGGCATCGCCCTCGGCACGATCGTCGTGCTGGGCGGCTACCACCTGCTGCGCGCCATCGCCGGCACCCCCGCCGGTCGCGCCGACGGGTCGCCCGCGCTCGCGGAGGGGAGCGAACAAGGCACGTGAAGCCCTCCCCGTTCGACTACCACGCTCCCCGGGAGCTGGGCGAGGCCCTGGAGGTCCTGGCCGGGACGGCGCCGTACGGCAAGGTCCTGGCCGGGGGGCAGAGCCTGATCCCGATGCTCAACATGCGCCTGGCCGCGCCGTCCCACCTGGTCGACATCAACCGTGTCGCCGAGCTGGACACCCTGTCGGTGGAGCCCGGCGGCGTCCGGGTCGGCGCGCTGGCCCGGCACGCCGTCGTCGAGCGCTCGCCCGCCGTGGCGGCCGTGCAGCCGCTGCTGCCCGCCGCGCTCCGGTTGGTGGCGCATCCGGTGATCCGCAACCGGGGCACCGTCGTCGGCAGCCTCGTGCACGCCGACCCTTCGGCCGAGTTGCCCGCAGTGCTGGCCGTTCTCGACGGGTCGGTGCGGCTGGCCCGGCACGGCGCCCCGGTACGGGAGGTCGCCGCGGAGGCGTTCTTCACCGGCCCGCTGGAGTCGGCGATCGAGCCGGACGAGCTCGCGGTGTCGGCGTTCTTCCCGGCGCTGCCGCCCCGCGCGGGCACCGCCTTCCAGGAGGTCGCCCGCCGTCACGGCGACTACGCGATGGCCGGAGCCGCCGCCGTGGTCACGTTGGACGAGGATCTGCGCATCGCCTCGGCGAAGGTCGCCTGCGTGAGTGCGGGCCCGGTGCCGGTCCTGATCGACCTGTCGGAGGTGTGTGCGCGCCGCCCGGCCGCGTCCGCCGACTGGGAGGCCGTTGCCGCCGCCGTCCGCGACGCCGTCGACCCGGACGAGGACATCCACGCGACCGCGCACTACCGCAGGCACCTGACCGGGGTGCTGGCCGAGCGGGCGCTGCGCGTGGCCGCGGCGGAGGCACAGCGGGCGGCGGCCGGCGGCGTGGACGGTGGAGGGGACCACGGAGTGAACGGCGCGGGGGAGGGCTCGGAGTGAGCGAGACGACGAGCGGGACGGCGGCGGAGAGACGGTACGCGATCTCGCTGACCGTCAACGGCACCGTGCGCGAGGCGAACGTCCCGGCGCGGCGGCTGCTGTCGGACTGCCTGCGCCACGAGCTGGGCCTGACCGGCACGCACGTGGGCTGCGAGCACGGCGTGTGCGGGTGCTGCACGGTGCTGCTGGACGGCGAGCCGGTCCGCTCCTGCCTGACGTTCGCGGTGACCGTCGACGGCCGCGAGATCACCACGGTCGAGGGGCTCGCCGGGCCTGGCGGGGAGCTGTCGCCGGTGCAACGGGCGTTCTCCGAATGCCACGCGCTGCAGTGCGGCTTCTGCACCCCCGGGTTCCTGTGCACGGTGACCGCGCTGCTGCGCGACAACCCCGCGCCGACCGAGGACGAGGTGCTCGACGGCATTTCGGGCAACCTGTGCCGGTGCACCGGCTACCAGAACATCGTCAAGGCGGTCCACCGCGCGGCCGAGCTGACGGCCGAGGCGGAAGGCGGTGCGGCGTGACCATCAGGCCGACGACCAGGCTGACGACCAGGCCGACTGCTGAGGCGGAAGGCGGTGTGGCGTGACGACGAAGCTGTTCGGCGAGCCGGTGCAGCGCCGCGAGGACCCGCGGCTGATCACCGGTCAGGGCCGCTACCTGGACGACCTCGGGCAGGACGCGCTCGCCGCCGCGTTCGTCCGCTCGCCGCACGCGCACGCCCGCATCCGCGACATCGACGTCTCGGCCGCCGTGGACGTCGAGGGCCTGGTCGCCATCTACACCTGGGAGGACCTGCCCGAGCGCGTCCGCGACCCGCTGCCGCTGCTGATCCCGCACCCGGCGCTGACGCACGGCCGTACGGCGTACCCGCTGGCCAGGGACATCGTGCGGCACGTCGGCGAGCCGGTCGTCATGGTCGTGGCGCGGGACCGCTACCTCGCCGAGGACGCGGCGTCGCTCATCACGGTGGATTACGAGTTCCTCAAGCCGGTCGTCGGCATCGAGGAGGCCGCGCAGGGTGTCCACCTGGTCCACGAGGACGTCCCGGGCAACGTCGGCGCCCACATGATCCAGGAGGTGCCGTCCGCGGCGGGGCTCGGCGCCCGCGAGGCGATCGACGCCGCCCCGCACACGCTGGCGTTCCGGCTGGACATCGAGCGCAGCGCGTCCATGCCGCTGGAGGGCCGCGGCGTGTACGCCCGGTGGGATCCGGACGACCGGTCGCTGCGCGTCTACACCTCGACGCAGACCTCCACCAGCGTGCGCATGGCGGTCGCGGCCAAGCTGGGCCTGCCGCTGCCGTCGGTCGAGGTGATCGCCCCGGACGTCGGCGGCGGGTTCGGCGTGAAGATCGTGCACCCGTGGCCGGAGGAGGTGCTGGTGCCGTGGGCGGCGATGCTGCTCGGCCGTGAGGTCAAGTGGGCCGAGGACCGCCGCGAGCATTTCATCTCCTCGGCGCACGAGCGCGGCCAGGTGCAGCACGTGCGCGTCGGTTTCGACGACGAGGGCCGCGTCCTCGGCCTGGACGTGACGATCCTGCACGACCACGGCGCCTACACGCCGTACGGCATCATCGTGCCGATCATCACCAGCACCCAGCTCCTGGGCCCGTACCGCATCGGCGCGTACCGGGTGGAGTTCTCCTCGATCTACACCAATACCGTGCAGGTCACCCCGTATCGGGGCGCGGGGCGTCCGCAGGCGGCGTTCTGCATGGAGCGCACGATGGACAAGATCGCCGCGCACCTCGGGAAGGACCGCGCGGAGGTGCGCGAGGCCAACTTCATCCGCCCCGACGAGTTCCCCTACGACCAGGGGCTCATCTTCCAGGACGGACGGCCGCTGATCTACGACAGCGGCGACTACCCCGAGTCGCTGCGCGTCCTGAAGGGCCTGATCGGCTGGGACGGCTTCGCGGAGGAGAAGGAGCGGGCCGCAGCCGAGGGGCGCCGCATCGGCATCGGCCTCGGCTGTTACGTCGAGGGCACCGGCGTCGGCCCGTACGAGGGCGGGCACGTGCAGGTCACCTCCGACGGGCGCGTGCACGTCTCGACCGGCCTGACCTCCCAGGGGCAGGGGCACGAGACGGTGTTCGCGCAGATCGCCGCGACCGAGCTCGGCGTCCCGCTGGACCGCGTCTCGGTGGTGACCGGCGACACGCGGCGCTTCGGCTACGCGGTCGGCACGTTCGCCTCGCGGGCGGCGGTGATGAGCGGCAACGCCATCGCCCTGGCCTGCCGCAAGGTGCGCGAGAAGGCGCTGCGCATCGCCGCGGACGCGCTGGAGGCCGACCCGCGCGACCTCACGATCGAGGACGGCGAGGTCCGCGTCGCCGGGAACCCGTCGGCGTCGATCCCGCTGGCGACCGTCGCCGTGCTGTCCAACCCGCTGCGCTACGCGTTCGACGAGGAGGCCAAGCGGGCCACCCAGTTCAGCGGCGCCGCGCCGATGGACCGCCCGCCCGTGGCCGAGGGCGAGGAACCCGGGCTTGAGGGCCGCGACTACTACTCGCCGGTCCGCTCGACGTTCGCCTCCGGCATGCACGCCGCCATCGTGGAGACCGACCCGGACACCGCCGAGATCCGCATCCTGCGGTACGCCGTCGTGCACGACTGCGGGCGGCTCATCAACCCCATGATCGTCGAGGGGCAGATCCACGGCGGCGTCGCGCAGGGCGTCGGCGGGGCGCTGTACGAGCGCATGGCGTACGACGGGCACGGTCAGCTCCTCAACGCGTCCTTCATGGACTTCCTGATGCCGTACGCCACCGAGGTGCCGCTGATCGAGACCGCGCACCTGGAGACGCCCTCGCCGCTGAACCCGCTCGGCATCAAGGGCGCGGGCGAGGCGGGGGTCATCCCGGTGTCGGCGGTGATCGCCTCGGCCATCGAGGACGCCGAGGGCATCGCCGTCGACCGGATGCCCATCTCGCCCTCCGAGCTGCACGACCTGAGGTCCCGCGCCGGGTCGTGACCGCCGGTCGCACTGAGTGAGCATTGCGTGTCTATGGCGTCACGGTCAGTGTTTTCGGTCGCGCCGGCCCGGTTCCTCTGGCCGTCCGATCGCGTCGCTCTCCGTGTGATCGCTGCTACATTCCGTGACGGAAGCCGGAGATCGTCGCCGGGCAGGCCGATCTCCGGGACGACCGGTACGCGATCGATACGAGGAGGACCGTCATGAGGCCAACGACGTGGAGTGCGCGGATCGCGGCGGCGGCGGGCGCCGCGGGAATCGTCCTGGTGGCCTTCGCCGCCCCGGCCCCCGCGGCGGCCGGAGCCCCCGTGGGCCGGGCCGGGGACATCTGCCTGTGGTCGGGCAAGGACTACACGGGCGCGTCGTGGTGCTGGAACCCGGGCAACGGCTACGTGGACGTGCCGCCGGCCCTGCACGACAACGTCGGCTCCTTCCGGGCCCAGGCCGACGGCTGCTTCATCAACTGGATCCACGTGCCCGACAAGAAGGAAGTGCGCGTGGTGCGCAACGGCGACTACCGCAAGGTCTACAAGGACGACTTCGGCGGAAAGATCGACGCCGTCGCTCCTCGCTGCTGAGCCCGGGGACCCGGGGATCCTGGGGAGGGGACGCGGGCGCGGGCCTCATGGTCCGCGCCCGCGGGCGTTCTCCGTCGCGATAATTCACGATATTTCACACGGTGACGCGCTTGCGGAACACCCAGTACGTCCACCCCTGGTAGGCCAGCACGAACGGCAGGGCGATCAGGCCGATCCAGGTGAGCAGACCCAGCGTGTACGGGCCCGAGGCCGCCTCCGCCACGGTCAGTCCCGGAAGCGGCGCCCGCCACAGCGCGGCGAACACCGTGCCGGTGACCAGCACGATCGTCCCGGCCGTCGCGGCGAACGCCCACCCCTCGCGTCGCCGCCAGACCAGCGCCACGCCCGCGGCCAGCGTGACCATCGCGGCCACCGCCGCCACCCACGGCAGCGGATGCGCCGTCCACCCGCCCGGCTCCTGCGGCGCGTTGGCGGACGGCAGCCCCGGCAGCGCGAGCACGGCCACCGGGACGGCGACCGCCGCCGCCGTGAGCGCCGCGCGGCGGGCCCGCGCCCGCAGCGGCCCGGCCGTCTTGAGCGTGAGGAACACCGCGCCGTGCAGCACGGCCAGCGACAGCGACAGCAGCCCGCCGAGCACCGTGCCGAGGGCGGTGCCGAACAGCATGTGGCCGAAGACGCCGCCCCACGTGAACGCGGTCAGCACGCTGCCGGTGACGATGCCCGCGTCGCACAGCGCCCGTTCGCGTCCCTCCACCTTGCCGCGCCACTCCAGCGCCACGCCGCGCACGATCAGCCCGGCCAGCACCATGACCAGCGGCAGGTAGAACGCGCTGAACAGCCCCGAGTACCAGGCGGGGAAGGCGGCGAACATCGCGCCGGCCGCCGTGATCAGCCACACCTCGTTGCCGTCCCACACCGGGCCGATGGTGGTCAGCATCTGCCCGCGCTCGGCCTCGCCCCGCGACAGCACCGGCAGCAGCGCGCCGACGCCGAAGTCGAAGCCTTCGAGCACGAAGTAGCCGGTCCAGAGGAACGCGATGACCAGGAACCAGAAGGTGGTCAGTTCCATGTCGGCTCCATGTTGGCCATGGGAGGTCTCCTAGTACATGAGGGTCGGGGCGAGGCGGGCGGCGTCGTCGTCCGGCCGCGCCTGCGGCGGCACGACGGCGACCGGCTCGGGCCCGGCCTTGACGTGACGGGCCAGCAGCCGGGCCTCGGCCAGCGCCAGCACGCCGTACAGGACCGTGAAGATCGAGAGCGAGATCGCGACCTCGCTCAGGCTCACGCCGGGGGACACACTGGCCGCCGTGAGGAGTTCGCCCTGGACGGTCCACGGCTGGCGGCCGATCTCGCTGAGCAGCCACCCGGCGACGATCGCGAGCGTGGGCAGCGGCAGCGCGAGCAGGCTGACGCGGGCGAACCACTCGGGGGTGGGGCGGCGGCGCCGGGTCATCCAGAGGCCGAGCAGCGACAGGCCCACCGTGGACAGGCCGAGCCCGATCATGACGCGGAACGACCAGTACACGACCGGCACGTTCGGCCGGTAGTCGGCGGCCCCGTACTGACGCTCGTAGCGGGCCTGGATGTCGTCGATGCCCTGGATCTCGGCCGACGGGTCGTGCGCCGCCAGCAGGCTGAGCAGCTTCGGCACCTCGATGCCGGGCACCGGCGAGAACGCCGCGCCCGTCTCGTCGTGCCGCAGGCCCTCGGCGGCGGCCAGCTTCATGGGCTGCTGTTCGTGCAGGAGCTGTCCCGACATGTCGCCCGTGCCGGCGACGACCGCGCCCGCGATGGCCGTCATGACGAGCGCGGCGCGCAGGCTCGTCCGCCACATCACCGGGTCGCCGGGGACGCGCCCGCGCGTGGTCCTGGCCATGGGGACGGTCGCGTCGCCGTCGGCCACCTGGCGCCGCTCGCGCAGGATGCGGTAGCCGCTCACCGCGATCACGAACCCGCCGGCGACGATGAACGCCGCCGCGACGACGTGGGGCACCTGGGCGATGGCGGTGGAGTTGGTCAGCACGGCCCACAGGTCGGTCATCCGGGCGCGCCCGTTCACGACCTCGTACCCCACGGGGTGCTTCATCCAGGCGTTGGCGGCGAGGATGAAGTACGCCGACAGGTTGGAGCCGATGGCGGCGGCCCAGATGCACGCGAGGTGGATCCGCCGGGGCAGCCGGTCCCAGCCGAAGATCCACAGGCCGAGGAACGTGGACTCAAGGAAGAACGCGAGCAGGGCCTCCAACGCCAGCGGGGCGCCGAACACGTCGCCCACGAAGGTCGAGTACCGGCTCCAGTTCATGCCGAACTGGAACTCCTGGACCAGGCCCGTCACCACGCCCATCGCGAAGTTGATCAGGAACAGCTTCCCGAAGAACTTGGTGAGGCGGAGGTAGTGCTCCTTGCCCGTGCGGTGCCAGGCGGTCTGAAGCCCGGCGACGAAGATCCCCAGGCCGATCGTCAGGGGTACGAAGAGAAAGTGGTACACGGTGGTGACCCCGAACTGCCACCGTGCCAGATCCAGTGCGTCCATGCTCCCCTCACGGGTCTGGAGCTCTACAAGCCGTAGTTCTATCTCAAGTAGTACTACAGCTTGTAGAGCAACAGGCCGGGGGAGGCGCCCCGAGTGCTGCGATCTTCGTCACACCCCGCCGCGCGCGAGCTCCCTCAAGACACGCGCGCGGCCGATCACCGCTGCTCGCGGCGCCCCCCGTGCCAATCGAAACGCCCGCCAGGCCGTCCCCCGGGAGGGCCCCTTGCCCCCTCCCAGGGGGACGTCACGTCCTGGCGGCGTGTCCAATGATCTCGGCTCGACGGTGGCGCGGGCGTCCGCCCAGGGGGTGATTCACGGGTACGCCGTCCGAGGGACCGCGGCCCCGCGCCAGGGGCGCCCCGGATGTAGGCGGGCACCCCGGGCGGCATCCCCGAGGGGGATTCACGGCGCGGGGACCACGTGCGGCCACCTCTCCGCCGCGCCCGGCGCCCGCCGTCACCTGTCCGCAAGGACGTCGCAAGGACTCGACCGCATAGTTGAAAAACAAACGAATAACAACCCCTGACGCAGTACTCGAAGCCCGCCACAAGTACGTCCACTTGGTTGAAGGTCATCCGGCTCACCGCACCGGCCGCGGAGACCTTCTCACCGCCGCACAAGCACGGGTGGGGGCCCGGGCTCCGATCGCCGGCCTGGGGCCGGCCCCATCGCACTGGAGGACAGACCATGACCGGCGCCGATATCGGGCGGCTCCGCGACATACGCAAAGTGGGGGACTGGCCCCCGGGCAGCCTTCTCGGCGGCCTCGGCGAGGCGGCCAGGGACGGGTTCCTCGCGCTGGGCAGGCCGCGACAGCTGGCGGCCGGCGAGACGCTCTTCACCGAGGGGGACCGCTCGACCGACGTCTTCCTGCTCCTCGACGCGTGCGTGAAGATCACCACGAGGACCGAGGGGGGCAGGACCGCGCTGCTGGGCCTGCGCGTGTGCGGCGACCTGGCGGGGGAGTTCGCCGCGCTCGACGGACGGCCCCGCGCCGTCACGGCCACCGCCGCCGGGCACTGCCTCGTGCGCGTCATGCCCCAGGACGACTTCCTCGGCTTCCTGCGGCGCTGCCCGGAGGCCGCCTCCGCCGTCCAGCGCATGGGCCGGGCCGGGCTGCGCCCCGCCGACGGCCGCCATGTCGAGTTCGGCACCCTCCCCGCGCTCCGGCGCCTCGCCCGCGTCCTGGTCGAGCTCGCCTGCCACGGCAGGGACGTGCCCGAGGGGCTGCTGCTCGACGTCGACCTCACCCGGGCCGAGCTCGCGGCACTCGTGGGGGCCCGCGAGCCGACGATCTACCGCGACCTCGACGTGCTGCGCCGCGGCGGGATCCTCGGCACCGACGCCGGCCGGATCGTCGTCCACGACGTGCGCAGGCTGCGCGGCCTCGCCGGGCTCGGCGGCCACCTGTGGGAGTACGAGGTCCCGGCGTGACGCGGGCCCCGTTCCGGCGCGGCTGCGCCTCCGGGACGCCGTCCACGGACGACGCGGCCGAATCGTCCGGATCCGTCCGCCGGCTGTGCGTCGCCGTGGACGCCGACGGGCCCGCCGACCTCGCCGGGCCCGAGCACCTGTACGACCTCGTCGCGGACGCGAGCCGGCGGGCGGGCGTGAACCGCCTCTACCTCGCCCAGAGGACCGGCGGTCCCCTCACCCAACGGGCCGGAGGTTCCCTCGTTCAGCGTGCCGGGGGTTCCCTCGCCGCCCGTCTCCGGCCCTCCGGCGGGCTGCTGTTCGTGCTGCCGCCCGGCGTGGACGAGGCCCGCGTCGTCGCCGGGCTCCTCAGCGAACTGCGCCTCGCGCTCGCCCGTCCAGGCGCGCCTCACCGTGACCAACGCGACCAGCGGGACCGGCGTGACCAGCGGGGTGACCAGCGGGGTGACAAGCGGGGTGACAAGCGGGACCGGGGTGACCGTGCCCGGCGCGAGTGCCGTGACTGCTGTGACGATCGCTACGTGGGTGAGGGTGAAAGGATCCGGCTGCGCGTGGCCTTCCACCAAGGCCCCACCCGGGTCGTGGACGGCGGGTTCGCCGGTAAGGCGGTGGACGCCGTCTGCCTGCTGCGCGACAGCGAGGCGCTCAAGGAGGCCCTGCGCCGCAACCCCGACGTCGCCCTGGCGGTCGCCATCTCGGCACAGCTGTTCGAGGACGTGACCGAGCACGAGCACCGCAACCTCAGGAGGCGGGCCTTCCGGCGGCTCCCCGCCGACGCTCCGGGCCCGCTCTCCGAGGCGTGGATCAGCGTCCCGGACGTCTACGACGGGAACCGGCGAAGCTTCCGGCACGGCCGCGTCCTCGGCACCCCGAACCGCCGGCCCGCCCGCCTCGGCCCGGTCGTCAGCATCGACGAGTACTGAGACGGTCCCGGCATGAACGGAACTGAGACGGCCCCGACATGAACGGAACACCGCACGACGACCGAAGACCGGAGAAACCTCACCGCCCCCCAAGCCCCGGCCCGCGGGGGCACGAGCCCGGTGAGGTCCAGGAGGGGCTCGATGATCTCGTCCGGGCCGTGGAACGTTACAGGCGCGTCGCCCGCCGGCGCGCGGCCGTCATCAACGCGATCCGCCGGATCCTGCGCGACGGCCGCCACGGGCCCGGCGGCCTCGTGTCCCTCCTGGCTCGCCGCTGGACGGAAATGCTGGCGCGTCTCCGCCGGTGACCTGCGGGAGCGGTGGGACGCGCACGCAGGGTCGCGGCGTGGTGTTAGCGTGGCGTCCGGTGGGAAGGGCGTCCTGGGGCCCGGCGAGACCTGACGAGCCCCGGCGACACCGGCGGGCAGTCGTTGCCCTTACGGCCGTCGCGGGCGAGTCTCTAGTCTCTCGGCATCGGAGGTGTCCATGAAGGTCGTCGGCAGTGCCGTGGTCGGGGTCGATCGAGGCCGGGTCTGGGCCGCCCTGCAGGACCCGGCGGTGCTGGTGCGCACCATCCCCGGCTGCAAGCGGCTGGAGGCGACCGGCGCGGACACCTACCGCATGACGGTCACTGCGGGCGTCGCCTCGATCAAGGGCGTCTACGAGGGCGAGGTCGTGCTGTCCGACCCCGAGGAGCCCGAGGGGTTCACCCTCCGCGCCCGGGGCGCCGGAGCCCCCGGCACGGTCGACGCCACGGTGCGCATCCGCCTCAGCGAGGTCGACGGCGGCTCCACCCGGGTCGACTACGACGCCGAGGCCGTCGTCGGAGGCATGATCGGCGGCGTGGGCCAGCGCATGCTCGGCTCGGTGGCCAAGAAGACCGCCGGAGAGTTCTTCACCGCCGTGGAACACCACCTCCGCGAACCCATCCCCGCAGCCGAACCCATCCCTGCCGCAGCCACCCCGCCACAGACCCCTGCCGCCCTGTCGCAGCCCTCGGTCGCCCTGTCGCAGGGCCCCGCTGCCGTCGCGGTCGCGCCTGCCACGACCCCGGCGGTCCCCGGTACCATCGCCACCGCCACCGGCCCCGTGGCGCCTGCCACGACCCCGGCGGTCCCCGGTACCAGCGCCACCGCCACCGGCCCCGTGGTGCCTGCCGCGAGCCCGGCGGTCCCCGTCACGACCGCCGCCCCCGCCACCGTGGGGCAGGTCTTCGAACGGCCACCCGCCCAGCGCGGGACGTCCGGCACCCCCGTGTGGCCGGTGCTGACGGCGTTCGGCATGGGCGCGGGCATCGCACTCGGCAGCGCCGTGATCGGCTGGCTCCTCGGCCGCCCCACCCGCCGCTGACCCAACCCTCCACCCGCCTGGCCGGTGGGCTCGCTCGGTCTGATCCATAGGGATCGAGGCCGCGGGCGGGCGTCGGAGCCGGTTCGTTAGATCTTTCCAACTCTGCCGGCGACGTTCTCGCGTGGGGGGAACGTCGGCCTGGCCGGAGGCTTTCTGATTCGATTAGCGAATCGTAGTTGGGTCGTGGCATGCTGTTACCAGCACGCCCGGCGCCCAGGCGACGTCGGGCACCCTCCCCGGTCAGGCTGTGCACGCCTGACCGGTCAGCGTCCGGAGGGACGTGCTCGACGGGCCGGCGGCTCCATTTGTCGGCACCAGGGCACGAAGACGATTGGTGAATACCGGGCAGCTCGTTGTGCCTTGATTCTGTGTAACGCACAGGATCGCTAAGCCAATCAGAGACGCTTTACCGGCCTGCGGACGAGCGCCCGGACGCGTCGGCCCGAGCGTGACCGCCACACGTACGGGGGTAGATCCCGATCTTTTTATGGAGCCTCGCGGAGAAGGATCTCCCGGCGTAACGTGGTGGGCATGCGAGAGTTCCGTGCGGAGGACGCCCGGACGCAGGCCCGGCGGCTCATCCACGACCTGCTCGGTGAAGACCACCCGGCCGCCGCGTCGCTGCTGGCCGCGGCCAGGGACGCGCTCGGCGACGACCGGGCGGCACGCTGCGCCGGGCTCGCCCAGGGTGCCCCGCTCACCCGCAGGTCCTCCGAACTCGCGGCCATCGCGGGCCTGCTCGTCGGCACCGGCGTGCTCGGCGCGGGCTGGTGGTCGTCCGGGCGCGGCGGGAAGATCCCCGCACCGGACGAGGTGCTCGCATCCGGCACCGCCATCGAGCCGTGGACCGACCTCACCGTCCTGGAGATGCTCGCCGCGTGGATCGCCGACGACGCAGCCGACGCCGCCTGGGGCCCGCCGGTCGGCTCGGTCGACCTCAACTCGTGGCAGGCAGAGGACCGCGTGGAACCGCCCCTCGACGCCACCGCCGGCACGCGCATCGTCGCCGCCTTCGACGCGGGCGGCCGGGTGGACGCCGTCGTGGTCGAGCGCCCGGACGGCTCGCTCGGCTCCAACCTCGACTTCTCCTCCCTCCGGTACGCCGGGCCCGCCGAGGCCCAGTGGAGCTGGGGCGTGGCCGCGGGGCTCGGCCCCCACCCCCTCCCCGGCGAGGACCCCGACCCGTACGCGGTCACGGTCGACCAGCGCGTGGCCGAGACGCTGCGCCGATGGGCGTTACGCCACGGCGCCACGCTCGAGCAGATCGGCCCGTGGTGGCAGGCCAAGGGGGACGTGATCGCCGCCGTCGAGCGCGCCGACTGGATGTGGCGCAGCGGCGAGTGGTTCGCCTGGTGGCGCGCGGCCTCGGCCCTGGTCGGCGGCGACCCTGTGCAGATCGCCGCCCGCATGGACGACATCGCCTCGGCCCCCTGACCCTCCGCGCGCCGAGCACCTGGCGCCCCACCCGGTCCTCGCCGGTCGGCGCGGGGATCGCGTGACTGGCGGGTTCGGTCAGGCCGGGGCGGCCAGGCGGGGCTGGGCTTCGGAGGCGCCGAGGTCACCGTTGCGGTAGTGGCGGCGGCACAGCACGCGGTAATGCACCTGCGAACCGTCGGTGTCGGCGATCACGACCTGCTCGCCGGTGCGCACCATGACCCCGTCCACGACGCGGGCGTTCAGCCTGCCCTGGCGGCCGCACCAGCACAGCACCTCCACCTGCAGCCGGGCCACCTCGTCGGCCAGCTCGAACAGCCGCCGCGCCGCCGGGAACATCTGGGACCGGAAGTCCGAGGCCAGGCCGAAGGCGTACACGTCGACGCCGTGGTCGTCGACGAGGTCGGCGAGCTGCTCGATCTGCTCGACGGTGTAGAAGCACGCCTCGTCGCAGATCAGGTAGTCGATGCCGTCACCGGCGGCCACCAGGCGCACCAGGTCGAGATCCTCGCCGACCTCGATGGCGTCCAGGCCGAGCCCTATGCGGCTGGTGACCTGGGCCCCGCCCGACCGGTCGTGTTTGGTGAGCACGAGCCCGCGCCTGCCCTGGCGGCTGTGGTTGTAGTTCATCTGCAGGGCCAGCGTCGACTTGCCGCAGTCCATCGGACCGTGGAAGAACCGCAGAACGCCGTCGCGGCGGGCGTGTGCGGGGGCGCTGGAGAGGGCGGGCGTTTCATTCACGGCCCGCCAGCATACAGATTGACCACCGTACCCCGGCCATCGGTTCGGGGGGCAGGTCCTGGATCCAAGGGGGGTGACCGGGGTGGGGTGGACGCGCCGGCGTACAGGATGTGCCCGATGGGCCGCGGCGTGCCCGCCCCTGTGGGGCTCGCCGCGGAGACCTCGGGGACCCCGGGGACACGCGGGACGAGGGGGGGACCGGGTGCGGGCGGTGAGCAGTGCCGTGCCCGCCGGACCGCCCGTGAACCTGAGGAAGTCGCGTCGCTCCATGCCCTGCATACCGTCCCCTCCGCCCGGAGGTTCCAGACGCGGGGAACGATTCTGAGATCTTCGGAGGCCAGGGGACACCTGCCGACGACCGGACGATTCCTTGGCGAAGGTCGCTGATTCGCGTGGCTGGAGCGTTTCGGTAAACACTGAGAGCATGCGCAGCGTCCGTATCGGCGTCGACACCGGGGGCACGTTCACCGACGTGGTCGCGGTGGACGAGCAGACCGGTCAGATCACCACGACCAAGACCCCTTCCACGCCCGCCGACCCCGCCGTCGGATTCATGAACGGCGTGCACAAGGTCCTGCCCGGCCTGAACCTCGAAGACGTCGGCGGCATCGTGCACGGCACGACCGTGGCCACCAACCAGCTCCTGGAGGACCGCCCCCTCGACCTGGGGTTCGTCACCACCGAGGGCTTCGAGTTCATCCTGGAGATCGCCCGGCAGAGCGTCCCCGACGGCTACGGGAACTCCTACTTCTGGGTCAAGCCGCCGCGCATCGTCCCCGTCCACCGGGTGAAGACGGTCGGCGGGCGCCTCGACCACCTCGGCGAGGAGGTGCGGCCCTTCGACGAGGAGGACGCCGCGCGGGTGGCCCGCTGGTTCCGCGACCAGGGCGTCACCGCCATCGGCGTCTGCTTCCTGCACTCCTACGCCAACCCGGCGCACGAGCACCGCATGCGGGCCGTCCTCGAACGCGAGCACCCCGGCGCCGTCGTTTCCCTGTCCAGCGACGTGCTGCGCGAGTACCGCGAGTACGAGCGCTCGGTCACCACGCTGGTCGACGCCGCCGTCAAGCCCACGATGCGCCGCTACATCGACAATCTCGCCACCCGCCTCGGCATGCCGTTCTCGGTGATGAAGAGCAACGGCGGCGTGCTGTCGGCGGCAGAGGTCGTCCACCAGCCGATCACGACCGTGCTGTCCGGCCCGGCCGCCGGGGCGCTCGGCGCCGCCCTGATCGCCGGCACCGCCGGGCACCCGTCCGTGATCACGCTGGACGGCGGCGGCACCTCCACCGACGTCGCGGTCGTGGTCGACGGCGAGCCGTCCCTCACCACCGAGGGCTCCATCGGCCGGTACCCGTGCAAGATCCCGATGATCGACATCGTGACCGTCGGCGCGGGCGGCGGCTCGATCGCCTGGACCTCGCCCGAGGGCACGCTCAAGGTCGGGCCGCGCTCCGCCGGAGCCGACCCCGGGCCCGTGTGCTACGGCAAGGGCGGCACCGAGGTGACGGTCACCGACGCGCACGTCTTCCTCGGCCGCGTCCCGCCACACCTGCTCGGCGGCGAGATCCCCCTGGACGCCGGGGCGGCGCGCGCGGCCGTCGAGGCGCTCGCCGGCAAACTCGGCCTCACGCCCGAGCGCACCGCCGCCGGCATCCTGGAGATCAGCGCCTTCAACCAGTCGAACGCGATCCGGCAGATCACCGTGAAGCGCGGCCTGGACGTCCGTGACTTCCCGATGGTCGCCTTCGGCGGCTCCGGGCCGCTGCTCGTCTGCCGGCTGATCGACATCCTCGGCCTCCCCGCGGTCGTCGTGCCGCCCAACCCGGGCAACGTGTCCGCGTTCGGGCTGCTCACCGTGGACGTCAAGAACGACTACGTCCGCACCCACGTCACCCGCGACCTGAGCCTCGACACGGCGGCCCGCATCTTCGGCGAGCTGACGGACCAGGCGGCCGACGCCCTCGACCGCGAGGGGTTCCCGCCTGACCGGCACGTGTACGCGCGCAGCGCCGACCTGCGCTACTACGGGCAGGCGTACGAGGTGCGGGTGCCCGCGCCCGCCGGGCCGATCGACGAGGCGTGGCGCGCCGAGGTGCTCGACCGGTTTCACGAGGCCCACCACAAGCTGTACGGGTACGGGTACCGCGACGACCCGCGGCACGCCGTCGAATGGGTCAACCTGCGCGTCTCCGGCATCGGCCCCATCACCCGCCCGGCCATCCCCGAACTACCCGCCCGCGACGGCGGCACGGCGGCCCCGGCGGGGGAACAGCAGGTGTACTTCGAGGAGGCGCTCGCCCCCGGAGGCGCCGGTGGTGACACGACCCGGGACTCGGGGGACGCGGGCGCTGTCGGGGGCTCGGAGGACGGATGGTGGACGGCGCCCGTGTACCGCCGTGGCGACCTGCGGCGCGGCGACGTCCTCACCGGACCTGCGGTGATCGAGGAGTACGGCTCCACGCTGCCCCTGCACCCGGGCTTCACCGCCGAGGCCGACGCGTACGGCAACCTCGTCATCCGGCGCGCCGACATTTCCGCACACCTGACGAACGGAGCGGGCGAATGACAACGGTCGACCCGGTACTGGTCGAGATCGTCGAGGGCACGCTCGCCTCCGTGGAGATGGAGGTCGAGACCGCCATCGCCCGTACGGCCCGCTCGCCGATGATCCGCGACGCCCACGACTTCCGGGCGGGAATCCACGACGTCCGGATGCGCAAGCTCACCGGCCGCTCCTACTCCGCGCTCGTGCAGCCCATCGTGCGCGACTTCCCCATCGCCGAGATGAACCCGGGCGACGTCTTCTTCCACAACGACGTCTACCTGTCCGAGGGCGGCATCGGCCACCTGCCCGACCTGTGCGTCACCGTCCCCGTTTTCCACGACGGCGAGGTCGTCGCGTTCGTCCAGGCGTTCGGCCACCACGACGACATCGGCGGCGCCGTCCCCGGGTCGATGCCCTCCCACGCGCGCAGCGCCTTCGAGGAAGGGCTGATGGTCCCGCCGATCAAGCTCTGGGACCGCGGCGTCCCCAACCGGGCCGCTCTCACCATCATGACCCGCAACTCCCGTATGCCCGACTCCCTCGCCGGAGACCTGGACGCCGAGTGCTCCGCCTGCCTGATGGGCGCCCGGCGCCTCGGCGAGCTGTTCGCCCGGTACGGCAGGGCGGCGGTCGAGGCGTGCTTCGACGCCATCATCGCGGGCACCACCGAGACCTTCCGGCGCGAGCTGCTCGCCAAGATCCCCGAAGGGGTGCACGTCTGGGAGGACTACGCCGAGCACGACGGCGTCGACGAGCCCCGCCTGCACGCCCAGCGCATCACTCTCACGGTCGACCACTCCGCCGACACCCCGCTGATCATCGACTTCACGGGAACGTCCCCGCAGGCCAAGGGGCCGATCAACCACGCCGGCGACTACGCGGGCGGCGTGTTCCTCAAGAAGTGGCTCGCCCCCATCCTGCGCAACCTCGCCGACACCCCCGAGCGCATGGCCGAACTCGACGTCAACGAGGGCGTCGTCCCGCTCATCGAGATGCGCTTCCCCGAGAAGGGCACCCTGCTCACCCCGATCTTCCCGGCGCCCACCAACGCGCGCACCTTCGTCATCCTGCGCCTGCTCGGCGTGCTCGCCGGCGTGCTCGCCAAGGCCACCGGGGGGCGCATGCCCGCCGACCAGGAGACCATCCGTTACACCGGCGTCTATGGCGAGGACCACGACGGGCGTCCGTACCTCATGCGCGAGGTGCTCGGCGGCGGCTCCGGCGGGCGCCGGTACGCCGACGGTGAGGACACCATCCACGTCGTGCCCGACTCCCGCAACATTCCCGTCGAGTTCGCCGAGGCGCGCTGGCCGTTCCGCGTCGAACGGCTCGGCCTGGCCCGCGACTCCGGCGGCCCCGGCCTCTACCGGGGCGGCCTCGGGTACGACAAGCACATCCGCATGCTGCGCGACGCCTCGTTCATGTCCATCGCCGACCGGTCGATCCTGTCCTGCTGGGGCGTGAACGGCGGGCGGGCCGGGCGTCCCTTCCTCGTCACGGTGGACGGTCAGGAGATGGAGGGCCTGGTCGACGACTTCCCCGTGAAGGAGGACCAGATCATCCGCGTCCGTACCACGGGCGGCGGTGGCTGGGGATCGCCGTACGACCGCGACCCGTCCCTGGTGGCGGCGGACGTCCGCGACGGCAAGGTGTCCTGGGAAGCGGCCCGCGACGACTACGGCGTCATCCTGCGCGGCCCCCAGGAGGCGCCCGAAGTCGACGCGGCCGCCACCGAGAAAACCCGCGCCGCCCTCCGCGCCGCCAACCCCTCTCGCTTGTTCGACCGAGGCCCCGGCTACAAAACCCTTTCCGGCGGCCATTCCCACCCGGACGTCGACATCCTCTGACCCACGGATCTCCGACCGCCGGGCGCATTCACGGCCTTGGCGGCGGAGGTCCGGCATTCCCCTCCGACACCAGGGATCACTTACCGGTGGGTACTCTCGCGGTCCTCGTCACGGAGGCCCGATCAGGAGCCAGCCGGGTATGGTTCTCCGGCTCCCGGGTCCCGGAGCACCGTCTCGGCGAAGCCCGCACGTTCGTTCGCGCGGGGGAACGGCTCGCCGGGGATCGGCACACCGAGGAACGCGCAGAGCGGTTCCCAGCCCTGGCTGACCCGGAAGTCCAGCAGGCGGTCCGGGGCGACGGTGCGGCGGACCTCGTCGTTGTGCCGCTCGTAACACGCGATGACGTGGTCGCGGTCGTCGATGCGCCCGCCGAACGTCCGTCCCACCACCCCGGCCCGCCCGAACTCGGTCAGCTGCTCCGCGGCCTCGAACTCGCGGTAGCGCTCGGCGGTGCCGGGGAGCTTCCCGGCCATCGCCGCGAACACCGTTCCGTTCACCGACTCGAACCACTCGGTGGCGTCCCGCGTGGTCAGGACGACCTTGGCCTCGGGGAACGCCTCGACCAGCTCCCGCCAGAACGCCACCCCCGGCCAGTCCGTCGTGGCCGCGTACCCCTTGAGCGGATCCCGCCAGGCTTCCGGCTCGCCGTTCGCCGCCGCCGCCCACGCGTACAGATGCTCAGGGTGAGCGAACACCTCCGTGAAGTGGTAACACGGCCCGAACCCGAGCCGGCACAGCGCCATCTTGAGCGCCATCGTCCCCGTACGCCCAAGCCCCGCCCCAATGACCTGCACCATGACATCCCCCCACAGGCCACACCACCAGACCGGGAGGCGACGGGGCAAGGCGAATCGCCAACACCATCCCATCACATGACGCTTCAGGCGGCGCAACGCTCCGTGCAGCTGTAGATCACTCCTCGTCCGTTCGTACGATCCGTATGCTGCTGCCCTCAACGACGAAGTCGACTTCGTCTCCTTCGTGAAGGTTCAACTGCCGGCGGATGTCGGCGGGGATGGTGACCCGCCCCTTCGATGTGATCTTCATGGGAACCTCCGCGCCTCGCCGGACCTCAGCCGCGAGGCTCCGTCGTCGGTGGCGTCGCGCGCAGGGCGAACCAGACCACGCAGCGTGGGGGCTCCTCGATGAACCCCCATTGGTCGGAGAGCGCGCGCAGCAGCCGGATCCCTCTCCCCGACTCCGCCAGTTCACCGGTACGGTGCGCGCAGACGCACGGGGACGTCTCCGCCCCCTCGTCCACGACCTCGATCTGCACCCCGTCCGCGTCGTCGACGAGGACGACGACTCCGATCGCCGCCGACCTGGTGTGCACGACGGAGTTCGTGAAGATCTCCGACAGCAGCAGCACGGCGTCGTCCCGGCGCGGGTGCCGATCCAGCAGCTTCCGCGCCCACTGCCGGGCCTGGCCCACGGACACCTCCTCCGAGGCGAACACGACCCGCTCGATGATCCGGATACCGGGCGTTCCAGCGGTTTCAGGGCTGCTCTGGCGCATGGGAGTCCTTTACGAATACGAGAAGGAAGGCGCACCGGCCAAGGAGCATTTCCGGGCGCGAGGAGCGGGTGGACCACGCCGTCCGGTCGCTAGACCGCCGACGCCGAGGCTTGTGCCCGCCGGAGGCGAAGCGGCGCGACGGCGACGGCCGAGACGGCGAGCACCACGATCGCCACGACCTGGCCCGGAAGCGTGGACGGCTCCGGTGCGGCGCGGTGGGCGGCGAGCTGGTTCACCACGATGTGAAGCCGCCAGACCGACGCCAGCGTCAGGGCGAGACACACGGCGACACAGCACGCGGTGAATCGGTGCGGCTCGGCCGCGACGACCAGCACGAGCAGGCAGGAGAGCGTCAGCAGGGTCAGCGTGAGCTCCCCGGCCGAGGTCACCTCCTCGCTGTACGAGGAGCCGGCCAGGTCCCAGAGCGACAGGTGCGCGAACCGGACGCCGTCCTGGTGGAAACCCGTCCAGGGCAGGATGCCGATGCTCACGAGGAGGGCGGCGAGGGTGACCCCCTGCGCGGCCCGGGCCAGCCGGTGGGCGATGTCCGGGGACCATGGGGAGGTCACGGGTCGCGAGCGTGACGACCACGGGACCTGGCGGGCGATGTCGGTGTCGTCCGACGAGTCCACCAGAGCCAGCAGGCCGAGGCCGAGAATGAGCGCCGCGGTCTCGGCGAGGGTGGAGGCCACGCCGGGCGCCAGGGCCGCGCTGGCGGCAGTGGGCCCGCCGAATGTCTGGTGCAGGTGCATCGTGTTCAGGAAGCTCATCCCGGCCGCGAGGATCGTGCCGAGCACCACGGGGCGGTGCGGCCAGCGCGCGGTGAGAAGGGTGAGGACGAGCGTGAGCATCAGCATGCCGAAAGCGCTGACGCCGTGGTCACTGATGACCTGGGCGTTCGAACTCGGCAGATCCCACAGCGACATGGCCGAGTCCGTAGACCCTGGCTCCCGGTGACGCAACCAGGGCCGCGTGCTCGTGAAGAGCAACGTGAGGGACAGACCCACGCACCAGACCGCGTACCGGATGCGCTGAACGGCGTCGAAGGAATCGCGGAGAGCCGCACCGTCGGACATGTGAGGACATCGCCTTCGTATCGGGGAGAACCTCAAGGGGGTGCCGCGTGAACCGGCCCGGCTCACCGCCGAAACGCCGGTTCAGCCCTGCCCGCCTTGGTTCGTGATCACCCCGGACGTTAAACGGCTCCGCAGGTCGTCGGCGTCCCCGGACCGTGTCGTCGCGGGGCGCGCGAGCGTCGCCTCTCCCGCGTCCAGACGTCGCGCCCCTGAACGGACCGGAGCAACGCGCGAAGTCCTGAGATGTCCACTAAATAGTGGGATGTTGTCGATGGTCGTCGAGTCGCTCGAGATTCTCCAGCAGTGTCCGGGCCTGCCTGGTCTCCGGATCGTCCACGCCGAGGATCGCCTCCATCCGGGGGACCAACGCGCGCAGGTCGATCCAGGCCTGCCGAGGATCGTCCAGCTTGACGAGGAGTGCCGCGATCTCCCGGCGGATCAGCAGGGCGAGCGGATCGGATGCGGTCAGGGCAGTCTCGACGTCGGTGAGCAGGACGGTCATCTGGTCCAGTGCCGTCTCGTCGAGTCCCAGGGCGGCGGCGCTCAACGCCTCGTTGTATCTGCAGTCCAGCACCGCGCGATGGTCGGCGCCGAGCATGGCGGCGAGCTTCGGGATCACGTCCTCGAACTCGCTCAGCGCCGCCGCGTAGTCTCGTGCCCCGAAGCGCGCGTTGGCCAGGTCCATGCGTAACGCGAACAGCAACTCACGCTCTGCCGGCAGGCTCGCGCACGCGGTGACGGCCTCTTCGAGTACTTCGATCGCCTGCGTGAGCCGTCCGTCGATGGCGAGATCCTCGGCCCGAGCCCTGGCCTTGATCAGGGCGTCCCTCGACAGGCGGGGAGCGGGTGCGGGGGACGTGCTCGGGATCCGGACGCCGCCCAGTGCCGACTCCGCGATCCGCTCGGCCACGATCGCGTACATCCGGCCCGGGTTCGGCGATGGAGCCGCCGCCGTCGCACCTGGGAGCGGGGGCGGCGCGACCACGTGCGGCAGTAGCCGCTCGTAGACCACCTCCGCCGAGGGGGGCCGGTCGGCGGGGTTCTTCGCGAGCAGCGACAGCACGAGCTGTTCGAGATCGGGAGGGACGTCCTGTCGTAGCGATCCGAGCCGTGGCGGTGCCTCCGAGTAATGCCGCGCCATCTCGGCTTGAGGAAGGGCCGATTCGAAGACCCGCCTACCGGACACCAACTCGTGCAGGACGCATCCCAGGGAGTACAGGTCGCTGCGGGCGTCCGCTTTGCCGGTCACCGCCTGCTCGGGCGCCATGTAGCAGAATGTGCCCACGCCGTACCCCAGCCGGGTGATCAACGTCGCTCCCGGAACCAGCGGGGCGGCGATGCCGAAATCGAGCACCTTGATCGTGCCGTCGAGCCAGGACAGCACCGAGGCGCGGCGGGCGTTCCAGGTGTTGACCGTTCATCGGGGTGGGCATATGACGTCAGGCAGCCCCTGTGGCAGGCCGCGGCGCTCGTCCTCGCTGAGGTCGCGTCCGAGAACGTCACACAGGTGGGATTTCCACAGTCTGGGATCGAGCCGGAAGAGTTCTACAGTCTCTCCGGGCGTGTGACTCCTCAGCAGGGCCTTGCCATCGTCAGCCGATGCCAAGAAGTTCTGCTTGCCAGAGAAGCTATAGGAGGTCACGTCGACATCACCGGAGTCGACCACTCTCATGAAGCGTACAGAGCGCCCGTTGGCCAGGAAGAATCCGGGATTCCCCGAGCCGTCGTCTCCCAAGGCCCCTATCTGCCATTGATTTGGTTCCAGGGGTCCGAGAGGGCCCAGTATCTTCCGCGTTCGCCGACGGTCTTGTACCGACCACAGCTCGATCATGCTCCCTCGGGTCAGCACGATAGCGTAGCGGCCGCTATGCTCGACCACCGCGGTGAGCGCATCGGTCCCCAGGCGGATCCGCAGGTCCGTATTCTCCGCGCGGGTCGCCAGATGAACGGCGCGCAGGGTGTTGTCGCCTGCGTTCGAGATCTGTACATATCCCGGTTTGTAATGCCGCTGGACAAAGAAGTCCGTGAGGTCGGCCCCGTCGGTGTAAAGATCGTGGATGTCGAGTGGATTGGACAGGCGTCGGCCGTCGCGGGCGTTCCAGTGTTCGATCACGCTTCCGGAGACCGTCACCAGTTCCTCGTCGCTGAGGAAGAAGAAGCGCACCCGTTCTCGTCGCCCGTTCTTGTCGACCGGGGGCATGCGGGTGATGATCTCGGCCGCCTTGCGCAGGCGCGGAAGGTCGTAGACCACGATCTCGTTGTGGTCGGTCACATCAGCCACCAGTGTCTGGGCGGGGTTGTCCATCAGTAGCAGGCCCGGGTCGGGGGGTGCGGCGGCGATGCGGACCTCGGCGAGCGTTCTTCCCTGGCCTTCGGTCTCCATGACCGCCAGCCGGTCAGCGACCTTGCCGCCGTGCTTTCCGATGCGGACCAGCATGCTGCGACCCCGGTCGAGCAGCACGGGTGGGCTGAACACCTCCAACCCGTTGTCGGCGGACATCTGCCAGCCGGTCACGCCGGCTTGGTCACGGTGAACCACTATGGGGGTGCTCGGCGTGCCGAGGAGGGGGCCGGTCTTGCCGCTGTAGGCGAGGGCAGGACCATCGAACCGTTGCGGGGGCATGCCTGGCCGGGTGCCAAGGAGCACCCAGTTGCCGTTACCATCGTCGATTGCGATGTGCTCGCCTGTCTGGTCGATGGCGGGGTGGCGGCATGAGGTGTAGCCGTCCGGGGGCGTGTAGCGTGTCAGCTCCCGCCCGTCGGACACGCGGACGACCCGGTAGGTGGCTTTCTCCGCACCGTAGGGCTTCCGGCAGACGGCCAGGACACTCCCGTCAGCCGATACCTCGGCTTCCACTGAACCCTTCGCTGACACGCTGCGGCGATCTTCCAGATTCCGCACGGTGCCGGTGCGGAGGTCGAGGGACACCAGGGAGTGCCCGTCCTGCTTCGGTGCGGCCACGAGCGTGTTCTCATCCGAGCCGAACCACACCTGCAGCAGGCCGGGGAGACGCCCCGGCAGTTCCTGGAGCCGCTGTGTCGCCAGGTCCCACACCCGCAGCCGTCCGTCACCCGTCACCATGGCGATCCGGTCGGCACTCGGTGAGAAGGCGACGATGCTGTAGCTGCCATCCTGTCCTCCCAGGGTGTACTCCTGGAGGGAGCCGCCGCGCAGGCGATGCGCTGGTCCCACGACGATGTCGTGCGCCGTGTAGCGCACCTCGTGCCAGGCCATCGAGCCGGTTCCGCCCAGCATGTAGGCGATGCGCCGGCCGTCCCTGCTGACCAGCGGGAGGAGCGCGTTGCCGGCGAGGCCGAGATGCTTGCGCAGGACCCTGCCGCCGGCTTGGCGGGCGAACAGTGTCGCGCGGCCGCGTTCGGAGGCGGCCAGCATCACTGTGCCATCGGCGCTCATCGCGGTGTCCAGGATCGATCCCTGGAAGCCCGTCAGCATCCAGGCGGCGTTCTTGAGCTGGTCGTATCGCTGCAACAGCGCGCTATGGGCCTCCTGCGTCGGCGCGAGATCGTAGGCGGCGATGGCCGCCAGGGCCGCGAGCCCCGGGTCTTCCCCGACCATCTCCTCTGTGGAGCTCGCCAGCGCACGTGACTTGCTCTCATCCCCCCGCTCCGCGCTGACCTGCCTCTCGTTTAAGAAAAAGCCGCCCAGGGCCGCGAACAGTGCGACCACCATGGCCACCGCGATCCACGCATTACGTGTACGCCGTCGTAGCTTCCGCCTATGGTGACGGGCCGCGGTCAGGAACTCACGTTCCTTCTCTGCCAGTTCGCCCTCACGCCCGCCCAGCCATTGGTCGATCCCCTGCAGTTCTTCCCTGATCGGCAGCAGGCTCGCGGACTGTTCACCGTGCTGCCAGCGCTGCAGGTAATGGGCCAACTCCGCCCGCCCGGCCAGGAACTTTCTATCCGCATCCACCTGGTCCCGCAGCGCGGGCCAGGCCGTGATCAGCGCCTCATGGGCCAGTTCCGCGCTCTCCGGTTCGCCCTCGCCTCCATGCAGCACCAGCAGCCGCCACTCTCGCTCGGCGAATGCCTTCGCGAGCTCCCACTGCGTCTCGTCCACCTCGTCCCGGGTGAGCCTGCGGCGCAGCAGGATCTGGCTGCTGGGCAGCATCCGCACCAGTTTGGTGAGCAGCCGCCGCGCTGCCTCCTCGTTGTCCGGTTCACCCTCGACCCGGGACTTCCAGGCCTGCTCGGCGTGGAGATTCAGCGCGCCGGACACACCCCGCAATTCTTCGTAGGCCGCGTACCGCAGGTAGCCGCCGTCCTGCCGGTCCCACAACTGCTGCAGGACGAAGCCCAGCAGCGGGAGGATGCCGGGCTCGCCGCCCGCGTCGTCCAGGATGCGCCGGGCCAGCCCCGGTTCGTACGCCACGGCCGCAAGCCGCTCGACGGGTTTGGTGATCACCTCCTCCAACTGCTCGGAGGACATGGGGGCGAGCGGCAACGTCGTTCCGCCAAGTAACGCGGGCCCCAGACGAGGATGTCTCAACACCGCGTCCATCAGGTCGGAACGCAACGTGACCAGGATCCGTACCCCGACGATCGGCTGGCGCTGCGGGAACAGCAGGTCGGCGAGCTCGTCGATCTCGGTTTGGGTGCGGTTCAGGAGCGCTTCGGCCTGATCGAGGACGACGAGGAGATCGCCGGACACCGTACCCCGGACGCGGTGGAGCGTGTCCCTGAGCCCCTTACCCGTGAGCAAGGCCTCGACCTGGTCGGCGCTGTCCACACGCGCGGGCCCGTACCGCCCGGACCGGATGGCCTCATAAAGCTCGGTGGCCAGCCCGGCCCGCATAGAGGAGATCAACCCGGCGTTGACCGCCAGCACCTCGTACCCGTCCGCCCGCATCCGAGGCACCACACCGGCCAGAGCCAGGGAGGACTTGCCGCAGCCCGAAGGTCCGTACACCGTCACGGTGTGCGCCCCGTGCAGGGCTGTGACGACGTTGCCGATATCCTCCTCCCGCCCGAAGAAGAAGTCGGCGTCCCCTTCCTCGTAGGGCTTCAGGCCACGGAAGGGTGAGGGCGGGCGCACGACGGGGCCGAGTTCGGGGATCTCCTCCACGATTGTCTTCGTGCGCAGCGCGTAGGCCTGCTGGGCGTCGCTTTCAGGCTGCGCCGCCACCAGCAGGCCGACCACCGCATGTAGTGCGTTGTCCCAGACCGGGCTGCCGCTGAAGCCAGGCTTGACGTGGGCGGCCTGTCCGGTGGCTCTCGACAGCTGCACCCAGCCCTCACCCGTGGCGCCGACGAGCTTGCCCTCAAACCAGATCCCGCCCGGCGCGTCGCGGGTGAATCCCACCGCGCGCACCCGGCCGCCCTCCACCTTGCCGGGGTCGGCCATGGGCAGCGGATGAGTGCCGGGGATGGGCTCCGGCAGCCGCAGGACAGCGATGTCGCCGGTCCGCTCGCCCCTGATCGGCACCCAGTTCTCCACCAGGGCCGGCCATGCCGGGCGTGGCCCACCGCTGACAGGGGGCGGGGCCAGCGGAAGCTCCACCGTGACCGGTGTCCCCGTGGGCACGGGCTCCTGCCGGGGCTTCTCCAGTGCGTCGGAAACCACATGGGCGCAGGTCAGCACCAGGTCCGGGGCGATGAGAAAGCCCGCGCCCCCCAGCGCGCCGTGCTGTCCTTTGATCTGGACGATCGCCGCGGCCAGGTCTTCATCCGGGCTGACTGACCATGTCCGTCCTGTCTCCGCCATCGTGTCCCCTCCGCGCCTCACAACGGATACAGATCGGATCAAGCCCCGGCTGGCTCGTCGGCTGCGCCTCGCTCGTCGCTTCGGTTCCACGTCAAACTCACCGAGAAATTGGCCGCGGTCGCCGTGCTCGCGATGACGACGTCCGCCTCGGCCGACAGCGAGATCCCGAACTCCAGCACGATCTCATCCGGCGCGTTGGCCAGTCCCCGAAACCGCGTGACAAAGCTCTCCGCCACCGGGCGGACGGTGTCCAGCATCTGCCCGAGCGACCGCTCGGCCCGCGCTATGGTGCGCCCGCCTCTGCCCACCCGGACAAGAGCCTCATCGACTTCGCGGATCTGGACACGGACAACCTCGTCGCTGCCGTCACCCACGGGCACTTCCACCGTGTGCACAAGACGGTCACTCATAACATCCTCCAGTGTCATGCGGCCAGATCGATGGGGGTGAAGTCGATCTCTTACGAGCGGGTCGAACGGATCGGGCTCGCGGCGCAACTCATCGGTGGCGTAGGCGCCGAAGCGGCTGATGTGGACGCGTAGATAGGGGGCGGTCTGGCCGAGTTGGTCGGCGGTGATCCGCCACCTTCGGCGACCATGTCGCGCACGACATCGGAGATGTCCGGGCGTTATGGAAGATACGTACTTCACCCCCTGACGCTGACGCACCAGCTTGCGATGCGCCTTCGCGCTGCGCGACGACCCGTGATCCCGCCGGACGTCCTCCGCCAGCCGCAGACAGCGCCGCACATGGTCCACCACCACCTCGGGGATCTCCTCCAAGGAGGGAATCCGGGCCATTGTCGAAACCGTAGCCACGATCAAGGCAGCGAACCCGGCAGTTCACCAAACCGCAACAGAACCCGTGCAGAGAGTCACGTCACACTAGAAACGCGGTGCCACCAAGCCCGAGCGTGACGCCGTTCTCACTTGGCTCGCTGGGGACCCTCGACGGATTCAGGCCGCGTGGGTGAACGACCGTTCCAAGCCATTGGTGTGGGCGGTCGACGGCAGGCGGTACTCACCGACCGGCCTGGTGACCGAGATCTGGAATCAGGCCGGTTGGGATGCGCAGACCCGTCCCGTCGCGGTCCAAGGCCCCAGTCGCTGGACCGTGCCGGGGGAGGGATCCCTCTGGCAACTCGCCCTTGAGGTGCTTGCCGAGCGCGACGACCCTGTCGAGGAGTAGGGGGGAGATCAGGTACGTGATCCAGGTCGGTCCTTGATCACGTACCTTGTCCGGGTGAGAGGAGCGGCGGCATGCCCTCGGCAAGACCATGTCGCGGCGATCGTGCGCAGCGCGTCAGAGCAGGACTTCCAGGACCGTTCAGTGCCGCTGCTCGTCGTACGCGGGGTGCCGCCGGGCAGAGATGGGCTCCTTCTCTGCGGATCCAGCAAGTGGCTTTTGGCCGTACATGGTCCACCGGCAGTGGCGAGACCGCCTATGCGGAGCAAAGCGACGCCGTGGGGCGCTTGAAGCCCGGCCGAGGCCGGGCGGAGTTGCGGTTCCGCCCGGCCTTGGGGTTGATCGGTCCAGGTGGGTTGGGTTATGGGCAGTTGCCGATATCGCTTTCGGAGGAGGCCAGGACGACGTTGGTCTTGGCCAGGCCGAGGGCGTTGACGGTGATGTGGACGGCGTTGACGGTCAGGCCATTGTCGGGGGTGGTGAATGGGGTCTGCTCGTTGAGGACGAGCTTGACGACGCCGACGTTGACCGTGGTGTTGGGTTGGATATTGGTGGGTTCTGCGATGACCACCGTGTTGCCGACCTTGAGGAAGGCGATCGTGGTGGTTCCGGTGGATCCAGCGCAGGTGGTGGTGGAGCTGGAGTTGATGGTCTTGACGGTGATCACCGGGATGCCGGTGATCCCGATGGTGGTGTCGTCGATGGAGGCGGTGGCCACGGATTTGCCGGGGAATTCGGTGGTGGCGACCTTGGCGCACAGGGCGTGCGCGCTGATCAGTCCGCTGAGGGTGGCGGTGCAGGGCACCGAGGTGGTATCGGTCGAAGTGGTGGAGATGTGGCCGGTGTCGGGGGTGGGTGCGATGTTGACCAGTTGGATGCCGGCCAGGGAGACGTCGGCGGTCAGGCCGTAGGCCCGTCCGGTCAGCCGCTGCGGCGTGACGGTGACTTGTTCGGCGCTGCACGGTGAGGTGACGGAGTTGTTGTTGGCGTCGCCGCTGTAGGTGGCACTCCACCGGTAGGTGCCGGCCGCGCCGATGGTCACGTTGCCGGATGCGGCGGTGCCGCTGCCGGACAGCGTGTCGGTGCGGGTGGCGATCGGCGTCGCGCAGGTGGTGTCACCGGGGCCGTACAGCTGGAATGTGACGGTACCGGTGGGGTGGAACCCGCCGGAGATGGTGGCGGTGTCGGACACGACGCCGCCGGCCGGCACGGACCCCGATGGGGTGGTGGCGATGCCCGGGGTGGCCTTGACGACCACGACCTCTTCATCGCCGCACGCGGAGGTGACCGGGTTGTTGGCGCCATCGCCGCTGTAGGAGGCCACCCACCGGTAGGTACCCACCCCGCCCGCGGCGATATTCCCGGACGCGGCGGTGCCGCTGCCCGACACCGTCCCGGTACGAGTCGCGATGGGCATCGCACAGCCGGTGTCACCGGGCCCGAACAGCTGGAACGTGACGGTGCCCGTCGGGTGGAACCCGCCGGACAGGGTCGCCGTATCAGAGACGTTCCCGCCCGCGGGCACCGTGCCCGACGGCGTCGTGGTGATCGATGGGGTCGCCTTTGGGACGTGTTCGGTGATCGTTTCAGTGAAGCCTGGTGACAGGACGCCGTTGAGCAGGAAGTCCACCTTGCAGGTAATGGTGCTTCCCGGTACGGCTCCGGCGCCGACGGAGACGGTCTCAGTGAAGGTGGCATCACCGCCGCTGGTCACCGTCCGACTGCCCGGGGTCAAGGACACCGACAGGTTCGGGTCGCAGTCGCGCAGCCGGTGGGTGACCGTGACCGGCAGGTTGTGCAGGGCCGCCAGGATGGTGTCGCTGACCTCCGAGGGGTTGATGCCGGAGAACAGCCGTCCACCCGTGGCGTTGGTGATCGCGGTCGCTTGCCCGGTCGAGTTCAGCCCGGACAGGTCGAACGCGAGCACGGTGATGCCGGCTGCCCGCAGGGCGCTGATCGCATCGGCCAGCGTATGGCCGTTGGTGGGGTCATGGCTGGGGGCGTCCCCGATCAGCAACACGATCCGAGAGCTGTTCGGCCGAAAGTGGACCGCCCCGGACGCGACCTGGAACAGACCGTTGATGCCGTCCTCGGGGAAGTCGCCGCCGCCAGTCGCGACCAGCGAGTTGAGACCGTTGGCGACGTCGGTCTGGTTGGCGGTGAGGTTCTGCGCCACCCGGAACGACGTCGCGTCCGCCGACACGTCCCTGTACTCGGCAACCGCGAACTGCGCGTCCGGCTGCGCCGAAGCGACGTTGGACAAGATGGCGTTCGCGTTGGTCTGCACGTTCGAGATGACCCCGCCCATGCTCCCTGTCGTGTCGATCAGGAATGTGATATCCGGCTTGGGCGGGATCGCCGGAGTGGACACGGTCTTGGCGATCGTCGTCGATCCGCCCGGGGCCAGGTTCAGCGTCACGTCCGCCGGGGTGACCCCGGGCGCGGCGGATGCCGTCCCTACCCCGGCCACCAGCATTGCACCGGCCACCACCACGCACACGGCGGCCCGTAATCTTCGCGTCATTCTCACGGTGTCATTCCTTCTGGTGTGGCGTCATGCCATAACGAATTTGGGATCGCCGGCCGTGCAGAATTTCTATGATCGCGCCACCCGGAACGTCCTCTCCTCGCGTGTTGGCGCGAGCGGATACCAAATCGCATTGGTTGACAACCTCGGTGACATTTTCAGCGCCAGTCGCTGATCAACGAGGCGGGGTGTGGCCACGGGTCATATGGTGACTGGTCGGCGAATAGATGTAAATAGGCCAATTACGGCGAGTGGCCGACTGGCCGCAGTCGGCCACTCCTTGCCGATGAGAGGCGCCCGCGAGAAGCGATCTTTGCCGAGATCTTTTTAGGTATGCCCGATGAAATGAGTGATCCGCAGTTTGCCGCTTCAAAAGATCGGCCGTTTCCAGTCCTCCGGACCGTCTGAATTGCGGTTATGAGCATCGCCGCAGAGCCGACCGACGGCCACTCACGCCCGTTCGGCATCGGTCAGATCCGACGGATACGACGGCTTCCGGTCGTGACTGCGGCACCCCGGCGAGGCACAACCGTCGGCGTCCAAAGCCGCGGGCGTGTAAACAGACACCACGGGCTCCTGGCGGCCGAGTCGCGTAGACAACACCTCGGCTACCAGGAGCCCGCTCCCCGTCCGTGGGTGATCACTCAAAGACGACCTCAACCAAAGCATCCCCGGCCCCGGCTCCAGCGACCAAACCCTTTGTCAGCAGGCTCTAAGAGGTTCCCTGTCGTGGCGGAAGGCGGTTAGCCACCTCCAGCTCGACATGCCTGCCGCCACGGCGCGGGAGGCCTTGTCGGGTGTCGCGCGTGTGCGGGGCCGACGCATTCTTCCAGGACTTCCCGAACCCCTACCAGGGACCATCCCCGCGGGTGCGGGGCCGACGGGGTGTCAGTTGGACAACGGTGTCGAGGTGGGGGAACATCCCCGCGCGGGGATGTTCCCGTTCGGTACCCTCGTCCGCGACCATCATTATGGTCGCCCCCGCGCACGCGGGGATGTTCCCCGTCAGGAACGCGCACTCTAAGGGCCGCTGACCGGTCGCCCCCGCGCCCGCGGGAATGTTCCGTGCGTTTCGGCCTATCCCACTCCCTTTGCAGGGTCGGCCCCGGGCCCGCGGGGATGTTCCGCCTGGGAACGGGCCCCGGATCCGGAAGCGTGGGTCGCTCCCGCGCCCGCGGGGATGGTCCGTGCGCGTCGTGTCAACGGCGTCCTCGCGCGACACCGCCGACTCGAACGATTCCGCACTGATTCGTCTCGCCTACGCCTGCGCGCTCGCCAAGAAAGGGGGTGGAAGAAGCCTTGCCGCCTGGCCACGGCCGCCGTGCGGGAGACACCGTCCGGCTCCAGCGTCACGGTAGTCGTCCGCGCCCACGAGTTCGACGCGTTGCTGTCACCGTCCGGCGCGGTGACCGCCGACTGGCGCGAAACCCTGACGCCTTCCGCGCCCCCGACCCGGCAGCCTTGTCCAGCCTCACCTCGGCAGCTCCTTCGCCGAGCCGGTAAGACGCTCCGAGTCGTGGCAGTAGGCGGTTGGCCTCCAGTTCGACGTACCTGCCGCCACGGCGCGGGAGGCCTTGTCGGGTGTCGCGCGCAGCTCCGTTTCCGGTTCGGCAAGCACCTGGCGTGTGGCCGTTAGGCGCGACCCCTGCGCCCGTTCGACTCCTGCCCTGGGTTCCCTCTCTGCGGATCCGGCAGTTGGCTTTTGGTGGTGGTTGGTCCGTCTTGTGAGGTCTGGCGGTTGCCGTTTCGGTTCTCAGGGCCGGGTCGCCGGGTGGTCGCCGGTGTGTCTTGTCTGTGTCGTCGTGGGAAAACCGCTGAACCCGGTGGCCGAGGACTTTACTGTGAGCGGGGAGTTGCTGTACGTAGTCGTCCGATCGCGAAGGGTAGGTGTAGTCGATGTCCGGCCGGCAGACCTTGCTGAAGGTGTTGCTGATGAAGCGTCACCAGGAGACGCATCGGGCGTTCTGTCTGGAGTATGACAAGGTGGCCCGGAGCATTGACCGGAGCCTGATCGGGTCGTCCCCCAGCCGCGAGGCGTTCGGGCGGTGGTTGAAGGGTCACCTGAAGACCAAGCCGCTGGCGGATCACTGCCGGGTGCTGGAGCGCATGTTTCCGGGACACACCGTTGCGGAACTGCTCGCCCCGTACGACCCTGGGAACAACGGCGCCGGCGTTCCCCCGACGCGCCCCGACTCCCGGGAGGCGGCCACGAACCGGCGAGAAGTATTCCACCTAGGCGCGGCCACCCTAGCCCTCGGCCTCACCGAAAGCATCTGGCGCGGCCCCGACCTCCTGGAACAGGCCCTCGACGCCAACAACATCGGCGAGGCCCGCCTGCTCCACCTGGAAACAGAAGCAGACCGCCTCGGACAACGGGTGGTGAAAGTCCCGCCTGCCACCCTTCTACCCGACGCTTTGCTCCAACTCGGGAGCACGCGTGAGCTGCTGGCCCACCGTCAGCCGATCGAAGTGCAGCGCCGCCTGGCGAGAGTGGGATCGAAACTGTCTCTCGTCATGGGCGAGATCATGTTCTGCAGCAACCACTTTCCACTGGCCAGACGGTGGTACGCGTCGGCCGTACGGGCGGCCGAAGAGGCTGGAGACGGCTATCTCGTTGACATGGCGCTCGCGAGCTCGGCGTACCTGCCCACATACTCGGCCGATCCGCATGGCGTTCTCGCGCTCGTCACGCCCCGCCTTGAGCAGGCCGTCGGCGCCACTCCTGCCATCGCTTGGCTGTGGGGATTCAGTGCCTTGGCGCACGCGGCACTGGGAGATCGCGGAGCGTTCGAGCGTGCGAATAATAAGTCACGCCTGATCCTTGACCGGTGTTCCGACGAGATGCTCCAACCGGGCATCTTCTCCTTCCGTCCGGAGAAGCAGGCGTTCTACGAGGCACGCGGATGGGCGGACCTGGGAAACGTCGAGGGAGCCGGCGAAGCCGCCACCCGCGCTCTGGCCGGATTCGACCCCACCCTTACGACCAATCCGGCGCTTGTGCGGTTCTCGCACGCCACCGCGCTCGCGAAGGCGGGCCACGCCGAGGAGGCGTGCCAGATCGCCACCGTTGCGATAAGAGATCCGCATACGTACCAAAGCATCACCGTCGTGCTCCGCGCCCACGAGTTTGACGCCCTGCTAGGCACCTCGGGTTCAGCGACGGTGGACTGGCGCGAAGCCCTCGCCGGGATCCGCGCTCCCGACCCGTCAACCGTCCCCGGACTCACGGCTCCGGCACCCGGCATATGACCGCTGGCGCCTGAGGAGTGTAGGTGGGTGGCGATTGAAGTGGAGGGGTTGTTTACGGCCACCCGGTCATAGCTGACGCGGCAGCGCGGGAGACGCGGGTCGGCGTAGACCGGAGCTCTGCCTCCAGTTCGGCAAGCACATGATGAACAGCCGTTTTGATACGACTACGACGGCCATTCAACTCGTCACCGAACGCGCGCGCCGTCGGTCCCACCCACACGGCATGGCCTCCGAACTGCGCGCATGCCGGATCCAACGCCGACTCCAACGCCTGTACGTGCGCTCGAACAGCCGCTAGCGCGGTCTCCAACTCCCGAAACCTCGGGTTGGGCACCAGATCGTCGTCGATGGGCAACGCGACACTCCCGTTGCGATGAAGGCCTCACTGCTGATGTAAATACTAGGTGGCGCAGTGTCTCTCGCTGAGATTATGTGTGACGGAAACCGGCACCGACCAGACACGGAGGTGACGACGTTGCTCGGTATGTCTAGCCGCGCAAAGCTCTGCGGCAGGGCCCTGGCGCTCGCATTGCTCCCATCCCTTGCGTTCTTCGCTGCCTGCACATCGGACAAAGGCCTCACGGTCGCCCAAGCCGGGCAAAATCTGCAGAGCCATGTTCTTCAGCTACTCAAGGAGCGGAACGCGGGAAATGTGACTGTTACGGACCCGGGAGGGAAGAACGTCTCGTGCGCTGGCGGGAAGGTTAAGCGGACTTTTGCGGCAACTGGAACGGATTTGCCGCAGAGGAAGCCTGATGCACTCGTTGACTCATTGCTTGGAGCGCTGAAGCGTGTCGCCACATACGAGATAATTTCGACAGGCGAACCAGGGCAGCCTATCCGTGTGGAGAATAAGTCGGCGGGCACGATTCTGGTTCTGAGTTCGCCAACAAGCGGTGTGTACGACGTGCATGGCGAGACCGTGTGTCTCGACATCTAGTGAGCTATTTTTCGAACACGCGTGCTCGGGTATTCGCATAATCTTTACGCCCATCGAAGCGGTCTGCAAGGAACCGGCTGGTATCTCCCAGAGAGGACTTCTGTCCATTCAATCCATTCTCTATAAACCAGCGGTCGAGGGCGTTGAGGCCGTCGTTTCCGAATTTCAGGATATCGGCGAAAGAGCGCAGCTTGCCGTTTCCGTCGGTGATGGAGATGCCTGGTGGGCACATGGCCTGATATTCTTGGGGTGAGATTTTGGCTTTGAAGCCTGCGGCGAGCAATGATTGAGTGATGGCGTGTTGTCGGCCAAGCGTTTCCAGTTCGTCGGCTGTGCGAATCTTCTCGACCTCCGTCAAATCGTCTGGCTTGAACCCATCGATGGCTGACCAGGCGGTACTCACGGCCGTCCAGGTGACCGGTATGCCGTCAAGGGGAGGGAAGATTCCTGCCAGACCCATCCCGGTGCCGATCACGAAGCTCCTTATCTTGTCGAATTCTTCGGCGGCATCGTCAACAGCCTTCCCGAGCTTTTCGCGGGCTGCGAGTTGGAGACCGCGAACGTTACCGAATGCCGCGAAGGTGTCATCCAACCGGGTGGAGTCCTTGTTCTTCATCATGTCGGACACTCCTTCACCGACCAGCCGGGTGGCAAGCAGGTCCATGCCTGCTTGGAAGGGCATCTGGTTGTCCAGGCTGTTGGCGAAGGTCTTGATGAACTTGTACGTGTCTTCGGGACTTAGGTGGAACCTCGGATTCAGTCCGGGGATCTGGGACCTGACGTCTCCGAAAGCGCTGGGTAGTACGTGGTTCGCGTCGCCGAGGTTGGCGCCCTCGGTAATTTCGGTTGCGTACGACCCGGCGATTTCGGAGAGGTGGATTCTGGTGGGGTCGGCAAGCTTGAAGTCGTCTGCTGTGGTGATGACGGTGAAGGCGAAGCGGGCTGCGGCGTCGCTGTGGTGGCCGTCCTTTTCGTCGTAGGCGCCGGAGGCGGCTGCCAGCATGCGTCCGAATGCGTCGGCCGATGCATCATCCACTCTGGCCCGATCGTTGAGGTTCTTCAGGAATGTCACCAGGTCGGGCCGCTGGTCTGTCACGCCCGAGGGCAGGTGTGGCAACAACCTGGCGAAGGCGTCCTTCGGTAGCGGACTGTCGCGGGTTGCCAGGCTGATCGCCAGGCGGGCCGCTCCTGGGTCGTTGGACAGGGCTTTGAGGTACGGCGTCAGCGTCGAGCCCACGGATTTGTCGCCTGGTAAGAAGATCTGGGTGGTGACCACCTGGGCGAGCCACTCGGTCGGAAAGCGGCCGGCCGACAGCAGGTCGCCGATGGCCTGCTGCTCGTCGCGGTTCGCGGCCTTGTTCCTCATGCCGCTGCTGAACGCGGTGAGACCGGCCACCGCGGCGCCACCAGCGCTGAGGGCCGTTCCCAGCGCCCTGCTGACCGTGTCGATCGCCGACTGTTCGCCCTCCTGGAGGGCGTGCCGCAGTCGCTCGGGAAGCCGCAAGGTCCGGTCCAGGCCTAGGCCGGCGAAGAAGGCGGTAGTGAACTCGGCATCGTTGGCATGGGAGCCCAGGGCGTCGACGATCTTCTGGTACTTCTCATCCAGGCCCGGGTCGAAGAAGACATCCGGGTCGATCTTCTTGTACTGGGCCGCCAGATCAGTCCCGAGCCGCCGTGCCTCTGCCGTCGGGAGCATGTCCTTCTCCTCGTACGGCACTAGCGCACTGGCCGCGCCCGGCGACCAGTCGGGGAGCTTGGCCATGTCGTGGGCCATTTTGCTGCGGCGTCTGAGGTCGGGGAGGCGTTCATCGAGCCAGCGTTCGACCTCGCGTATGGGGTCCAGGGACGTCGCGGGGAGGGTGTTGGAGGCGTAGACGCGGCGGATGGCCTCGGTGTGCTCGCCTATGACGCTGCGAGCCCGCTCCAGTTCGGTGATGAGGCCGTCCATCAGGTTCGGGTCGATGCCCGTGAAGTCGGGTGACAGTGGTCCTGTGCCTGGTGGCACGGTGCTCATGCGATCACGCCCCCTGTGCTCATCTGCTCACGTCCCCTGTTCTCACTCACGTCCCTGCGGCCGGTGTGCGTACCGCCCGCCCGGCGCCGCTCGATCCGTCCCCGTCGGCCCGGCCGCTTCGTCCGGCCCGTCCCCGTGCGGTCCCTTCCGTTGGCCGGGCACATCCTGTCGGGCTCCGCTCGCCGGATGTGCGGCGTTCCTGTGGTGCCGGATGTACCAACGTAACGCAGGAAGGCCGGCGAAAAGGTCGATCATCGTAAGTCGGCGGGAGATGGGGGATCTGTAACGGATGGACGGGGTTGCGAGGACGGGGATTTTTGTTCTGGCCATTTTGTCGGGCGGGCATATTTTATCGGACTATGCACATGGTCCTATGGTCGATCGCGATTTAGGTATTCCCGGAATCCGCCGCAGTGTCGGCACCTTTCAGTTTCAAAGCATGTTTTCTGTCACTTCAGACTCAGGCGACCGTGTTTTGTCAATTCCAGGTAACAGATTGGCATCTGCTCTGGAATGAGGCGGAAAGGCGCGTCAATCTCCTCTTTGGCGGTCCACAACACGGATGGACCGAAGAGTGGAGGATCCCCCCCGTGCGCAAAACGCTCCTCACAGCCCTGTTCGCCGCCGCTCTGGCCCTGCCGGTGATCCCGGCCACGGCCGCGATGGCGGCGCCGGACCCGGTCGGCGACTACATCGTCGTCCTGAAGGACGGAACCAACGCCACGTCGTTCGTCAACAACTCGCTGGCCGGTTCCCGGGCCATCAGTGTGGACAACGTCTACAGCCACGCGCTGAGCGGCTACTCGGCCAAGATGACCGCTGAGGCGGCCGCGGCCCTGGCCAAGGACCCGCTGGTGCAGTGGGTGCAGCCCAACAAGACGGTCTCGACCACCGCGCAGACGCTGCCCACCGGGGTCAACCGGGTCGACGCCGAGCTCAGCCCGACCGCGAGGATCAACGGCGTGGACGAACGGGTCAACGTCGACGTGGCGGTCATCGACACCGGTATCCAGCTCACGCACCCCGACCTGAACGTCTACACCCCCGGGGCCAAGAACTGTAACGACGGTACGAGCGCCAACGACCTCAACGGCCACGGCACGCACGTGGCGGGCACGATCGGCGCCCTCGACAACACGAGCTACGTCGTCGGCGTCGCCCCCGGCGCGCGGCTGTGGCCGGTGCGCGTGCTCAACGCCAGCGGTAGCGGCACCTGGGCACAGGTCATCTGCGGCATCGACTACGTCACCGCGAACGCCTCGCAGATCGAGGTCGCCAACATGAGCCTCGGCGGGTTCGGCACCGACGACGGCAACTGCGGCAACAACAACAACGACGCCATGCACAAGTCCATCTGCGCCGCGGTCAGGGCTGGCGTGACGTTCGTGGTGGCGGCGGGCAACAACGGCGCCAACGCGGCCAACTTCGTGCCGGCGGCCTACGACGAGGTCATCACGGTCAGCGCTCTGGCCGACTACAACGGGGTTCCCGGCGGTGGGGCGGCGTCCACCTGCTCCAACTACGGCGCCGACGACACGCGGGCCACCTTCTCCAACTTCGGCGCCGACGTGGACCTCATCGCCCCGGGCGTGTGCATCCTGTCCACGTGGCCGACCAACACCACCAACACCATCTCGGGCACCTCGATGGCCAGCCCGCACGTCGCGGGTGGAGCGGCCCTCTACAAGTCCACGCACCCGACGGCCACTCCCGCCGCGGTGCAGACCGCGCTCCAGGCCGCGGCCGTCCCGATTCTCGGCATCCCGGAGAAGCTGCTGAACGTCGCGACCTTCTGAGGTCGTCCGAGCCCTCCGTCCCTGAACGGAAAGGCTGAAATGAAGTGCTGAAGGACCCACGGGGATCAGCGCCCCGTGGGTCCTTTTCGCGATCAGGGCTGACGGGGTCGGTCGGGGCGCGTCGCGGGTAACCGGTTTGTCCTTCCTGTCGGCTCGAAGTTTCGCGGTCATGTGGACCATTGAGTTGGAGGAACCTCCCGTGCGTAGAACGCTTCTCGCGGCGCTGTTCGCCGCTTCCCTGGCCGTGGCGACGATTCCGGCCGCGGCCGCGGCCGCCGCCCCCGACCCCGTGGGGGACTACATCGTCGTGCTGAAGGACGGGACCGACGCCGCGTCGTTCGCCCGTAATTCGCCGGCGGGTTCCCGGGCCATCAGCGTGGGCAACGTCTACAGCCACGCGCTCAGCGGCTATTCGGCCAAGATGACCGCTGAAGCGGCCGCGGCCCTCGCCAAGGACCCCCTCGTCCAGTGGGTGCAGCCGGACAGAACGATCTCGATCGCCGCGCAGACGCTGCCCACCGGCGTCAACCGGGTCGACACCGACCTCAGCCCCACCGCCAGGATCAACAACGTCGACGGCCCGGGCGAACGGGTCGATGTGGACGTGGCCGTCATCGACACCGGAATCCAGTACACCCACCCCGACCTGAACGTCTACACGGCGGGCGCCAAGAACTGCAACGACGGCACCAGCGCCAACGACCTCAACGGCCACGGGACGCACGTCGCCGGCATCATCGGGGCGACCGACAACACCATCGGCGTCGTCGGCGTCGCGCCCGGAGCCCGGTTGTGGCCGGTACGGGTCCTGAACGCCGCCGGGAGCGGCTCCTGGTCGCAGGTGATCTGCGGGGTCGACTACGTCACGGCCCATGCCTCGGAGATCGAGGTCGCCAACATGAGCATCGGCGGGTCCGGCGGCGACGACGGCAACTGCGGCGTCACCATCGGCGACGCCCTGCACAGGGCGATCTGCGCGGCGGTCCGGGCGGGTGTGACCATCTCGGTGGCGGCCGGGAACAGCGCCTCGAACGCGGCCGGCTTCGTGCCCGCGTCCTACGACGAGGTCATCACCGTCAGCGCGCTGGCCGACTACAACGGGCTTCCGGGCGGCGGGGGGACGGGCTGCTCCAGCGCTCCCGACGACACGCGGAGTCCCACCTCCAACTTCGGTGCCGACGTCGACCTCATCGCTCCGGGCCTCTGCATCTACTCCACCTGGATCAACAGTTCGTACAACACCCTCTCCGGCACCTCGATGGCGAGCGCGCACGTGGCGGGCGGCGCGGCGCTCTGGAAGGCCACGCACCCGGTCGCGACTCCGGCGTCCGTCAGGACGTCGCTCCAGGCCGCGGCCGTCCCGGTTTCAGGCATTCCGGAGAAACTGCTGAACGTCGCCACCTTCTGACACCGACCGACGGACGGGGACGGGCTCATGGACACCGAAGTCGTGTCCATGAGCCAGCGCCATTCACGACGGCCCAGCCGGGTGGTGACCCACCTCGCGGTCCAGGGCTCGGGCTCCGGCGCACCTGTCTCGGTGCGGAGGCTGGTCAGGGGAGGGGATGTACGGGATGTACACGTTGAAGTATTGACGCGCTCCTCGGGCTGAAGGCCCGGGGATTCCGCCTGTGCCGCACATGCTCATGCGGCGGCACTTCGGTGGCTTCCTGCTTCCTCGACCGTGCCCTTCTCACCGCGCCGGGGCGCGGAGGTCCGGGTCTTACCAGTCTCCACAGGCGTTTTGGGTCTCCGCTTCCCGCCCATCTCAGGCACGGGTTTCCGTCCAGCGGCGACCTGCCGCCTCCCAGCGGCCAGGATGTTACGCGCGGCGTTGACATCCCGGTCATGGACCGCCCCGCACAGGCAGGTCCACTCCCGGACTTTCAACGGCATCTTGTCGGCGACAGTCCCGCACCCGGAGCACAGCTTCGAGGAGGGGAACCACCGGTCGATCCGGTGGAAGACCCGCCCGTGCAGCGTGGCCTTGTACTCCAGCATGCCGACGAACGCCGACCAGCCCGCGTCATGCACGGACTTGGCCAGCCGGGTGCGTGCCAGTCCCGCCACGGCCAGGTCTTCCACGATCACCGCTTGGTTCTCACGGATGATCTTCATGGAGAGCTGGTGGTGGAACTCGCGGCGCGCGTCGGCGACCTTCGCGTGCTGCCGGGCGACCGCCAGCCGGGCCTTGGCCCGGTTGTTCGACCCCTCGGCCTTACGGGACAGCGCCCGCTGGAGCCTCTTGAGTTTCTTCTCCGCCCTGCGCAGGAAGCGCGGGGCGTCTATTTTCCGCCCGTCGGACAGGACCGCGAAGGCGGACAGGCCGAGATCGATCCCGGTCTCGGACTCGACCGGCGCGAGGGGCCGCTCATCGACTTCCACGACGAACGAGGCGAAGTACCGTCCGGCCGCGTCCTTGACCACCGTCACGCTGGACGGGTCGGCGGGCAGGGAACGGGACCAGCGGACCTCCACATCCCCGATCTTCGGCAGGCGCAACCTCCCGCCGGGGGTGATCGAGAAGCGGGCGTTCTTGGTGAAGCGGATGGCCTGCCGGTTGTCCTTACGGGACCGGAACTGGGGCGGGCCCACCTTCGGCCCCTTCCGCTTCCCGGTGATCGAGTCGAAGAAGTTCCGGTACGCGGTGTTCAGGTCCGCCAGCGCCTGCTGCAACACCACGGCCGACACCTCACCAAGCCAGGAGCGATCCGGGGTCTTCTTCGCCTCGGTGATGACCCGCTTGGACAGCTCTGCGTCGGAGATGTACGGCAGCCCGGCCGCGTGGGCGTCGGTCCGTGCGCGCAGCCCGTGGTTGAACACCGCCCGCGCGCACCCGAACGCCTTGGCCAGCTCGGCACGCTGACCAGCGGTCGGATAGAGGCGGAAGTTGTACCGGAGCTGCACAGCGTGATCATACGGCATACAGCCAGTAAGGAGACATCAAAAATCGGCAGGCCCCCGCGTTTTCGTCCTGCACGCCCACGTGGTTTTCGCGACCAGGTTCCGGCACCGGGTGTTCACCGGGGCACATCTGGAACGCATGGAGCAGATCATGCGGGACGTGTGCGCCGACTTCGAGTGCGAGCTTGCCGAGTTCAACGGCGAGGCCGATCACGTGCATCTGCTGGTGAACTTCCCGCCCAAGGTCGCCCTGTCCCGGCTCGTCAACAGCCTCAAGGGCGTCTCCCTGCGTCGGATGCGGCAGGAGTTCCATGAACTGGCCCGCCACTACTACCGGGCGAACAAGCTGTGGTCCGGCTCCTACTTCGCCGGGAGCGTGGGCGGCGCGCCGTTCAGCGTCTGCGCCAGTACATCGAGCAGCAGAACCGCCCTGTCCGAGCCCGCCTGGACGCCGGTTCGCCTTGACGGCGAATCGGCTTTTCCTGCCCCGCTACGCGGGAGAGTACGCTTCAACCCCGGCCTGAACCTGAAGGCCGGAGCACTGCGGAGGGTCGAACTCCTCGCGGACGAGGGTGGCGCGGTCGAGCAGGACGAGCTCGGCCCCGCTTCCCCGGACCTCGTCGGCGACCTCGGCGACCCGTTCGCGCAGCTTGGCGGACACGCCCGTGCCGAAGCCGACGTAGAAGGCGCGGCGGAAGTCGGCGGAGGCTCTGGCGCGCCGGTCCTTGTCCGTCACGCCTTCCAGCGCCGCCGCGGCGAACCGGCGTAGCGCGGGCCTGACCTGGTTCTCCATTTGGAGCGTGAGGGACGGGAGCAGGACGTGCAGGCCGTCGAGGACGGCTTCGGGCCCGACGACGGTCATGGTGACGCGCGTGGCGGCTCGGATGCCGCGGCCCTTGACGCCGGTCCAGCGCTGCGCGCCCTTGCAGCCGAGCGCCTCGCATTCGAACCGATCACAGCCGTCTGACCTGCGCGGTTCACTCTATTTTCGTGTCAGACTCTTCCGGTTCGGTCTCCAGGCTACGAGGGAAGCGCAGAAATTGCTGAAGCTCCTTGGCGTGGGCCTTCCGTCGTCGAATGGACAGGTATAGACGGCCTGCAAGAGATCAGCGGCCAATCAGGATGGTGCGGAGGAACCGTCTATAGGTGATCTGGCGGTAGGCGGCAAGCTGGCGGGCGAGCGCCTGCTCTTCCTGGACGGCTGCGTGGTGCTCGGCACGCAGCGTCGCCAGTCGCTGATTGACGTCTTGCAGTGCCTGTGCTGCGGCCCGCATGGCAGCGCCCTGCCGGTCGGTCAACTGCCTCAGCGCATCCATTTGCTGCGAAATGAGGTTAGTTCGTCCCCTCTGTAGGCCCTCTTCGACCTGAGCGCGACCGTCCCTAAGCACATGCTCTTCCGTAACGAAACGCGACTCGATCGCTCTACGTTGTGGAGTCGGCAGCGTGTTAGGCATGTCCGGCTGTCGCATGGCCGTCTGCATGTGCCCTTCCCTCCAGACAGCCAGCGACGCGGCACGGGATTCGCCGACCCCGGGCACGCGTACCGAATGACCGTTGGCGAGGATCACGTGGACCTCGGAGGTCTGATAGCCGGTGGCAACGTACTGGACTTCGCGGAAGTCGGCTGGAGTTGAGATGCCGTAGGCCGCTAAGTTGGCAACCGTCGTCTCGCCGATGCCAGAGATGGAACCAGGCCGTAGTCGGATGCGCCTGAGATAGGCATCGATATGCTGCCATTGGAGCTGATGGAGGGCGCGGCTAAGTTCCTCCGACTTTTTAGCGGTGAGAGCCTGTAGCTGGTAGTCGTGGGTATTGAGTTGCTGTGCGGTCTGCCGGTCGTAATTGGCGAGGTTCTGGCGGTTCCGCTCTTTGAGACCCTGTAGTTCCTTTGCGTGGGTGTCAGCGACAGTGGCAGGGTATGCCTGGATCTTGTCGCGTTCCCTTTCGGTATTGGCCGCTGTTCTATAGGCGTTCATGGCGCGTCGGCGGGCCGCTTCGAGCCGGGAGGCGATGGGCTTTCGTTCCCTTGGCTCTGGATGCGAAGCGTAGATGGCTCTGGTGACGCCTATACCGAGGAGCGGGCCCAGGAGTGCAGCGATTTCTGGAAGGTGCGCCATCCATACGATCAGCGCCAAGATGATAGACAGCCCCGCGAGGGCCAGTCGGGCCATCAGTAGCGCACCCGAGCGCTTCTGAATGGCGACAAGTGACGGAGGCGTGGGCGTGGGCATGTGCCCGCTCATCCAGGCCGGAAGTCCTGGAGAAACTGCGGTGACCGCGACCGATTGGGGATTACTCGCGGCGCCAGCGTTCGACGAGGGTCCTATTACCTGCAGTGGAGTCAAGGGGGGCAGGGAGGTCAGTGGCAGAGAGGCAAGGTCCTTTACCTGGCTGGCCAGGCGCTTGATCTCGATTATCTGGTGGCCCATGAGGGCGGGCATCCCGCTTGTGGAACCCACGTCGCTGAAGTCCTTGTCGGTCAGCAGCAGGTGCTCGCCGCCAGGCTCGTGTAGAACCTGCCATAGCCGGGGATCCAGAGCGACGGCGACCAGGGACAGGTAGATCAGCCAAGCGGAGAATCTGTCCAGCTCAGGCCCGAATTCCGCCCCTGTGCGACCGGGGGATTGATAGTGACGATGGCCATGTTCGGTTGCTGGCAGCCCCGCCAGGGCAGGCACGTACATGCCGTCGTAGTCGACGAGCTTCAACGTGCCGTCGGGTGCCACGAGGAGGTTGCCGTGCTGGAGATCCCCGTGGGCGATTCCCGCACGGTGAAGATCCGAAACCAGGTTGGCGAACCGCTCCGCCAAATCGAGCAGTGCCGCCTGATCGCCAAGATGATCTTCGATCCAGCGGATCAGGCTGACGGCCTCGACCCACTCCATCCGGAGAATGGGGAATCTCTGACCGCCCACGTTTATGCCGTAGGGCTGGTAGTCGAAGCCCATCCTCCATATGTGCGGGAGCCATTGGAGGTGCTCGCTCACCGCCCGGTAGCGTTTCTCCTGATCGGGTACGTCCCTCGTGAAACACTTGATCGCGTAGCGCGTTCCCGACGTTGTTCGTACGGAGAAGACACTGGCGAAGTTACCCGAGATGGGCTTGGGTCTCCCCAGTTTGTCGACCTGTAACGTCGCGGAGCGCAACTCGGGGTCGGTGAAGCACAGGTTAGGGTTCTGCAGCGCCTCGACGTACTGGCTGCCGCTGGGGAACCGCCTGGTCGACATGCCTCACCACACCGCCACGTGAATCAGGGTCGTGTCGTCGTTGCGCATGCGTCCGCTCGCTCGCTGTGTCTCCACGAAGTCAGCAAATGACGGGCGGTCTCTCATGCCGAGATCCCTCAACTCTTCCCAGGGGCGACCGCCCTGCTCGACCTCGCGCAGGAACCACGCGGCCATGGCATCGGTGCACAGGTAGAAGTCGTCCTGCTGCTGCAGGCTCCCCGTGCTCATGACCACGCGTTCGGAGATGAGCAGTGAATTCCGGTTCCGGCTGTTGAGCAGGTGAGGGCTGGTGCCGAAGTCGTCCGATCCCGTCAGCGGAAAGGCCGTAACGAGCGAGCGGTCGCGAACCTGGAAGAGGCAGCAATCTCCGATCACCGCGGCGGACCACCATCCCACATCACGCGGATCCGTCGGCTCACCCTTCCCTAGCGGATGGAAGGCGACGGCAAGCAGCGTGGCGTAGGCTCCACGGTCAAGCTTCGGCTGCTCGTACCACCTGATGGGCCGTCCGGCGGCGTCGCGCTGGGCGATGTAGTCGCCGAGGGTCGCCTCCCATGATGCGGTGGCCATGACCGCTTCGTCCCCAAAGCTCTCTCGCGAGGCGATGGCCCCGGGGGTGACGGCCACGAAGTGATCCACCAGTGTCTGCGCCCACAGGCCGGCGAGGACACTCTCGGACGCACCGTCGGACAGGGCGATCCTCAGGGATGCGATGTCGATCTCTTCCACAGGCGACACGCGGGGGAGAACTGCGTACGCGTCCTCGTATTCCTCCGCCCCGCCGCCTCCCTTGTGTAAGTGATGGCAGGCGACGCTCCCTCGTATCCGTCTACCGCAGGTCGGTCGCACGGGTGCCGATGTCGAGGAACTGCACCACCGAGGTGATGTCGGCGTTGTAGACGAAGCCGCGAGTGCCGTCGCTGACCGTGAAACCTTCCTGCGCCGCGTACGACCGCATATGCAAGGGCAACGGACTGGACATGCCGAACAGCGTGCGCGCGTAACTGTCGGGGAGGCCGGCTTCGGTGTCCGGGAAGGTCACGGGGGAGCCGCCCGCGTCCGATACATGCAGGTTGAAGAGCAGTACGGCTCCGTCGGCACTGGCAAGAGAGCGGATGCCGCCAGCGGGGATGGTCGGGTCGCCGTCGTTAGCCTCTCCATCGGTGAGATTGAGGACGATCGGGGGGAAGCAGGCGGGGTGCTCGCCAAGCCATCGATCGACGAGGCGGTGAGCGTATTCAAGCGCTTGCCGCATCGGTGTGCCGCCGTTGTTCACCGGGTCCATCCAGATCGGGAACCGTACCGTAGTCTCCACCAGGCCACCGGCCCCGTCGGGGATCTTCTTCGTGCGCTCCTCGACACGCGCCGGGTTGTCGGCGATCTGGCTGAGCGGTACGAGATCACGTCCCGCGAGCGCGCCGCCGAAAGCGGACCCCACGCTGTTGTGGCCGTATCCCACCACAGCGACATGGAAGTAGTCCCGAACGCCCTCCTCCTTGGCGCACTTCACTGACAGTTCGGTCAGCAGTCGGTTGATGGCATCGGATACCACCGACGCCTTGCTCGTCGGGACCTCGCCTCCGATGGGGTCGCTCATCGAAGCTGACTGGTCGACGAGGAAGACGAAACAGGTCGGATTCGACCGGCTGATCTCAGCCGTATAGGGCATGAACCCCGTCCTTTCCTGAACGCGTGAATGGCCCGTTGTGCGTTACGGCGCGCAATACAGGAGGGAGGTAACCATAGAATTTGGAACGATTCACGTCTAAGAGATCACGATCCAGTATCACTCCAAGATGCAGCCACGGCGTATCTCACATCAGATGAAGCTGGGTGCACCGGCGCCGATCCGGCCGGTGAGCAGGCCAGGCCAGCTTGCCCCAGCGGCGGGACCACCGGCGATCACGCAAGGGCGAATGCCCGGCGGGAGGGAGACTGCCGGGCATTCGCGAGGCGTTGTCGGGTTGTCACCGTGCCGGAAGATCTCCGGTCGCGGGAGCGCAGAACGCACAGCCCGGGACGGGAGAGCACCACTGGGCCGTCACTGCGAGTGGATGTAGACCTCCTTGAATTCGCGTCTCCGGAGTCGGGCACGTGGGGGCTCGCGGGACCCGTTCCGCGTCATGTGGGATCCCGTGGATCGCTGAACGACGGTGACGCGAAGCGCGGGGACTAACTACGGTCCTCGTCTCGCGCCGCCGGTCGGCGTGATGTGGTCAGTTCGCCCGCCGTGAGGCCGTCCAGGTTGCGGTCGTTCAGGTCGGCGTGGCGGCCCGATTCGCGGCCGGTGTAGAAGCCGTCGTGGTGCAGGGGAGTGTTGCGGGCGGGCCTCAGGCCGGGGAAGCGGCGGTCGAACTCCTCGCGGACGAGGGCTGCGCGGTCGAGCAGGACGAGCTCCGCCCCGCTTCCCCGGACCTCACCGGCGACCTCGGCGACCCGCTCGCGCAACTTGGCGGACACGCCCGTGCCGAAGCCGACGTAGAAGGCGCGGCGGAAGTCGGTGGAGACCTTGGCGCGCCGGTCCTTGTCGGTCACACCTTCCAGTGCCGCCGCCGCGAACCGCCGCAGCGCGGGCCTGACCTGGTTCTCCATCTGGAGCGCGAGGGACGGCAGCAGGACGCGCAGGCCGTCGAGGACCGCTTCGGGCCCGACGACGGTCACGGTGACGCGCGTGGCGGCCCGGATGCCGCGACCCTTGACCCCCGTCCAGTGCTGGGCGATCTTGCAGTCGAGCGCCTCGCACACCAGGTGCAGGGCCCAGCATCGCTCGCGGGCGTGGCCGCCGCGGTTGGAGACCTCGAACTCGATGCCGTCGATCGTCTCGGCCCGGCCGGTCGTGCCGCGGCGGACGGCGGAGGCGTCGAGCCCGTACCGGAGCATGAGCGCGGCGGCGTGGGCGGAGGCGACGGCCGCTTCCTCCTCGCCGGTGGCGGGGTGCTCGGCGAGGTCGAGCAGGCGCCGGACCCGCTCCATGATCTTTGCCGAGGCCGGGTCGTCGCTGCCGTTCAGGGGGTCCTCCCGGTGACGCGTCGCGGGGCTCCCAAGTCGCGCGCCCTCCCTGCCGGTTCCACTCCTGGCCGTACGGGTGACCACGGTAACGCACCGGCGAAGGCGCGGAGCGTGACGCCGGGCCGAACCTGATTCGTCACGGTGTGATCGCGCGAACCTTGTGGTTCTATCCCGCAATCGTCACTGGTTGTCCTGTTTTTGCAGGTAGTGGGCACAATGCGTGATTGGCGGGGGATGTCGAGGGTAGCCGTTCAGTGGAAACGGTGACCGACAGATGGTGGTGAAGAATATGGCGTCCATGGTTGAGCGCATCAAGGAGTACCTGCGTAGCGCGAAGGGCCGCGAGAACGTCGAGAAGGCGAAGACGATGGCTCGTGACCCGCAGAACCAGCGCAAGCTTCGCGAGTTGGTGGACCGCTGGCGGGCGCGCAAGACGACCCACTAGGACCCACGCGAGAGTGACAGCGGCCCGGACCCGCACGATCCCGCTGTCCGTCCGGCATGGGTGGCCGGCGCCGCCTGGAACGCGCCGGGCGGCGCCACCGGAGCCGGCGCGGCGGCACGGGACGGCGCGGACGACGGCGGCACAGGCCGGTACAGGACGCCACTGGACGACTGGCCGCAACACAACGCGACACAATCCGACATAACGCGACACAGGGTGACACGGAATCGCCGGGCGACCTGAGTGTGGATCGGACGGCCGGACCTGGCAGGCTTGCCGGTGGGGACTATGATTCTCCCCCCGACCCCCGTGGAGGCTGACCTTGCAGGGACCTCTCAGCGACATCGTGGTGCTCGACCTGTCCCGGGCGCTCGCCGGGCCGCACGGAGCGCAGATGCTGGGCGATCTGGGCGCCACGGTCATCAAGGTGGAACATCCCGACGGCGGCGACGAGTCGCGCGGCTGGGGCCCGCCGTTCGCCGGCCCCGCGGGTGACGTCTCGACGTACTTCCTCGCGGCCAACCGCAACAAGAAGTCGATCACCCTCGACCTCAAGTCCCCCGAGGGCGCCGATCTGCTGACCCGCCTGGTGAGGCAGAGCGACGTCCTGATCGAGAACTTCCGCACCGGCGTGCTCGACCGCCTCGGCTTCTCCATGGAGCGGCTGCGCGAGCTGAACCCCCGCCTGGTGATCCTCTCCATCACGGGCTTCGGCCACGACGGCCCCGAGGGCGGCAGGCCCGGCTACGACCAGATCGCCCAGGGCGAGGCGGGCCTGATGAGCCTCACCGGCCCCTCGCCCGCCGAGCCGTACCGCGTGGGCGCGTCGATCGCCGACCTGCTCGCGGGTATCCACGGCGCGTACGGAGTGCTGGCCGCCCTGTACGAGCGCGAGCGCACCGGCCAGGGCAAGGTCGTCCGCACGTCCCTGCTGGCCTCGGTGGTGGGCGTGCACTCCTACCACGGGACGGCGTGGACGGTCGGCGGCAAGGTCCCGGCCGCGGCGGGCAACCACCACACCTCGATCGCGCCGTACGGGGCGTTCCACTGCGCCGACGGGATGATCCAGATCGCCGTCGCCAACGACGCGCAGTGGCGCAGGCTCGCGCCCGTGCTGGGCATCGACCCCGCCGACCCGAGGTACGCGGTCAACCGGCAGCGGTTCGCCCACCGCGACGAGCTGATCGCCGACATCGAGAAGGCCCTGGCCGCCCACGACCGGGCGCACTGGCTGGCCGTGCTCGCCGATCTCGGCGTTCCGGCAGGGGCGATCCGCTCGCTGGACGAGGTCTACGCCTGGGACCAGGTCCGCTCGCAGGGGCTGGTCGTGACCGTGGAGCATCCCGTGCTCGGGACGATCGAGCTGCCGGGGTCGCCGCTCAGGTTCGACGGCGTGCCGCCCGCCGAGCACACGCCCCCGCCGGAGCTCGGCCAGGACACCCGGGCCGTGCTCGGCTGGCTGGCCGAGCGGGAAGGGTGACCTGGCCGACCGTGTCGCCGATGTCGCCGACGAGCCCGCAACGGCCTGACGCCCGTACGCTCATCGACACCGTCCTCGACCACGGCTCCTGGCAGTCGTGGGACGAGCCGCCGCTGGACCCGGCCCCGCCCGGGTCCGCCTACGCCGAGGAGCTCGCCTCCGCGCGCGCCAAGACCGGCTACGACGAGTCCGTGGTCACCGGCGAGGGCCTGCTGGCCGGGCGCCGGGTGGCGGTCATGGCCTGCGAGTTCTCCTTCCTGGCCGGGTCCATCGGGGTGGCCGCCGCCGAGCGGCTGGTCCGCGCGGTCGAGCGGGCGACGGCCGAGCGGCTGCCGCTGCTGGCCGCCCCCGCCTCCGGTGGCACCCGCATGCAGGAGGGCGCGCTCGCCTTCGTCCAGATGATCAAGATCGGCGCGGCCGTCGCGGCCCACCGCGCCGCGGGCCTGCCGTACATCGTGTACCTGCGGCACCCGACGACCGGTGGCGTGTTCGCCTCGTGGGGGTCGCTCGGGCACGTCACCGCCGCCGAGCCGGGCGCGCTCATCGGTTTCCTCGGCCCGCGGGTGTTCGAGTCGCTGTACGGTTACGCGTTCCCCGAGGGCGTGCAGGTGTCGGAGAACCTGTTCAAGCACGGGCTGGTCGACGCAGTGGTGTCGGCCGGGAACGCCAGGGAGATCGCGATCCGTGCCCTGGCCGTGCTGTGCGCGCCGACGGGGCCGGAGCTTGAACGCGGGCCGGAGCCGGTCGAGCGGCCGGTGCATGTGGAGGCGTGGGAGGCGATCAGCCGCTCGCGGCGCGACGACCGGCCGAGCGTCAGGGCGCTGCTGAAGCTCGGCGCGTCGGACGTCACGCCGTTGAACGGGACGGGCGTCGGAGAGAGCGATCCGGGGGTGCTGCTGGCGCTGGCCCGGTTCGGCGCGGCGCCCGCCGTCGTCCTCGGCCAGGACCGCAGGCGCCAGGGGCGCAGTCTCGGCCCGGCGGGGCTGCGGGTGGCGCGCCGGGGCATGCGCCTGGCGTCCGAGCTCGGGCTGCCGCTGGTCACCGTGATCGACACGGCGGGGGCGGAGCTGTCGAGGGCGTCGGAGGAAGGCGGGCTGGCGGGCGAGATCGCCCGCAGCCTGGCCGACCTGGTGGTGCTGGACGCGCCCACCGTCTGCCTGCTGCTGGGGGAGGGCGCGGGGGGCGCGGCGCTGGCCCTGCTGCCCGCCGACCGCGTGCTGTGCGCCCAGCACGGCTGGCTGTCCCCGCTGCCGCCCGAGGGCGCCTCGGCGATCCTGTACCGGACGATCGACTTCGCGCCGGAGATCGCCAAGGCCCAGGGCGTGCGGGCGGCCGACCTTCAGCGGGACGGGATCGTCGACCGCATAATTCCGGAATATCCGGATGCGGCCTACGAACCCCGGCCCTTCTGCGAGCGGGTGGCCCGGGCGCTGGAGTACGAGATCATCGGTCTGCTCCAACGCCCGGCCGAGGACCGCCTGGCCGCCCGCCTCGCCCGCTACCGCCGGCTAGGCGTGGGAGGCGGCCCGGCCTGACCGGCCTGCCACAGCGGCGGGTGCGGGGGCTCGTCGTGCCGCCATAGCCTCTTGCCCCGCGCGTCGAACCCCGTCACCCGGTATCCGGAGATGTACACGTCGCCGGCGGGCTCGAAGGGGACCGAGAACAGGACCACGCCCTGCTTCCACGGGTCCCGGACGGTCCGCGCGCGGGCCGTCCGCCCGTCCTCGAACGTGACCTCCACCCGGGTCGTCCGGGCCCTGGCGTAGCCGAACCACCGTCCGGCGTCGAAGTGCGAGGCGACCGGGACGTCGGTCACCCCGTTCGAGAGGTGCCCATCAGGTGGAGATATCGCCATATTTCCCGCAAAATCCGCGCCGACGATCCTGTCGCCGAGCCGCCACACCAGCGACCCGTCGTCGTACATGCGTGCCTCGGGCCCGCCGGGCAGGTCCAGCGCCGGCCCCACCTGCTTGGCGTTGGACGCGCCCACCGGATCGGGAAAGTTCGGGTAGAACGGGTTCGCCACCCACTGGACGACCTTGCCCTGGGCGTCGGAGAACTCGAAACCCCTGATCTTCGCCTCGTACGGGTACGTCACCGTCCAGACCGCCAGAGGAGCGCCGCGCAACCGGTGGATCTCGCCGGTGAACCGCGAGCCGTCGGGGCTCACGGCCTCCGCCTTCGCCACGTCCTCGCGCGCCGCGCCGTAGGCGGTCTGCTTCTCCGGCAACGGCCAGCCGTGTTCTGTGCGGTTCCCGAACCAGGCCCGCTCGCCGGGGTGGCCGGTCTCGTCGTTCCTGGCCCCGCAGCTCGCGTCGCTGCCGCCTGTGGGCGTCTGCTGCGCCGTGCACAGCGCGACGTACGCCGTGCCGTCCGTTCCCCGTTGCTCCGCGAACCAGAGCCGCATGGGCCTGCCCACGCTGGGGTCCTCCACCGTCAGCGTGTCGCCGATCGGCGGCGCTGTCGCGGTGACCGTCGTGTACGCCCCCTCGTGGCGTTTCGGCGGGGCGCTGGCGGACGGCGTGGGAGAGGGGGTGACGGTGGTCACCGTCACCGCGTCGCCCCCCGGACCCGCCCCGGTGGTGACGACGACCCACCCGCCGCCCAGCACGGCCCCCGCCGCGAGCGGGACGGTGGCGGCCTTCGCCCACGCCAGGCGGCGTCCCCGGGAGGCGCGGCGCCGCACGCCGTCCCACGCGCGGGGATCTGTCTCATAGCTGGAGGCCCGGGCCTCCAGGGCCTCGCGAAGGTCGTCCTCAATCATCGTTCTCCTCCAGGGCACGCCCGAGGGCCGCGATCGCGCGGCTGGCATGGCTCTTGACCGAGCCGGTGGAGACGCCCATGGCGTCGGCGATCTCGCGCTCGGACAGGTCGAGCCAGTACCGCAGCACGACGGCCTCGCGCTGGCGGCGCGGCAGGCGGTCGACGGCGGCGAGCAGGGCACGGTGGCGCTCGGCGACCAGTACCGTCTGCTCGCCGCTCGGCACGGGCGGCGGAGGGTCCGGGCGGCGCAGGCGTACGAGCCGCAGGTGGCGGACGCGGTTGCGGGTCAGGTTGCAGACGATGGCGCGCAGGTAGGGGACGGCGGCGCCGTCATCGCGCAGCCGTCCCTGTCTTCGGTGCAGGCGCGCGAACGCCTCCTGCGCGATGTCCTCGGGATCGTCCGCGCCGAGCAGCCCGGCCAGCCGGACCATCGCCGGGTAGTGCGCGGCGAAGATCTCGGCGACCGTGGGCCGCTCGCGGGAGACGGTCGGGGTTTGGGTCACATACGAGAGACACCTGCACCCTGGGCCGGTTGACTCGGCACGGGGATGCGTTCGACCCGGATCGAGTGGACCTCCTCGTGCGGCACCACGACCTCGTACGCGCCGTGGTCGACCATCCAGTAGCCGAGGGCCTCGGCCTTGGGGCCGCTGTGGCCGGTGTAGGCGATGTGCAGGCCGTCCTCGTCCTCGTCCAGGACCACGCACGGCTCGCCGCCGAACGCGCCGACCGTGCGCAGCAGCACCAGCCACTGCAGCTCGTCGCGCCGGACCCGCCGCCGCCAGTAACCGCCGACCTGGTCGAACCCCTCGCGGGGCTCCTCGCTGAACAGGACGACGTCGCCGGGGCCGGGGCCGAGGGCGGCGGCGTAGGTCTGGTCGTGACGGCGGGCGATGAAGCCCAGCCCGATGGGCTCGATCTCGCTCATGCCGCCGACCGCCAGGTCAGCCCGTCGTACTCGGCGAAGCGCCGCTCGCCGCGCGGGGTCAGGTGGTGGATCTCGGCGCCCGCCGGGATGGGCATCGGCGTGGTGTGGAACTGGGGGACGACGTGCTGGCGCGAGGTGGTGAAGCCGTTGCCCGCGAAGGGGGGCGAATCGTTCCAATCTCCGCCCACGTGCGGGCCGTAGGGGACGACGTAGACGTCGGTCTCGCGCGAGAGCCACCGCAGGATGTACAGCTCGGGGACCTCGGGGGTCAGCTCCGAGCCCTCGAAGGTGAGGTCGAGCGCCGAGATGATCTGCTCGGGGGTGGACAGGCGCGAGCAGTCCTGCACGCGGTAGACGTACCCCGAGATGATCGTGCGCTGGCCCGCGAGGTAGGGAACCAGCAGCCGAGGAGGGATGACCTTCTGCATCTGCGTTCTTGGCGCCGGCTCGCTCACACTCGGTATTTTACGATCTGGCGACCTCGGCTTTTGGCACTGCGCGATAAATATCTGCGCGCCGGTGCGAGAGGCTGGGCAGCGTGGCGCGCACGCGCTCGGTCTCGGCGAGGTCGATCTCGGCCACGTGGACGCACGGCGCGGGCCCGAGGTCGGCGCGGACCACGCCCATCGGGTCGGCCAGCATGCTCCTGCCGACGCCGAAACCGTCCAGGGCCTCGGGGTTCGGGGCCTGGCCGACGGCGATCGTCCACATGGTGTTCTCGATGGCCCGCGCCTTGACGAGCGTCGTCCAGTGCTCTTCCTTCATCGGCCCGGTGCCCCAGGCGGCGATGACGGCGAAGGCGTCGGCGCCGAGGTCGACCAGCGCGCGGGCGTGCTCGGGGAAGCGGATGTCGTAGCAGGTGATCAGGCCGAGGCGCAGGCCGGCGAGCTCCACGACGACGGGCGCGTCCCCGGGCGCGACCAGGTCGGACTCGCGGGCGCCGAAGGAGTCGAACAGGTGGATCTTCCGGTACGCCCCCGCGCGCCGCCCGCGGCGGTCCAGCGCGACGGCGGTGTTGAAGACCCGGCCCTCCACCGGCTCGAACGTGCCGAGGACGACCGCCACCTCGTGCGTGCGCGCGGCGTCGGCCACGGCGGTGACGAAGGGGCCGTCGAGCGGCTCGGCGAAGTCGGTGACGCGCTTGCCGATGCGGGTGAGCGTCGCCTCGGGGAACACGGCCAGGGCGGCGCCCTTGGAGGCGGCCCGGCCGAGCGCGTCACGGACGCGTTCCAGGTTGGTCTTCGGGTCCTCGGACACCGGGATCTGGCACAGCGCGATGCGGGTCACCCCACCAGGGTAAGCGGGGAGGGCCTCAGTTGCCGAGATCTCGCGCCGCCGGTCCGCCGGAGAGGTCGCGGGGCGCGGTCGCCGGCGGCGCGGGATCGGGGGAGCGGCGGGCCGGGACGAGCTCTCCCCAGGTGAGGCATCGCCAGGCCCATTCGAGCGGTCCGTGGCGGAAACGCGCCAGCCACCAGTGCGCGAACCCGGCGAGGATCGCCAGGACGGCGGCGGCCGCGGCCAGGGCGCCGAGCCTGGTGCCGTCCCGCGCCAGCAGCGGCGCGAGGGCCGCGGCCGAGAGGCTGCCCGCCAGGTAGGCGGTGAGGGTCATCCGCCCGAGCGGCTGGAGGAAGGCGCCGACGCCGGGGGCGCGGCGGGCGAGCAGCAGGACGCCGGTGCAGTAGGCGACGGCGGAGGCGAGCCCGGCGAGCGGGTAGACGGCCACGGTGTACGGGAAGCGGAACGTCTCCGGGTGCGCCCACAGGTACACCCAGGCGCCGGTCAGCGCGACGGCCAGGGGAGCGCTCACCGCGAACGCGGGCGCCAGGGCGCGCGGGCCCGGGGCGTACTCGATCACGGCCATGCCGAGCAGGAAGAGCCCCGGGACCAGCCAGATGCCGCCGGCCTCGGCGAGCACGGCCCACAGCGTGCCGCCCACCCCGGCGGTGAGCACCAGCCATCGGGGCAGGAAGGAGGCGGGCAGCAGCACGAGCGCCCCGGCGATCGCGTACGGCAGCAGCACCTCTCCGGGGCTGACGAACCGGTGCAGCAGGCCCAGGCAGGCGAGCACGCCGAGCCTGCGCAGCAGCGGCCACCACGGACGAGGGGTCCTGCGCGCCGCCGAGCGCAGGAACAGCACGAAGCTGACGCCGAAGAGGAAGGAGAAGACGGGGTAGAAGCGGCCCTGCAGGAGGTTCTCGACGATCCAGTCGGCGGGGGTGGGGACGCGCCGTTCCAGCGCGCCCGCGGTGTGCTGCCAGGTGTTGACGACGGTGATGCCGCAGGCGGCGAAACCGCGCAGCGTGTCGAGCTCCCGGATCCGCGTCACCCGCGCCGCCGCCGCTCACATGACCCGCATAAGGGGGCAATCCAGGCGTCCATCCGACGAGGCTAATGCCCGGCGGCCGGATAGGCTGCCGGTGTGAGCGAACCTCTGGTGGCGCGCATGCGCGAGTTCGGCACCACCGTCTTCGCCGAGATGACGGCGCTGGCCGTCCGCACGGCGTCGATCAACCTCGGCCAGGGCTTCCCCGACACCGACGGCCCCCCGGCCATGCTCGAACGGGCCGTCGCCGCGATCAGGGACGGCTTCAACCAGTACCCTCCCGGGCCGGGGCTGCCCGAACTGCGGCAGGCCGTCGCCGAGCACCGCAAGCAGCACTACGGCCTCGACTACGACCCGGACGGCGAGATCCTGGTGACCGTCGGCGCGACCGAGGCCATCTCCGCCGTGGTCCTCGCCCTGTGCGAGCCCGGCGACGAGGTCATCGTCTTCGAGCCGTACTACGACTCCTACGCCGCCGCGATCTCGCTGGCCGGCGCCGTGCGCAGGCCCGTCACGCTGCGCCCCGTGGACGGCCGTTTCACCTTCGACCCCGCCGAGTTGCGCGCCGCCGCCGGCCCGCGCACCCGGGCGATCCTCGTCAACTCACCGCACAACCCCACCGGCACCGTCTTCACCTACGACGAGCTGACGATGATCGCCGACGTCGTCCGGGAACACGACCTGGTGGCCGTCACCGACGAGGTGTACGAGCACCTGACCTACGACGGGGTCGAGCACATCCCCCTCGCCACCCTGCCGGGCATGCGTGAGCGCACCGTCATGATCTCCTCGGCGGGCAAGACCTTCTCGGTGACCGGCTGGAAGACGGGCTGGATCTGCGCGCCGCGCGGGCTGGTCACCGCCGCCCAGACGGTCAAGCAGTTCCTCACGTTCACCTCCGGCGCCCCGTGGCAGCTCGCGGTCGCCCACGGCCTGCGCGAGGAACTGGCCTGGGTGGGCGGCCTGCGCGACGGGCTCGCCGCCAAGCGCGACCGCCTGATGGCCGGGCTTACGTCGGCCGGCTTCGAGGTCTACCGGCCCGCGGGGACGTACTTCGTGCAGACCGACATCCGCCCGCTCGGCTTCACCGACGGCCTCGACCTCGCGCGGCGGCTGCCCGAGCTCGCCGGCGTCGTCGCCATCCCCACCCAGGTCTTCTACGACCGCCGCGACCTCGGGCGGCACTTCGTCCGGTTCGCCTTCTGCAAGAAGGACGAGGTCATCGACGAGGCCGTGGCCCGGCTGGCCCGCCTGAACGGCTGACGCCGCGCCGTACGGCTCGCGCCGGGCGCGGCGGCGGCCGGTCTCCCGGATCCGCCGCCGCGCCCGGCGCACGGTCAGCGCTTGACCGCGTAGGCCCGCGTGATCGTCTGCTTCACCTCGACGCCGCCTGGGCCGGCGCCCGTGGTGCGCAGGGACACGAAGCCGGCGGAGGCGGGGTTGGCCACGAAGGCGGCCCACTTGTCGCCGACCCGGTTCACCCGCAGCGGCCGCCAGGTCTTGCCGTCGTCGAAGGACGCCTCGACCTTCAGCGACGAGAGCGCGCCACCCTCGGCGGTCATCCCGATCGCGGTGACCGAGCCGGGCTTCGCCCGGTTGTGGTCGTCGACCCCCACCAGGTCGTACTTCACGGCGGGAACCGGGAGCGCCGACACGTCGGCCGTGTGCGCCGACCTGAACGTCCAGGACGCGTCGACCGCCGTCGCCAGCGTGGAGTACGGGACCGAGCGCCGGGCCGACACGTTCACCGTGTAGGTCGCCTCGGCGGCCGGGACCGTCGTCAGCAGCGCGCACATGCCGCCGAAGACGCAGCCGTCCAGCCTGATGCTCTGCAGGACCGTGCCGTCCTTGCTGAGGCTCGCGGTCCCCGTGACGTTCCTGTCCCAGCCCCGGCGGCCGGCGGCGCGGTCGCTGAACAGGCCGTCGAGGACGTAGAGCAGTTCGTCCTCGAACCGCAGCACCGGAGGCGCGGACGGGCCGATGGCCGCGGCGTTCCACACCTCGGAGGCGTTCCCGCGCCGCACGGTGTGTGCCGCCGCGTCGGCGAGGATGTAGGCCCCCAGGTCGTGCGCGAGGGCGCCGTTCCACGACATCTCGGTCCCGGGGGTCACGTAGTTGGTGAGCTTGCCGGGAACCGTCACGGCCGACGACGACAGCCCGCGGAGGATGAACGACTGGCCGGGCAGGTTCGCGACCCGGTCGAACTCGGCGGGGGCGGCGACGTCCTGCGCGCGGAAGGTGGTCGTGATCTTCGCCAGGTCCGCCTTCCTGAACCGGCCGCCCGGGTCGGCGGGAAGGCCGCCCTTGCGGTAGTCCGCCAGGTCGTACCGGCTCGTCACGGGCGAGCCCTTCTCCCACACCGTTCGCGACAGGTAGTCGAGGTTCGGCTCCCGGGAGGGCAGCAGGTAGGCGTTCCAGCCTTGCGGAGCCGCGTTCGCGAAGAAGCTCTCGTACGCCGAGTCGCCGTCCTTCATGCGCGTGTTGATCTGGATGAACTCTGAGCGCGTGGCCGCCGGGTCGTCCAGCGAGAACGTGACGGGGTTCGCCTTGCGGGCGTCCAGTGTCACGGTCTCGTCATGCGTGCCGACCGTCACCGTGCGGTGGGTGAAGGTGTAGGCGTTCTCCTCCTGCAGTTCGGCGATGAGCTTCCACTCGCCGGGCTGCAGGCGGGCCGTGGCGACCCCGCCGGTGAAGCGCAGATCGTTGTAATCGCCGGACTTGAGGTTGTAGAACGTGGCGAAGGCGTCGTCGAGGGGCTGGCCGTCCCTGCCGGTCGCCTTCAGCGTCACGTCGTAGGACTCCGGCTCGACGTACGCGCCCGCCAGGCCGCGCACGGTCACCCCGTCCGCCGTCGCGGTGACGACGCCGGGGTAGGCGCCGGCGGTCAGCCCGGAGGCCAGGGTCAGCGTCACCGACGCGCTGCCGCCCGCGGGGACCGCGAGGTGGTCGGCGGAGAGGGTGAACGGGCCGTCCTCGGCCAGCGCGAGGTCCACCGGCGCGGACGAGGTGTTGGTGTAGGTGATCTCCTTGGTGACGGCCGGGCCGCTTCCCGGCCAGCGCACGACGGCCCAGGCGTTCGGGGTGTCGGCCACCACCGTCTGGGTGACGGCCTTCGCCACGTCGACCCGGCCGGTGCCCTGCTGGTACGGCGTCAGGTCCGTGCCGGGCTTGGCCGAGGCCATCAGCGCGGCCTTGAGGCGCGCCCCCGTCCAGTCCGGGTGCTGCTGGGCCAGGATCGCGGCGGCGCCCACGACGTGCGGGGTCGCCATCGAGGTGCCGCTGTAGGCCACGTACTGCTCCGGCGTGGTCCCCGCGGCCCCCGCGGCCGTGATCGCCACGCCCGGCGCGGTGATGTCGGGCTTGACGGCGCGGTCGCCCACGCGCGGGCCCTGGCTGGAGAACGCCGCGAGACGGTCGTTCCCGTCGACGGCGCCGACGGTGAGCGCGGCGTCGGCGGTGCCCGGGCTGCCGACCGATCCGGGCACGCCCGAGTTGCCCGCCGCGATGACGAACAGCGTGCCGGTCCGCTCGCTCAGCGTGTTCACCGCCTGTTCGACCGGGTCGACGTCCGGGCCGTCCGGCCCGCCGATGCTGACGTTGACCACCGGAGCCTTGACCTCGGTCGCGGCCCACTCCATGCCGGCGATCAGCGCCGACTCGGCGATCCCGAAGGCCCCGCCGACCTTGCCGACGGCGATCTTGGCCTCGGGCGCGACGCCCTTGTACCTGCCGCCCGACGCCGCGCCCGAGCCCGCGATGATGGACGCAACGTGGGTGCCGTGGCCGACGTCGTCGCTGGTGTCGGGTTCGTCGGAGAAGTTGGCGGACTGGGTGACCACTCCCTTGAGGTCGGGGTGGTTTGGGTCGTAGCCGGTGTCGAGGACCGCGACGGTCACGCCCTTGCCCGTCAGGCCCGTCTTCCAGGCCTCCGGCGCGCCGATCTGCGGGACGCTCTTGTCCAGCAGGTAGGAGAGCTTGCCGTCGAGCCAGAGCTTGGTCACGCCGGCCGTGAGCGACTTGGCGGCCGTGCCGGGCCGCAGGCCGTCCCAGACGGTGGCGGCCTGCGCCTTCGGCACGCGGGACGCCGCCAGGCCGACGTCGTCCAGGGTGCGCCCGGCCTTGGCCGCCTTCGGCGCCGCGCCGCCCTGCGTCATGATCGGGATGTCGGCGCGGTGCGCGTCGTCGTAGCCCCACGCCAGCAACTGCGTGACGTCGAACAGCCGCCGGTCGACCAGGCCCTTGCCGATGAGGGGGGCCGCGTCCGACGGGATCACGTACACGTGCCCGGCGTACTTCTGGATCGAGAAGGACGCCTTGCGCCCCGCCCCCGGCCGGACCTGGTACGCCTTCGCGTCGTCCGGCGATCCGGACACCGTCACCCGGTCGCCCGTGATGAGGGTTACCGTGCCGGACACGCTCTTCGCCGCGCCTTGCCCGGTACCGGGCTGTTTCCCGCCGGGCTGTGCCGTGGCCGTGCCGGCGGCCGAGGGCCCCGCCGTCACGCCCAGCGTGGTCACGGCCGCGAGGGCGATTGCTGCGACTTTTCGCTTCATCGTCGTCCTTTGCGGATTGTTTACTACCCGTCAACCCGATCAGACACGAAAAAGCGACGGGAGGTTGCCTCCCGCCGCGAAATATTTTCAGAAAAAGTCGGACTTTGGCGACATAATGGGATGTGGAACGATTTAGCACTCAGGGAGTGAAGGGATGGGGGTGCGCCCGGGCGGGACGGCCGTCACTTTCTGTTGTCGCGCCCGCCGGTCCTGGTGATCGCGTACGCGAAGTTGACGGCCGCGATGAGCGCGAACACGAGCAGCAGCGCAAAAGTGCTCGAGGTGTTCAGCACCACGGCGAACGTCAGGGGCACCGACAGTGCGAGCGACCCGAGACCGAGCGCCATCTGCGCCCAGTCGGGACCCTGGCGCCTCGGCCGGGCGGCCAGCCTGGCGTCGATGACCGCGTTCACTCGGTCGACCAGGGATTCGGCCAGTTCGAGCTCGTACTGGGGGCCGAGCTCGCGGCGTGCGGACATGGCGGCGGCGACCTCGTCGCGCTCCAGTTTCTGGGACTCCACGCCCCCGATTCTGCATCGTGACGCACCGCGGGCGCGAGGAATCCGCGCCCCGGGCGGCGTCTCCGTCGAATCGATATACCTGCGGGGTGGTAAATGGTGGTATGGCCGGATCTTATTCGGCGAAATGCTCCGAAGAAACCGGAATCAGTGGGCAATAGTAGCCAATGAGGCCGGACTCCGGTGTGGATAGCTTCGGGCCGGGACGATCGTGGACGGGACCGGGCCGTGAGCCGCGTCCCCGAGCCCGGAGCCCGCGACGGGAGTGATGGACATGCCGGCCGGGAACGTCCGGCCGTGAAGGAACGACCGGCCCCGCGCGCGGTGACCGGGCGGTGACCGGAAGATAGGAGAGGAAAGAGATATGCCGGATCCGATCGAGGTGCGCAAGGTCGCCATCGAGAGCGTCACCGACGCCTCCGGGCTGGAGAAGCTCATCGACGACGGCGTGATCGAGGCCGACCGCGTGCTCGCCGTGATCGGCAAGACCGAGGGCAACGGCGGCGTCAACGACTACACCCGCATCCTGGCCGACCGCGCCTTCCGCGAGGTCCTGATCGCCAAGGGAACGCGGAAGCCCGAGGAGGTCGCGCAGGTGCCGCTGGTGTGGTCGGGCGGCACCGACGGCGTGCTCAGCCCGCACGCCACGATCTTCGCCTCCGTCGACCCCGCCACCGTCGAGCCGTCCGAGGAGCCGCGCGTCTCGGTCGGCGTCGCGATGAGCGACGTCATCCTCCCCGAGGACATCGGCCGCCCCGCGATGGTCGAGAAGGTCGCCGCCGGCGTGCGGGAGGCCATGAAGATCGCCGGGATCGAGGACCCGGCCGACGTCCACTACGTGCAGACCAAGACCCCGCTGCTCACCCTCGCCACGATCACCGACGCCAAGTCGCGCGGGCAGGACGTCGTCATCGAGGACACCGGCCCCTCCATGGACATCTCCAACTCCACGACCGCCCTCGGCATCGCCGTCGCGCTCGGCGAGATCGAGATGCCGAGCGCCGAGCAGATCCACCGCGACCTCTCCCTCTACTCCAGCGTCGCCTCGTGTTCGTCCGGCGTCGAGCTGGACCGGGCGCAGATCGTCGTCGTCGGCAACGTCCGCGGCATCGGCGGCCGGTACCGCATCGGGCACAGCGTGATGAAGGACGCCCTGGACGCGGACGGCATCTGGGAGGCGATCCGCGCCAGCGGCATCGACCTGCCCGACCGCCCGCACCCGAGCGACCTCGGCGGCCGGCTCGTCAACGTGTTCATGAAGTGCGAGGCCGATCCCAGTGGCCGGGTGCGCGGGCGCAGGAACATCATGCTCGACGACTCCGACGTCCACTGGCACCGCCAGATCAAGGCCACGGTCGGCGGCGTCGCCGCCGGTGTCACCGGCGACCCGGCCGTCTTCGTCTCGGTGGCCGCCGTCCACCAGGGCCCCTCGGGCGGCGGCCCCGTGGCCGCCATCGCCGACCTGAGCTGACGGGAGACCGGGCGGGTCTCGTGGCGTGAGCGTGCCGTGGCGGCGGGTAGGCTCGCGGGTCGTGCCGAGCATTCCGCAGCCGCTGCTTCCCGACGACGACGGTCGCGCCGACCCGTCGGTGGCCGCCGCGCTGGCCGCGTACGCCGCCGGGACCGGTGGCGCCGCCGAGGTGGCGACCGCCCTGAGCACCGCGCGCCTGCTCGTCCCCGTGGTGGCGCTCCTGACCGAGTCGGAGGTCGCAGAGAACGGCCTCCGGCGGGAGAAGGAAAGCGAGATGGCGCTGCCGGTCCTGGTGGGCGCCGACGGCAGGAAGGCGGTGCCGGCGTTCACGGGGGCCGAGTCGCTCCGGCTGTGGCGCGCCGACGCGCGGCCGATCCAGGCGGCCACCCCACAGGTCTGCCGGGCCGCGCTGGGTGAGGACGCCGCCGCCGTGATGATCGACGTCGCCGGTCCGGTGCCGTTCGCGATCGAGGGCGGGGTCCTGCGCGCCCTGGCCTCCATCGGCGGGACCACCGGAGACGGCGACGGCGTGCAGGCCCTGCTGCGCGGGCTGGCTGCACACGCCGACGTGACCGTCGCGCGCATCCCCACCGCCAGGCGCGGCCTGTTCCGCCGCCTGCGCCGCGACAACGGCTGATCGCCAGGGGCCGCGGCGGCTAGGGTCGGCGTGTGAGCTTCATCGTCGCCGGAGCCGCCCTCCTGGGTCTCCTCGCCGGGCCGTACATCCGCGCCCTGGCGAACGGCTTCGGCCCGTCCGAAGACCTCACCGTCCGGACCCCGGCCCAGCCGACGCCGGAGGGCCCTGAGGCGGACCGGCACGAAGCGGCCGACCTCGCCCCGGAGGATCCGGCGGACGTACACCAGGACGTGGCGCGGCTCGATCATGGTGCGACGCGGCGGGCCTCCAGGGAAGAGGCGCGGCGCGCGTTCCGTGGCATGGTGCGCGCCGTCCCCCGGCCCGCGTGGCCGCCCGTCGCCGAGACGGGCGTCGCCGTCGTCTGCGCGCTGGTGGCCTGGAGGTTCGCGGGTTCGTGGGAGCTGGCCGCCTGGCTGTACGCGGCGCTCGCGGGGTGCGCGCTCGCGGTGATCGACTGGCGTACGCGGCGGCTGCCGGACGCGATCACGCTGCCGTCCTACCCGATCCTCGCGGTCCTGCTGGTCCCCACGGGGCACCTCGCCGGCGGGCTGCTCGGCGGCCTTGCGCTGACCGGGGCGTACGCGATCATGTGGTTCGTCCGGCCCGACGCGCTCGGCTTCGGGGACGTGAAGCTCGCCGGGCTCGTCGGCATGCTCACCGGCGCCCTCGGCCTGGACGCGTGGCTCGTGGGCGCGCTCGCGGGCCAGTTCCTCGGCGCCCTGTACGCCGTCACCCTGCTCCTCACCCGCCGCGCCACCGCCAAGACCCACTTCCCCCTGGGCCCGTTCATCCTCCTCGGGGCCCTGGCCGCCACCTTCCGCTAGCCGGAACGGCCACCGGCACCGCCCCGGAGCAGGGCGCCGGGTTCGCCGGGAGGTGGGTGAGGGCAGTGGGCGGTGCATGGAAGACTTGTCATCATGTTGCGCTGGTTGACCGCAGGCGAGTCCCATGGCCCCGAGCTCGTCGCCATCCTCGAAGGGCTGCCCGCCGGAGTCGCGGTGACGACCGCCGATGTTCAGGACGCTCTGGCGAGGCGCCGGCTGGGGTACGGCCGGGGCGCGCGCATGAAGTTCGAGCAGGACGAGGTGACCATCGTCGGTGGCGTCCGCCACGGCCGCACGCTGGGCAGCCCGGTGGCGATCCGCGTGGGCAACACCGAATGGCCCAAGTGGGAGACGGTGATGGCGGCCGACCCGGTCGACCCCGACCTGCTCGCCGCGCAGGCCCGCAACGCCCCGCTGTCGCGTCCCCGCCCCGGCCACGCCGACCTGTCGGGCATGCAGAAGTACGGCTTCGACGACGCCCGCCCCGTGCTGGACCGCGCCAGCGCCCGTGAGACGGCGGCCCGCGTCGCGCTCGGCCAGGTCGCCCGGAACTTCCTCAAGCAGGCGCTCGGCGTCGACATCGTCAGCCACGTGATCGGCATCGGCTCCGTCGAGGCGCCCCCCGACGTGATCCCGGGCCCCGGCGACCTGGCGGCGATCGACGAGAATCCCGTCCGCTGCCTGGACTCCGAGGCCGCCGCCGCCATGATCGAAGAGATCGACACGGCCAAGAGGGAGGGCGACACGCTCGGCGGCGTCGTCGAGGTCGTGGCGTACGGGCTGCCGCCCGGCATGGGCAGCTACGTCCACTGGGACCGGCGCCTGGACGCGCGCCTCGCGGCGGCCCTCATGGGCATCCAGGCGATCAAGGGCGTCGGGGTGGGCGACGGGTTCGAGACCGCGCGCCGCCGGGGCTCGCAGGCCCACGACGAGATCGAGAACACCGCCGAGGGCGTCCGGCGCGTCACCAACCGCGCGGGCGGCGTCGAGGGCGGCATGACCAACGGCGAGCCGCTGCGGGTCCGCGCCGCCATGAAGCCGATCTCCACGGTGCCCCGCGCCCTGTCCACGGTGGACGTCCTCACCGGAGAGCCCGCCAAGGCGATCAACCAGAGGTCGGACGTGTGCGCCGTCCCGGCCGCCGGTATCGTCGCTGAGGCGATGGTCGCGCTGGTGCTCGCCGACGCGGCCGTCGAGAAGTTCGGCGGCGACTCCGTGGAGGAGGTCGCCCGCAACGTGTCCGGCTACCTCTCGTCTATGGTGATCAAGTGACCTCTCCTGCACCCGGCGACGACCGCACGACGCCCAGGGCGGTGCTGATCGGCCCGCCGGGGTCGGGCAAGTCGACCGTCGGCGCCCTGCTGGCCGACCGGCTCGGCACGTCGTTCCGCGACACCGACGCCGACGTCGAGGCCACGGCGGGCAAGCCCGTCTCCGACATCTTCGTGGACGACGGCGAGGACCGCTTCCGCGAGCTCGAGGCCGAGGCCGTGCGCCGCGCGCTCGCCGAGCACGCCGGGGTGCTGTCGCTCGGCGGCGGCGCCATCCTCAGCGAGGCCACCCAGGGCCTGCTCGCCGGGCACCCGGTGGTCTACCTGCGGGTCGGCCTCGCGGACGCCGTGCAGCGCGTCGGGCTCGCCCAGGCGCGCCCGCTGCTGGTGCTGAACCCGCGCAGCCGCCTCAAGCAGCTCATGGACGAGCGCCGCCCCATCTACGAGCGGCTGGCGTCCCTGATCGTGGCGACCGACGGGCGCACTCCCGAGGACATCACCGACGAGATCGTCAAGGGGCTCCAGGCGTGACCAGCACCCGCATCACCGTCAAGGGCGACCGTCCGTACGACGTGGTCGTCGGCACCGGCGTGCTCGCCGAGCTGCCCGGCCTGTTCGGCGCGGGCGTGCACACGGTCGCGGTGGTCCACCCCGCCGGCCTGCCGGAGATCGCCCGCCCGGTCTGCGGCGTCCTGCGGTCGGCCGGGTACACCGTGGTCGAGCTGCCCGTGCCGGACGGCGAGTCCGCCAAGTCCGTCGAGGTCGCGGCCGAGCTGTGGTCGGCGTTCGGCCGCTACGGCGTCACCCGGTCGGACGCCGTGGTGGGCGTCGGCGGCGGCGCCACCACCGACCTCGCCGGGTTCGCCGCCGCCACCTGGCTGCGCGGGGTCGAGGTCGTCCAGATGCCGACCACGCTGCTCGGCATGGTCGACGCCGCCGTGGGCGGCAAGACGGGCATCAACACCGCCGAGGGCAAGAACCTGGTCGGCGCGTTCCATCCTCCCGCCGGGGTCCTGTGCGATCTCGCGACCCTGGTGTCGGTCCCGCGCGACGACTACGTGGCCGGGCTCGCCGAGATCATCAAGGGCGGCTTCATCGCCGACCCGACGATCCTGCTCCTGATCGAGGACGACCCCGAGGGCGCCCGCCTGCCCGAGGGCCGCCACACCCGCGCCCTGATCGAGCGCAAGATCCAGGTCAAGGCCGACGTCGTCGGGGCGGATCTCCGCGAGTCGGGCCTGCGCGAGATCCTCAACTACGGCCACACGCTGGCTCACGCGATCGAGCGGGTCGAGGACTACCACATCCGGCACGGCGAGGCCGTGTCCATCGGCATGGTGTACGCCGCGGAGCTGTCCCGGCTGGCCGGGCACGCCGGGGCGGACCTGGTCGAGCGCACCCGCTCGATCCTGACGTCGGTGGGCCTGCCGACCGCCTACCGCCGCGAGGCCTGGCCGGAGCTGCGCGACCACATGCGGGTCGACAAGAAGAACCGCGGCGCCAAGCGGCGGTTCGTGATCCTGGACGACGTCGCGAAGGTCACCCGGCTGGAGGACCCGCCGGAGGAACTCCTGGAGGCGGCCTACGGCCAGATCGCCCGGTGACCGCGGAGGCGCGCCGGCGGCAGGCGGCAGGGACGGGCACGGCGCCCGGACGGCCGTGTGGGGGAGAGAAGAGCGGCGAGCCCGGTTGAATGAGCCCGGTGCGGTGAGGCCCGGTTTGATGAGGCCCGGTTCGGTGAGGCCCGGTTCGATGAGGACGGTTCGATGAGGACAGTGTTCGTGTTCAACGGCCCCAACCTGTCGCGGCTGGGGACGCGCGAGCCAGATGTGTACGGCGCGCAGACGTTCGAGGACCTCGAGGCGCTGTGCCGGCGGACGGGGCGGGAGCTCGGGCTGTCGGTGGACGTCCGGCAGACCGACGACGAGGCCGAGCTGGTCGGCTGGATCCACGAGGCCGCCGACGGCGCGATCCCCGTGGTGCTGAACCCGGCCGCCTTCACCCACTACTCGTACGCGCTGCGCGACGCGATCGCCCAGCGCACGGCCCCGCTGATCGAGGTGCACATCTCCAACCCGGCCGCCCGCGAGGAGTTCCGCCACACCTCGGTGGTCGCGGCCGTGGCGTCGGGCACGATCGCCGGGTTCGGCCTGCGCTCCTACGAGCTGGCCCTGCGCGCCATCGCCGAGGAGGGCGCGTGACGTACACCTCCTACGTCGCGATCGGCGACAGCTTCACCGAGGGCCTCAACGACCCGGGCCACGACAGGCACTTCCGCGGCTGGGCCGACCGGGTCGCCGAGCGCCTGGCCGCGCTGGAGCCCGGCTTCCGCTACGCCAATCTCGCCGTGCGCGGCAAGCTGCTGGAGCAGATCGTCGAGCACCAGGTGCCGGCCGCCGTCGAGCTGAAGCCGGATCTGATCACCTTCTGCGCCGGCGGCAACGACCTGCTGCGCCCCGGCGGCGACCCGGACCGCATGGCCAAGACGTTCGCCCGCGCCGTCCGCGACCTGCGCGCCATGGGCGCCGAGGTCGTGCTGTTCACCGGCGTGGACCCGCGCGACACGCCGCTGATGCGCCACGTCCGGGGCCGCTGCGCCACGTTCTACCTGCACGTACGTTCCATCGCCGACCTGTACGGGTGCCGGGTGGTGGACCAGTGGTCGATGCAGTCCCTGCGCGACTGGCGTGCCTGGAGCGAGGACCGCCTGCACATGAACGCCGAGGGTCACCGCCTGGTGGCCGCGAAGGTGTGCGAGGTGCTCGGCGTCCCGTCCGAGGACGACTGGCGCTACACCTGGCCGCCGCGCGAGCGTGTAGACCGCCGGGTGAAGCTGCGCGAGGACCGGCTCTGGCTGCGCGAGCACCTGCTGCCGTGGGTGGGCCGACGGCTGCGGGGCAGGTCCTCGGGCGACGCGGTGGACCCGAAGCGTCCCTCGCTCGGGCCGTATCTCACCATGGCCGACGCGAAGACCCCGCCCGGGGACGCGCGCACCTAGCCGCCCGGCGCGCACGCCCGGCGCGCCCTGGCCGTCCTACGAGGCGGCCGAGGTCAGCCGGCGCAGGGCCGCGCGCACCTTCTGCGGGTCGCTGGTGGTCCAGAACGGCGGCAGCGAGTCGCGCAGGAAGCTTCCGTAGCGCGCGGTCGCGAGGCGGGGGTCGAGGACGGCGACGACGCCCTTGTCGTTCTGGCTGCGCAGCAGCCGCCCCGCGCCCTGGGCGAGGAGCAGCGCCGCGTGGGTGGCGGCGACGGCCATGAACCCGTTGCCGCCCCTGGCCGCGATGTGCCGCTGCCGGGCCGACGCCAGTGGGTCGTCCGGCCGGGGGAACGGCACGCGGTCGATGATCACCAGGCTCAGGGACGGGCCGGGCACGTCGACGCCCTGCCACAGCGACAGCGTGCCGAACAGGCACGTGGCCGGGTCCTCGGCGAACTGCTTGACCAGCAGGGACGTCGAGTCGTCCCCCTGGCAGAGCAGGGGCGTGTCCAGGCGGTCGCGCAGCGCCTCGGTGGCGGCCTTGGCGGCGCGCATGGACGAGAACAGGCCGAGCGTGCGCCCGCCCGCCGCCTCGATGAGCTCGGTGATCTCGTCCAGGTACTCCTTGGGAAGCCCGTCGCGCCCGGGCTGGGGCAGGTGCTTGGCGATGTAGAGGATGCCGCTGCGGGCGTGGTCGAACGGCGAGCCGACGTCGAGGCCGGTCCACGGCTTGCGCTTCTGCCCGGAGTCGGTCTTCTCGGCCGGGGCGGCAGGTGCGGCATGATCGGCATGGTCGGCCTGGTCGGCGCGGGCGGGGCCGAGACCCCACTGGCGGGCCATGCCGTCGAACGTGCCGCCGAGGGCCAGCGTGGCGCTGGTGAGGATCACGGTGCGGTCGGCGAAGAGCTTGTCGCGCAGCATGCCGCCGACGCTCAGCGGCGCGACCCTGAGCACCGGGGGACGGCGGTCGGTCGCCCCGTCGAGCCACACGACCTCGGCCCGGTCGACCTCGGAGTCGCCGCCGAACGCCTCCAGGATGCGGACGGCGGTGTCGTGCACCTCGTCCAGGGCGGTGAACGCGGCCTTGCGCTGCCCGGCCTTCTCGGGGTCGTCGTTCTTGCCGCCGCCCCACATGTCGCCGCCGCGCGGGCCCATCGCGGTGATGCACGCCCACGCGGAGTCCCGCACCAGCGACAGCGTCATGCCGAGCACCTGGGGCATCTGGTCGATGCGGCCGGGCGGAGCGGCGGCGAGCAGGGCCTTCAGGTCCTCGCCGGCCTCCTGGAGGCGGTCGGCGACGGCCTGCTCGATCAGCCGTCCGACCCGGCGGACGGCGGTCGCTACGGAGACCTCCGACAGCTCGTCGGTGACCACGCTCGTCACGCGGTCGACGAGCTCGTGCGCCTCGTCCACGATGACGACGTCGTGCTCGGGGAGGACGGCGAACTCCTCCATGGCGTCGATCGCGAGCAGCGCGTGGTTGGTGACGACGACGTCGACCTGGCCCGCGCGCTCACGGGCGCGCTCGGCGAAGCACTCGGCGCCGCTCGGGCAGCGCTGCGCGCCGAGGCACTCACGGGCGGTGACGGAGAACTGCCGCCACGCCTGCTCGTTGACGCCGGGCACGAGCTCGTCGCGGTCGCCGGTCTCGGTCTCCTCGGCCCATTCCTGGATGCGCTGCACCATGCGGCCGGTGGCGCTGACCTCGCGCGGGTCGAAGAGCTGGTCGTCCTCGTCGTCCGGCCACGCGGCGGTGATTTTGTAGCGGCATAGATAGTTTCGCCTGCCTTTGAGGATGGCGAACTGTGGTTCGTGGGGTAGGTAATCGGCCAGGGCCTCCGAAAGGCGGGGCAGATCGCGGTCGACGAGCTGGCGCTGGAGGGCGATGGTGGCGGTGGAGACGACCACGGCGCTGTCGGACTCGATGGCGTGGCGGATCGCGGGCACGAGGTACGCCAGCGACTTGCCGGTGCCCGTGCCGGCCTGGACGGCGACGTGCTCGTCGCTCTCGATGGCGTGCCGCACGGCCTGCGCCATCTTCACCTGGCCGGGACGCTCGGCGCCGCCGACCCCCGTGACGGCCGCGGCGAGCAACTGCTCGACGGGCGGAAGCTCTTCCTCTTCCTCCAGGTCGTCCTCGAAGGCGCCTTCGTCGTCGAAGTCATCGTGGCCGTCCCCGGCGTCGTACGCCGAGCGGGTCGCGGCCGCGGTGCCTGAGGCGCCGGAGATGTCCGAGGGATCCGAGGTGTCCACGGGGTCGAGGGAGTCGTCGAGCACGACACGCAACGCTACCCGCCCCGGAGGGGTCGCGGTGCCTGGACCGGTCCCGCGACTCGCGGTGCGTTCCGGGTGCATCTCGGCATTCCGGAAGCCGGACGGCTCTTCGCGTGGCAGACTTGCCGCACCGGTTCTGGGGGGTCAATGACGATCTACCTTACGCCTCCGTTCCGGCGGCACATGCGCCAAGAGTGGCCCATGGGGTCTGCCATGACGGTGGCGTTCACGGTTCGGTAGGGTTTCTTGAGGTTGAGTGGACGAATAAAGGCTGGTTAAAGCACGATGTCTGCCATGTCGGAAGTTGTCCCACTGCCATCGTTCGGTGAGGTGTTCTTCGACGCCCGGGGCCAGGAGCGTGTCCTCCGGGTCACCTGGCACGACGGCACGCTTGTTCTCAGCCTGTGGCGGGGCGAGATGTGCACCGCCAGTTTCCGCATGCCCATGGAGGACGTCGGACGTCTCCTCGACACGTTGGACGAGGGGTACGCCGACGCGGGCGGCGAATACGCCGAGGGCCACGAAGGCGAGCACCCCGGACACCAGGACGACGGGGAAGAGGGGGACGAGGGGGACTACGCCGACGACGGCGAGTACGCCGAGTACCGCCAGTACCCGGGCACCGGGCAGTACGCCCGCCCCGCCGGCGCGCCCGACGACGGCGAGTACACCCAGGCCATGTCCTACGGCGACGCCTACGAGGACTCCTACGGCGAGTCCTACCAGGAGTCCTACGCCGACGACCAGGACGACTACCGGAACGACCCGGCGTACGCGCAGGGGAGGGGGGGCCCGCAGGACCAGGACGCCCCCGTGCCCGCGCACGGCCCGAAGGACGTCCTCGTGGCGCGCGGCGCGGCGCCCGCCCCGGACAAGCTGGTCGCCTCCGGCGGCCGTCCCGCCGACGTCCCGCCACAGGGCGAGCACCCGCAGGCCGACTTCCGTGACCGGGCCGCCCACCCCGTTCCGCCGCAGGCCCCGCCGTCGCCCGCCGAGTTCCCCGGGGGCGTGCCCATGCCCACCACCGGCCCGCAGGCCATCCCGCCCGGCGTGGGGGACTACGGCGTCCCGCCCGGGTACGGCGAGCCCCAGGCCCGCCGCGCGCCCGCCTCCGAGCACGAGCCGTCCGCCGACTACGGCCGCGCGCCCGAGTACGGCCGGGGGGCCGCCGCGCCGCAGCCCGAGTACGGCGCGCGTCCGGCGTACCCCGACCCGGCCGCGCCCTCTGACTACGGATCTCCGCAGTACCGCGGCGCCCCCGAGCCCGGCGGACCGGCCCAGTACGGCGGCCGTCCCGACCACGCGGGCTCCCCGCAGTACGGAGCCCAGTACCCCGACCCGGGCGCCTCGTCCGACACCGGGGTCAACCCCGACTTCACGCCGCCGACCGGCTACAGCTTCCCGGCCGAGCAGCTCACGCCCGGCCCGGCGGCCCCGCGCGGCGAGTACGGCTCCACGGGCGAGTACAGTCCCACGGGCGAGTACGGCCCCACGGGCGAGTACGCGCCCCAGGGGGACTACCCCCCGGCCGGGTACGGTGCGGCGGGCGAGTCCCGGCCCGGCGGCTACGGCCGCGGCGGCGAGCCCGGCGACGCGTTCGGCGGTGGCGGCTACGGCACGCCTCCGCTCGACTATTCGGGCCGCCCCGGCTACGCCGACTCGACGGAGTACCCGCCTTCCAACGAGTACGGCGGGGCGCGCTACGGCGCCGACCCGGGGGACGTCGTGCCGAGGGAGAACCTCATCGTGAACGACTCCCTGCCCTACGGATCCCCGCCCGGCGGGCACCCGGACCCGGGCTACCAGGCGCCCGCGGACCCCTCCGGATACGACTGGGGGACCCCGCGGCAGGGCCAGGTGCCCGTCGATCCGGCGGACCCGCTCGGGCTCGGCGCGATCGGCCAGCACCCCATGGAACACACGGATCCGCAGCTCTCGCGGCCCTACGTCCCCGACGCGATGAACAGCACGGGGGAACGGGCGCGCCCGGAGGCGGGCCGTCCCCGGCCGGAAGAGAGCGGGCGCCCGTACTCCGAGGAGAAGGGCCGTGAGTGGTGAGCGGCGCCCGCGGGCGCGCGCGGCCCGGCCGGTGAGAGGGGCGCGTTCCTCGCCGGCGCGCTGACGGCGTGCGGCGCGGGGGCGTGCGGCCGTACGAGGCCGTCGCCCTGATGACGAGCTGTCTCGCGCGTGATTCCCACTTATCCTTCGGATCATGGATGTAACGACGGTCCTCCAGCTCGTGCTGCTCCCGGCGTGCGCGGTGGCGGTCGCGGCCTTCGCCCGTTGGCGGGGCTGGTCGGTGCCCCTGCTGCTCGTGCTCGCCGGGCTCGTCATCGGGCTGATCGCGGCGCGGGTCCCGGGCATGCCCGAGTACGAGCTGGACCCCGAGATCGTGCTCTTCGTCTTCCTGCCGCCGCTGCTGTACTCGGCGGCCCTGGACAGCTCCTACCTGCGCCTGCGCGACCTGCGCCGCCCGGTGGCGCTGCTGTCGGTCGGGCTGGTGCTGTTCAGCGCCGCGGTGATCGGCCTGCTGACGTACGCCATGGTGCCCGGCCTGCCGCTCGCGGCGGCCTTCGCGCTGGGCGCGATCGTGGCGCCGCCGGACGCGGTGGCGGCGGTCGCGGTGGCCCGCAGGCTCGGCCTGCCCCGCAAGCTCATCACCATCCTGGTGGGGGAGAGCCTGTTCAACGACGCCACCGCGCTGACGGCCTTCCGCGTCGCGGTGGCGGCCGTCGGAGGGGTGGGCATCGTCTCCGGCGGGGTGGGCGTGACGCTGCTCAGCGCCGCCGGGCAGCTCCTGTACGCGGCCGGGGTGGGGCTGGTCATCGGCCTGGTGCTGGCGCTCGCCTTCGGCTGGCTGATGAAGCGGGTGCGCGATCCGCTGATCACGAACGCGATCTCGCTGCTGATCCCCTTCACCTCCTACCTCGCGGCCGAGGCCGTGCACGCCTCGGGGGTGCTGTCCGTCGTGGTGGTGGGGGTCTACATCGGCCACCGGATGAACCGCACGACGTACGGCACCCGGGTGGTGTCGTACTCGGTGTGGAAGGTGCTCGACTTCTTGCTGGAGATCGTGGTCTTCCTGCTCATCGGCCTGCAGCTCCCGCTCATCCTCAAGGGGCTCGCCGGGCAGGACCCGTGGCGGGTGGCGGGGTACGCGGTGGTCGTGTTCGCCGCGGCGGTCGTCGCCCGCGTCATCTGGGTGTTCGCCGGCACCCACCTGCCGCGCATGCTCTCCAGCAGGATCCGCGAGCGGGAGGAGCGGCCGCCCGCCTCGCACATCATGGTGATCGGCTGGGCCGGGATGCGCGGTGTGGTGTCGCTGGCGGCCGCGTTCACGCTGGCGTCCGACTTCCCCGGCCGCGACCTGATCCTCTTCCTGACCTTCGTCGTCGTCATCGGCACGCTGCTGGTGCAGGGCCTGTCGTTCCCGTGGCTGATCCGGCGCCTGCGCGTCTCCAGCGAGACCGAGGTCTACCGCGACAACCTCTCGGAGGCGGCGGCGCAGCAGGCGGCGGCCGGGGCGGCGCTGGCCCGGCTGGACGAGCTGACGAGCGACGGTGTACTGGAGACGCACGCCGAGGTGGTCGACCGGCTGCGCGCGCACGCCGAGCGCCGCGCGATGGGCGCCTGGGAACGGCTCGGCGGCGGCACCGGCCCGGAGGGCGAGGAGACGCCGAGCGCGATGTACAGCAGGCTGCGGCGGGCCATGCTGGAGGCCGAGCGCGCGGTGCTGGTGCGCATGCGCGACGAGCGGCGCATCGACGACGAGGTGCTGCGCCGCGTGACCCGCGAGCTGGACTACGAGGAGGCGACCCTGGCCCGCGACTGACGGCCTCTGCCCGGGAGTTCGGCTGCGGAGCGCGACGGCGGCGCCGCCCGGCGTTCCTCGCTCAGCGTCCGGAAATGCCTGGGAAGAGGCCACGAGTCAGGGAGAGCCATGGCAGGATGGCGAACCTCTAGTCGCCCTCCTCTCCAAGCGCACCAGGGAGTGCGAAGATGGTCATCATGAGCGTCAACCGGCGAGACGAAGTCCTGAACGAGCTGGCCGAAGCGATACGGGGCGTGACCGTTCCGGGTTCACCGGCGATCCAGAACGCGTCGGTCGAGCCGTATGTGGACGCGGACGGCGAGCCCGCGCTCAAGGCGGTCATCGTCCTGGACGCACCCGAAGAAGGTGGATGGTCGGCAGAGTTCACACACACGCTGCGCGGACAGGTGAACAAGCTCGCCGCCGAACGCGATCTCGACGAGCACGTGTACGTCGCCCTTTTCACAGAAGAGGAATACGAGGCCCGCACAGGTGCGGACGAACCGCTGGACGGCTTCGGTACGAGCGACATCGACCAGGCATTGATCCGGGACCAGCAGCAGGACGGGTCGTGAGGCGAGACTTCAAGGCCGACGACTACCTGCACCTGGCGGGCATGCTCGCGGGCCGTACCGCTGGACGCGGGCGTCCTCGCACGGCCTACCTTCGGCGTGCGACGTCGACCGCCTACTATGCCCTCTTCCACGAGCTGGTTCAGCATGGCGCGAAGCGCGCCGCCAGGACGGGGCCGACCGAGCACCAGCAGGCGATCGGCCGCTGGTACGCCCACGGCAACTTCAAGAAGGCCGCCCGATGGGTGGAGGACATCGCAGCCGGTCGTACACCCCCCAACCCAGTAAGGCTCCTGCTCGTCGACCCGGTCACCGGAAAAGTGCCCGTTGATCTCGAAGTGCTCGCCAGCGCGTTCAGCGAGCTTCAGGAAGCCAGGCACGGTGCCGACTATGACCCGGCGTTCGATGCCACACGCCTGAGCGCTCTTGGCCACATCAACACCGCCCGGTCCGGCATCGAGGCCATCAAACGCATGGACAAGTCGAACCTCCACCAGTTCGATATGTTCCTCCTGCTGGCCCTGGGCGGCGACAAAATGATCAGGAATAGTTGACCGATCGGGCCGGTCGCACTCGGACGGACGTACTCTTCGCATAGCCCTCCCTGTCAGGCGATTTGGATAGGGTTGTTCGTATGCGATTCCTCCCCCTGGCCGCGGTTGCGGCGATCGGATTCACCGTGCTGACGGGATGTAGCACCGTCGACAAGGCCCAGGCGTGCATCGAGGCCAACAAGACGCTCGCCGACATGGGTGCGAAGATCACCGGCGTGGCCGGCGATCCCGCGGCGATGGAGAAGGCCCTGAAGGACGGGGCCGCGAAGCTGGAGGACGTCGCCGGCACGGCGGGGAACACCACGCTCAACGAGGCCCTGCAGAGCCTGGCGGACAGCCTCAAGAAGCTGAACATCGACAACCCCGAGGAGGCGGCGGCCGCGGCGCAGAAGGTCGCCACGGACACCGCGCGGACGGTGCGCACCATCGCCGAGGAATGCACCTGATCCCAGGCTGAAAACCCTGTTTGTCCAGGGGAAATGTGCATGAATTAGCCTCATTCCATGGACGTCGAAGGAAGGGAGCCGGACCCCCGGTTCACGCTGGCCAACGAGCGCACGTTCCTCACGTGGCTCAGCACCTCGCTCGCGCTCAGCGCCGGCGGCGTGGCGATGGCGGCCGTGCCGAGGGGCATCTTCATCCCCTGGATGCGCACCGCCCTCGCCGTCATCCTCGTGGTCCTCGCCGCGGTCGCGGCGGTGCTGGCCTACCCGCGCTGGCGCAACGTCCAGCGGGCCCTGCGGCACCAGGCGCCGCTGCCCGGGCTCGCGCTGGCCCCCGTGTTCGGGTACGGGGTCGCGGCGGTGGCCCTGATCGCGCTCGTCCTCATCGTCGTCGCGGGCTGAGGCGCGGAGGGAGACCGTGAGATGAGCGGCGGGGTGGAGGAACGTCCGGGCCTGCACGGCGAGCGCACCCTGCTGGCGTGGATCCGCACGGCCGCGACGCTGGCCGCCGGCGGGCTCGGCGCGGCGGGCGTCGCCGGGCGGGAACTCGGGCACGGCGGCGCGGCGGTCCCGTTCATCCTCGCCGCGCTGTGCGGCGCGATCCTGCTGGCGCGGACCGGCGTGCGCTACCACCGCGTCGACCGGGCGCTGCGCCAGGGCCTTCCCCTGGACGCCCGCGCGGACGCGCTGCTCGCCTGGCTCGGCGTGCTGGCCGTGGCGGCGGGCGCGCTCGCCTTCGTGCTCACGTCCTGAGCCGCTCACCCGGGGGAAACGGAAGCGCCCGGGGTGATCCCCCCGGGCGCCTGGAGTGCGTCCTTCCCCTGGGCACTCCCGCTCGTGGTCAGTACCAGTTGTGCGACTGGAAGTGGCCCCACGCGCCGCAGGGCGAGCCGTAGCGGCCCCGGATGTACTTGAGCCCCCATCGGATCTGGGTGGCCGGGTTGACGCGCCAGTCGTGACCGACGCCGACCATCTTGTCGCCCGGCAGCGCCTGCGGGATGCCGTAGGCCCCGGACGACGGGTTCTGCGCCTTGTGGTTCCAGTTGCTCTCCCTGGTCCACAGGCTGTCGAGGCAGTGGAACTGGGTCACCGGCCAGGATCGCTGGGTGACCATGCGATAGGCGATCGCCTTGTTCCTGCCCTTGGGCGTCGTGGGCGTCCACGATCGCACGGCCGGGCGGGCCGAGGTCGTCCAGAGGCGGCTGTGCACCCGGTAGGGCGCCGCCTTCCGCGCGACCGCCGCCTTCGGCACGGCCTTCGCCGGGGCCTTTCTCGCCGACCTCGCCTTGGCGGGCGTCCTCGCCGCGGTCTTCGCGGCGGGCTTGGACCTCAGCCTCGCGTGCGCGGCCTGCCCGCGGGCCGGGGCGGACGGTAGCCGTACCGCTCCCGCCCGCGTCCAGACCGGCCGGACGGGCGTCCAGGCCGGGTGGGCCGCGGGGACGCTCGCGGGCGCAGCCGCGGTGGCCGTGACGGGCGGGCTCCCGGCCGCGCTGATCGCGTTCACGGCCGTGTCGCCGATCGCGCCGATCGCGTTCTCGGCCGTGTCGATCGCGCCGATCGCGCCGGATGTGCCGGTCGTCTGGTGCGCCTGGGCCCCCTGCGTCATCGGCGCCACGTACGCCGAGTAGGCGGCGTAGACCGGGTGGACCGGGTGGACCGGGGCCATCTGGGACATCGGGGACACGGTTCCGGCCGTCTGGGCCGGGTGGGCGGCAGCGGCCTGGGCGGACGTGACGGGGGCCGTGGTGACGGCGCTCACCGCCTCCGTGGCCCGTGCGGTGATGCCGCCCGGTGTCACGACGGCCGGCGCCGTGACGATGGCCTGCGCGTCGGCCTGTGCGCGGGCCGGTGCATCGGCGTGTGATCCGGCCTGCGCTTCGGCCGGCGTGCCGGTGGCGGCGTGGGCCGCCGTCGCGAGTGCGCCCGTCGGTTCCGCCGTCTCCGTGACGGAGTCGGCCGTGCTGTCCGCCCGGGTGAGGGCCTGTGCCGCACCTGCCGCCGCGTTCAGGACGGCGGTGACGATGAGGGCCGCGACGGCGCCATGAATAGCGCGTTTACTGTCCAAATCTGTCCTATTCATCGGGTCGCGTGCGGAGGGGGCCGCGCGAGGCGGCCGTCTCTCGTCGCGCGCCCGTGGCTCGGGCGCCGCGACGTCCGCGTGGCCTTTCCGGAGTCGGTTGAAGACAGAGATGTCTCCCGGAAGGCGCCGCGACGTGCTCTACGGCGGTTTCTAATAGGTGGCCCGCCCGGCGCCCGCGTTCCGTGACACGCTACGGACGGTTGTTTGCCATCGAGGTGGGACATCTCTGCCGTCTCGCGGGCCCCGGTTGGCGCGCGTCGCGCCGGGGATGATCACCGCGTGATCCGGAAATGCCGCGCGGTTGAGGTTTCGCGGCGAGGGCCCCGTGGAGCAAGGACGGAAGCGGTTTCGCACACGGCGAGCCGCGCGCGAGGCGGACGCCTGATTAGGGTGGCTTCATGAGTCTTAGGGATATTCCGGTGCGCACGCTGGACGACGCGCCGACGACGTTTGGCCGGCTCGCCGGCGACAAGGCCGTCCTCGTGGTGAACGTGGCGTCCAAATGCGGGCTGACCCCGCAGTACACCGGCCTCGTCCGGTTGCAGGAGCGGTACGGCGACCGCGGCTTCACGGTCGTCGGCGTGCCCTGCAACCAGTTCATGGGGCAGGAGCCCGGTTCGGCGGCCGAGATCCAGGAGTTCTGCGCCACCAACTACGGCGTCGACTTCCCCCTGCTGGAGAAGGCCGAGGTCAACGGCGAGAACCGCCACCCGCTGTACGCGGAGCTGGTGGAGGCGCCGGACGCCGAGGGCGAGGCCGGCGACATCCAGTGGAACTTCGAGAAGTTCCTGGTCGACCGTGAGGGCGCGGTGGTCGCGCGCTTCCGTCCGCGCACCGAACCCGAGGACCCGGCCGTGACCGGCGCCATCGAGAAGGCGATCGGCTAGCGGCGCGGGCCGCAGCTACCCCGGACGATCAGCTCGGTCGGCAGGGTCACCCCGCGCGTGCGGCGGCCCTGGCGCAGGACGAGCTCGGCCGCGCGGTAGCCCATGTCCTGGGCGGGCTGGGAGATCACCGTCAGCGGTGGCGAGCACAGCTCCGCCCAGGGCACGTCGTCGAACATGATCATCGACACGTCGCGCGGCACGCGGACGTCGAGCTCCCGGGCGGCGAGGACGGCGGCCTCGCCGAGCAGGTTGCCGCCCGCCAGCACCGCCGTCAGGTCGGACCGGTGGTGCAGCAGGCCGGCCGCGGCCGCGTACGCCGAGTCGCGGGTCGCGCGCGCCCGTACGATCAGCTCCTCGTCGACGGGCAGAGCGAGCGTGCCCATCGCCTCGCGGAAGGCGCGCACGCGCTGCTCCTGGCCGTGGCGCGCCAGGAAGGCGACGCGGCGGTGCCCGAGCGCGGCGAGGTACTCGACCGCCGTGCGCACGCCCGAACGGTCGTCGGTGACGACGGCGGGGACGTCTTCGCGTCCCCGCACGGGCCGTTCGGCGAAGACCACGTCGAGACCGGCGCGGAACGCCGGGCCCCACATCTCGCCGTCGCCGGACGGCACCGCGATCACGCGCTCCACGCTCTCTTCGATCAGTGAACCGATGAGCTCGGCCTCACGCTCGGGGTCGTCGCCGGTGGTGCCGATCATCACCGGCTCGCCGGCGGACTGCGCGCAGGCGAGCACGCCGTCGGCCAGCCGCGCGTAGAAGGTGTCGGTGATGTCGGGAATGAGCAGGCCGATGCCGCCCGTACGCCGCCGGCGCAGGTTGCGCCCGAGCGCGCTCGGGCGGTAGTCGAGCCGCGCCGCGGCGGCCAGCACCTTCTCGCGGGTCGCCGGACTCGACGAGCCGGTGCCGGACAGCACGCGTGAGACGGTCGCGACTCCGACCTCCGCCGCCTCGGCGACGTCCTTGATGGTCGTGCGGCGCTGCTCGCTCATCTTCATGGAAACGATTCCATCATGGTTTTCATCGATCGTCCAGGCAGCGGCCCTATCCGAAGAGTGTGAAGAGCTTATATTTCACAGGGGCTTGACAGAGATGTCCGGTTCAGATGAGATTCATGAAAACGTATCCACATCCGGCGGGCACCCGGACGCACGAAGGACTGCCATGGCATCAATCGTTCTGCGCAACGTCGACAAGATCTACGCCGGCGGGGTGAAGGCCGTCAACGGCCTCAATCTGGAGATCAAGGACGGCGAGTTCATGGTGCTCGTCGGCCCGTCGGGATGTGGCAAGTCCACGGCGCTGCGCATGGTCGCCGGCCTGGAGGACATCAGCGGCGGCGAGATCTCCATCGGCGACCGGGTGGTCAACCACCTGCCGCCGAAGGACCGCGACATCGCGATGGTCTTCCAGAACTACGCGCTGTACCCGCACATGACGGTCGAGGAGAACCTCGCCTTCGGCCTGAAGCTGCGGAAGATGCCCAAGGCCGAGATCGCCAAGCGCGTCCAGGAGGCCGCCAAGATGCTCGGCCTCGACCAGTACCTCAAGCGCAAGCCCGCCGCCCTGTCCGGTGGCCAGCGCCAGCGCGTCGCCATGGGCCGCGCCATCGTCCGCGAGCCGCAGGCCTTCCTCATGGACGAGCCGCTGTCCAACCTGGACGCCAAGCTCCGCGTGTCGATGCGCGCCTCGCTGAACACCCTGCACGAGCGCCTCGGCGTCACCACGGTGTACGTCACCCACGACCAGGTCGAGGCCATGACCCTCGGCGACCGCGTCTGCGTCCTGCGCGATGGCCTGCTCCAGCAGGTCGACACCCCGCAGAACCTGTTCGACAGCCCGGTCAACCTGTTCGTCGCGGGCTTCATGGGCTCCCCGTCCATGAACTTCGTCAACGCCGAGCTCGTGCGCGGCGACGGCGGCGCCGCCGTGGCCTTCGCCGGCTACAAGCTGCCGGTGCCGGACTCGACGTTCGCCGAGAAGCCCGGCCTGGACCAGTACCTCGGCAAGAAGCTCATCCTCGGCATCCGCCCCTCCGACTTCGAGGACGCCGCGGCCGCCAACGGCAGCTCCGGCGGCTGGGCCCGCATCCCGACCCGCGCGGAGGTCACCGAGGAACTCGGCAGCGAGATCAACGTCCTGTTCCTCATCGACGCCCCGCCGGTCGAGCACAAGGACACCGTCGCCGCGCAGGACTCCGGAGAGGACGAAGAGGCCGCGCTGCCCCTGGTCGGCGACAAGTCGCTGTGGACGGCCCGTGTCAACGCGCGCAGCCACGTCCGCCCCGGTCAGAACATCGAGCTGGCGGTCGACACCCACAACCTGCACTTCTTCGACACCGACAGCGGTCTGGCCATCGGCCACCCGGTCAACGTCGGCCGCTGAGGTCCCGCGCGGCGCCCCTCGCGGCGCCGCGCCCCCGCGAACCAGCCTTCCGGGCGAGAAGCCCCCGCCGTGCACCCCTCCCACGGCGGGGGCTTTTTCGCGTTTCACGGCTTTTCGCGGTCAAGGAAGGAGGAATGGCATGTGATGGTTCCGCAAAAGCGGTGCGCCGGGTGTCCGCCTTTCCGCTTGAGTGCGTAGAACGGTTGCGTCGACATCCCGCTCGGCTTACGGGCGATGTCTCCCGCAGCCGGAACCGCGCCCATCGGAGAGTCCTGAATGGCTGGGAAACGCACTATACCTACGTTCTTGGCATTGGCCCTGGCCGGTGCCATGGGGTCGGGAACGGGCGCCGCGGCGGTGGCCGCGAGCGCGCCGACCGGGCCGACCGCTTCGACGCCTGTCGTGCGCGCGGAGCCCTTCCGCCTTGAGATCCGGCAGCCGAACGCGCCGAGGAACCTGAGACTTTTCCAGATCACCAAGAAACTCATCAAGCTGAAGTGGGACCCGCCCGAGGACGGCTACCCGCCGCGCCCTGGCGTGGTCGCCTACGACATCTACGCCGGCGACCCGTCGTTCCACCTGATCGCCACGGTGCCCGGCAATGTCCTGACATACCTCGACAAGCGCCGGTGCTGCGACACCGTCTCGTATTTCGTGAGGGCGCGGGACGCCCAGGGTAACGAGTCGGCGGCGAGCAACATCGTCACCCGCGACGCCAGCGAATGCAAGAAGTGCCACCACCACCATCACGACGAGGACGGCGAGGAGCACGGCCATGACGAGGACGGCAAGGAGCACGACGACGCCGTGACGAACGAGCCCGACGCCAAGCACGATGACCATGCCGATCATGTCGCCACGGTGGCCGACAGGAACCACCACGATTCAGATGGTGATCAGGAGATCATCAAGGCCGACAAGCTGCTCCACCTGGAGAACGCCGACGACGGCGGCGGAGGCGGTGACCACTCGGACCACCATGGCCATGTCGGCCACGACGGCGGGCACGGCGGTCCCGGAGGCGGGGGTGCGGAAGCGCCCGCGGCCGGTGGTCACCAGCCTGCCGGTGAGAAGCCCGCGGGCGGGCAGCACGCCGGAAAGCAGCTCCCGTTCACGGGAGCGCCCGTGACCGCGCTGGCAGGGGTCGGTGGCGCCCTGCTGGTCGCCGGAGCCGCCGGTGTCCTGATCTCCGTGCGGCGCCGCCGATCCACTGGTGCACGCTAGACGGCGCCGGCGGCTCGTCGCCGGCTCCCTCGTGCCGGTGCTCGTCGTGGCGTCGTACGGGGGCTGGTCGGCGTATGTCGGGCTCAGCGTGCGCGACCACCTGCAGGCGACCAGGGACGCCCTGATGCACCTGCGCGCGGTGATGAGCGCCCGCGATCTCGACCGGGTGGCCGTCACGCTCGCCGACGCCCACCGCCACGCGGCCGAGGCGCGGCGCCTCACCGGCGGGGCGGACTGGTCGCTGCTCACCCACCTGCCCGTGATGGGTGACGGCGCCATGACCGTGCGGGGGCTGGCCGAGTCGGCGGCCGAGATCACCGGCGTGCTGACCGGCCTTCAGGGGGTCGGCACGTCCATCCTCACGGCCGAGTCCGGTTCCGCGGACGACGTTCACCGGCTCCTGGCCGGTCTCAGGGGGGCGGCTCCGGTTCTGCACGGAGCCGCCGCCCGGCTCACGCGGGCGCGGGACCGTTTGGCGGCCACCCCCGCGCGCACCCGGGTGGCCTCCGTGGACGAGACGCGGAGCAAGGTCCTGTACGAGCTGGACCGGCTGCGCGGCTGGGTCGGCGGTGCGGCGACCGCCGCGGACCTGATCCCTCCGATGCTGGGCGATGACGGCCCGCGCCGCTACTTCCTGGCCTTCCAGACCAACGCGGAGTCACGGGGGACCGGCGGCCTCGTCGGCGCCTTCGGCATCCTTTCCGCCGACCGGGGCCGTGTCCGCGTCACGCGGCTGGCCGCCGACAACGACCTGAGCTCCAGCGCCCGCCCCGTCACCGACCACGGCCTGGCGTTCCGCGCGCGGTACGGCGACGGCGCGGCCCGGCTCCTCTCGGTCTCCAATCTCTCCCCGCACTTCCCCTACGCCGCCAAGACCTGGACCGCGATGTGGGAGCGCCAGACCGGCCGGCGGCTGGACGGCGCCATCGCGATCGACCCGGTGGGTCTGTCCTACGTGCTAGGCCTGGTCGGGCCGGTCACCCTCCCGGGCGGGGAGCAGGTGACCACCTCCAACGTCGTCGACCTGACCGAGCGCGCGGCCTACGCCCGCTATCCCGACCCGGTGAGGCGCAAGCGATTCCTCATCGCGATCGCCACGGCCGTCGGCGAGGCGCTGCCCAAGTCCTTCCCCGGACCCTCCCACGTGCTGCCCGTGCTCAAGCCCATGGCCGAGGAGCGCAGGCTCCAGATATGGAGCCGCCGCGACGCCGAGCAGCGGCGCCTGTCCGCCACCGCGCTCGGCGGTGTGCTGCCGCGCCTGCCGGGACCGTACGCCGGGCTGGTGGTCAACAACTCGGCCGGTGGCAAGCTGGACTACTACCTGAACCGCTCCCTGCAGTACACGCTGGGCCCCTGCCGGGGCGGCCGGCGGCAGACGCGCGTGCGGATCCGGCTCACCAACGACGTGCCCCGCGTCGCGCTGCCCTCCTACGTCACCGGCAGGCTGGACAGCCCCGGGATTCCCCACGTGCCCGGGTCCAACCTGCTGTGGGTGTCGCTGTACGCCGGGCTCGGCACCGAGCTCACCGGGGCCCGCCTGGACGGCCGCCCCGTCACGGCCATCAAGGAGGCCGAGAGGTCCCACCCGGTCTACTCCACCCTCCTGGAACTGGCCCCCGGGCAGTCCAGGACATGGGAACTCGACCTCGTGGAACCGGGTTCCGGGGCGTCCCCCGTGATCCCGGTGCAGCCCCTGGCCCGTCCGCAGGACACCCGGATCACCCAGGACCGGAATGGCTGCCCGCCCTGATCCGGGCGGTATCGCGCCACATGAGGGACGGTTCCGCCTGCTGTTCGTCTGTACCGGCAACATCTGCCGCTCCGCCATCGCCGAGCGGTACACCCGTGCCGCGCTGGGCGCGTGCTCGCCCGTCGTCGTGGAGAGCGCCGGCGTGCGCGCCGTCTCCGGACGGCCGATGACGCGCAGGGCGGCGCGCGTGCTGGAGAAGCTGGGCGGCGATCCCTCGGGGTTCGCCTCGCGCCGGCTGACCTCGCGGATGGTGGAGGAGGCCGACCTGATCCTGACCGCCACCACCGCGCATCGCGGCCTCGTGGTGCAGGGCCGTCCGCGGATCGCCGGCCGGGTCTTCACCATCGTCGAGTTCGGCGCGCTGACCGGGGCCGTGCTCGCGCGGCCCCGGTCAGCGGTGGAGATAGCCCAGGCGGGGGACCCGGCGCGGCGGGCACACGCCCTCCTCGCCCGGGCGCGGCCGCTGCGCGGGCTGGTCCGGGTGGAGGACCCTGACGTCCCCGACCCGTTCGGCGGCTCGATGCTCGCCTACAGGTCGGCCGCCCGGCTGATCGTCGCCGGCCTGTCGGCCCCGCTCGCGACGCTGACCGCCGGGGCCGCGCCGACCTCGACCGGCATCCGCTGAGCGCCGTCATCCGGCTCATACTTGTCCTCGTAGCCGTACGAGCCGTCGGCCTTGGTCGGCACGAAGTTCAGCACGGTTCCGACGACGCGCGCGTTGATGGACGACAGCATCTCGGTCGCGCGCGCGATGTGCCCCGCGCGCGTCTTGCCGTGCCGGGCGATGAGCAGCGTGCTGTCACAGACCGCGGCCAGCGAGGCTCCGTCGGTCACCGGCAGGAGCGGGGGAGTGTCGATGATGACGATGTCGTACTTTTCGGTGAGCGTGCCGAGCAGCTTGCACATCCCCTGGGAGTTGAGCAGCTCACTGGGGTTCGGCGGGATCTGACCGCTCGTCAGCACGGTGAGGGAAGGCGGTCCCCAGGTCTGGGCCACGTCCTCCAGCGACGCCGAGCCGATGAGCACGTCGGTGAGTCCCGCCGCCCCTTCGAGGCCGAGGTGGTCGGCGACGCGAGGACGGCGCAGGTCGGCGTCCACGATCATGACCCGCCAGTCGGCCTGGGCGAGCACGATGGCGAGGTTGACGGCGATCGAGGTCTTCCCCTCCCCGGCGAGGCAGCTGGTGATCACCAGCGATCGCGGCCGCCGGTCGACGCTGATGAACTGCAGATTCGTGCGCATCGCCCGGAACGCCTCGGCCCTGGACGATCTGCCGCGGTCGCGGAGGATCAGGGGATGCCGCTGCGCGTCACGTTCGCGCCCGATCATCCCGATGGTCGGGCTCTTCGACACGGCCTGCAGCGTCTCGGCCGTCTTGATGGTCGTGTCCATGCGATCGCGCAGCACCAGCGCCCCGAAGACGACGATCAGCGCGATCAGCTCCGCGATGACGAGGTTGGTCAGCGGGCGCGGGCTGATCGGTCTCACCGGGACGCTCGCCTGGTCCACCACCGTCACCTTGACCGTGGAAGGGCTCGACCGGCTGGGGCGCTCGAGCTGGCCGATCACCCGAGGGAACGCCACGCCCAGCTTGTTGGCCAGCAGTGCCGCGCGGGTGGGATCCTTGTCGGTGACCGTGACCCTGATCAGGGTGGTCATGGGAATGGCCTCGGCCTTGACGGCGGCCTGGACGCGCCCGACGTCGTCCGGGCTCGTGATCTGGCCGACCACCCGCCGGCTGGGCACGAGGTTCGCGTACGACTGCACCCGCTGCTGGGAGAGCGCGCCCGCCTGGATGGCGGTGGCCAGACTGCCCTCCTTGTCGTACCCCGTCACCAGCATGCTGATCTGTGCCTCGTACTTCGGCGGCGTGTTGGCGGTGATGGCCATGGCCGCGGCGGCGGAGACGATCAGCGTCAGCGCGATGACCGCCCAGTGCGCGCGCATGAGCCGGAGGTAGTAGAGACCTTGCACCTGATTAACGCCTTTCAGTGATGCTGACGGCAGGTTCGCCGGCGTGGCCCGGCACCGGGCTGTGCGCTTTCTGCAGGATTCCGATGAGCACGATGGCCGCGGCGACGGCGGCGACCGTGGTGACGAGGGGCGAGGTGAGATTCAGCGTCATCGCCAGGTTGAGCGCGCCCGACACGGCCGCGGCGCCGGCCAGGACGACGGCCGTGAGCCGGACGCCGAAGCCGAGCGCGTTGAGGCGGTGGGACAGGTGGTCGGTGCCGCCGAGCAGCAAGGGACGTCCGGCGCGCGCCCGGGACAGCAGGACCACCCCGGTGTCGATCGTGGCGACGAAGGTGGGCAGGAGCAGACTGCCGATCACCTGGTCGAGGCCGTGGTCCGTCACCACCGCCGTGGCCGAGCAGGCGAGGACGAAGCCGATGAACAGCGAGCCGGAGTCGCCCATGAACACCCTGGCCGGCGCCCAGTTGTGCAGCAGGAATCCCAGTCCGGCGCAGCAGAGCGCGGTCAGCAGCATGCCGATCATCGGCCGGCCGGCGGCGAAGGCCGTGACGGCGAGCATGGCCGCCCCCGCCGTCGTGATGGCGCCGAGCGCGCCGTCCTGGTTGTCCAGCAGATTGAACGAGTTCGTGATCAGGACGATCCACAGGATCGTCAGAGGGACGTCCAGCCAGCCGCCCGTGACGGGGGCCTGGATCCCGCTCAGCACGACCCCGCCCGCCGCCACCGACTCGACGCCGAGCCGGGTGAGGGGGGAGAGCGGCGCGATGTCGTCGATCAGGCCGAGCAGCGCCACCGCCACGGCGGCGCAGATCACCATGGCCAGCGTGAAATCGTTCAGGCCGACGATGACGATCACGGGAGCGATGGTGCCCAGCATGATCGCGACTCCCCCGAGATAGGGGATCGGGCGGGCGTGCGCCTTGTATCCGCCCGGGCGGTCGGTGAGTCCCCAGCGCGTCGCGAGCCGGCCGAGCGGCCCCGTCGCGAGCGTGGTGAGCAGGAAACCGGCGAGCCCGGTCACGAGGATGGTCAACGCGTTCATCTCAGCGACGTCACCAGCTCGCCGCGGGCCTCGACGATGGTCTCCCGCAGGATGTCGAGGAGTGAGCGCCGCGGCGTCCATCCGGTGAGGGCGTGCAGCTTCGCCGTGTCGGGAACCCGGCGGGTCATGTCCTCGAAGCCCGTCTCGTACGCCTCGGCGTACGGGATGTTGTCGATCCCGCTGGTCGTCCCGGTCAGCTCGATGATCATCTTGGCCAGTTCCAGGATGGTGACCTCGTGCGAGGCGCCGACGTTGAACGTCTCGCCGATCGCCTCCTCGCGGTCCAGCAGCTCCTGCAGCGCGACCACCACGTCCCCCACATGGGCGAAGCACCGGGTCTGCGTGCCGTCCCCGAAGACGGTGAGCGGCGTGCCGCCGAGCGCCTGCCGGATGAGGCGCGGGATGACCATCCCGTAGGCGGGGCTCTGCCGCGGCCCGACCGTGTTGAACAGCCGCACGATGACGGTCGGCAGGTCGCGTTCCTTGTGGTAGGCGTTGGCGAGGATCTCGTCGACCGCCTTGGCCGTGCTGTAGGCCCACCTGACCACCGCCGGGCTGCCGAGCACGCGGTCGGAGAGCTCCGAGAGCGGGCCGCCGGAGTTCTTCCCGTAGATCTCGCTCGTGCTGGTGATCATGATCTTCCGGCGGTAACGGTGCGCCGCCTCGATGACGATCTCGGACCCGCGGATGTTGGTCGTCAGCGACCGCAGCGGATGCTCGACGATCAGTTTCACGCCGACCGCCGCGGCGAGGTGGACGACGACGTCGCACCGGTGCACCAGCTCGTCGACGATCAGCTCGTCCAGCACCGACCCCTGGACGAACCGGAGGCGCGGATGGCCGATGACGTGTTCGATGTTGGCGAGGCGCCCGGTCGACAGGTTGTCCAGGATGAACACGGAGTCACCCCGGGCGAGCAGGGAATCGGTCAGATGGGATCCGATGAACCCGCTCCCGCCGGTTATCAGATAGGTCTTCCCTGGCGAGTCGTTCACGGCTTCTCCTGTGAGCGTGCGAGGACGTGCTTGGTGGTCGATGCGGTGGCCGTGTTCCATCAGATGGCCGCGTTGATCTCGTGGCCCGTCACCGGGCGCAGGAACGTCTGGAACCAGGCCACCGTCCGGCGGAGCCCTTCCTCCAGCGGGACGGGCGGCAGGTCCGGGAACAGTTCTCCGAGCAGCCGGGGAGAGGATCGCGAGTCGCGGATGTCGCCGGTCCGGGGTGGCAGGAAGGTGGCCTCGACGGGACGTCCGAGCACGGTCGCGAGCGTGTGCTTCAGTTCCAGGAGGGAGACGCGCGTGCCGAACGCGAGATTGACCGGCACGGGGCTGGTCACGCGCCGGGCCGCCGCGTCGGCCAGCACTCCCGTCACGGATTCGACGTACGTGAAGTCCCGGGCCTGCGTGCCGTCGCCGTAGATGGGGATCGGCTCGCCGCGCAGGGCCGCCGAGACGAACGCCGGCACGACGGCCGCGTAGGCGTGGTCGGCCGGTTGCAGCGGCCCGTAGACGTTGAAGAACCGGAACGCCAGCACCCGCAGGTCGTAGCTCTGCCCGTAGGCCAGCGTGTAGCTCTCGGCGGCGAGCTTCCCGGCGCCGTAGGGGCTGAGCGGCCGGGTGGGCAGGTCCTCGTGCTTGAACGCCTCCGGGCTGTCCCCGTACACCGAGGACGACGAGGCGACGATCACGTGCGGCCTGGTGCGCCGGCACGCCTCCAGCACGTTCACGGTGCCGGTGGCGTTGACGGCGTGCGAGGTCATCGGATCCTTCAGGGACCGGGGCACGGACGGCAAGGCCGCGAGGTGGATCACCGTCGTGGCGCCGGCGACGAGTTCGGCCAGCAGCGGCCGGTCCAGGACGCTGCCCAGCACGAACTCGGCGTCGACCCCGGCGAGGTTGACGAGGTCCCCGCCGCTGAGGTCGTCCAGGACCGTGATCCGCTCGACGTCGGGCCGGGCGGCCAGCGCCCGGCACAGGTTCGCGCCGATGAACCCGGCCCCGCCGGTCACGAGCACTCTCATCTGTCTACCTCCGTGGTTTCTGGCCGGCGGCCGCGGGCGACCGACCGGTAAAGGTCCTCGGTGTCGGAGACCAGGCGTTCGGTGGGAAAGGCCGAGGTGGTCCACCGGCGGGCGGACTCGCCCATCGTCCGGGCGAGCCCGGGATCGGTGAGCAGCCGCACGACGTGGCCCGCCAGCTCGGCGGGGTCACGGCCGGCGAGCAGACCGGTACGGCCGTCCAGCACCACCTCCCCGACGCTGCCCACGCGGGTCGACACGACCGGCACGCCGGCCATGCCGGCCTCGATGAGGGTGAGCGGCGTGCCCTCGTTGTCCGAGGTGAGCAGGACGACGTCCGCGGCCGCGTAGACCGTCCCGGTGTCGCCGCGCCAGCCGGTGAACACGACCGGCGCGGGAAGCCGCGCCGCGGCGAGCTCGACCTCCTCGCGGAGCTCGCCACCGCCGCAGACGACGAACCGGCAGCCGGGGATCCACCCGAGGACGGCGTGTGCCGTGGCGAGCAGGCGGTCGGGCCGCTTCACCTTGGTCAGCCGCCCCACGAAGGCCACGACGGGCGCGTCCTGGGGGAGGTTCAGGGCCCGCCGGGCCTCCTCACGGGCCGGCAGCGCGCGGACGCCGACACCAGGGGGGATGACGACGTACTGGCCCGGCGTGCCGATCCCGGCGGCCAGAAGGTCCTCGCGGACGCGGTCCCCGACCGTGACCAGCCGGTGCGACACCGAGGCCAGCAGGCGCTCGGAACGCACGTACGCCGCGCGCTTGACCCCGGTGAAGTACCCGTCGAGCAGGTGACCGTGGAAGGTGTGCACCCGGGCCGAACCGACCCCCGACAACAGGGAGGCGAGACGGCCGAGGGCCCCCGCCTTGGCCGTCCGGGTGTGCACGACGTGCGGCCGGAAGCGGCGCATGGCGGCGACGAGGTGGGCCAGGGCGCGAAGGTCGTCGGACGGCCTGATCGCCCGGCCGAGCCCGTGAACCCGGTGCACCCGCGCGGCCGGGCCGTCCGGCTCGCCTTCGGCCGGAGGGGCGCCCGGGTGCCCAGGGAAGCCGCTCAGCCGAAGATGGTCGGCCTCGTCCTCCTCGACGTACCCGGTGTACAGGCGGTGGTCGAATTCACGGCGGTTCAGCCGCTCGATCAACCCGGATATCTGGGTCGCCGGTCCGCCGACGTTCAACCGCGCGATTATCTCCATGACTCGGATCCGGTCGTCTGACTTCACGCGCGCTCCTTGGCGGTGGGCCTGGTCACGTCGAAGAAGCTAGCTCGCCATTTATTCCGTTCGCCGCACCGTCGCGGTTGCCGCAAAAGTGTTTCCTTATTCGGTACCCACTCATGGCCGTTTTGTGGCGGAGCGGGTGTGATCCGCTCGATGGAGTATCCGTCCCAGTGGTTTTCGTATTTGTCCGCCGTATGACCCGGCGGTGGCACAGTTGTGGATTGAAGGGGAAATAGCCGTTCGGGGTCCGCGAAGGCCGCCGGGGCGGGGAAAAAGTCCGCACGGTGCGGGTCATCGTCGTACCAGGCGAGGCGACCGCGGCGATCTCTTGCCTCGCTCCGGCACTAGCGTCGTGCGAAGTGCCTCCATCCAGGGCGTTCCGCGACCGTCGGCCCCGGGTGTGATCTCGAACCGCGCGGGGGGAGCCGGTCCTCATGGAATTTCTCATCGTCGTCGCGATCACGGCGACGCTGGTCCTGGCCGTCCGCGCCGGTCTGGACGCGACGGCGGCGAAGCGGGTGCTGCCGGTACTGCTGGTCGCCTTCATGGCCCGCCTGGCCGCCCACGTGTCGCTGAGGGGAGGCGCTCTCTTCGACTACGGCGGCGACAACGTCGTGTACGACCTGTGGGCACAGGAGATCGCCGACCAGTGGAGGCGGGACGGCATCTCGTACGTCACGGTCAGCGGCGCCGGGCGGCTCTACGGGGCCGCGCTCCACTGCAACCTGCTGGCCTTGATCAGATACATCTGCGACGGCCCCGCCCCGCTGGCCTCCGCGGCGCTCATGGCCCTGATGGCCTGTGTGCTGTGCGTGGTCATGTACAGGTTCGCGAGGATACTCGGCGCGGACGAGCGGGCCGCGTTCTGGTTGCTCGTCGTGGTGGCCTTCATGCCGGCCTTCCTGCTGCACACCTCCGACACCTACAAGGACGGCCTGAACGCGCTGCTCGTGGTGGCCTCCCTGGCCGTCGGGGTCTCGCTCACGCGGCGATTCAGCCTCGGCAGGCTGCTCATGCTCGCGCCGCTCCTGTGGGCGCTGTGGAACGTCCGCCCCTACATGGCCTTCATGTGCGTGCTCCCGCTGGCCCTCGGGATCAGCGGGCTGAAGCACGTCGTCTCGGTGCGGAGCCTGGTCGTCCTCACCGCCCTGGCGATGGTCGTGTTGTTCCAGTTCGAATTCGTGATGCAGAGCGAACCGGTCGAGGCGATGCGGAACCAGCTGGAGTACGCCCAGTCGCCGGCCGCGCAGAACTCCAACGCCGGCCTGTCGGGGTGGCGGCACGGGTCGGGCATCGCCTTCGACGACGGTGGCCTCGCGTGGGGCGCGCTCGGCCCCAAGCTGGTCTACACGCTGCTGTCCCCGTTCCCGTGGACGCCCGGCAGCCTGGCGCTGCAACTGGGCAAGATCGACACGTGCGTGTGGTACGTGCTGCTCTTCTTCGGGGTGGCCGGCGCCCGCCGGCTGTGGCGCGGCGACCGCAGGATGCTGCTGATCCTCCTGCTCTTCGTCATCCCCGGCGCCCTCGTCTACGCCACCACGATGGCCAACATCGGGCTGATCGCCCGCCAGCGGATGCCCCTGGTCATGGTGACGAGCCTGCTGTGCGCGCTCGCGTGGACGCGGACGCCTCCTGAGGAGCAGGCCCCGCCGGAGATGGAGCGGGCCGCTCAGCCGGCGGGCTTGACCTGAGATCGGCGCGGCGCCTCGTCGTACAGCCGGTCGAACCACTTCGCGGTCTCCCCGATGTCGAGCGTCCCCGCGCTCTCGCGCGCGCCTTCGCGCAAGCGGGCGTGCACGTCCGGCCGCATCGCCCGCAGGATCGCCTCCGCGAACGCCTTGGGATCGCCCGGCGGGACGAGCAGGCCGTTGCGGCCGGACTCGACGAGGTCCGGGATGCCGCCGACGCGGGTGGACACCACGGGAACGCCCGCGGCGAGCGCCTCCATGACGACGACCGGCAGCCCTTCGTAGGTGGAGCAGAGCACCAGCAGGTCGGCGGCGGCGATGAGGCGCGCGGCGTCCGGCACGTGGCCGAGAAGGCGCACACGGGGGAGCCGCAGATCGGCGACGCGCCGCGCCGTCTCGGCGAACAGCGGGCCCGATCCGGCGAGCAGGAACGTCGCGCGCGTCTCCCCCGAGGCCGCCAGCTCGGCCGCCGCCTCGATGAGGAAGCCGTGGTTCTTGACGGCCCGGAAGTTGCCGGCGTGCACGATCAGGAAGGCGTCTTCGGGCACGTCCCACTCCTTCCTGATCAGCGCCGCCTCCGCCGCCCAGCGGCGCTGCTCCGCCACGTCGACACCGTGCACGCGGGTCGACAGGCGGCGCGCGCCCAGGGTCGTCACGCTCCGCGCGACCTCGGGGGAGACGGCCACGGTGTGGTGGTCCAGCCACCCGGTGGCGCGGTCGAGGAGCAGGGTCGGTAGGCGGAACCGGACGCTGTGCACGGTGGACACCAGCATCGGCCGGTGGCGCCACAGGAGGGAGGCCGGCCGGAGGACCGACGCGGGCAGGGGGGAGTGGACGTTGAGCACGTCCGGGCGCAGCCGCCGCACCACGGCCGCCAGCCGGGCCATCCTGAGCGGGCGGGGGCAGGAGGTGAGGTCGACGACGGCCACGCCGTGCCGCCGGAGCCGCTCCAGGAAGAGCGTTGGGGTGGCCTCCAGGCACACGACGGTGTAGCGCCTGCCCGGGGGAGCCGCGCACAGCCGCCGGGTGAGCAGGACCTCGGCACCGCCCACCCTGGCGAGCGATTTGATCACTTCGCAGACGTGCACGGGGCGCACGGTGTCTCCCTCTGTCCTTTATGCGGTCTATGTGGTCCGTCGCGGCCCGGCCGCGGATTCCGGCGGCCGCCCCGCGTTCGCGGCGAACCGGGTCCGGTATCCGGCGAGGGTCAGCCCCTCGAACGCGCCGGCGGCGAACGCGAAGAGCGACTCGATGTCGTCGTAGAGCGCCTCGACGCTCCGGAAGGTCCGGAAGTACGGGCTGCCGCCCGGCATCAGCTCCGAGGAGTGCAGCATGAACTCGACGTGATCGTGCCCGGAGTGCAGCGCGCGCCGGGCGAGTTCGATCATCTCGCGGCGGTTTCTGCCGTTCGGGCGCATCCAGGTCGTCGCCGGCCAGAGCCTGCCCGCCACGCGTCGCGCCGGGCCGCTGCGGGACAGCAGGGCGCGGGTGCGTTCCGCCAGGGCGCCGTAGCGGCGGGGCACGATGGTCATCGGCACCTCCAGCAGCGGCGACCCACCCGCTCTGTCCAGCGCTCCCGGGTCCACGAAGTACGGCTCCTCCGGGAATGCCGTGTAGTCCCGTGGGCCGCGTCCGCCGGGCGCGCCGGAGGTGCCGCGCCAGGAGATGTGCGGCGTCACCGAGCAGTCGGCCAGATACCCGTGCTCGATGAGGATCCGCGCGTAGGTCTCGTCCAGCGTCCACCGCCCGGCACGGTGGCTCACCGGCGCGATCTGGAAGGTGTCCTGCAGGACCCTCGTCGCGGTCGTCACCTTCGCCGCCATCACGTGTTCCGGATAGTCCGTCAGAAACGGCTTGTACTGGTGGTCCGCCCCGGTCAACGGCAGGATCGGAGGCGTGGTCCAGGCGTGCAGGTGCATGCCCAGCTCTCCCCGGCCGCGCTCCAGCACCGCGCGGCCGAACTCCTGGAAGGCCGGGCTGGTGGCCATGGTCCAGTCGACCAGATAGGTGGGAGGAAGGCCGTACCTGTCGCACAGCGCCTGGAAGCGGGGCAGGAAGGCGGCGTTCCGCGTCGTGCCCGTCGCGGAGCCGCTCCAGGCGTCGTCCTCCTCGACGTCGATCGTGATGATGAAGGCGGGCCGCCGCGGCCCGGCGTCGCTCCGTCCGGTCCCCGCCGCGGAGGCCGGTGGCCGGGGATCAGACATCGCAGCGGTAGAGCAGCAGGTGCTTGTCGTCCTGCCAGTCGTGACGCCTGTCCACCCGGACGCCGAAGCCGTCGAAGATGCGCTCGATCCGGCCCTTCTGCTCGGGGAACTCGTCGACCATCACGTACCTGACCCGCTTGAGGGCGAGCAGCGCGCGCGTCTGGTGCTCGATCCACTCGTCGGGCATGTAATGGAACCAGCCCATCGCGATCAGAAGGTCGATCTCCCGGACATCGTGCTTGATCAGCGCGTCGAAGCTGCCCACGGCGAACTCCGCCCTCGGCCGGCGCGACCGCTGCAGGAACCGGGCCCAGGCGATGACGCCGCGGTCGATGTCGAAGCCGAGCCTGCGTCCGGCCGGGACCCGGTTGAGGATTTCGCCGAGGCCGCACCCCACCTCGGCGACGACGTCCAGCCGCCCGGGCACCGTCCGGGCGAGCTCGACCGCCATCTTCTTGTAGTTGGTGGTGTGAAATCCCCGCAGGTGCCATCGGTCGCCGCCGAATATGAGCGACAGGGGGAACTGCACCGCCTTTCCCACGAGGGCCTTGGCGACGTTGTCGGCTCCGTGCCGTCGCGCGACCTCGATTTTCCTGTTGAGCCTTTTCACTGTGGTCTGCATCACGAGCCCCCTGCATACATCCGATATCGCGGTCAGAACGCGTAACCCCGTTCACCGAGGTGCGGGCCGAGAGAACGGTTCAACAGCGCCAGCTGGGCGGGGGTGAGGTCGCGGCGGAAGGCGTCCACCTGCCTGCTCTCGAACCTGTGACGGCCGAAGCCGTGGTCGAAACGGGAGGTCCACGGCAGGCCGAGGAACTCAAGGATCACGGTCATGTGCTTGCGCGGATCGTCGACCAGGTCCTCGTAGCGGATCTCGAGCCACTGGTCGGGGGGAACGGTCGCCCGGGCGCGCTCGTACGCGTCCATGAGGATCTTCCAGCCGATCCCGGCCAGATGGATCATCGACCGCCCACCGCGGTCCCATTCCTCGGCGTACGCGTCCGGCAGCGGCCCGTAGTGCCAGCCGCAGGGGCCGAGATGGCCCCGCCACCACGGCATCCGCGTCCACGAGCTGGCGACCGCCCGCCCGTCCCGCAGAATGTGCACGAAGCGAGCCTGAGGGAAGATCTCAAGGAGGAAGCCGGCGCGCGGCCAGCCGGTGAACTTGTGCACGTAGTGGTCCACCCCCTCGCGCACGGCCCGCTCCTCGAAGAACGAGCTCATCCGCCGTGCCAGCCAGGGCGTGACGTCGGCCGCCACCAGTTCGCGGAACGGGTCGACGACCAGCGGCGACACCTCCCGGGTCAGGGCCGCCTGCGCCTCACTCGGCCGTACCCGTCTCGGCGGGAAGCCCGGCCGCGACCACCGGTGCATGGCCGCCGCCAGCCGCCGGAGCGGTGGCGTGAGGCGTCCGTACCGATCGTCGAGATTGGTCGGGAAACCGAGCAGGGGATGCTGGGTCAGCACCTTGTACAGCAGCGTGGAACCGCAGCGCCCCGTGCCGAGGAGAAAGGAGAGGTTCAGGCTCCCGGGCGGATCGACGGGATTCACCGTCGCGACCTGGCTCCGCGCCATGGAGCGGCTGTTTTCCATTACGCGATCTCCCGGTGTCACGGCGGCTGCATGTTCGAAGAAACATAGGTACACCCACACCGGACGACCGCCCGCGGCGCTTCGGCCGAGTTTCCGAATCGCTGCCATGTTCATAGTCGCGGTTGACCGGACGGCCCAGATCGTCCGGCGCCGGTATCGTCCGGTCCCCGGCCGTTCCTCCGTGATGAGTCCGTCCATTCGCCGCGCGCGCTCCCGAATCCGCCCGTAACGTCTTGCCGCCTGCACCGGTGACCGGTTGTTTTCGGCGGCATTCGCGGTCGCGGGCAAAGAACCGGCAACAATACCGTCGGGCGCTTATTCGAAAGGGCGTCCCCGGGAGCCCGCCGACCAGAATTGCCGCATGGCCCATACCTCGTCGTTTCCCGGCTCCGAGAGCCGGTCGGAGTTCCTGGTCGACACCGCGCCGACGGAGGTGCGCCCGGGCGGGCGCGGGCCGTCACCGAAACGGCCGTCCCGGGTGCGGGTGTGGTCGCCGGCTCTGTTCGGGCTACTGGTGGCCGTGGCCGTGGCGGCGTGGTTCGGGACCCCGGGCCGGGACATCGCGGTGTTCTGCGCGTACCTGGCGCTGTGTGTCGCGTTGCCGGGGACGCTGGTGGTCCGTGCCGTCTACCGGGGCCGGCGTACGGTGGCCGAGGAGGTCGCGCTCGGCCTGGTGGTGGGATACGCCCTCGAGGTCCTCACCTACATCCCCGCCCGCGCGCTCGGGGCGCCGCGGCTCGTCCTGGCATGGCCGGTCGCCACCTACCTGGTCTTCCTCCTGGTTCCCGGGCTGCGGCGGTTCTGGCGGAGCGGCGCGCGGGTCCGCGCGCCGCTCCGGTCATCATGGGCGATCGCGGCCGCCTTCGCCGGGCTCACCGTGTGGAGCGCCGTCCCGTTCTTCCGTAACAACCCCCTGAGCTGGCCGGCCATGGGGGCGGGCGACTACGACGAGCCGTTCCATCTCGCGCTGGCGGCGGAGTTGAAGCACCACGTGCCGCCGCGGACGCCGATGGTGGCGGGCGAGCCGTTGCTGTATCACTGGTTCGCCTACGCGCACGTCGCGGCATCGAGCTGGGTCACCGGGGTGGAGCTTGTCGTCCTGGTGCTGCGGCTTTCGGTGCTGCCCATGCTGGCCGCGTTCCTGGTGCTGATCGCGATGACGGCGCGGCGGGTCGCCGGGTCATGGGGGATCACCGCGCCGGTGCTGGCCGGCACCGTGTTCGTGGGCACGCCGAGCCTGTACCTCAGCTCCAACATGGTCTTCGGCTGGGGCGGCGTCCAGTCGACCGCCTGGCGCAGTCCCACGCAGACCTTCGGCGCATTGCTGTTCGCCGCGCTGGCCGTTCTCGTTCTGGACCAGCTGACCGGGCGAGCCGGGCCGCAGGCGCTGAGGGTACCGTCGCGGGCCGGGCTCTGGACGGTGGCCGCCGTGCTGATGGTGGCCGTGATGGGGGCCAAGGCGGTCTTCCTGCCCTTGCTGCTGGCAGGGCTGGTCGCGGTGATCGCGGTCGGGGCCGCGCTGGGGCGAGGGCCCCGGTGGCCCGGCCTGCTCGCGGCGGCGATGACCCTGGCCTGTACGGTCTACGCCCAACTCGTGCTGTTCGGGCAAGCCCGCCAAGGCATCCTTCTGTCTCCGGTCTCCGCCATGCGCCAGCGCTGGCAGGAACTCGGCGGGCAGCCCGGCGCCGGCCCGCTCTGGCTGCTCGGCATCGGCGCGTTGCTGGCGTTGTGCCTGGCGTTCGCCTGGTGCGGAGCCGCCGGACTGCTGGCGGACCGGCGGCTGCTCGCCCGGCCCGCGGTGGTGTTCATGCTCGCCATGGCCGCCGCCGGCCACGCGGTCACCCTGCTCTTCCACCACCCCGGCTACAGCCAGTTCTTCTTCCTGTTCGCCGTCTACCCCTACCTGGTCATCGTCAGCGTCTACGGCGCCCGCACCCTGCTGCGCCGCGCGCGTGTTCCCGCGTGGGCGACCGCCTGCGCCTTGGTGACCGCCGTCCTGGGCGTCTGCCTGGTCGCCTTCGCCTGGCACGTGACGGTCCCCCTCGCTCCCGGCCGGCCCGCCATCACCCTGTTCCTGCCCTACCTCACCGTGCTCGCCGGCATCGGCCTGGCCGGCGCCGTGCTGGCCGTGACCATCGGACGGCTTCGCGCCACGGCCCTGCTGACCGCCGCCGCCACCGGCGTCGGCCTCACGGCCTGCGGATACGGCCTGATGCTGTGGCTTCCCGGTAAGGTCGCGGCGAAGGGCCTCGGCAAGGTCGGCCATGCCGTGCCGTCGGAGTCCGACGCGGTGCCGGAGGGCGCCCTGGCCGCGGCGCGCTGGCTGCGCGACCACTCCGCCCCCGATGACCTGGTCGCCACCAACTCCCACTGCCATTGGGGACGGCGTGATCCGTGCGACGCCGGTCAGTTCTGGGCGGCGGCGCTCACGGAGCGGCGCGTTCTGGTCGAGGGCTGGCGCTACACCACCCGGGCGAACGACCGGTGGCGGCCGGGCCAGGACTACCGGTACCCGCCCTTCTGGGACCAGGAACTGCTGCGCCTGAACGACACCGCCGTCAACACCCCCACCGCGGCCTCCCTCGGCCTGCTGCGCGACCGCCACCACGTTCGTTGGCTGCTGGTCGACCTGCGCCTCACCGGTCCCGGCTCCTCTCTGGACGCCCTCGCCGGCCTGCGGTTCCGCTCCGGCGACTACGCCGTCTACCGGCTGCCGGACCGCTCGTGAGCGTCCGGCTCACGCACCCGTGACGCCCGCCGGCCGGCCAGGACGCGCCCGGCGAGAGGGGTGTCGCCGGCCGCCCGTGCCGCCGCCGACAGCGCGACGGCGATCTCCGGCCACCGCGGGAGCAGACGCCGCGCCGGTGTTCCGGTGGCCCGCAGGAACCACCCGCACTGCGTGCCGGCCAGCACGGTCAGCACGACGCCGGTCACGGCCGCGCATCCCGTGGCGCCCCAGCGGGGGATGAGCAGCGCGTTGAGCGTCACGTCCAGCACCAGCGCCCCGACCGACATGGAGGTGACCACCCAGGGCCGGTCCAGGCGCAGCAGGAAGATCCAGATCGGCCGCGCGACGCTCGCCGACACGATGCCGGGCGCGAGGCAGAGGAAGGGGAGCACGCTTCCGCGGAACGCGTCCCCGTAGACGAGCGGGACGAGCGCGGACGCCAGCGCGCACAGGCCGCCGGCCGTGACCAGCGCCATGACGAAGGCCGCGCGCACCGCGCGCAGCGTCACCTCCACCGCGCGCTCGTGGTCTCCCTCCACCTGCCGTGGCATCGCGACCTTCACCAGGGCCTCGACCGGTATGCGCGCCAGGTCGGCGAGCGTGGTGGCGACGGCGTAGAGCCCGGCCTGGCCGGTGGAGGAGAACGCGCTCACCATCAGCACGTCCACCCGGGGAAGCAGTTGCGTGGAGACAAGGCCGAGGTGGTAGCGCAGCCCGACGCCCACGGTACGACGGGCCAGCCTGTGGTCGAAATCCCTCAGTCGCGGCCGGAGCGCGTGCACGAAGTAGACGACGGTGACCAGCTCGTAAGCCGTCCACAGGGCGAAGGCCACCTTGGCCGTAAGCCATCCCGCCATCGCGGCGGCCATCACCGAGGCGCACCACACCAGGCAGCCGATCATCGTGCCGTTGTTCAGGATGCGGGCCCTGTCCCGCAGCAACGCGATGCCGCAGAGGTACTCCCACACGATCAGGATCGGGACGGCCGCCAGCATGACGGCGGCGCAGGAGGCGCTCCATCCGGAAAGGAGCATGGCGGCACCGACGGCCGGAGCGGTCAGCACGCCCATGAGGATGCCGAGCACCAGGGCGTTCGCGGTCAGCGCGGGACGGAGCCCGGCGTCGGCCCACAGGACCACCTGCCCCTGCTCGGCCGAGAGCCCGCCGAGTACCAGGCCGGCCCAGGCGATGGCGATCAGCACCGCGTACTCTCCCCGCCCCTCGGCGAGCAGGGTGCGTGCGGTGATCACACTGATCACGGCCGAGGAGGCGGTCACGACCCCCCGGGCAGCGATGGTGTGGACCAGGGCCCTCGCCGCGCCGGTCATCCGGCGGCCGCCACTCCGCCCGGGCTGGTGCTCATTTCCGACCTCCGGCTCGCGTCGACCGCGATGCGGACGTGCCGAGCCGTATTTTCGGCGAGGGCATCGGGCCTGAATTCGGCCAGCATATCGAAATGGCGCGCCGATACCGGCCCGCCGCGCTCCGGTGCGGCGCCTCCGGCCGTTCGTCGCATTCGGCCTTTTGGAGTGCGACGCGTGATATGCCCGTTCGCGGTCACTTGGCCGGCGGACACCGCGTGGAAGGGCCGGTGACTGCTTGAGCAAGAACTTGTCAAAGCGCGGTCATTCGGCGGTGCGACTCCGGCCCGCCTCGGTGTTCATTGTTTTTCGTGAGCACAACAGATATGACGGCGATCCCGTACCACCGGACATTCGTCGCGGAAAACCAGCTCGGCTATGTTACGGAGGCCATGCACGGAAAATTGTCCTCCGGATACGGGCCGTTCGGAGAGAGGGCCGCCCGGCTGCTGCGGGAGATCACGGGAGCCGGGCACGTGGTCCTCACCACCTCCGCGACCACGGCCCTGGACCTGTCGACGCTCCTGCTCGGCCTGGACCCGGGCGACGAGGTGATCGTCCCGTCGTACACCTTCGTGTCCACGGCGAGCGTGTGGGTGCTGCGCGGCGCGGTCCCGGTGTTCGTGGACTGCCGTCCCGACACCCTCAACATCGACGAGGAGCGGATCGAGGCCGCGATCACCGGGCGGACCCGCGCCATCGTGGTCACGCACTATGCCGGCGTCGGCTGTGAGATGGACCGGATCACCAAGCTCGCGGAGCGCCACGGCCTGGCGCTGGTCGAGGACAACGCGCACGGACTGGGTGGGTCCTACCGGGATCGGCCGCTCGGCACCTTCGGAAGCCTCGGCGCGCTCAGCTTCCACGTGACGAAGAACGTGCAGTGCGGCGAGGGAGGCGCGCTGCTGGTCGCCGACGACGACCTCGCCTGGCGCGCCGAGATCATCCGGGAGAAGGGCACCAACCGGCGGGAGTTCTTCCGCGGCCAGGTGGACAAGTACCGATGGGTCGATGTGGGCTCCAACTTCATGCCGGCCGAGCCGCTCGCGGCACAGCTGGTGGCACAGCTGGAGTCGTTCGGCGAGATCCAGCGGCGGCGGCAGGACGTGTGGCGGGCCTACCACGAGAGCCTGGCGGCGTGGGCTCACGACAACGGGGTCGCGCGCCCGGTGGTCCCGCCGGAATGCGCCCACCCGGCGCACATCTACTATCTACTGCTTCCGGACATGGCCAACCGTCAGGCGCTGATCAGCCACCTCGCCGGGCACGGCGTACAGGCGGTCTTCCACTATTTCCCGCTGCACAACTCGCCGGCCGGGGAGAGGTACGGGCGGACGGCCCCGGGCGGCTGCCCGGTCGCGGAGAGCGTCGCCGACCGGCAGGTCCGGCTCCCGCTGTACCCCGGCCTGGAGGAACGGGAACTGCGGCGCGTGATCGACGCGGTGACCTCCTACCGGGTCTCCTGATGGGCCCGCGGGAGGTACTGGCGGTGCGGACGCTGGCGTCCCCGCTCGAATCCGCGCGCTTCGGACGGCCGGTCGAGCGGCTGACGGTGCGCGGCGAGAGCGACCCGTCGTTCGCGCCGGTGCGCGCGGCGATCCTGGAGTCGGCAGCCGATGTGATCGTCCTTCGGTACCCGGCGGAGCGGATCGACTGGTTCGCGAAGCTGCTCACCACCGGCCGCACCGTTCTGCTGGCGGACTCCCTGGTCTACTGGCGTCTCGCCGTGGGACGGGGGCGAGGGGCGCCGCAGGCGCCGGGCCTGTGGACGGGGGAGCTTCGCGACCCGGAGGCGGCGGGCGCGCTGGTCGGCGAGATCTTCGCCGGGTACCGCAATCACTACGGGGCCGATCCGCTCTTCGAGGCGTATGACCTGCGCGAGTGCTACGCGGACTGGACCCGGGGGCCGGTCGCCGCGGGGGACTGCCTCGCCCTGTACGGCCCGGGGCCGGGGGAAGGGGAGTCCCGCGTGATCGGGCTGGCGACCGTGGCGGACGACGGGCCGGCGACGGAGATCCTCCTGGCCGGCGTGGTGCCGGGGGAGCGAGGACGCAACCGGTACGCGCACCTCCTCGCGGCCGTGGAGGAGCGGGCGAGTGCCCGCGGCGGTACCGAGGTGGTCATCTCCACCCAGGGCCACAACACCGGTGTGCAGCGTGCCTGGGCCAGGTACGGATTCAAGCCGGTACGAACCCTGCTCACCGTTCATCTGGTGCGGAAGGGGCTGATCCCGTCCTCGTGAGCCCGATGGGGCCCGCCGGCGACGGGACGCTCGCCGCCGCGCCGGAGCCGATCCGCTCGCGGACCACGTACGTCGGCCGTCCCATCCCGCTCGTGTGGATGCGGCCGACGTACTCCCCGAGGATGCCGATGGACATGAGCTGTGCCGAGGAGAACAGCGTGATCATCGAGCAGATGCTGGTGAACCCGGCCACCGTGGTGGCGCCCACGGCGAAGCTCCACAGGACGGTGGCTCCGAGGACCAGTCCGACGACCCCGACCAGGAAGCCGAGGTAACTGGCCACGCGGAGCGGCAGGGAGCTGTAACCGAAGAGCATGTTGGAGGCGTGCCGGCACAGCATGCGGAGGGTGTAGTTGGAGGGCCCGTGGTCGCGCCGGTCCATGCGCACCTTGACCGACCCGACCCGGGTCGTGGCCCAGGAGAGCACGAGGTCGATCGAGGCGTACGGTCCGGTGAGCCCCTCGAATCCCTGGCGCAGGTGCGTGCGGAAGGCACGGAAGGCGCTGATCATGCGCGCGGTGCGGACGTCGAGCACGCCCGCCATGGCGGCCTTGACCGACCGGGACGCGAGGCTGCGCAGCGGCCCGTGCTCCTCCTCGTGCGGCACGCCGTAGACGAGGTCGAGGCGGTCGCCGTGGAGGGCGGCCAGCAGGAGCGGAATCTGCTCGGGCGGATGCTGCAGGTCGTCGTCCAGCGTCACGATGACCTCCAGCCGTGCCTCTCTCACCCCGGCGAGCAGCGCGTTGTGCTGGCCGTAGTTGCGGGACAGGTGAAGGGCGCGCACGGGCCCGAACCGGTCGGCGAGCCTCGCCGCGACGTCCCAGGTGTCGTCCGGGCTTCCGTCCACCACCAGGATCACCTCGTACGGCACGGACATGCCGTCCAGCACGATCATGAGCCTGTCGAGGAGTTTCGGCAGCGTGCGCGCGGAGCGATAACACGGAACGACCACCGACACTGACATTGAATTCCCCCGTTGTTCGGCGTTCACGATGCGCATAACGATTACGATGTTGGGGACGCGACCGTCCATCATCGGTTCGGGGGAATCCGAATGGTCGAAACCAGACAGCGGATCGGCCTCGACCGGGGTGCCGTTCCCAAAATAGCCGGGCTCGTCCGTATGCCCGGCGGCCACCTCATCACATACCTCGCGGGGGGTGCTCTCACGGCTCTGCTCTACTACGTAATCTTGGTCGCCGGATTGCGACTTCTTGGTCGCGCCGTTCCCTATCTGTACGTGGTGGTGGCAAGCCATTTCCTGACCGTGGTGATGGTATATCCGTGGTACCGGCTGGTAGTCTTTCCCGGCGGAAAGGAATCCTGGATCGCCGGTTATGTCCGCTTCTATGCGGTGGGCATCGGATTCCTGGCGTGGTCCCTCGCGGGGCTTCCTGTTCTCGTGGAATGGGCCGGTTTGCCGATACTGGCGGCGCAGTTCATCCTGATGGTGACGAGCCTGCCGCTGAATTATGCGATGAATCGCCTGTGGGCGTTTCGTGACCGCGGGCGGTCGTGACTTAAGGATTCGATGAGCGATGAAGGCACTCGTACTCGCCGGAGGCAAGGGGACGCGGCTGCGGCCGCTCACCCACACCTCGGCCAAGCAACTGGTCCCGGTCGCCAACAAGCCGGTGCTGTTCTACGGGCTGGAGGCCATCCGTGACGCCGGCATCACCGATGTCGGCATCATCGTCGGAACCACCGGTGACGAGGTGAGGGCGGCCGTGGGGGACGGGTCGGATTTCGGCCTCGCGGTCACCTACATCCCCCAGGACGCGCCCCACGGCCTGGCGCACTGCGTCCTGATCGCCAGGGAGTTCCTGGCCGACGACCCCTTCGTGATGTATCTCGGGGACAACTTCCTGGTGGGAGGGATCACCGGACTGGTCGACGCGTTCGGGCGGGGCGGCTACGACGCGCAGATCCTTCTGACGCCGGTGGCCGAGCCGCAGTACTACGGGGTCGCGGAACTCGGGCCGCAGGGAGAGATCCTGGCGTTGCAGGAGAAACCCGACCACCCGCGTAGCAACCTGGCGATCGTGGGCGTGTACACCTTCTCTCCCGCCGTTCACGACGCCGTGCGGGCGATCAAGCCGTCCGCGCGGGGCGAGCTGGAGATCACCGACGCGATCCAGTGGCTCGTGGACAACGGATACGGCGTCCACTCCCACCTGGTCAGCGGCTACTGGAAGGACACGGGCCGGCTGCAGGACATCCTGGAGTGCAACCGCATCGTCCTGGAGGCGGTCGAACCGGACATCGCCGGTACGATCGACGCGCTGAGCGAGACGTCGGGACGGGTGGTCGTGGAGCCCGGCGCGGTGGTGGAGAACTCCGTCCTGCGTGGGCCCCTCGTGATCGGAGCGGACACCAAGATCGTCTCATCGTACGTGGGGCCCTTCACGTCGATCGGCCGCGGCTGCGAGCTGCGCAACGCCGAGATCGAGTACTCGATCATCCTGGACGGCTCCTCCGTGGACGGCGTCTCGCGGATCGCGCACTCGCTGATCGGGCGCAACGTCCAGGTCAGCCGCGCGGCCGGTGTCGCCAACACCCACGAACTCATGGTCGGTGACCACAGCAGAATCCAGGTGAAGGTCTGAGATCCGGCCGGGATCGGGCGCGCCGGTCGGCCGGGGACCTCCCGGTCGGCCGGCGCGGGCCCGTCCGGCCGCGTTCGTGCGAAGGGGACCGGACGGGCTCATCCGTGTGCGCTCCGACTCACGTGGCGGCGGGCGTGAAGACCACGTCGACCCAGTAGTTCGACGACTGGAAGGTGCTGGTCGGGGAGGCGTTGGCCGTGCCGTAGACGTACACGCCGTTGCCGCCCTCCGCGCCGTCCGCGAGCGCGAGCAGCGGAGCGTTGTTGTACTGGAGGGTGAAGTACGGGCGGGTGACCGAGTAGTACCCCGAGGACGTCTGGACGCTGGCGACATAAGTGGTGTTCGCGCTGATCGCGACGGGCGCCGCGAAGTTCACCTGCTGCCAGCCGGAGGCCGTCTCGCCGCTGAACGTCGCGCTGGCCAGCTGCGTCCCATTGCTCGTCCACAGGCTCCCGACATGGGTTCCGGTGTTCTGCGCCCCCTTGTAGAAACGGATGCCGCTGACGTTCCCGCTCGTGGAGGCCCGGAACTTCACCCCGAGCGCGACCGCCTTGGGATCCTGATAGGACGCCACCGCCGGGGTCGCCGAGCTGTCCCACAGGCTCGCGGAGATGTTCTGGTTGAGGATGCCCGACTTGCTCGGCGCGAAGTGTACGAGCGCCTCGGCGGAGAAGACGTCGCCGCCCAGGTAGACGGCCTGGATCGGGTGGGTTCCCGCCGACAGGGAAGAGGTGCTGTAGGTGGCCATGCCGGAGGGGTCGAGGAAGCCGGAACCGAGGGTCGTCGTCCCTTCCTTGAACAGCACCTGGCCCTGGGGGGTCAGCGAGCCGCTGACCGCGCTCACCGTGGCGGTGAAGGTCACCACCTGGCCCCGCGCGGCGGGATTGGGCGACGACGTCAGCGCCGTCGTGGTCTGCGGGTCGTTCGGCAGGGCGATGCGGGTCGCCGGGCCGTTGGTGGTGCCGTCCAGGATGACGTTGGAGTTGAGGGTGAACAGCCGGCCGAAGACGGACGCGCCCGGGAACGCCCGCGCGGTGTTGGCAGCCATGACGGTGCCGCGGAAGGTGGAGTTGACGCCGAGGGTCGCCGAGTCGGTCGCCTGCCAGTAGACGTTCTTGGCCTGCGCGCCGTTGATGAGCGTGATGTTGCTCACCGTCGCCGTGGTGAGCGTGGTCGACCTGAAGATGAAGACCGAGTCCGGCTCGCCCTGGGCGTCGAGGGTGAGCGTCCCGGTGATGGTGAACGCGCCGCCGGTAGGCGTGTAGATGCCGGGCCCCTGGGTCGTCCCTCCTAGCTCGGCGGCCACCGTGGTGACCGGCGTCCGGCCGGCGATGTCGTTGTAGGCGGCCACCATGTCGGACTTGGCCGTGGCGGCGGTGGCGTCACCGGCGTGCGTCGTGCCGGTCACGGTTCCCGGCGGGAAACCGGTCACCGTGCCGCCCGGGCTCACGCCCAGGTCTCCGGTGACCGCGGTCAAGTTGTTGTTGTTGACCGCGGTGCCGGCGAGGACCGCGAACGTGGCGGCCGTGCCGAGGTTCACCGGCGCCCGCCGCGCCGCGTTCGCGGTGAGCGGTGTCGCGATGAGGACGGCCGTGAGCGCCGCCGTCAGCCAGGTACGACCGGTGTTCGGCCGCGGAACCCGAAAACGAGTTCTGTGTATCATGAATTGATCCTTTATCCCCAATGTGGAGTGATGCGGCTTATGAATAAGTAGCCGCCGTCACTGATTGTGATCACGTCCCCTGGAGGTGATATGCGGGGCACGCCCGGTGTTCCGGTAAAGGGCGGTGAATTTCTTTTGCGGTGAACTCCGGCGCCGCGGTCAAGGGGCGGAGTGGTACCGATAAACATCGGTTGACCTGCCTCGACACGGAAAATACGTCGACGTTCACCCGGGTGCGGGACCTTACGATCCTGCCCAAGCCCGAGCTTTCGTGTCCGTCCTTCATGCTCACGGGCTTCGCGTGGCCCGCGGGGGCGGCCACGGATCGTCGCAGGGGGAGCGCTCGTGGCGGATCATGCTGGTGGAATGTCAAGGCCTTGGCGCTGGACGCTTCGCGGGGCGCTGGCCGCCTTCCAGGCGGTCGTCCTCGCCACGTCGGGCCCGCTCGGAGCGGCATGGGCCGTGACGCCCGGCTCGCACGGCGGGCGCCCGGGCTCGGCGGCCGTCTGCCCGCCGACCTCGGTCATCTGCCTGGAGAACAGCCTGCCCGGCAACCCTCCCAGTCAGTGGGACATCGTCGGCGCGGGCGATCCCTCGATCCAGGGCTACGCCACCCAGATGAGCGTGAACCACGGCGAGACGGTGAACTTCAAGATCGCCACCACCTCGTCGGACTACCGCCTGGACATCTACCGCATCGGCTACTACGGCGGCATGGGCGCGCGGCAGATCGCGACGACCCTCCCGTCCGTCCCCCTGCCGCAGGCACAGCCGACCTGCGCGAGCGACGCGTCGACCGGGCTGGTCGACTGCGGCAACTGGGCGGTCTCGGCCTCGTGGGTGGTGCCGCCGACCGCCGTCTCCGGCGTCTACATAGCCAAACTGGTACGGCAGGACACCGGGGGGGCGAGCCAGATCATCTTCGTCGTGCGGGACGACGCGCGAGGGTCCACCCTGCTCATGCAGACCTCCGACGCCACCTGGCAGGCCTACAACACCTACGGCGGCAACAGCCTGTACGCCGGCCAGCCCGCCGGCCGCGCCTACAAGGTCAGCTACGACCGGCCGATCCTCACCCGCGACCCCAACGTCTCGCCGCAGAGCTTCTTCTACAACTCCGAGTACCCGATGGTCCGCTGGCTGGAGGCCAACGGCTACGACGTCAGCTACACCACCAGTATCGACACCGCCTCGCGCCCGGCCGAGCTGCTGGAGCACAAGACGTTCATGTCGGTGGGCCACGACGAGTACTGGTCCAACGAGATGCGCACCAACGTGGAGAACGCCCGGAACAACGGGGTCAACCTCGCCTTCTTCTCCGGCAACGAGATCTTCTGGAAGACGCGGTGGGAGCCCAGCATCGACGGGACGTCGACACCGTTCCGCACGATGGTCTGCTACAAGGAGACGCTGGCCAACGCCAAGATCGATCCCAGCCCGCAGTGGACCGGCACCTGGCGCGACCCCCGCTTCTCCCCGCCGTCGGACGGCGGCCGGCCGGAGAACGCCCTGACCGGCACCCTCTTCATGGTCAACGGCATCGCCAACGACGCGACCACCGTCCCGGCTGATTTCGCGAGCCTGCGGGAGTGGAAGAACACCAGCGTCGCCAACCTGCAACCCGGGCAGATGGTCACGTTCCCCGCGGGCGTGCTCGGCTACGAATGGGACGAGGCGCCGGACAACGCCACCCGGCCGCCCGGGCTGGTGAACATGTCCAAGACCACGATCGCCCTGACGGAGAGGTATCTGCTGAACTTCGGCAGCGTCTACGGCGCCGGGGTGGCGACCAACAAACTCACCCTCTACAAGCACAGCAGCGGCGCGCTCGTGCTGGGCACCGGCACCACCCAGTGGTCCTGGGGCCTGGACGCCGTCCACGACCGGCCGGGCACCCCCACGAACATCGATATGCAGCAGTTCACGGTCAACATCCTGGCGGACATGGGGGCGCAGCCCGCGAGCATCCAGCCCGGCCTGGTCATCGCCACGCCCTCGACGGACACCTCGCCTCCCGTGGCGACGATCACGAGCCCGGCGAGCGGCACGTCCCTGCTGAGCGGCGTGTCCACCGTCATCCAGGGAACGGCCACCGACACCGGGGGCGGCGTCGTGGCGGCCATGGAGGTGTCGCTGGACGGCGGCGCGACCTGGCGGCAGGCGATCGGGCGCGACACCTGGCAGTTCACCTGGACGCCCACCGTGGCCGGACCGGCGACGATCATGGCGCGGGCGATCGACGACAGCGGGAACATCCAGCCGACGCCGGCCTCGGTGAACGTGAACGTGCTCTTCACCAACTCCATCTGGTCGCCGAGCACGGTGCCCGCCATCGCGGCGCAGAACGACCCGAATTCGGTTGAGATCGGGGTGAAGTTCCGCACCTCGACTGCGGGCACGATCAACGGTCTCCGGTTCTACAAGGGCGCGGGGAACATCGGCACGCACGTGGGCAACCTGTGGAGTTCGACCGGGCAGCTCCTCGCGCGGGCGACGTTCACCAACGAGACGGACACCGGGTGGCAGTCGGTGGCCTTCTCCACTCCCGTGCAGGTGACCCCCAACACCACCTATGTGGCGTCGTACTTCGCCCCGCAGGGCATGTACTCCAAGAACACGCCGTACTTCACCCAGGCGGTGGTGAACGGGCCGCTCACCGCCCTCGCGGACGGCACGGACGGCGGCAACGGGGTGTACACGTACGCGGCGAGCACGACCTTCCCGACGAGCACCTACCAGTCGACCAACTACTGGACGGACGTCATCTTCGTGCAGCCCGTGACCAGCAGCCTGTGGAACGACTCGACGGTCCCGGCGAACCCGTCCTGGCCCGACCCCAAGTCGGTGGTACTCGGGGTGAAGTTCAACTCGTCCATCAACGGCGTGATCAAAGGCATCCGGTTCTACAAGGGCGCGGGGAACACCGGGACGCACATCGGGAGCCTGTGGAGCAACACGGGTCAACTGCTCGCCAGCGCCACCTTCACCAACGAGACATCGTCCGGCTGGCAGCAGGTGACCTTCGCGAACCCCGTCCCGATCACCGCCGGCACGACCTACGTCGCCTCCTACCTCGCGCCGTCGGGGAACTACGCGACGAACCGGCCGTTCTTCACCACGTCGTACGTGAACCCCCCGCTGACCGCCCTCGCCAGCGGCACGGACGGGCCGAACGGCGTCTACGCGTACAGCTCGACGAACGTGTTCCCCACCCAGACCTTCCAGATGACCAACTACTGGGTCGACGTGCTCTTCAGCACCAGCTGACGGTGCCCACCGCTGGGCCCACCCCTGGGCGCGGCAAGGTGTCGAACGCGTTTCGGCAAAGGCGCGAGAGGGCGCGGGCCCGCGGGTCCGCCCCGGCGTAGGTTGAGCCCGTCATGATCGGGACGGGCGTCCCGTCGCCGGCTCGGCGGAGGGACGCGGGCGAAATGAAGGTGAGCGTGTGAAGATCCTCGTCACCGGCGGGGCCGGGTTCATCGGCTCCCACTATGTGCGCGACCTGCTGACCGGCGCCTACCCCGGCTACGAGGACGCGCGGGTGACCGTCCTCGACAAGCTCACCTACGCGGGCAACCCGGCCAATCTCGCCCCCGTGTCCGCGAGCCCGCGCTTCACGTTCGTCCACGGCGACATCGCCGACCCGCGCGTCACCGCCGGGGTCGTCCCGGGGCACGACGTGGTGGTGAACTTCGCCGCCGAGACCCACGTCGACCGCTCGATCACCGGCGCGGCGGACTTCGTGGTGTCCAACGTGCTCGGCACCCAGACCCTGTTGCAGGCCGCGCTGGACGCCGGGGTGCGCACCGTCGTGCAGGTCTCCACCGACGAGGTGTACGGCTCGATCGCCGAGGGCGCGTGGGACGAGGACGAGCCGCTGCTGCCCAACTCGCCCTACTCCGCCGCCAAGGCGGGCGCCGACCTGCTGTGCCGCGCCTACCACCGCACCTACGGTCTGGACGTGCGGGTGACCCGCTGCTCCAACAACTACGGCCCCTACCAGTACCCCGAGAAGCTGATCCCGCTGGTCGTCACCAACCTCCTCGACGGCGACCGCGTGCCGCTGTACGGCGACGGCCTCAACGTCCGCGAGTGGCTGCACGTCGACGACCACTGCCGGGCGATCCAGCTCGTGCTGGAGAAGGGGTCGCCGGGCGAGGTGTACAACGTCGGGGGCGGCGTCGAGCTCACCAACCGCGAGCTGGTCGGCCGGCTGCTGGACGCCTGCGGCGCCGGCTGGGACATGGTGGACCACGTCGAGGACCGTCCCGGGCACGACCGGCGGTACGCCGTCGACAGCGGGAAGATCCGGTCCATCGGGTACGAGCCCCTGGCCGGGTTCGACCAGGGGCTCGCCGAGGTGGTGCGCTGGTACGGGGCCAACCAGGCGTGGTGGCGGCCGCTGAAGCGCCGCTCGGGAGGGCGTGCCTGACGGCCCTCAGCCCGGTATCCGGTAGACCGCGTAGTCGCCGTAGCGCACCTGGAGGGACGCGAAGCGCCCGACCTCCTCCGGACGGCCCAGGAGCCGCTCGTCGGCGACCAGCCAGCGCACGCCGTACCGCTCGCGCAGCGCCGCGACCGCCCGCGCCGAGGGCGCCTCGAAGACGGCGTCGCCGGCCCGCAGGCGCGCGGCGTCCCAGAAGGGCCGCTCGGTGAACGGCAGGTCGCGCCTTCCCCGGTCCAGGTTGGCGGCGGTGTAGGCCCAGCCCTCCACGAGCACGCGCCGCTCGGTCAGGGCCGAAACCCAGAAGTGGCGGCTGTCGCACGGCCGCTCGTACCCCCACCGGCAGTGCGCGTTCGTGGCGACCAGGTCGCCCGGCCCCGAATGCGCGCGCAGCCACCGCGCCGCCCGCAGCGCGCCGCGCGGGATCTGCTCGGGCGTGGGGTGGTCGGCCGCGTTCAGGTTGCTGTCCGCGCCGTGGCTCAGATGGGTCAGCACGCGCGCCTGCCAGGCGGCGGGCACGCCGGCCGCCGAGACGGCCACGACCAGCAGTGCCCAGGTGGCCGCGCGCCTCGGTTCCGTCAGGGACGCGGCCACCAGCGACGCGGCGCCGATCAGGATGAGCAGGACGGCGAACGGCAGGAACAGGCCGACGCTCCGCTCTCCGGGCGGCAGCGGGACCTGGACGCCGCACGCCACGCGGACCACGCCCGCCACGGCCGTCCCGGCGACCGCCGCGACGACGATCGCCCGGATGCCCGGCCGGCCTTGACGTACGGCGGTGACCAGGCCGTACGCGGCCAGAACAGCCAGGTACGGGTAGCACGACTGCAGGAAGTACCCCTGGTTGAGGTCGCCCGCGCTGCCGAGCAGCAGCATCAGCGCGGCCCCCGCCGCCGACAGGCCGAGCATCAGCGTCACGGCGGGGCGCAGGAGCAGCAGGGGCCGGGCGAGTAGCCCGAGCGCGCCGCACCACGTCACGCCCCAGCACATCACGTACACCAGGGCGAACCCCGCCACCAGCCCGGCGGTGGCCTGCCGTCCCGCCAGCTCCGCCCACGTCGCGCGGACCACCGACAGCGGGTCGATCGTCATCCCCCCCCGGGCCCCCGCGAACAGCACGACCTGCGCGAACGCCAGGGCGCCCGCCGTCATGCCGAGCGCCGTGAGCGCGGTGCGCGGCAGACGGCGCGACCGCACCCCCTCGGCGGCCGTCACCACCGCCAGGGCCGACGCCAGCAGGGGAAGGTACGGAGCCTTGGCCCCCGCGACGGACACCAGCAGCACGGCGAGCAGCGCCCACCGGGCACGGCCCCCTCCCGGACGGGCGAGCAGGTCGGCGAGCAGCAGCATCACGGGCGCGAACAGCAGGGCGCCGAAGGTCTGCGTCGGGCTGTTCCAGGGCACGTGCAGCACGCCGGTCCAGCGCATCAGGCCGTTGGCGTTCACGTACAGGCTCGGCGCCGCCACCAGCAGCGTCCCGGCCACGGCCATCGCGCCCCCGGTCGCCGAGCCGATGACCCGGCGGCCCGTCATGCCGACGATGACCGCGAAGGCCACCAGCATGGGCAGCACCGACAGGCGCGTGACCAGCGTCAGCGGCTCCACCCCGGTGATCCAGCTCGACGCCGCCATGTGGGCGTAGGCGAACCAGTGGTAGTTCAGCGGCTCGCCGGCGACGATGGGGAGCTGTGGCGGCATGTGATGCTTCAGCTCACCGACCAGGGACAGATGGAACGGCAGGTCGACGTGGGACCAGCCCGCCTCCGGCCAGGTCGGCGCGGTGACCCGGAAGCAGATGAAGGCGCTCCATGCGGTCAGGTACACGACCGTCCCGGCCGCGAACCACCGCTGCCACGGTGCGGCGTCCCGGCGCGGGCACGCCCTCCAGAACCGGCGCAGCCGGGGGACCAGCAGGAACGCGGCGTACACCGCGACCGGCCACGCCAGGACGAGAAGGGGCGCGCCCAACGCCCGCGCGGGGACGTAGGCGAACACCTCGGCGGCGTAGCCGGTCGCGAGGCCGAGCGCGAGGTCCTCGGGCAGCGTGCGGCGTCCCCGGTACGCGGCCCGCACCAGCAGCGTCCCGGGCACCGCGACGCACACGGCCAGATAGACGCAGAAGAACGCCAGGTCCCGGGCCGAGACGCCGTAGTGGGCGAGGACCGCGAGGGGAAAGCCGCCCGCCACGACGCCGGGGACCCATCGGGAGGTCAGAAGGCGGCGCGCCGGACCTCCCAGGCGTCCTCGCCGGGAGAAAGGCGCGGCCGGAGGGCCCGATGGCGCGGGCCGCGGCGGCGCCACGGTGCTGGCCGGTGAGGGACCACCAGCCGGCGCGATCCGGCCGCGCGCGGTGGCGCCGGCCGGCGGATTCGTCGTCATGGGCGAAAGCTAGGGGTCCTGACCTGCCGGAACAGGCCCGGACGCCCTCAGGCGGCGATCTTCTTACCGGCCTTTTATCCCGCGCCGTACCCGCCCGCCCGCAGGATCACAGGCGCTCGACGTTGGGGCCCCTGCACCGGTTGCGCGTGTCGAAGACGTACGCGGCGGCCCGCTGCACCATCTCGTAGTCGAAGCGGTCGTGGTCGGTGAGGACGACCACCATGTCCGCCTGCGCCATCTCCCAGGCCGTCGCCTCGACCAGCGAGAGCCCGCCGGGCAGCGGATGGGCGTCCACGTGCGGGTCGGCGGCCTTGACCTCCGCGCCGAGCTTGATCAGCGCCTTGACCACCTCGATCGCCGGGGACTCCCTGATGTCGCCGGTGTTCTTCTTGTAGGCCAGGCCGAGGGCGAGGATCTTGCTGCGCAGCATCGGCTTGCCCTGCCGGTTCAGCGAGAGCGAGAGCCGGTGCACCACGTAGTCCGGCATGTGGTCGTTGATGTCGTTGGCCAGCTCGACGAACCGGAAGTTGTGCCCCAGGCTCCGCTTGACCTTCCACGACAGGTACGACGGGTCGATCGGCAGGCAGTGCCCGCCCACGCCCGGCCCCGGCGTGAACCGCATGTAGCCGAACGGCTTGGTCGAGGCCGCGTCGATGGCCTCCCACACGTCGATGCCGAGCTGCTCGGCGAAGATGGACAGCTCGTTCACCAGCGCCACGTTGACGTGCCTGAAGGTGTTCTCCAGCAGCTTGCACAGCTCGGCCACCCGCGGGGAGGAGACCGGAACGGCGTGCTCCACGATGCGCTCGTAGAAGTCCTGCACCTTGCGCAGCGACGCCGGGTCGATGCCCGAGACGATCTTCGGGGTGTTCTCCAGGCGCCAGCGCGGGTTGCCCGGGTCGATGCGCTCGGGGCTGTACCCGAGCGAGAAGTCCTCGGGCGTGCGCAGCTCCGAACCCTCCTCCAGCACGCCGCGCAGGTGCTCCTCCGTCGTGCCCGGATACGTCGTCGACTCCAGGACGACCGTCGCCCCGGGCCGGACGAACGGCGCGATCGAGCGGCCGGCCTCGGTGATGTGCCGCAGGTCCGGGACGCCGTCGCGCAGCGGCGTCGGCACCGTGATCACGCAGACGTCGAAGTCCGCCGCCCGCGAGTAGTCGGTCGCGGCGAGGTACCGGCCGGAGCGGCGCGCCTCCGCCAGCACGTCGTCGCCGACGTCCTCGATGTAGGACTCGGCGGCGTTGAGCCGCTTCACCCTCCAGGCGTCGACGTCGAGCCCCACGACGTCGAACCCCGCCTCCACCGCGCGCATGGCGAGCGGCAGGCCGACGTACCCCTGTCCGATCACCACCAGTTTGTCGCCCATGTCAGGACCCCCCGTAGTTCGGCTACGTGGCCAGACTGTAGGCGTCCGCGCGCGCCGCGACGATCATTCGCCGCGTGCGCGCGTGTCGCCCGCGTGATGGGAGAACCCGTGATGACCTGCGGTGATGTCCGGACGGCGTGGCGGCGGCGCCTGGGCGGTGGTTGGCCGGCGCTTGGGTGGCGCTTTGTGCGGCGCTTCGGGCGGCGCGGCTTCAGCGGCCGATGAGCGAGGAGACGCGGTCGATCACGCCGAGCGGCACGTGCCGCGCGACCGCCGAGATCACCTTGTACCGCGCGTCGGGCACGCTGACCGTCACGCCGCGGGCGAAGTCGCGCATGGCGGCGTCCACCACGCGGTCGGCCGACAGCCACAGGAAGTCCGGGATGCCGGAGGTGTCGATCGACGCCCGCTCGTGGAACTCCGTCCGCACGAAGCCGGGGCACAGCGCCATGACGCGCACGCGCGGCTCCGGCACCTTGGCCGCCAGCCCCGCGCTGAAGTTCACCACCCACGCCTTGGACGCGCTGTAGGTGCTGTCCGCGATGAAGGCCGCCACCGAGGCGACGTTGATGACGCCGCCGCGGCCGCGCGCGCGGATGCCCGGCAGCGCGGCCAGCGTGAGCCGCAGCACCGCCTCGCAGTGCACGCGCAGCATCGTGACCTCCTCGGCCACCGGCACCTCGAGGGCCTCGCCGCTGTGCGCGAACCCGGCGTTGTTGACCAGCAGGTCGACGCCCTCGCCGAGCCGGTCCTCCACCGCCGCGACGCCCTTCTCGTCCGACAGGTCGGCGGCGAGCGCGTCGGCCCGCACGCCGTACCGGCGGTGCAGCGTGCGGGCCGTCGCGTCGAGGCGCTTGCCGTCTCGGGCCACCAGGACCAGCGAGAAGCCGTCGGCGGCGAGCCTGCGGGCGAAGGCGGCGCCGAGACCGGCGGTCGCGCCCGTGATGAGTGCGGTAGGCATGGGGGCAGACTAGCCGCTCCCGATTCCTGACGGGACTCGTCCGTATATGGTCCTGGCTAGCCCTGCAGTCCGCCTTCAGACATCCCGTGCACGGCCGGGATCGTGCCCAGTCGCCCCTTCTGGAAGTCCTCGAACGCCTGCTGAAGCTCTTTCTGGGTGTTCATGACGAACGGGCCGTAGTGCGCCATCGGCTCGCGGATGGGCTGCCCGCCGAGGAGGACCACCTCCAGGTTCGGAGTGCGGGCGTCCTGCTTCTCGTCCGCGCGGACGGTCAGCGCGGAGCCGGCGCCGAAGACAGCGGTCTGGCCCAGGTGGATCGGACGCCGCTCAGTGCCCACCGACCCGCGCCCGGCCAGCACGTACGCGAGGCCGTTGAAGTCCTCGCGCCACGGCAGGGTGATCTCCGCGCCCGGCGCCAGCGTCGCGTGGATCATCGTGATCGGCGTGTGCGTGATGCCGGGACCGGCGTGGCCGTCCAGCTCACCGGCGATGACGCGCAGCAGCGCCCCGCCGTCGGGGGAGGTCAGCAGCTGGACCTGGCCGCCGCGGATGTCCTGGTACCGCGGGGCCATCATCTTGTCCTTCGCCGGGAGGTTCACCCACAGCTGCAGACCGTGGAAGAGACCACCCGACATGACGAGGTGCTCCGGCGGCGCCTCAATGTGGAGCAGACCGGAGCCGGCCGTCATCCACTGGGTGTCGCCGTTGGTGATGGTGCCGCCGCCGCCGTTGGTGTCCTGGTGGTCGAAGATCCCGTCGATGATGTAGGTGACGGTCTCGAAGCCACGATGGGGATGCCACGGGGTCCCTTTCGGCTCCCCAGGCTGGTAGTCCACCTCACCCATCTGGTCCATCATGATGAACGGGTCCAGGTACCGATAGTTGATCCCCGCGAACGCCCGACGGACGGGGAAACCCTCACCTTCGAATCCGCTCGGCGCGGTCGTCACGGCCAGCACGGGACGCGCCACGGCATCCGCCGACGCGGCCACGCGCGGCAGGGTCAAGGGGTTGTCGACAGTTACGGCAGGCATGGTCCCTCCTTCGGGATGGCGGCGTGGGCCGCGAGGATGGGCCTCCCGGTGTGGCGCCGCTCTGGCGTAGGATACTCCTCACAACAGAAGTTGATGATTCAACTATTCCACCGCCGAGGATGTTCGGGCGTGTGTAACAAATCGAGCTAATTTTCCGGCAAGATTTGGTCAAGATTTCCACAGCCGCTGGGCAGGACGACCCTCCGAAAAGGGGCACAACCACCGTATTGGCCCGCAAAGCGGAGGTAAGACCCCTGTGGAAACACCCTCGCCCTGGCAGCCCTCACCCTCTCTCGGGGGTGGCCTCCACGACGAACAGCGCAACGGATGGAACGGCGGAACGGTCGGCGAGCCGTACGCTGGGCAGGGGGCGTGGCCCTACGCCGGGCAGGGGGCATGGCCCTACGGCGGCCCCGAGACCGTCACGCGACCCGGTCCCGCTGTCCCGGACACACCCCCCGCCGCGCCCACGGCCAATAGGGGAGCTCCCGGGACCTCCCAGGGATACGGTCTAGGCGGCGTTCCGCTCACCGGCCCCTCATTCGCGCCTCCGGGCAGTAACCTCCAAGACCAGATGGCGCACCCCTGGACGCCCCCGGAGACGCCCCCCGAAGCCCCTCCGCACTCCTCGGAGGGTTCGACCTCGGGCGAGGAGACCGGGTACGGGCGCTCGGCGGCGAGGCCGCGGTCCATCAAGCCGGTTGTCGTAGCCTTCGCGGCGGCGGCGCTCGTCGTTTTCGTCCTCGTCGGAGTCGCCGTGTTCGGAGGCTCTACGCCCGCCGACGGAAGCGAAGCGATGGCGGGACCGTCCACCAGCGGAATCGCGGCCATGCTGGCCGGACTGGTGCTGCTGCTCGTGGGCGGAGTCGTCGCCATCATGGTCGTCCGAGGCCAGCAGGCGGCTCGCCGCCGGGCCGAGGAGGCCAGAGACCGCGCCATGGAACGCGCGCAATTGCTCGCCGCCGCCATGGAACCCGAAGCGGCCATGCGCCTCCTCGGCTACGACTCGACCTCCCACCCCGCCCCCCACCAAACGCCATGACACGTGCTGCCGGGTGCGGCCGGGGTGGCCGGATGCTGCTTCGCAGCCTGAAGTCCAGGTCGGCTGGGCCGATGGTGCTTCACACGGTGAAGCCCGGGTCGGGTGGGTGGTGCTTCACAGCTTGAAGTCCAGGTCGGGGATGATTTCGGCGACGTCCATCTGGGCCTTCTGCAGGCGGCCTGAGTAGTCCCAGTTCATGGCCTGCCAGCGGGTGAACTGGTCGAGCACCCACTGCCCGGACTGGCGGCTGCCGTTGCCCGACTTCCCGTTGCCGCCGAAGGGCAGGTGCGCCTCGGCGCCGGAGGTCGAGTTGTTGACGCTCACCATGCCGGCCCCGATGCCGGCCCGGAACCGGAACGCGGACTTCGGGTCGGTCGTGTAGATGGAGGACGACAGCCCGTACCCGGGCCGGTTGGCGAGTTCGACCGCTTCGTCCAGGCCGGCGAACGACGTCACCCCCACGATCGGGCCGAACGTCTCCTCCAGGAACAGGCGGTCCTGGGGACGCACCCCGTCCACGACGACCGGGTGGTAGTACAGCCCGCCCGCGCCGTCGAACCCCGCGCGGGGGTTGTCGGCGGTGATCCGCCCCGTGGGACCGGTGACGACCGTGTGGTGCGGTTCGATCCAGCCCAGGTAGTCCTCGTAGCGGTCGGCGAACCATTGGTCGAGCATCGGGCCGTACAGAACGTCGCCCGCGGGGTCGCCGACGTGCGCCCCGGCCACGGCCCGCGCGTACCTGCCGACGAACTCCTGGTGCACGGACTCGTGCACCAGGACGGTGCCGAGCGAGGTGCATCGCTGCCCGGCTGTGCCGAACCCGGAGAACAGCGCGCCCTCGACGGCCAGGTCGAGATCGGCGTCGGGCATGATCACCATGGGGTTCTTGCCGCCGAGCTCCAGGCACGGCGACTGGAGGTGACGCCCGCACAGCTCGCCGATCCGCCGCCCGACGGCGGTGGAGCCGGTGAAGCCGACCTTCTGGACGGTGCCCTCGCCGAGCGCGGTGTCCAGCCCGGCGAAGGTGGTGGGCCCGTCGGCGAAGACGATGTTGAGCACCCCGTCGGGCAGCCCGGCCGCCGCGAACAGCCGGTACATCGCGTGGGCGGAGGCCGCGGCGTACTCGGCGGGCTTCCACACCACGGCGTTGCCGCAGAGCAGGGCGGGGACGAGATACCAGCTGGGCACCGCGACCGGGAAGTTGCCCGCGGTGATGACCGCGGCGACGCCCACGGGGACGCGGAATGTGAAGAGGCTCTTGTCGGGCATCTCTGACGGCACGGTCTGGCCGTAGAGGCGGCGGCCCTCGCCGAGGAAGAAGTCGCAGGTGTCGACGATCTCGCGGACCTCGCCGAGCGCCTCGGCGTACGGCTTGCCGATCTCGGCGGTCACCAGGCGCGCCAGCGCCTCGGCGTTGGCCTCGACCAGTCGCCCGATCGAGGCGATCACCCGGCCGCGCACCGGCGCGGGGACGGCGGCCCACTCGCGCTGGGCGGCCGAGGCCACGCCGCAGGCCCAGGCGAACGTCGCCTCGCTCGCGAGCCGGACCTTGGCCACGGTCTCGGACGTGCGTGCCGGGTTGACCGACTCGTAGGCCGGGCCGGTGGCGTCGTCGGCCGGTTTGCCACCGATGACGGAGCTGATCTGGCGGGTCACCGTTGACCTCCTCACGTGGGCTCTTGCCAGCATTCTTCCGCCTGAACCGGCTTTCCCCAACACGCCCCCCGCCATCTGTGGACAACTTCGCGTCGTCCACAGGGACGGTCGTCACGAACCTCGCGAACAGGGTTCGGCGGTGGTCGGCGGGGCCGGGCAGCGATGCGCTCCCAGGCCCGGCGATGCGGCCGCCCGGGCTCAGGAGGCGGATGGACCACGGAGGCGTCCCGCCGGTGAGCACGGCCCGGGACGAGGCGGGCAACCACGCCGATCGTCTCGAGGCCGGTGTGAAAGAGGCCGCGCTCGGCATTTCCGAATGTGACTGACATTGAAGTGGATCGCGCGCTTTGGCGTGCGATCTTTGTCGTTTCATTGCCGTGCTCGCGAAACTCCTGATCAAGATACGGGTACGCACGAGATCGATTGTCACCGCTTTCTGGAGCGGGCCGAATTCCGGGCGGCCGGTGCCGTGCCGCCGGAGAAACGGGCGAAAACCCTCCAGGTCGAACAAGGCGGATCTCGTCAATCAACCTGTTTCCCCTGATCCGTCGCGATCGATGGATCCAGGGAGGCGTGCCCGAATTCGCACCCATCGATCAGGAGGATCCGTTGCGAAATTTTCGCCGACGCGCGTCGCTGGCCGCCGCCATCGGCATCACCGCCCTTTCCCTTGCCGGCGTGCCGGCCCAGGCGGGCACCCGAACCGATTCCGTGACGAGGACGGCCTCCGTTCGCACGGCCGTACCTGTTGCGCCCGTCGCGTCGGCTCACGCTGTCCACGCGCCTGGTGGGGACGCCGCCGGCGTGGCGGTGCCGCAGTCCGCCGGGGGGACCTCCACTCCCGACGAGCCGGTCTGCGTGGCCCCCTACATCAATGAGGATCCGAGGCTCGGGCCGATGATTCTGCCGAGAAAAGGCATCCTGGGCAGGATTCTGGCCGATTACGAGCCGCTCGGCGGGCTTCCTCCGCAGAAGTTCCTGAACCGGTACTGGGACTGGGGAAAGAATTCGTACCGTTACCCGCCTGATTTCGGATTCGCCCGCTCCGGCGGCTACTCCAACGGCAGGCCGCTCATCGCCTCGAAAACGCTGCGCATCGGCGAGCGGGTGGACCGCTTCGGAAGCGAATTCGGTGCCTTCCTCGCCCCTTATGGCACGCCGTACGCCGAACGGAGCATTCCGCCCACCAACCTGGACACGTTCCCGGATTCCCCGGAATATCCTTGTAACTACCGTGCCTACCGGGTGAGCCGGGACTTCGCCGTCGATTTCGGCCCCATCGCCTCGGCGTTCCAGCAGCCGGGCGGAGGCTCGCAGTACCACCTGGTCAGCAGGCTGATCGCCGAGGCGCCGCAGACGCGGGACGAGGTCCCGGTGAAGTGGCTGGTCGACAACGGCTATCTGCAGCGGATCAACTGATCGGCCCCGCCGCCGGGAGCGCGCCTCCGGCCCGCGGGCTACCGGGGCGCGCGCTCCGTCGAGGACACCGAAGGTCAGGCGTCGCAGGGCCCGGAAGCCGGCGAAGTCGAAACCGGGCGACGCCACGCAGCTCACCAGGACGCCCTCGTCCCCGGCGGGACGGGCGGCCTGCCACGTGCCGGCCGGGAGCGGTTGCACGGCGTTGCTGATGAAGTACGTCCGCCGTCCCGGCGAGGCCCCGCCGGACGCGCGCCCGCTGCACGTCCGCTTCCACGCCTTTCCCGCGGACGGCTGACCGGCGGCCGGCGTATTCACATTCCATAGGCGGTCATAGGCGAACTCGATGCCCGCCGCTCGCCCATAGAAGTGATTCATGTCCCTCCGCAGAAACCCATTCACGTCCCGAATCCGGTCATCGGCGAATTCGATGCGCGAAGGGGCGGGACGCACGGCCCGGCTCTGAGTGGGAGGTTTCCCGGGGGGCGGAAAGCGGCGTCACGCGCGGTCCGTCAGACGGCGCGCCATCCAGATCAGCGATTCGGTTATCTGTTCCTTCGATAGTCCCAGCGTGCGCCGCTGGAACCGGTACACCTCGGGCGCCAGCGGGGCCAGGACGGGGTCCACCGCCCCGTCCGGGTCCGGCGCCTCGGCGTGGACCAGCAGCATGCGCACGTGCACGCGCCAGAAATCGTAGGCCCCCGTGACGAACCTGGCCCTGCCGGTCTCCGCGCCCAGGATGAGGTGGAGATGACGTTCCAGCAGGTCAACGGAGGCCTCGTAGAAGGCGACGAGCCGTTCGGTGGGCGGGGCGCCCGGACCGAGCGGCGGTTCGCCACGCAGCAGATCCTCCTGGAGGCGCCGCTCGTGCTCGTCGAGCAGCGCGATGCAGATGGACGCGGGGTCGGGATACCGCCGGTAGAGGGTCGCGCGGCCCACGCCGGCGGCGCGCGCGATCTCTTCCATGGTCACGTCGCGCGCGTCCATCGTCGCGAACAGCCGTTCCGCCGCCTCCAGGACCCGTGCCCGGTTGCGCGCGGCGTCCGCGCGCTCCTGAACCGGAGGGCGGGTCTGTTCGGGGGAAGAAAACTGGAGTAAAGGGAGTTCACGGAGGGCGGGACCGAGCACCGACCCGATCTGACGTGTCGGAGTCTCCTTCTTCGCCGAGTTCCCGTCGGCACCGTTATGCAATTCGCTCATACCCCCATCGTAGGGCGTTCAACTGAGTCATGTGGACATCGCGTCCACTTGTGTCGTACTGTTGGGGACAGCTAACCGGACCCAATGTCCACTTCTCCGTCGATGAGGATTCCGAAATGCATGCCCTCCTCCTCGCCTCGGCACTGCTGATCGGCTGCCTGTTAGCCGTGCAGGCCTCGGTGAACCTCCAGCTCAACAAGGCCGTCGGTACCCCGTATGGTGCCTCCACGCTCCAGCTGAGCGTGGCGACCGCGCTCCTGGCCGTCCTGGCCGTCGCCGTCGGGACGATCACCGCGGTCGACCTGGTGCCGGACGTCCCGTTCTGGCACCTGCTCGGCGGCCTCGCCAGCCCGCTCTACATCACCAGCGGCATCCTGCTCTTCCCGCGCCTCGGCGCCCTGGCCGCGGTCGGCCTGTTCGTCACGGGCCAGATGTTCGCCTCCCTGGGCCTGGACCTGCTGGGCCTGATCGGCATCGAGCAGAAGCCGATCAGCGTCGGCATCGTCGTCGGCGCCATCGCGGTCCTGGTCGGCATCACGGTCATCATCCGCAGCCAGCTCGTCGCCCAGAAGGTTCCGGCGGCCGCCACGCCCGTCGCGGTCACCGTGGGCGGCGGCGGTTCGGTCGCGACGGCCGCCAGGCCCGCCGCGCCCGCCCCGGCTCCGAAGCGCTCCGGCCTCGGCCAGGGAGGCTGGATCGTCCTCGGCCTCATCGCCGGCGCCGTGCTGCCCATCCAGGGCGCGATCAACGCCCAGCTCCGCAAGGATCTGCAGGCCCCGGTGACCGTGGCGATGATCAGCTTCATCGTCGCCACGCTGACCATCCTCGTCACCCTGCTCCTCCTGCGTGCCACCCGCCGCACCCCGGCGCCGAAGTTCGAGCCGCTGCGCCGCATGCCGTGGTGGGGCTGGCTCGGTGGCGCCTGCGCCGCCGCGTACGTGACGGCGACGTTCATGCTGATCCCGACCATCGGCGCCGCGACCACGGTCGCGCTGACGGTGACCGGCCAGCAGGTGGCCTCGGCGGTCGTCGACAACTACGGCCTGTTCCGGATGCCCCGCCGCCCGCTCACGCTGCCCCGCCTCGGCGGACTGGCCCTGCTCATCGCCGGGTCGGTGCTCGTCCAGCTCACCTGAGATCACCCGGATGGTCTGCGCGGCCGACCCCCCGAGCTCGGACCGCACCAGGACCATCCGGACCCGTCCAGAGCCACTCGGATCCACCAGATCGACGCGGTACCACCCGATGGACGCGGCACAGCCGGAGCCCGACCCGGCCTCTTGATTCCTCAGGCCTGAGATTCCCTCAGGCCTGAGACATCTCAGCGCGAGAAGGCATCCCAGCTGCCCGGCCCTGAGACTCCCCGAACTCCGAAAGGACTCCTCCGTGCCTTCGAACCTGCGAGCCACCTACCAGGCGGCTCCGGACGTCTTCACCTTCCCGTCGTCCTTACCGATCCCCGGCGCGGGGCGGCTGCCGGTGAACGCCTTCCTGATCCGCTCGGCGCAGCCGATCCTGGTCGACACCGGCATGGCGATCGACCGGGGCCACTTCGAGAACGCCCTGTGGTCGCTGGTCGAGCCCGAGGACCTGCGCTGGATCATCCTCACGCACGATGACCGCGACCACGCCGGCAACCTCAAGGAAGTCCTGATGGCGGCCCCGCACGCCAAGCTGATCACCAACGGCCTGTCGGTCGCGCGGCTCGGCGAGGAGTGGGACGTGCCCGCCCACCGCGTGGTGCAGGTCAACCCCGGCCGGACGCTGGACCTCGGCGGGCGTGAGATCAGCCTGCTGCGTCCCCCGTCCTTCGACTCCCCCTCGACGCTCGCGGTGTACGACCACCGGAGCGAGGCGCTGTTCAGCGCGGACAGCCTCGGCACCGTCATTCCCGAGCTGGCCGAGAACGCCGCCGAGGTCTCCCGCACCGACTACCTCGACGGCGTGTCGATGTTCACCCGGGCGAACGCCCCCTGGACCGCGCTGGTGGACCAGAACAAGTGGAACGCCCTGCTGGACAGCGTCGCGCTCCTGCGTCCCCGCCTCGTGCTGAGCGCTCACGGCCTGACCGTGGAGGACCGCATCGAGGAACTGCTGGGGACCGTGCGCGCCGTCCCGACCCAGCAGCCGTGGCTGCCGGGCGAGGACGTCGAGGCCGCCACCCTGCTGGCCGCGCACGACACGCTGGCCGAGGTCACGGCCTTCTGACCCGCCGCGTGGCTACCTTTTCCCTGATCACAAAGGAGTGAACACGTGACCACAGTGAATCCCGCCGAGGCGAACCCCACCCCGGAGCCCGGACGCATCATCATCTTCTCGGACATCTGGTGCTCGTTCGCGCACATCGCCATCCACCGGCTCCACGTGACCCGGGAGCGGCTCGGCCTGACCGACGCGGTCCAGTTCGACCACCGCGCCTTCCCGCTGGAGATGCTCAACGACGCGCCGAGCCCCCGGCCCGGCACGGACAGCGAGGTCGGCCGGATGGCGAGCCACGAGCCCGAGGCCGGCTGGCAGCTCTGGCAGGCCAAGGACTGGCTGTACCCGTCGACCACCCTGCCCGCGCTGGAGGCCGTCCAGGCCGCCAAGGAGCAGGGATGGGCCGCCTCCGAGCAGCTCGACCTCGCCCTGCGGAAGGCGTTCTGGGCCGAGTCGCGGTGCATCAGCCACCGCAAGGTCATCCTCGACACGGCCGCATCCACCGGCGTGGTCGACGTGGCGGCGCTCAACGAGGCGCTGGACGACGGCCGCGCGCGGCACTCGCTCTCCGAGCAGACGGCGCTCGCGAAGTCCGACCGGATCAACTGCAGCCCGCACCTGTTCCTCCCTGACGGGACGAACCACGCCAACCCCGGCATCCAGGTGGGCTGGACCGGCGCGTACGGCATCGGCTGGCCGGTCGTGCACGCCGACGACCCGGCCGTGTACGAGGACATCCTCAAGCGGTCGGCCGCCTGAGCGGCGTACACCGCGGTAAAGACACAGCACACGGACAGGGCGACCGTCCCCCGGTGACCGTCGCCCTGTCCGTCATGCCCGCCATACCCTCCTGAGCTGTTTTCGGCCCAGCTCGCCGAGGACCGGCCGCACACGCCCATTGTGGCCGGTCGCACCCGGCCGTCTCCTGCCTTTTCTCCGGCCGCGCCCCCTCTTTCGCGTCTTATCTCGCGGCGCCCCGCGCCGCCCCTCTCCTCATCTGCCCTGCCGATGCAGCCGTTCGGTCGAACGATCCGGCTTTCCGGCGACGGCATTAAATGCGCGCGATCCGTGTTATCGCGTCCGACGGCGCGCCACTTCTCCGCCCGACCACTCGGGCGATCCGTCCACGTGACTCCCTCATGTGATTCCTATGTGACTCCCGAGCTCCTCGGGCCGTACCTGACCTGCGGCCTGAGGAGCGACGGGCCCGTTCTCGCCGACCCGGCAGGACCCCCGAATTCCTCACTCGAATTCCTCACATGCCCGTCGGCTCCTCACTTTCGAGAACCCGCGTCCAACTGTGGAAGGCGCGCTCAGGCGCGCCCCACAGCGGTGGTCTCCCGATTACGCGAGGGCCGAAGAACGACCCGGAACATTCAACCAGGCACTCCACAGCTGAACGCCGGCGGCACCCCGTTCGACCGAGTGTTGACTCACGAAGAATCGGCTGCCTAGCATGTCTCACGTCTGGAAATTACAGGCAGTGAAAAGCAGGCGAAAGCCCGCGGGCCGGTTTCCAGAGAAAGACCCGGGAATGGCGAACCCACACGCGGATGTTCCCCCCGGCGGTCCACAGTTCCCCACGCCCCACCGTTTCAGCGAAATCCCACGTCATTTCAAAGAAAGGTGTTCGCCGTGAGCGGCATCAACGCCATGCTGGAAGAATCCGTCGTCTCCAACTCCGACACCCCGGACGTCTCCACGTTCGTGGACCTCACCCAGCACGAGATCCAGGCTCTGAAGACCCGGTACAACCTGGCCGACGCCCACACCCACCAGCGCCAGTCGGGCAGCCAGGACAAGATCGTGCTCCAGCTCCCCGAGATCTGGTACGAGGCCGAGGAGAACCAGCAGGCGTACTTCGAGGAGCGTTTCATCGACGCCTTCTTCCGCCTGCACAAGCAGCCGACCGCCCGGGCCATGAAGAAGACCTGGCTCTCCTACTCGGCCAGCGTCTCCACGATGGTCGCCGGCATGTACCTGCAGCAGCGTGAGATGTCGGTCGGCCTCATCGAGCCGTGCTTCGACAACCTGGTCGACCTGCTCCGCCACATGGAGGTCCCGCTCGCCCCGCTCCCCGAGGAGTGGCTGCACAACCCCTCCGAGATCTACGCCAACCTGCAGCAGCTCGACACCGACGCCCTCTACCTGGTCGACCCGAACAACCCGACCGGCACGAGCCTCCTGAAGGACGGCCTGGAGGGCTTCAAGGAGGTCGTGCGCTACTGCAAGGACCACAACAAGCTGCTCATGATGGACTTCTGCTTCGCCTCCTTCGCGCTGGCGGACAAGAACATCGGCCGGGTCGACATCTACAAGCTCCTCGAGGAGTCCGGTGTCACCTACATGGCCCTGGAGGACACCGGCAAGACCTGGCCGGTCCAGGACGCCAAGGCCGCCATGCTGACGGTGAGCGAGGACATCAAGGAAGAGGTCTACAACATCCAGACCGCCGTCCTGCTGAACGTCTCGCCCTTCGTCCTGAACATGCTCACCCGCTACGTCGAGGACTCGATCGAGGACGACTTCGGGTCGGTGCGCGACGTCATCATCCAGAACCGCTCCGCGGCCATCGAGGCGATGGAGGGGACGATCCTCGAGTACATCGAGCCGGTCGTGAAGACCAGCGTCGCCTGGTTCCGCATCAAGGACGAGAACCTCACGGCCACCGAGCTGCAGGCGAAGCTGTTCGAGCGCGAGGTCTACGTGCTGCCGGGCACCTACTTCTTCTGGAACCAGCCGGAGAAGGGTGAGCGCTTCATCCGCATCGCCCTCGCCCGCCGCCCCGAGATCTTCGCCTTCGCGATGCGGCACATGAGGGAGGCGCTGCTCAGCCATGGCAAGTGAGATCTTCATCGACGCCGCCCTGTTCATGGGCATGCACAGCCAGGACGACGACGTGCGACGGGCCTGCAAGGGCTTCTTCGCCCGGCACCTGGCCGACGAGCGGGTCGTCCTGAACCAGGAGCAGGTCGGCAAGTGCGACGCCCTGGTGTGGCTGTACGGCCGCGAGGAGCAGGACGCCTACTACCCGTTCATGGACGTCCTCCACACCGACATGAAGATCCAGCGGATCGGCTACGAGGAGCGGGACCTGCGGACCGCCCTGGAGAACGAGTCGCTGGCCGGCCTCCCCATGCACGAGCGCCTGCTCGTCGCGATGGCGATCAACCGCGACGCGACGGTCATCACCGCCGGCCCCCGGCTGCGGGACCGCGAGGACCTGCCGGTCAGCTTCGTGGAGCCGGTCGACGGGGAGCCCGAGTTCCCCGAGTACCTGGAGCGGCTCTACGAGCCCTCCCTGAAACTACGCGTCAATCCCCGAGACCTCTGAGGTGCCCTTCAATGTACTCAGGAACCATCGTCCCCCTGGTCACGCCGCTCACCGCCTCGGGTGAGGTGTCCGAGCCGAGCGTGCGGCGCCTGGTGGACTCCCTTCGCCCCCACGTCAGCGGGCTCATGCCCGCGCTGACCACCGGTGAGGGCTGGAAGCTGTCCGACCGGCAGTGGCGCGACGTGGTGACCTACACCGTGCGCCACGCCGCCGGGCTCCCGGTGATCGCCGGCGTCCAGCTCCCCTCCACCGAGCAGGTCATCGAGCGGGCCAAGGTCGCCCAGGCGTGCGGCGCGTCCGCCGTCGCGGTGACCACCCCGTTCCAGCCGGACCTCAGCCAGGACGAGATCTACCAGCACTACGCCGACCTGCGGGAGGCCGTGTTCATCCCGCTGTTCATCTACAACGAGAAGGCCCTGTCGGGCAACCAGATCGAGCTGAAGACCCTGCTGCGCATCTGCGAGCTGCCCGACGTGGTCGGCATCAAGGAGTCCAGCGGCTCGGCCGAGTTCACCCGCAGCCTGATCGCCGCCCGCACCAAGGTGCCGGTGTTCGAGGGCTGGGAGAACCTGCTGCACGAGGCCGCGGGCGTGGACGGCTTCATCGGCCCGCTGGCCAACCTGGAGCCCGAGCTCGCCAACGCGATGCTGGCCGACCCCTCGGCCGCGCGCCAGAAGGAGATCAACGCCACCTGCGAGCGCTACGGCCTCTTCCTGGACGACTGGTACCGCCACGCCAAGAAGGAGCTGCTCCAGCGCGGCATCCTGGACACCGACCTGGCCGTCGAGGGCGTGGAGTTATGAAGGTCCAGCCGTCCGACAGCGCCCAGCGCCGCCTGTACAAGTACAACCGCTCCGTTCCGACCCCGGAGCAGTACGCCGAGATCTGGGACATCGAGAAGAACTGGGTGGTGGCCCGCGCCGAGAAGTTCGAGGCCGAGGCCCCCCGCTTCGACACCCGCACCGAATTCGCCCAGGCGCTCCGCGAGCGCCTGGACGAGGAGGAGGCCAACCCGTCCGACGGCGAGCAGTGGCTCGCCGAGGAGGCCACGCTCGACCAGTTCAAGGTGGTCGTCTCGGAGTTCGCCGTGGACGGCCTGGTGGAGTCGCAGTCGCACCTGGGGATCATCCGCAGGCTGCCGTCCAGGTCCCGGATGGCGGTCCTGCGGGTGCTGATCGACGAATTCGGCTGCGGCAACGACGACTTGGAACACTCCGCGATCTACGCCAAGCTCATGACCGAGCTCGGCCTGCCCACCGACCTCGAGTACTACGCCGACCGGGTCGAGGACACCAGCTTCGCGTACGTCAACCTGTTCCACTGGCTGGCCGACCGGTCGCCCGACCCCGAGTACTTCCTCGGCGCGTACTCCTACTTCGAGTCCAGCGTGCTGTACGCCTTCAAGCCCTACGCGGCGGCGTCCAAGCGGCTCGGCATCGAGAACGACAAGTACTACAACGAGCACCTGTACATCGACAGCTTCCACAGCCGGCAGATGAAGGAGTCCATCCGCCTGCTGGGCACCGAGCGCGAGGTCGACCTGGCCAAGGTGTGGACGGGTGTCGAGCTGACCAGCCAGGCCGTCGCCGAGGCCACCGAGGCCGCGATCGAGAAGGCCAAGGCGTCATGACCACGACCGTCGACGGTCCGGCCGTCGAACAGGAAGAACCCTCCTTACGGCAGCTCACCGACGACCTCGTGCTCGTGGAGGTCGGCGGCAAGCGGATCGCGATCCAGTCCCAGTGCCCCCACCGGAAAGGGCTCATGCGTTACGGGCACGTGAACCCGCGCACGCTGCGGATCAGCTGCCCGCTGCACTACTCCACGTTCGACCTGGTCACGGGCCGGCAGGTCGCCGGCCCGCCCTGCGGGTCGCTGGGGGTCAACGTGATCCCCGACGGCGCCCCGCTGCCGCAGTCCGGCACCGGCGGCGAGGAGGAGCCGGCATGACCGTCAGCGAGATCACCCCCAAGAGTCCTGCGGCCTCGGCCGCTCCGGCGCCCGAGCCGCAGGGCTCGGGCCGGGTCGAGGCGCACGGCGTCGACCGCATCCCCGAGTCCGAGCGCACCGACTCGCCCCGCGAGTTCATGTGGGTGTGGCACTCGGCCCAGTTCTCCTTCGGCACCGTGGTGCTGGGGTCCATCCCCATCACCTTCGGCCTGGGATGGTGGGCCACCGTCAGCTCGGTGCTGGTCGGGCTGCTGATCGGCACCGCGGTGTTCGCGCCGCTCGTGCGGTTCGGCAAGCGGACCGGCGCCAACGACCCGGTCTCCAGCGGCGCCCACTTCGGCGTGCGCGGCCGGATCATCTCCAACGTGATCACGATCGTCGTGGCCACGGGCTTCTTCGCGATCGCGGTGTGGACGGGTGCGACCGCGATCCTGGTCGCCGGGCAACGACTGTTCGGCACGTCCACCGGGTCCACCGGGCTCGCGATCACCATGCCGGTCGTGGCGGTCGCGGTCGTCGTCCTCGCGGTCTACGGCCACAAGGCCCTGCTCGCGACGTACAAGACCATGACCGTGATCGGCGGGCTGGTGCTGCTGGCGCTGGTCGCCGTGCTGCTGCCCAAGTTCTCCCTCGGCTTCGAGGGCGGCGAGTACGTCCTGGGGGACTTCTGGAAGACCTGGCTGCTGGCGGTGTCGTTCAGCGCGACGCTGCCGGTCTCGTACTCCACCTTCCAGGGTGACTACAGCCGCTACCTGTCTCCCGCGACCAGCGACCGGGCCGCTGTGGCCTACAACGGCGTGGCGATGTACCTGAGCAACGCGATCGCGCTGCTCGTCGGCGCCTACGTCACGAGCCTGTTCACCGACATGTCGGTGCCGTGGATCGTCGGGACCGCCGAGGTCGTGCCGCAGTGGTTCGGCGTAGTCGTCATCGCCTTCGGTTTCGCCGGCACGCTGCCGCAGGGCGCCCTGTGCATCTACGCGGCGGGCCTGTCGGCCCACTCGATGCTGTGGCGCATGTCCCGGGCCACCGTCACGTGGCTGGTGTCCCTGATCGGCATCGCGACGCTGTACATCGGCGCGATCGCCTTCGACGCGATCGACTCGATCTCGGCCTTCGTGCTGATCCTGCTGGTCCTGGTCTCGCCCTGGACGGCGATCATGCTGGTCGGCTTCTCGCTGCGCCGCGGCCGCTACGTCCCCGACGAGCTGTACGGCTTCACCACCGGCGCGCGGCAGGGCCTGTACTGGTTCACCGGCGGGGTCAACCTGCGCGCCCTCGGCGCGTTCGTCCCGGCCGTGATCCTCGGCCTGCTGTTCGTCGGCAACACCCTCTACACCGGCCCGCTGGCCTCGCTCGCCAACGGCGTGGACCTGAGCTGCCTGGTGCCGTTCGTCACCGCGGCGGTCCTGTACTACGCCCTGTGGCGGCTCTTCCCCGAGGAGCGAACCCCCGAGGTGGCGACCGGCACGGCCGCGCCACTCGAAAGGAGCCACCGATGACGCTCGACCCCCGGCTTCCCGCGACACCGGACACGATCGTGGTGTTCTCCGACCTCAACTGCTCGTTCGCCCACCTGGGCGTCTACCGGCTGCACGAGGCGCGGCGGCGGCTCGGGCTGGAGGGACGGATCTTCTTCGACCACCGCGCCTTCCCGCTGGAGCTGTACAACCGCACCGTGAACGAGCGACCCGGCGTCGACTCCGAGGTCGCGGTCATCGGGGCCCTGGAGCCCAAGGCCGGGTGGCGGCTCTGGCAGGGCCCGGACTGGTCCTACCCGGTCACCATGCTGCCCCCGCTGGAGGCGGTGCAGGCGGCCAAGGCGCAGAGCATGCACGCCGGCGAGCAGCTCGACCTGGCACTTCGGAAGGCGTTCTGGGCGGAGGGCCGGTGCATCTCCCTGCGGCACGAGATCCTCGAGGTCGCGGCGCGGACCGGCGTCGTGGACGTCGAGGCGCTGGCGGCGGCCCTGGACGACGGCCGCGCCCGGCGCATGGTGATGGACCAGTTCGAGGCGTCGCGCGAGGGACGGGTGAACTGCAGCCCGCACGTTTTCCTTCACGACGGCACGAACATGGCCAACCCCGGCATCCGGACCCGCTGGGTGAACGGCGACTTCGGCATCGGCTTCCCGGTCATCGACGCGGACGACCCCACCGTCTACACCGACCTGCTGACCAGGGCCGCCGACCTGGCCGATGGCGCCTACGCCTCCCCGATCGGCGCCCGCGTCGGCTGACCGTGAGGATGTAGGTGAGCGCCTCCCGGTGGGGTCTGACCCAGCGTCTGACAGCGTGGCGCTATGTGGTGCGGACGGCGAGGGTGCGTTCGGCCCACTGGGCGATGTCGCGGCGCTCGATGGCGGCGGCCATGAGCCCCGGGAAGGCGTCCGGAGTGCAGGCGAACGCCGGCACGCCCAGCGCGGCGAGCGCCTCGGCGTTGTCGCGGTCGTAGTGGGGCTGACCCTCGTCCGAAAGGGCGAGCAGGACGATCACCTGCACCCCCGCCGCCGTCATCGCCGCGACCCGGCGCAGCATCTCCTCCCGCACCCCACCCTCGTACAGGTCGCTGATCAGGATGAAGATGGAGTTGGACGGACGGGTGATCAGCCCCTGGCAGTAGGCGATGGCCCGGTTGATGTCGGTGCCCCCGCCGAGCTGGGTGCCGAACAGCAGCTCGACCGGGTCGTGCAGCTGGTCGGTCAGGTCCACCACGCTGGTGTCGAAGACCACCAAAGACGTGCGCAGCGCCCGCATGGACGCCAGCACGGCCCCGAACACGCTCGAATAGACCACCGACGCCGCCATCGAGCCGCTCTGGTCGATGCACAGGGTGACCTCGCGGATCACCGCCTGCTGACGGCGCGCGTACCCGACCAGGCGGGACGGCACGACCGTGTTCCGCTCCGGCAGGTAGTTCTTGAGGTTGGCGCGGATCGTCCGGTCCCAGTCGATGTCGGCGACCCGGCGCGGCCGGTGCGTGCGGGCCGACCGGTCGAGCGCTCCGGTGACGGCCGTCCGGGTGCGCTGCGCCAGCCTGCGCTCCAGGTCGGCGACGACCTTGGCGACCACGGCGCGCGCCGACCGGCGGGCCGTCTCGGGCATCACCCGGTTGAGGGACAGCAACGTGCCCACGAGGTGGACGTCCGGCTCCACGGCCTCCAGCATCTCCGGCTCCAGCAGGAGGCGGGTGAGGTTGAGCCGCTCGATCGCGTCCTTCTGCATGACCTGGACGACCGTCGAGGGGAAGTACGACCGGATGTCCCCGAGCCAGCGGGCGACGCGCGGCGCCGAGGCGCCGAGACCCGCGCCGCGCTCGGCGTCCCCGTGACCGCCCGCGCCCTGCCCCGAGCCGCGCCCGCCGTTGTAGAGCGCGGCCAGCGCGGCGTCCATCTGGGCGTCGTCCCCGCTCAGGGCGCACCCTGTGCCGTCGGCGTCGCCGCCGAGGGCCAGCCGCCACCTGCGCAACCGCTCGTCCATCACGCGCTCCTGTCTGAGGTGGTCGCGGACATGAGATCGCTTCCCAAGATCGTGAGTACCGTGCGGACGGCCGGCGCGGCGAGCTCCTCGTCCGCTTCCAGGGCGGCGACCCGCCCGGACTCGCCCGAGGACACGCGCTCGCCGATGGCGCGGCGCTCCGGCGGGGTGAACGCGCCGAACGTGCGGCGCAGCAGTGGCAGCACGTCCACGAACGCCTCGCCGGTCAGGCCGGTGAGCCAGGTGTCGATCAGGCCCAGCAGGCCGGCGTCGTGGACGAGGAGCAGGCCGCTTCCCGCCAGGAACCCCTCCACCCAGGCCGCAGCCTGCGCGGGCGGCGTGCCCGCCGACATCGCCCGGGACATGCGCCGCGCGACCTCCTCGGCCGGGATCGTGCCGGCGTCGAGCAGGAGGCGGGTCAACCGGCCGCTGATCAGCCCGTGCACGTCGCGCCGCTCGGCGACCCCGCGCAGCGCCGCCAGCCACCCCTCCCGGCCGGACTCCAGCAACCCGACCGAGGCGTGCACCGCGTCGACGTGCCCGAGCATCGCGCGCGCCGAGTCGTCGTCCAGGCCGGTGACGGCGGCGGACAGGCCCGCCCGAATGCGGCCGAGCAGTGAGTCGACGATCACCGACAGGCCCGCCGCCGGGGTGCCGCGGACGTCGCCGTACCGCTGCGTGCGCACGAGGGCGGGCAGGGCCGCCATCAGGTGCGTGACGTCGTTGTCCAGGGCCGCCCGGGTGGAGATCGACGACAGGACGTGGGGGAGCGCGCCCGGCAGGTCGGCCAGAAGGCAGCGCTCGGCGACCGCGGTGAGCTCGGCGAGCGTTCTCGCCGGGGGCGCAGCGGACGGCCCGGGCCCCGCGTGCCGGGCCGTCCGCGGGGAACCCGGATCGACGAGCTCACGCACCCGGGCGGTCGCGGCGGCGGGGACGGTGGTGCCGTACCCGCTCGCCTCGATCAGGTCGATGTCGAACTCCGGCCGCCAGGCGAGAGTCCACGACTCGCGGAAGGTGCCCTTGCCCCGGGCCTCGCGCGCCGTCCCCCACTGCACGCCGAGCAGCCCGAGCCGGTGCAGTAGGCGGCTGCGGTCCAGGTCGAGGGGTTTGCGCAGGTCCAGGTCGAGCTCGCGGTCGAGCGCCTCGGGACGCAGCTTCAGGCGGCGCTGCCGGTCGCGCAGGTCGCGCTGGAGCGGGACCATCGGCGTGCTGTCCGGCACGCTCCCGAGCCGCTCGCCGACCACCATGCGCCGCTGGATCAGCTCCACCGGCAACTCGTCGCCCTCGCACAGCACCGCGCGGACCGCCTCGGTGACCTCCCCGAGCCCGGCCAGCGGGCGCCCCCGCACGACGGCGAGGCTGTGCGCCAGGCGGACGGCCTCGATGACGTGGGCGGAGGACACCGGCAGGTCCTCGTCCCGCAGGACGGCCGCCGCCGAGGCCAGCCAGCGCTCGATCGGCTTGTCCGGCGCGGAGAACAGGTGGTCGTACCAGCCGGGCGAGGTGATGCCCGCGCCGTAGCCGCTCCAGGAGGCCAGCCGCCCATGCGTCCACGGCACCCAGGTCATCTCCACCTTGACCTTGGGCAGCCCCTTGAGCAGGCGGTCGTCGGGCGCGCCCGGGCCCGGGTCGAGCAGCGCCGGGACGTGCCAGGCGCCGCACACCACGGCCACGTGCCGGTGGCCGTCCTTGACGGCGGCGCGCATCGTCCGGCGCATGTACGCCTCGCGCCGCGCCTCCTGCTCGTGCGGGACGTACCCCTCCCGCACGGTGGCCATCGCCTCGGCGATCACCTCGAACGGGGTGTCGCCGCGATGCTCGACCGCGTCCTCCCACCAGCGCTCCGGGTCGTCGTACCCCGCCGCGCGGGCGAGCTCGCCGATCGGATCACGGTGGACGACCGGGTCCCCCGGCCCGTCCGCCCCGTCCGCCCGTTCCGCCCGTTCCGCGTCCTCGTCGTCGGCAGGCGTGGTCGCCGGGCCCGGGGGATCGGCGTCCACGGAGGGGGCGACGGGCGGGGGGACCTGACCGGCCGGTGGGCCGGCCAGGCCGTGCGTCGCGGGCAGGTCGCAGAAGCGGACCGGGATGCCCGCGCGGAGGGCGTACCGGATGGCCTGCCATTCGGGCGAGAACGTCGCGAACGGCCAGAACGCGGCCTTGGACGGATCACCCGGCACGTGCGCCAGCAGCGCGACGGGCGGCTCCATCTGCGGATCGGCCGCCAGCGCCACCAGATCGTCGGCCTCGGGCGGGCCCTCGACCAGGACGATGTCGGGCCGCAGCCGTTCCAGCTCGGCCGCCACGGCGCGCGCCGAGCCCGGGCCGTGGTGGCGCACGCCGAGGACCGTGAACGTCGGCGCCGCACCCCCGTTTTTCCTGTGCCGACCGGACGGCGCGGCCGGGGCGCGCGGCTCGTCAGGAGACATCGCGGCACGCCCGGTAGAAGTCACGCCAGTCGCGCCGCTCACGGACCACCGTCTCCAGGTACTCATGCCAGACGACGCGGTCGGACACCGGATCCTGCACGACGGCGCCGACGATGCCCGCCGCGATGTCGCCCGCGCGCAGCACGCCGTCGCCGAAGTGGGCGGCCAGGGCGATGCCGCTGGTCACCACCGAGATCGCCTCGGCCGTGCTGAGGGTGCCGCTCGGGGACTTGACCGTCGTGCGGCCGTCGGAGGTCACCCCGGACCGCAGCTCGCGGAACACCGTGACGACCCGCCTGATCTCCTCCAGGCCGGTGGGCGTGGGAGGCAGTTCGAGGGAACGGCCGAGCTGGGCGACGCGGCGCGCCACGATGTCGACCTCCTCCTCGGCGCTGGCCGGGACCGGGAGGACGACGGTGTTGAAGCGGCGGCGCAGCGCGCTGGACAGCTCGTTCACCCCGCGGTCGCGGTCGTTCGCGGTGGCGATCACGTTGAAGCCCCGCGCGGCCTGGACCTCCTCATTCAGCTCAGGGATCGGCAGCGTCTTCTCCGACAGGACGGTGATGAGCGCGTCCTGCACGTCGGAGGGCATGCGCGTGAGCTCCTCGACCCGGGCGAGCCGCCCCTCGGCCATGGCGCGCATCACCGGGCTCGGCGTCAGCGCCTCGCGGGACGGGCCCTCGGCGAGCAGCCGGGCGTAGTTCCAGCCGTACCGGATGGCTTCCTCCGCCGTGCCCGCCGTGCCCTGGACGAGCAGCGTGGAGTCGCCGCTGATCGCCGCGGCCAGATGCTCCGACAGCCAGGTCTTGGCGGTGCCGGGCACGCCGAGCAGCAGCAGCGCGCGGTCGGTGGCGAGGGTGGCGACGGCCACCTCGACGATGCGGCGGGGGCCGATGTACTTGGGCGTGATCTGGTCGCCGTCGCCGAGCAGGTAGGTGGTCACGGCCCAGGGCGACAGCCGCCACCCGGGCGGCCGCGGCCGGTCGTCCGACTTGGCGAGGATCTCGAGCTCCTCGGCGTACTGGTCTTCCGCATGGGGGCGCAGAACGGTCATATCGATTTCAGCTCACTCTCAGGTGCTCGGCCCGATGCGCGGCACCGGCCGAGAAAGGACTGGAAAGGGAAGATAGGAGCGCCTGCACCGGCCACCGGCACGCCGCGGCGACGCCTCGAAGGGGGATCGACGGGAGCCGGAGGGCGGGGGAGGTGGTCATGGGCGGAGTTCCTCGTGCATGTCGAAGCGGAAGCGCAGCGTGGCGGCGACCTCCTGGACAGGCGGTTCGGCCGACAGCCGGGCGGTCATCTGATGCATCGCCGGGTCGACACGCTCGCCCGCGAGGCGGACCAGCTCCGCGAGGTTCCACGGCTGGCGCCCGGCGGTGTCGACGATCTTCTCCATCACCGCCCTGGCCAGCGCCGGCCCCCATGGCGCCGGCAGGCCGCCCAGCATCATGATCAACTGACCGTCGACCGGCTGCTCGCGGACGAGCTCGGCGGCCTTGTCCGCACGCTCGGCGGGAGGAAGGACGGCGAGCAGGTCGCTGAGCGGCTCGACGGCGAACAGGGCCCGCGCCCACGTCGGATCGTTCTGCAGGACGGCCGCGCGTTCCCAGCCGAGCCTGATCTCGCGCGCCCAGTCGCCGGTGTTGAGCGCGACGATCCGCTTGACGGAGAGCCCGAGGTGACCGGTCCAGAACGGGAGCGGCGTGTGCGCGACGACCTGCTGGAGCCACCAGCTCCGCTGCCCGGTGCCCGCCAGGGCACGGGAACGGATGCCGTCGCGCTCCATCGCGGCGTCACACGACTCCGGCGGCTCGACGTGAAGGCGGCCGCCCACCACGCGAAGGCAGCGCGCGGCGCGCTCGGACATCCTGCTCCCGAGCCGCGACTCCGGGAGCCGCGTCAGCAGGTCGGCGGCCTGACTTCTGACCTCGCGGCGCCGGTCGTCCAGCGCGTCCTCCAGGAACGGCTCGTCGGCCATCGACAACCCGTCCGCCAGGGCGTTGACAAAGGCCGCGCGGTCTTCCGGGGCCTCTTTGTCCCAGCCTCGGAGCAGCAGGGCCCTGGCCTTCGCGGGAGTGGTGGCCCGCAGGCCGCGGAAGAACGACAGCCGGTCCCCTCGGGTGCCGAACTCCCACAGCGGGTGGACCACCTCCGGCTCGGCCCCGCCGTCCTGGTCGCCGTCGTCCGGGGCGGCGGTGGCCACGGCGTCGCCGCCGCCACTGACGGTCGTGGGCGAGGGGACGGCCTCCGGCGGTGTCCCGGACTCCGGGCCGGTCTCGCGGACGTAGATCGTGGCCTCCTCCAGCAGGTAGCCCCAGGACTCGTTGAGCGAGGCCAGCCACCGGCCCCTGGCCCCCGCCAGGACGCCGAGGGACGGCCGCAGCGAACGGTCGCGCGTGCCGTGGTCCAGCACGCGGGGGATGAGCTTCGCCGGCAGGCGATACCCCCGCCCTGCCGCGGCTTCCAGCCACTCGGCGAGCAACCGGGGATGCTCGCCGTCGAGGATGCGCGCCACGCGCTCTCCCGCCGCCCGCGGCACGGGCGGCTGTTCTTCGACGCGCGCGGCGGGCAGCGGCTCGCCCCTATGGAGCCGCTGCCCCGCGCGCGCCCCGACTGTGTGCGCCGCGGCCTGGCCGAGCAGGTCGGGCCGCGGGCGCCGGTCGGTGCCGACCAGCGCGGCCGACACCAGCCGCTCCCACTCGTCGATCGTGGTCACCGGGACCCCTCTTTCTCATGACGCTCTACGCCGCGCCGGCCACGCGAGGACGCGTCGGCGCCGCGGACGAGCGGACGGGCAAGGTCGATGGACGGACCGGCGGCAGGGGGCGTCATAAGACGACCACCTGGCCGTGCTCGTCCCATGTGGTGAGGGGGCGGAGGCCGTCGGGGGTCCACTCGGCGGCGACCGTCACCGGATGGCCTCCCGACACGGCCAGGAGCCGCCAGGGGGGACCGGCCGAGGGATGCAGCGGCATGCCCTCCACCTGGTCGCCCGGCCCCTCGCCGGCGTCGGCGAGCAGCCACCGCTCGCCCCGGGCGGCGGGGACGACGTCGCCCAGCAGCACCGGCCAGGAGTCCGCCCACGGATCGCCGGCGAGCGCGGCGGCCACCTGGCCGAGCGCCCCGCGCACCCCCCAACCCGCCGGAACCCCGGACGGCGCCGCGCCGTGCCGCACGGCCACCAGCGCCCGCAGCGGGGACGCCCCCGGGTAGAACACCAGCTCGGCGTCGATCGTCGTGCCGGTGACCAGGGACGCGTCCATGGCCTGGCCCACCGGCGCGAACGTCAGCACCAGCGCGAAGCGGCCGTGGGAGCGCCCCTTCAGCCAGACCCGGCGCGACACGAGCCGATCCTGCTCCTCGTCACGCAGGCCGAGCACCTGCCACTCGTCCCGCACGGCGGGACCGGCGAGCACCTCCTCACGGGACGCCGGGAAGCCGACGCGGGACCTGATGGTGTCGCGCAGCGGGGCGGGCAGCTCCTCGGAGCGGCGGTAGCCGACGGCCAGGAGATTGATCAGGCCGTACTCGCCGAGCAGGCGGGCCGGCCAGTCGTCCTCGGTGAGCACCCGGGTGAGGCGCGAGACCGTCGCCGCCACCCCGGGCGCCTGGGCGTCCACCAGCCGTCGCGTCAGATCCTCCCACTGGGCCGGGGCGTTCTGCCGCGCCCCCGAAAGGCCCTGGCCGATCTGGTCGGCCAGCCAGCGCTCGAGCTCCGACAGCCCGGTGGTGACGCGCTCCTCACGCTGGGCCGCGCGGCGTTCCGCCGCGGCGGTGTCACCTGGGCTCGCCTCTTGGGCGCCGGCGGCCTCCGACCCGGCGGCCGATCGCTCGGGCGCCCTCGCGGCGACGGCCTTGGCGGCGCGGGCACGGCGCTGTTCCAGCCACTCGGAGACCCAGGCGGGCGGGGCCTCGTCGGCGGGCACGCCGTCGGCCGACCAGAGCAGCAGCAGGCCGAGCGCGTGTTTGCAGGGGAACTTCCTGCTGGGGCACGAGCAGCGGTAGGCGGGCTCGCCGAAGTCGACGCACGCGCGGTACGGCGACGCGCCACTGCCCTTGCACTCGCCCCACAGCGCACCCTGCCCGGCGCCCGTCGCCGACCATTTCGCCGGCGTGCTCACGCTCTGCGCGCCCTTCTGGGAAGAGGCGTCGGGGGCGAGCGCGAGCACTTGATCACGGCTCCAACGTTCGATCACGAGCGGCACACTAGCGGCGCCCTCTGACAAAATCGGGGCCGTTCGGGGGGCCGCCGCCGCGTCCGTTACAGATGGGAGAAAGTCCCAGCTCAGCGGGGTGAAATCGGCCGCAGTCCCGTGCCTGGCCAGATCCGGTCAGGCGCCTCACCCCGTGGCTCCCGTGACAAATGGGAGAAAATCGGGGCGCCTTCGGGGCTTCGGCGGCGGGCCCGGCCAGAGCATCGGCCGGACCATCGGATGGTCCGGCGGGGTGGTCGCGGACCGGTGGGCCGATCCTTGTGATGACCACGCGACGGCCGGTGTCGGCGTGGGGTGAGCGTTCGGAGGGCTTGGTGGCCTAGGACCAAAGGCGGAGGGGGCGGCTGATGTGGGAGATGGGGGTGGGGGCTTAGCTTGGGGACGTGTCTTCAGCGGTGACCGAATCCCCCGTCGGAGCGCCTCCTCCCGGTGTGCTCAGCCGCCCCTATCGGGCGATCAGCATCGGCATGGTCGCGCTGGTCCTTCTCCTGGCGTTCGAGTACCTGGCGGTGGCGACCGCCATGCCGGTGGTGGCCAAGGCACTCGACGGGTTATCCCTGTACGGGCTGGCCTTCAGCGGGTCGATGGCGGCCAGCGTGATCGCCACGGTGGCGGGCGGCCGGTGGAGCGACGCCCGGGGGCCGGTGGCGCCGCTGTGGGCCGGGGTCGGCGGGTTCACGCTGGGACTGCTGATCGCCGGCTTCGCCCCCACCATGAACATCTTGATCATCGGCAGGTTCGTCCAGGGCATCGGCGGCGGCCTGTTCTCGGTGGCCCTGTACGTCGTGGTCGCCCAGGTCTTTCCCCCGGCGATGCATCCGAGGGCGTTCTCCCTGCTCGCCGCGGCGTGGGTGCTTCCGTCCGTCGTGGGCCCGGCGATCACGGGGGCGTTGGTCGAGCACGCCGGCTGGCGGTGGGTCTTCCTCGGCATCCCGATCTTCGTCGCCCCGGCGGCGCTGCTGCTCTGGCGCGGCCTCGCGGGGCGGATCACCCCGCCGCCCAGGACGGACGCCGTTCCCTCCGCCGGGTTCGGGATGAGGCTGGTCTGGGGCGGCGTGGTCGCCGTGGGCGCGGCCCTGTTGCAGTACGGCAGCGGCCTCGGCGGGCGGGGGCTCGTCCTGCCGGCGGCCGGCCTGCTGATCCTGGCTTTCGCCCTTCCCCGGCTGCTGCCCCGCGGCACGCTGCGCGCCGGGCGGGGCTTTCCCGCCGTGGTCCTGCTGCGCGGCCTGGCCGCGGGCGCGTCGTTCGCGGCGGACGTGTTCGTCCCGCTCATGCTGACCGGCGAGCGCGGGCTGAGCCCGACGCAGGCCGGGCTCTTCCTCACCGGGTCGGCGCTGAGCTGGTCGCTGGCCTCGTGGATCCAGGGACGCGGGCGCTACGACCGCACGAGGCTGCTGCGCCTCGGCACCGCGCTGCTCGCCTCCGGCATAGCGGGCACGTCCTTGCTGGTCTTCGACGTGGTGCCGCTGGCCGTGGGCCTCGGGGCGTGGCTGGTCGCCGGGTTCGGCATCGGCCTGGTCTACCCGACGTTGTCCGTGCTGACTCTGGAGCTGTCCGAGCCGGGTGAGGAAGGTGTGAACAGTTCGTCGCTGCAGATCGGCGAGTCCGTCTTCTCTGTGGTGGTCATCGCGGTCACCGGCGCGGTGTTCGCCGGTCTGGACACCGCCTGGTGGGTCTACCTGGTCTGTTTCGGCGTGATCGCGGGCCAGGCGGCCCTCGCCACGGTGACCGCCGGGCGCGTCCGGCGGTGACCTGAGGACCGACGGGCCCAGGCCCTCACCGGTCGTGACCTCTGCCCGCGTTTGGACTGGATCCGCACAGCGGGCACCATGGAAGGGCAGGTGTCCGACTAGGGGGTTCCATGCCACGCGTCCGCGAGCTCGAGGTCTTCCGGCTCGTCCTGCCCTATGGCAGGCGCCCGGAGAGCATCCTGGTGAAGCTCACGGACTACGGGGGGATGACCGGTTGGGGCGAGGTCGTGCAGGGCCCCGACCGCCCGCGGGCCGTCCACGCGGAGGCCGCCGACGACGAGCGGGACCCGGACGACCGCGAGACCGGCGAGGGCCGGAGCGACCGCGACCAGGTGCTGGCCAAGACCTGGGCCACGCTGGAGGAGTCCCTCGGGCCCGCGCTGCTCGGCGTCGACTGGGAGCACCCCAACGATCTGGCCGCGGTCCCGGCGAGCCCCGCCGTGGACCTCGCCTGCTGGGATCTGTGGGCCCGCATGCGCGGCGTGCCGCTGGCCCACGCGATCGGCGGCACCCGCACGTCGGTGGTGGCCACCGTGCGCCTGCCCGCGGAGCGATCCCTGGAGGCGATGGTCGCGCGGGTCAACCGCCACGTGGGCGCCGGATACGCCCACGTCACCCTGGACGTGCATCCGGGCTGGGACGTCGAGCCGGTGCGGGCGGTGCGCCAGGCGTACCCGGCGCTGGCGCTGGCGGTGGACGCCCTGGGCGGGTACACCGACGTCACGGCGCTGGAGGCCCTGGACGCCTACGACGTGACGGCGATCGAGCGGCCTTTCGGCGGGGTCGACGGCCCTCCAGACCTCGCCATGCACGCCGAGCTGCAGGGCAGGGTGTCGTCCGCGGTCGCCGTCGAGGTCCACTCGGTTTCCGCCCTGGAAAAGGCCATCGCGGCGCGCGCGGCGAGCGCCCTGCTGCTGCGCCCGGCGCGGTTCGGGTCGCTGTGGGCCGCGCGGGTCGCCCACGACCGCGCCGCGGCGGCGGGGTGGGATATCACCGCGGCCGGCGGCGCGGGCACCGGCCTGGCCCGCGCGGCTACCGTCGCCGTCGCGAGCCTGCCCGGCTGCACGCTGCCCAGCAACGTGACCGAGCCGCCGCGCAGCGCCCAGATCGTGGCGCCGCCGGTCGGGGCGTCCGGCGGCGTGGTGGCCGTCCCGCTGACCCAGCCGGGCCTCGGGCACCTCGTCGACGAGGACCGCGTCCGGCGGCTCGCCCGCGACTCCTTCCGCTTGTGACGCTTGTGAGCCGCTTTTGAGGCGGGGCGTGCGCCCGGGCGCGGGGCGGCCCGGGAACGGCCATCGGATCGGAGGCCCAGCCGATCGACTGGTCGTGCCGGAAGGCCGTTATCGAACCATGACCGCCATGGGGAGGTGGCTCAGGCGGCGCAGATGCCCTCGTCCCGCTCGGGCGTGGCGGACGGCCTGGGTGTGCCGCGCTCCGGCGAGGCCGACGCGTCCGGCTCCGAGCCCGTGGCCCGCGGCGTCGGCGACAGAGTGCCCGTGACCCCCGGCGACGGCGAGGGAGACGACGTGCCCGTGACGCCCGGGGTGGCCGCGGCCTCGGGCGACGGCGAGCCGGAAGGCGTCGCCCGCCGCACCGAGTCACGCACGGCCTTGGTGGTCAGCTTGCGGATCAGCATCCAGTCCGGGTTCCCGGTGTGGATCAGCGGGGGGACGAACTGCACCCCCGCGACGCGGGCGTCCCTGACCTTGAGGGCGAGCGGCACCAGATGCGAGAGCATCTGCCGCGGGATGTCCGTGCGGAACATCCCCTTGGTCGCCCGGGCGAGCTGGTTGAAGCGCAGCAGCACCGTCGCCGGGTCGGCCTGGTGCAGCAGCGCGTCCAGCACGCAGCGCTGGCGTCCCATGCGCGTGTAGTCGTCGCTGTAGGTGCGCGAGCGGGCGAACCACATCGCGTCCGCGCCGCGCAGCCGCCGGGTGCCCGCCTTGATCAGGCCCTCGTTGTACTTGCCGAACACCACGTCGGTGGGGACGGTGAGCTTGAGCCCGCCGAGGGCGTCGATGATCCTGGCGAGCCCCCACATGTTCACCATCGCGTACCAGTCGATCTTCAGGCCCAGGGTGTACCCGATGGTGTCCTTCAGCGTCTCGGGGCCCATGCCGGTGCGTCCCCCGAACAGCTCGGGGTGGGTCTCGGCGTACTCCCAGACGGAGAAGAGCAGGTCCTCGCGGGAGCCGTCCGGGTTGGCGGGGAGGCGGAAGCCGTCGGGGAAGCGGCGGTGCATCGGGCCGCCCGGGCGGAAACGGACGTTCTCGAGGTTGCGGGGGAGGCTGAGCAGCACGGTGGCGCCCGTGCGCACGTCCACGCTGGCCACGTTGATGCTGTCGGTGCGGATGCCCACGCGGTCCGGCTGCCAGTCGCCCCCGATGAGCAGGACGTTGGCCCGCGTCCGTCCCTCCCAGGGATCCACCTCGGCCGGCGCAGGGGAGGCGGACCCGCTCGGGGCCGCGGCGACGGGCATGGGGGCGTCGAAGACGGTGTTGAGCGTGTCCTCCGAGACCAGGGCGTACTGCGCCACCACGACGAAGGGCAGGGACACCGCGACGGCGAGCGTCCCCGCGAGGACGCCGGAGACGACCTGGCCGGTCTGGGACAGCAGGGACGGCCGGAGCACGACGTACGAGCGGACGAGCATCGCGAACCACCCGAGCGCGGCCAGCGCGGCGCCCACGATGACGCCGCGCAGCCACGCGGGGTCGACCAGAAGCGTGGCGAGGCCGGCCCCCGCCGTCAGCATCGTCACGCCGAGGGCCACCACGACGAGGAGGTACGAGCCGAGGAGGATCAGGCCGGTGCGGTGGCGCCCGGCGCGCAGGTGCGCCGAACCGGGCAGCAGAGCCGACAGGGCCGTCCAGGCGATCACCTCGGCGGTTCTGGGCCGCTTGCTAGTGCCAGGCAATGATCCCCGCTCCCCCCAAGTCAGGGGGGCACAGTATCTAGATCACCCGTCCGGAACGTTAACACGTCGCGAACAAATCACGATTTATCCGGACATCGGCTGGTCGGACGGCCGACGCGAACCCACGCCGGCCGCCCGCGACGAAGCCCCGCCGGGACGAAGGGCCACCGGAATGAATCGCTACCCGGACGAAGCCCCACCGGGGACGAAGCGCTACCAGGGAATGCCGAACAGCCCGTAGTACGCCGCCGTCACCAGCAGCAGCGCGTTGCCGCCCAGCACCGCCGCCATCGTGTACCGCTGCCAGCGCCCCGGCCGCCACCCCTCTCGGAACGCCGTCACGACCGCCGCCACGGCGGCGACCTCCTGCACGAGCATGAACAGCGCCAGCACCCGGACGACCAGCCACCCGGACAGGACCGCAGGCCACGCCCCCGCCTGGTTCACCGAGAACAGCACGATCAACGTGATGAAGGCCATCACCGAGGCCAGCAGGCCCACGCCCGTCCACGCGATGCGGCGCAGGCGGCGGCGGACGGCCGGCCACAGATCGACCCCAGAAGAGGACAGCGGACCCCGGCCGCGCAGCCGCACGACCATCTCGGTGACCGGGGCCGCGACGTAGCCGACCGCCGTGAGCGTCAGCGCCAGGCCCAGGATGGCGCTGTGCGCGTACCAGGGCGCCTGGGGGATGTCGCTCGCCTCGTACCGTTGCACGGGCGTCGCCCCCGCGATCTGCGCGCCCGGCTGCGGGCGGGCCGTCGCGGGCAGCCCCAGCACCCAGTTCGCCAGCGTTTCCAGGTAACCCCGCGTGTACGGGCCGCCGTTGACGCGCATCGCGTGGTCGGCCCCGCCGAGGAAGCGGATCGTGTAGTCGGGGTTGTGCCCCGCGTCCAGCGCCGAGGTCAGGGTGTTCATGCTCTCGACGAACGGGATCGAGGGGTCCGTCGTGCCGTACAGGGCGAGGACCGGCTGGCGCATGCGCCGCAGCTCGGGGACGCTGTCGTAGCGCAGGAAGTCGAACCCGACCCCGCCCATCGCCTTGGTCAGCAGCTCGCGGACGCCGAGCGGCGCGTGCAGCCGTTCCAGTTGCTCGTTGAGCGCCCAGGCGACCTGGCGCACGGGCGACACGTTGGGGGAGGACACCAGGACGCTGAAACCGACGTCGGCGCTGGCGGCGGCGGCGATGGGGATCACCCAGCTCCCCTCGCTGACGCCCCACAGACCCGTGCGCAGCGGGTCGACGTCGGCACGCTGGCGCAGCACGCGGATCATGCGCAGGGCGTCGTCGGCGAGGAGGCCGAAGTCGCGGTGGCGGAAGTCGTACCCGATGCTGCGCTTGTCGTAGGTGAGCGTCACCACCCCGGCCTTGGCCAGCCACGTGGACTGCGTCGTGAAGTCGCCGCGGGCGCCGGAGCCCGAGCCCTGCACGAACACCATCGCGGGGTGGCGGCCCGGCGTGCGCGGCGCGCGGATCGTCGCGGTCAGCGCGGTGCCCTCGACGGGCACGGAGATGTCCTGGCTGGTGATGGCGCCGTCGTGCGCGACAGGGCGGTATTCCGCCGCGGGCTGGGCCGGGAGGGATCGAAGGCTCTCGGACAGCCGGGGCGGGTCGAACGCGGGCGGGGACAGCAGATAGCCCACTGACCCGAGCATCGCGAGCACCACCGCCGTCGCGACGCTCAACCGGCTACGGTCGGTCACGCCACCTCCTACTCCTGCGACCTCCTCGCCGTATCCCGTCCCCATGTGTTTCGCCCACGCGACGGGATCCGGATCGAACGTTCACTGAGCACAACAGGATTACATCCCCACACACGACCTCAGATCATCAGGTTAAGTCACGGGGCATGAACGATGGTGCGGCCGGTACCGCAATTGTCGGTGGGACCTGTTAGCTTCCTGCGACATGCGTGTGCTGCACACCTCCGACTGGCACCTCGGGCGGGCATTCCACCGCGAAAGCCTCATCGGTGCCCAGGCGGCCTTTGTTGACCACCTGATCGAGACGGTCCGCTCCGAGCGCGTCGACGTCGTCGCCGTGGCCGGTGACGTCTACGACCGGGCGCTGCCCTCCGTGGACGCGGTCGCGCTGTGCAACGACGCCCTGGGCCGGCTCAAGGACGAGGGCGTCCGCACCATCCTGATCAGCGGCAACCACGACTCCGCGCGCAGGCTCGGCTTCGGCGCCGACCTGATCGACGCCTCGGGCGTGCACCTGCGCACCGACCCCGCGCGGGTGGGCGAGCCGGTCGTCGTCGGAGACGTCGCCTTCTACGGCATCCCCTACCTGGAGCCCGAGGTCGTACGCACGCCCTGGGAGCTCGCCGAGCGCAGTCACACCGCCGCGCTCCAGCACGCGATGGGCCTGATCCGCGCCGACCTCTCCCGTCGCGGCACGCGCGCGGTCGTGCTGGCCCACGCGTTCGTCACCGGCGGAGAGAGCAGCGACAGCGAGCGCGACATCAGCGTGGGCGGCGTCTCCCACGTGCCGGTCTCCGCCTTCGACGGCGTCGACTACGTCGCGCTCGGCCACCTGCACGGCCGGCAGCGCATGAGCGAGTCCGTCCGCTACTCCGGCTCGCCGATCGCCTACTCCTTCTCGGAGGAGCGGCAGCTCAAGGGGTCCTGGCTGGTCGACATCGGCGCGCAGGGGTTCGCCTCGGCCGAGTTCGTCCCCGCCCCCGTGCCGCGCCCGATCGCCAAGATCGCGGGCCGTCTGGACGCCCTGCTGACCTCGGACGCCTGGGCCCGTCACGAAGACCACTGGCTGCACGTCACGCTCACCGACCCCCAGCGTCCCAAGGCCGCCATGGAGCGGCTGCGGCAGCGCTTCCCCCACACGCTCGCCCTGGCCTTCGAGCCGGAGGGCGGCCCCGAGGCCGTGCCCGAGACGCCCCGCTTCGAAGGCCGTCCCGAGATCGACGTCGCCCTCGACTTCGTGCGCGCCGTGCGCGGCGAGCCCGCGGACGCCGACGAGGAACGCCTCCTCCAGACGGCCGTCGAGGCGTGTCGGCTGAAAGAGGCCTTGGTCTGAATGCGTTCGTGCCAGGCTGGAGCGCGTGATGTCGTCATGCCCTCGATTACCCCCGTGCCGGGAGGCTCCCTGAGATGAGGCTGCACCGGCTGCGGCTCACCGCCTTCGGGTCCTTCCCCGGCAGCGAGGAGGTCGACTTCGACGCGCTCGGGGAAGCGGGCCTGTTCCTCGTCCACGGCCCCACGGGCGCGGGCAAGACCACCGTGCTCGACGCCGTCTGCTACGCGCTCTACGGGCAGGTGCCCGGCCTGCGCAACAACGCCCGGCGCCTGCGCTGCGACCACGCTCCCGCCGACCGCGGGCCGAAGGTCACGCTCGAGGTCACCCTGCGCGGCCGCCGCCTGCGGGTCACGCGCTCCCCGGTCTGGGAACGGCCCAAGCTGCGGGGCGAGGGGGTCATCGAAGAGAAGGCCAAGGTCCTGGTCGAGGAACTGCCCGCCTCGGGCGAGCCCTCGTTCCTGACCAACCGCGCCGACGAGGCGGGCGATCTCATCGGCGGGCTGCTCGGCATGAACGCCGACCAGTTCTGCCAGGTCGCGATGCTGCCCCAGGGCGACTTCGCCCGTTTCCTGCGCGCCGACGGTGAGGAACGGCGCAAGCTCCTGGAGAAGCTCTTCTCCGTCAAGATCTACAGCGAGGTCGAGCACTGGCTCGCCGACCACCGCACCGCCACCTGGCAGGAGCGCCAGGAACTCCGCGCGCGCGTCGACTCCGTCATCGACCAGATGCGCGGCGCGGCCGGCCCCGCGCTGCTGGCGGCGCCGTCCGGTGACGACTCGCGGTCCGGGCCGGACGGAGGTATTGGGCCGTCCGGGAGGGACGCAGGTGTCGCCCGGTCCCGGCGGGACGAACCCCACGTCCGATCCGGCCAGGGCGAGCTGGACGTGCTCCCCGACCTCGGCGCCCCGGAGCCCGGTGGAGGCATCCGCGTGGATCACGACCCGCGGGAGGAGCCGCTGGAGTGGGCGCGCGATCTGCTCGCGGCGGCCGAGCGGGCCTGGGCCGCGTACGCGGGCGAGCGCGCGACCGGTGAAGACGTCCTGAAGTCGGCCAGGGCCGAACTGGAGGCCGGTCGCGAGCTGGACCGGCGCCGCCGCGCCCACGCCGACGCCCAGGCCAGGCGCGACGAGCTCGACCGCGCGGCCGAGGAACGCTCCGACCTGGAGACGATCCTCGCCGAGGCCGCCCGCGCCGACAGGGTCGCACCCCTGCTCCAGCAGGCAGAGCAACGCGGCGAGGCCGCGGCCAAGGCCCGCCGCCTCGCCGCCGACGCCACCGCCCGCGCGCTGCCCCTGCTCCCCGAAATGGAGCGGGCACGCTTCGAGAGGCTGTCCGCGTGGCCGGATCCAGAGCGGCTGGCCGAACTGGAGCGCGTGCGCAGGGACGAGATCGCCCGGCTCGACCAGCTCGTGCCCGAAGAGTCGCGCCTGGCGCGGTTGCACGACGAGCTGGCCGGGGCCGGCCGCCGCCTGCGGGAGCTGGCGCGCGAGGAGGCCGAGACGAACGGGCGGCTCGCCGTCCTCCCGGAGCTTCGCAGACAGACGGGCGAGCGTCTGGCGCTGGCGCGCCTCGCGATCTCCGGCCTTCCGACGGCACGCGCCGCCGTGTCGGCCGCCACCCGCCACCTCGAGGCCGTACGCCGCCGCGAAGCGCTGGCCGGCGACGTCGCCGCCGCCTGCGGCGAGCTTCTCGCCGTCCTCGGCCACCTGCCCGCCACCCTGACCGGCGGCCCGCTCGCCGACGACATCGCCGCGCTCGCGAACGACCTGTCCGCCCTGCTGGGACGGACCGCGTCCGCGGGGCTTGGCCGGTCCGGGGTCGCCGGGTCGGTGCGGGTCGCGTCCGCCGAGGTGAAGAAGGTCGTGCGTGCGGTGCGCGAGCGGCTCGTCACGCTGGAACGGGACCACCGGGACGAGCTGGCGGGCCTGGAGCACCGCCGCGCCGACGAGGCCCGGTTCGCCGAGGTGCGCGCCGAGCTGGCGGAGGCGGGCGAGCGGCTGGCCGCGCTGGCCGAGCAGGAAGCGGCCCTGACCGCCGCCCAGGCGGAGCTGCCCGCGCGCCTCGCCGAGATCGACGACCGCCTCGCGGCCGCACACGAGCGCGCCGCGCGGATCCCCGCCGCCGAGAACGCCTTCAACGCCGCCTGCGCCCGGCTGGAGCACGTCGAGCGCCGCGACGCGGTGGCGGCCGAGCTGGAGGCCGCCGAGGCCGAGCGGCGCGCGGCCACCGACGAGGCCCAGGACCTGCGCGACCGCCTCCAGTCCATCCGGCAGGCCCGCATCGAGGGCATGGCCGCCGAGCTGGCACAGGGGCTGGTGCCCGGGGAGCCGTGCGCGGTCTGCGGGTCGACCGACCACCCCGAGCCCGCCCTCGCGGCCGAGGCCATGCCCACGGTCGACGACGAGCTGGAGGCCGAGGCGCTGGCCGACGCCGCCCAGGACGCCCGCCAGGCCGCCGAGGGCCGGGCGGCGGTGCTGTCGTCCCAGCTCGACGAGGCCGAGGCGCGCGCCGAGGGGTACTCGGCGAGCGAGGCACTCGCCGAGCGCGAGGGGGCCGAGGGCGAGCTGGCCGCGCTCGCCGTGGCGGCCGAGGAGGTCGATGAGCTCGCCGAACGGGCCCGGGAGGTCCGCGACTCGCTCGAGGCCGCGCGGGTCGAGGCGAGTGATCTCGGCCTGCTGGCGGCCGGGCATCGCACTCACCGCGCCGCGCTCCAGGCGGAGCTCGACCGCCTCACGGTCGTTCTCGACGCGGCCCGGGGAGACGACGCGTCGGTGGCCGCCCGTCGTGACCGCGTCGGTGAGGAGGCGCGGCTGCTCGGCCTCGCCATCGAGGCGGCGGCCCGTCTCGGCGAGGTCGCGACCGCCCACGAGGAGGCCGGCGCCGCCGTGCGCCGCGACGTCCCGGAGGTCCTCCGCCTGCTCGACGCCGCGGAGACCGCAGCCCGCCAGGCCAGGGCCCCGTCAGGCGTCACGCCGGACCCGGACGTCGAATCCGGCGGGTCCGGGACCGGCGATCCCCAGGCCGGGAACCGCGTCGGTGTGCCCGAAATCGGCGCCCCCGAGGCCGGCGCGGGCATGGTCGGCGGGGACGAGGACGGGTGGTCGACGTCGGCGGGGGCCGAGGGCATCGCCGGGCGGGCGCAGGAGGCGCTCGGGGTGTTGCGGGAGGTCGGTGACGGGGAGGCCGGGCTGGCCGAGGCGGTGACGCGTATCGACGCCGAGCTGGCCGAGCTGAACGAGCGGCTCGCCCGCGCGGGTGTGGAGCTCGCCGCCGAGGCGGTCAAGCAGGAAGGGCTCACGGCCGAGTCCGAACGCCTGGCCGCACGGCTCGGCGACGCCCGGGGCGAGGACGCCACGCTGGCCGCGCGCCTGGACCGGCTCGCCGACGAGGCCGAACTGCTGCGGGACGCCGCCGAGGTCGGACGCCACGCCCGTTCGGCCGACGCCGAGCGCGACGCCGCCGTCACCAGAGCCAAGAGCGCGGCGGCCGAGGCCGGGTTCGCGGGGGTCGAGGACGCCCGCGCGGCGACGCGCACGACGGCGGCCCGGCAGGGCATGACCGAGCGGCTGCGCGCGCTGGACGCCGAGCACGCCGCGGTGGCCAAGCTCCTGGCCGACCCCGAGCTCGCGGAGGCCGCCGCGCGGCCCGCGCCCGACCTGCCCGCGCTCGCCGAGGCGTTCGAGCGCGCTGAGCGCGAGCACGGCGAGCGCGCCTCGGCCTGCGACCAGGCCGCCGCTCGCCGCGACCAGCTCGCCGCGCTGACCGGCGCCCTGGAGGGCACGATGGCGTCCTGGCGCCCGGCCGAGGAGCGCCACAAGCTCGCCAAGGGGCTCGCCGAACTGGCCATCGGCACGTCCTCCGACAACGTCCCGCACATGCGCCTGTCGTCGTACGTTCTGGGGGAGCGGTTGCGGCAGGTCGTGGCGGCGGCCAACACTCGTCTCGACCACATGTCCGGCGGCCGTTACGTCCTGCTGTACGACCCGCGCAAGGCGGCGGGCGACCGCAAGCGGGCCGGAGGCGGCCTCGGCCTGCGGGTCCTGGACGGGTGGACGGGCGTCGACCGCGATCCGGCCACGTTGTCCGGCGGCGAGGCATTCATGACGTCCCTGGCGCTGGCACTGGCGCTCGCCGACGTGGTGACCGCCGAGGCCGGCGGTGTCGAGCTGGGCACGCTGTTCATCGACGAAGGGTTCGGCACGCTCGACGACGAGACCCTCGACGGCGTCCTCGACATCCTGGACGAGCTGCGGGACGGCGGAAGGGCCGTCGGCATCGTCAGCCATGTCGGGGAGCTCCGCGCGCGCGTCCCGGCACAGTTGCGGGTCGTCAAGAACCGCTTCGGCTCCCGTCTTTCCATGGCCGTTCCCGGATAGACCGCCGCCTATGGGAACGTTGTCGCGCTTGGGACGGTTGGTGCCTAGGAGGTCAACGAGACCCAAGGGATAGCGGGTACGGCGGGACAGGTTCGATCAGTTGGGGAGAGCACGGGGATGAACGTCGCAAAGCCGCGCGGCGACCGGCTCACGGGGGTGATCGCGGCGGTCGTCGTCGGCGCGCTCGGGGTCACGGCCGCCCTGGTCGGCGTGGGCGTGTCCAGCGCCGGCCCGAAGCTCGCCGACATCGGCGCGTGGCTGTGGAGCTCGCACACCGAGTCGGGGGAGACCAGCGACGTCTGGGACCGCATCGAGTGGAACGGCGGCGTCGCGTACCTCAGCGACACGCTGATGAAGACACCGCGCGGCGGATTCCCCGCCGCGCCGTTGTACCAATGCGACGACCGATCAGGGGGAGCGACGTCGTGAGCCACACACCGCGGCACGGTGACCACGGGCACGCCGGCCCGCGGCCACCGGCCGACCCACGCGCTCCTGTGGACCAGCCCTACGGCGGCCCGCCACCGGGCGGAGCCGGGCAGGCCGGCGCCCGCACCGACGACCGGCCGTACACCGGCGGCCCGTACGGCGCCGAGCCTTCCAGCACGCAGTACGGGAACATCGAGCCTTCCGGTGCCCAGTACCGAAACGCCGAGCCTTCCGACGCGCAGTACGGGACCTCCGAGCCTTCCGGTGCCCGGTACGGAAACCCGGACTACGCGAGCGCGGGGTACCCGGGCCGTCCGTATCTCCCGGAGCATGTCGGCCGGCCGGTGCCGTACGGCGCACCCGTCGAGGCCGACCCGAGCATGACCATCCCCGGCCAGGCGGCCGGGTACGGCGGCGCGGGGCTTCCGGGCCAGGGAGGCGCTCTGGGGGCCGGGTACGGCGGGACGGGGGTCGCCGATCTTATGGCGGCGCCGTACCAGGTGGGCGAGGAGGACAGGGGCTCCCGCCACGGCGCTCCCGGGGGCACGCACGGCGGCCACTCCGGGCAGGGCGGTCAGCTTGACCTGATCGGTCAGCCGAATCCGATCGGTCAGCTCAGTGGGATCGGTCAGGACGCGCAGGCGAACCAGATCGGGCTGAGCGGTCAGCCTGCTCAGACCCCGGGTGGTTTGGTGGGGCAGTCTGGGCAGGCCGTTTTGGCCGGTCAGGTCCAGGGCGATCAGGCTGGTCAGGTCGGGCAGATCCCGGGGAGTCAGGTCGGGCCGATCGGGCAAGGTGGTCAGGCTGGTCAGAGTGGTCAGGTCGGACTGGGCGGTCAGAGCAGTCTGAGCAGTCAGGCTGGGCAGGTCGGGCAGGTCGGGCAGGATGACCTTGACATGGCGGGGCTGGCGCTGCAGTTTCAGCAGCGGTTCCAGGCGCTCGCCGCGAACATGGAGCAGGTCATCCGGGGCAAGCGGGAGATCGTCGAACTTGTGCTGATCTGCCTGTTCTGCGAAGGCCACGTGCTGATCGAGGACGTGCCGGGGACGGGCAAGACCACGCTCGCCCGCAGCCTCGCCGCGAGCATCCAGGCCGAGCTGCGCCGGGTGCAGTTCACCCCTGACCTGCTGCCGTCCGACATCACCGGCGTGTCCATCTTCGACCAGGCGAGCCAGAGCTTCGCGTTCCACTGGGGTCCGGTCTTCGCCAACCTGGTCCTCGCCGACGAGATCAACCGCGCGTCGCCCAGGACGCAGGCCGCGTTGCTGGAGGTCATGGAGGAACGACGCGTCACCGTCGACGCGGAGTCCCACCCCGTGCCGCGCCCGTTCATGGTCCTGGCCACCCAGAACCCGGTGGACATGGACGGCACCTACCCGCTGCCCGAGGCGCAGCTCGACCGCTTCCTCATGCGCGTAGCGGTGGGCTACCCCGATCACGCGTCCGAGGTCGAGGTGCTCAAGGGCATGCCCACCGGCCCGCAGGTGGAGCGCCTGCCGCTCATCGCGCGCGCGGCCGACGTCGCCGGGATGATCGACTTCGCGGCGCGCATCCACGTCGCCGACTCCATCTACGACTACATCGTGGCTGTGGTGGGCGCCACGCGGCGCTCGCCCGAGGTGCGGCTGGGCGCGAGCCCCCGGGCCAGTCTCGCGCTGCTGCGCGCGTGCAAGGTGAGGGCGGCGGCGGCCGGGCGGCACTACGTCGTCCCCGAGGACGTCAAGGCGCTGGCGGTACCGGTCCTGGCCCACAGGCTCCTGCTCACGGCCGAAGCCGAGCTGCGCGGCCGCACCGCGATGGCGATCGTCGCCGACACCCTCGCGACGACGCCCGGCCCCCAGGCACTCGCGGGAGTCTGATCTCGTGCCGACGTCCCCCGACCGGCCGCCCAGAGTCCTTCGCCATGCCGTCCCGCCGCGTCGTCCCTCGCTGACGTGCAGGAGGCTCGCCGTGGCGACGACGCTGTGCGGGCGTGGAGGGGCGCCGGTTCCGAAGTCGCCCCGGGGCCGGGCCGCGGCGGGGATCATCCAGGGACGGGGGAGTGCCGCCGGGCTGGCGGCGAGATGCTCCTGTCTGTCCACGGCGATCCAGGCCGTGATGGTGGGCCGGGTGGGCGGGGTTCGACCGCCGGGGCGTGACGGATCGGGTTCGTCCGGCCGATCGGCCGGTCCGAGGGGTGGGGGATCATGATGGCGGGTCGCCGCCGCCGGGCAGACGGCCCCGCGCCGGGAAGGTCCGCCGATGTCGTGACTCCTCCAGATATCACTGCCTCCCCGGCCGACGCCGGCGACGGCGTGGGACGGGCGACGGGGGCGGTGCTGACGCGGGCGGGAAAGGGTGTGCTGGCCGGTTCTGTCCTGCTGTACGCGGCGGCGTTCGCGCTGGGGTACCGGGAGACGGTCGTGCTGGCGTCCGGGGGCGTGATCGGCCTGATCGTCGCGCTGTTGTGGACGTTGCCCCGCGCCAGGCTGGACGTCGGCCGCGAGGTGACGCCGCTGAAGGTCTCACGGGGCGATGCGGCCGTCGTCGTGCTCCGTGTTCACAACCAGGGACGGCTCGCGCCGGCGGGCCTGCGCGCCCGCGACCGGGTCGGCGCGGCCGAGCACGTCGTGGAACTGCCCACCCTGCGCGGCGGCCGCGCGCGCGTCGTCTCCTACACCCTCCCCACGGACACGCGCGGGGAGATCGAGGTCGGCCCGCTGGCGGTCGTGCGGGAGGACCCGTTCGGCCTGACGCGCAACGTGAACGAGTACGGCGAGCGGGCCCGCCTGCTGGTGCGGCCGCGTGTCGTGCCGCTCGGCGTGCTGCCGTCCGGGCGGGCCCCGCACCTGGAGGGCCCGAGCGCGGACCGCGCCCCGAGTGGGACCGCGACGTTCCAAACGCTGCGCGAGTACGTCCCCGGCGACGACATGCGGCACGTCCACTGGCGTTCGACCGCGCGCACGGGCACGTTGATGGTCCGCAGGCTCGTGGACGCGAGCCTGCCCGTCACGACGGTCGCGCTGGACACCCGCGCGTTCTCCGCCGAAGCGTGGTCCAGGGTCGCGGCGGCAGCGGGGTCCGCGTCGGGGATCGAGGGGGCGGCGGGCTCCGTGTCCAGGGCCGTGTCCAGGGCCGTGTCCATGGCCGGGTCCGGGGCGAGGTCCGCGTCGTCCGCGACCGGGTCCGGGGCGGGGCCGGCGTCCAGGATCGGGGTCGGATCCGAGGCCGGGCCGGTGGCCAGGGCCTGGTTCGAGCTGGCCGTGGACGTCGCCGCGTCCGTCGCGGTTGGGGCCGCGAGGGCGGGGTTCCCGGTGCGCGTGGTCACGGGCGAGCGGGTCCTGCTCGACCTGAGGGGCGGGGCGGGCGACGTCGAGGCGGTGCTGGACGCCCTCGCCCTGGTCGGGCTCGGCGACGACCCCGGCACCGACCCGGTGCGGCTCGCGCGTCCCGGCGGTTCGCTGGTCGTCGTCACCGGTGATCCGTCCGCCGTCGCCGGGGTCGCCGCCGCGCGCCGCCGCCACGAGCGCACGGTCTGCCTGCGCGTCGCCCCGTCCGGCGGCCCGGTGTCCGTGCCCGGCGTGACGGTCCTGGACGTCCCGGACCTGGAGACGCTCGCCGCCGTCTGGACGGGAGTCGCCCGATGACCACCACCTTGCCTTCCTCGCCTTACGGATCCCCGCACGGCGTGGATCGCGGCGCCCATCCGGATTCACCCGGCTTCGCCCCAGAAAGAGGGGCGTCCACGAGGACACATGGGGAGACGTCCCCCGCAGGGGATGATCCGCGTCAGCCGGGACGTGGGGGCATGGCGGAGGTCGTCGGGGCGTTGGTGGTGGTCGCGGCGATGGCCGCGGTGGCGGGACTCGGGTTTCTGCGGGTATTCGAGCCGAGGGCCTTGGCCCCGGTGGCCGGGGTGGCCGCCGTGGTGCCGGTGCTGCTGGCGGCGCTCGGCAGGCGGGGGCCGCTGTGGCGGTCCCTGGCGGCGCACCTGGTGGTGTGGCTGCTCACGGTGTCGGCGACGCTGTTCCACGCCACGGCCGTGGCCGGCTTCCTGCCGTCCCCCGCGACCGCCTCGGCCGTCGCCGAGGCGCTGCTGAACTCCTGGCGTGCCCTGCTGACCACGATCCTCCCGGCACCGGCGGAGCCCGCGCTGCTGGTCGTGGTGCACCTGCTGGTGTGGCTGGCCGGGGCCGCGGGCGCCGAACTGGCGCTGCGCTCGCGGTCGCGGGTCCTGCCCGCGCTGCCCGCCGTCGTGGTGTTCGCCGTCGCCGTGGCGGTGGGTGTGAACGGGCCCGGCTCGGTCATGTCCGTGGCGGGCGTGCTGCTGGGGCTGGTCGCGGCGCTGGCGGTGGTGCGCGGCGATCGGAGTCTGCCGCGGTCGCTCGCCGCGGTCCCGGTCGCGGCGGCGCTGGGCCTGGCGGGCGTGCTCGTGGCCCCCTCGCTGCCTGTGGCGCGCGAGCCGTACGACCCGCGGACGCTCGTCGACGAGCCTCCGGTGACGCGGTTCGACGGCGTGAGCCCGCTGGACCGGGTGTCGGCCTGGCTGCAGGTCCCGACCACGCCGATGTTCACCGTGCGTGCGTCCCACCCCGCGAACTGGCGGCTGGCCGTGCTCGACCGCTACGACGGCGTGCGCTGGACGTCCTCGTCCCGCTACCGCATGACCGGCGGTCCGGTGCCGCCGGGGCCGTACCGCGGCGAGTACGTGACGGTGGAGCAGACGGTCACGCTGGACGGGCTTCCCGGCGGCTGGCTCCCCGCCGCCGACCGTCCCGTCTCGGTGTCGGGGATCGGCGTCGCCGTGGACGAGTCCGGCACGCTGCTGTCCGCCCCGGGAGGCTCGCCCGGCAGGACGTACCGGGTCACCTCGCACGTTCCCGTCCCTTCGGCCGAGCGCCGCCGGGACGCCACGCCCGTGGGGGCGCCGCCCGCGCTGCCGCCGAAGGTGGGGGTGTTCCGGTCGCTGGCCGAGCGGGTGACCCGCAACGCGCGCTCGCCGTACGAGCAGGCGTCGCTGCTGGAGCACTACCTGCGCACCCGGCACAAGTACGACGTGACCTCGCCGCCGGGCCATTCGCTGGCGGTGCTGGATTACTTCCTGCGCACGACGCACCGGGGGACGTCCGAGCAGTTCGCCGCGTCGTTCGCCCTGCTCGCCCGCACGCTCGGCCTGCCGAGCCGCGTGGTGGTGGGTTTCCGTCCCGGGACGCCTGGCGCCGACGGCGCCTACCACGTGGCCTCGGGCGACGTGCTGGCCTGGCCGGAGATCGAGTTCAGGGGCCTCGGGTGGACGGCGTTCGACCCGACCCCCGAGCGCAGCGGCGCGCGGGCGGGGCAGGACGTCGTCAGCACGCAGGTCAAGGAGCGCGAGCGCCTGGCCGAGCGGATCCAGGCCGCGCCCACGAGCCGGCCCACGCCGCCGCCGAAGCCGCGCGCCCGTGAGGACGGCGCTCGGCCGTCCTGGGCGTCCGGCCTGGTGGTGGGCGCCGGGGCGGTCGCTGCGGCCGTCCTGGTCTACGGCCTCGCCGTCGTGACCGTGCCGCTGCTGCGACGGCGCCGCCGCCGTCGTGGTGATCCGGCGGAGCGGGTGAGGGGAGCCTGGCGGCAGGTGCGCGAGGACCTGGGCTTGGCGGGGGAGCCGGCGCTGACGGCGTCCGAGGTCGCGGCGCGCGCGCTGGACCGGGTTGGGCCCGAAATATCACCTCATATCGGGGCGCTGGCGGAGCTGGTGAACCACGCCGAGTTCGCCGGACGGGACGTCGGCCCCGGCACGCCCGAGACCGCGTGGCGCCACGCGGACGCGGTGAGCGCGCTCGTCCGGCGCGGCACCCCGCCGCTCAGGCGGCTCGGCCGTCGCCTCCACCCCCGTGTCCTGCGCGCCTGCCGGGCGCGGTAGACGATGGCGAAGCAGCCCCCTGCCCCGCCTGGCCAAGGATGCGGTAACCGGGGGCGTCATCGAGTGGTCCCACCGCGAATCTCCCCGTATGTCCCCGTCGCCGGAGATCCTGGTGCCGCCCGCTGAGGGGCGAGGGGACAACGAGGCGATCGAGAGGTCAGCTCAGCCGGGCCAGCAGGTCGGACGGCGTGAGCAGGTACGCGCCCACGACGAGCGCGCCCGCGGAGACCAGCAGGAACAGGAAGACGAAGAAGCCGCCCGGGAACGGGGTGAGGCGGGCGAGCTGGTCGGCGTCGGACTCCGGCGCCCGGCCCTGAAGGCGCTTGCGGCGCAGCTCCAGGATCGGCCGGATGCCACCGATCAGCAGGAACCACGCGGCGAGTTGCGCACCGATGGCCTGGATGTCCGGCGTGGCCAGCCAGGTCAGCGCGAACACCGCTCCGCCGATGGTGAGCAGCGAGACCACGCCGAACAGGTTGCGGATCATCAGCAGCATGCACGCGAGCAGCAGCAGGACCGTCCAGAGCAGGAGCGTGATGTATCCGGCCGCGGCCAGCCAGGCGGCGCCCAGCCCGAGCAGCGAGGGGGCGACGTACCCGGCGGCGGCCGTGAAGATCATGCCCGGCCCGGTGGGGCGCCCGCGGGTGAGCGTGACGCCGGAGGTGTCGGAGTGCAGGCGGATGCCCTGGAGCTTGCGCCGCGTGAGCAGGGCCACGAGCGCGTGCCCGCCCTCGTGCGCGACGGTGATCAGGCCCCGGGAGATGTGCCAGGAGGTCGGGTACACGACCACGCCGAGGGCGACGAGCGCGGCCAGGGCCGTCATCCAGAACGGCGGCCCCGGTTGCACGTCGGCCAGCTTGGCCAGCAGCGTGCTGAGCGTCTGCAGGGTGCACCTCCGGTGCCATGCCGTCGTGTCGTGGGCGCGGGCGGGAATCGCGCGGACGTGGCGTCGCACGATCCCCCGGACATCGCCGGGAAGTCGCGGGGTTTGGCTCTTGCCCGAGATGCTAGGGCATGATTCGCCCGGGTGGCGTGGTGAACGCGGCGCCCCGGACGCGCGGGAGGACGGCCTGAGAGCGAACGGCGCACCGGTCCTGCGAGGCTCTGAGCCCGTTCCCCGCGCGCCTGCGCCCGGCGCTGCGCGATCTCGGGCTCGCCGGGAAGATCGTCCTCGGCTCGGACCTCCCCAACATCCCCTACGCCTACGCCCATCAGCTCCACGCGCTCGCGCGGCTGGACCTCGGCGACGACCGGCTGCGCGCCGTCTGCTGGGACAATGGGCTGAAGCTGCTGGGAAGTGCCGTTTAAGCTGGGGGAATGCGCCCTACGTCGGCCTCACTCGGCCGGGAGCACCAAAGACTGCTGCACGATTTCTTCGACGCCTTCACCCGCGGCGACTACGACGCCATGGGGAGGTGCTACCACCCGCATATCAGCTTCGGAGACCCGCTCTACCCGGAGCTCGAAGGGCGTGAGCGCGTGGTCGGCATGTGGCGGCTGATGATCCTCCGCAGCCGTGACGTCGAGGTGTCGGCCCGCGACATCGTGGCGGGCGAGCACACCGGGGCGGCCCACTGGACGGCGCGGTACGTCCTGCGCGAGAACGGGCGGCGGGTGCTCAACGAGGTGGACGCGGAGTTCCGCTTCGAGGACGGGCTGATCGTCCGCCACCACGACGTGTTCGACTTCCGCCGGTGGTGCAAGATGGCGTTCGGCGTCCCCGCCGGGGTTCTGCTGGGCTGGACTCCCGCCCTGCGGCGCGGGGTACGTGACCATGCCCGCGGGCGGTTGGAGGAGTACCTGCGGAGTACTTCGCCCATATCAGGTTAAGGTCTGACACGGGCGGAGTCGCTTGACCGCGCGTCCCCATCGTCCGAGGGGAGGGTTTCATGGCAGAGCGTCGGGTACGCGGGCTGAGGGATCTCATGCGGGTGCCGCCGCTGCGAGGCGGCGAGCACGAGCAGGCGCCGCCGGAACATTCCATGGACCCCCGCGCGGCCGAACGCGAGGTGACCTCGCACCAGAGCCTGATCGACAACGCCGTCTACGTGAACGGCCAGCGCGTGGCCACCCCGCCGTCGCTGGCCGAGGCCGTCGTGGCGCTGCGCTCGCACGAGGGCAGTATGGCGTGGATCGGCCTGTACCGCCCGGCGGAGGCCGAGATCCTCAACGTCGCCGAGGAGTTCCACCTGCACGAGCTCGCCGTCGAGGACGCCATCGTCGCCCACCAGCGCCCGAAGGCCGACCGGTACGGCGACACGCTCTTCCTCGTGCTGCGCGCGGCCCAGTACCTCGACTCGCCGGAGAAGGTCGAGTTCGGCGAGCTGCACGTCTTCGTCGGGCCCGACTTCGTGCTCACCGTCCGCCACAGCGAGGCCCCCGACCTGAGCAAGGTCCGCCGCCGCATGGAGACCGACCCCGACCTGCTGCGCCAGGGCCCGCAGGCCGTCCTGTACGCGATCCTGGACGCGGTCGTCGACGGGTACGCCCCGGTGGTGGCGGGCCTGCAGAAGGACATCGACGAGATCGAGGTGCAGGTGTTCGGCGGCGACCCGGCCGCGCCGCGGCGCATCTACGCGCTGTCCCGCGAGGTGATCGAGTTCCAGCGCGCCACCCGGCCGCTGCTCGACATGCTCAACGGGCTGATCGCGGGCTCCTCCAAGTACGGCGTGGACGGCGAGCTCGAGCGTTACCTGCGCGACGTCGCCGACCACGCGATCACCGTGGTGGAGCGGGTGGACAACTTCCGCCAGATGCTCCAGGACATCCTGATCGTCAACTCCACGCTGGTCAGCCAGGCGCAGAACGAGGAGATCCGCAACGTCACCCAGGCCAGCTACGCCCAGAGCGAGGAGGTCAAGCGCATCTCCTCCTGGGCGGCCATCCTGTTCGCGCCCACGCTCGTCGGCACGATCTACGGCATGAACTTCAAGGACATGCCCGAGCTGGGGTGGCGGCTCGGCTACCCCTTCGCCGTCGCGCTCATGGCGGCCGTCTGCGTCACGCTCTACCTGATCTTCAAACGCCGCGACTGGCTGTGATCGGTCAACTTACCGGCCGGACCGCGTAAACGCCGGTAAACCCCGGTGAACGGGGTAGGTCCGCCGGTATGGAGAATCGTGTCCTGGAACTGCACGCCGTCGCGATGGACGAGTTCGGCCTGCGCGTCGCGATGATCCGCGAGGACGGGTGGGACGCTCCGACGCCGTGCGAGGAGTGGAGCGTCCGCGACCTGGTCGGCCACCTGGTGACCGAGCAGCTCTGGGCGCCGCCGCTGCTGGCCGGCGAGACCGTGGAGGAGGTCGGCGACCGCTTCGACGGCGACCAGCTCGGCGACGACCCCGTGGAGCGGTGGACAGAGGCGAGCGCCGCCGCGCAGGGCGCCTTCGCCGAGCCGGGGGCCCTGGACCGCGACGTCCACCTGTCCTACGGGACGGTGAGCGCCCGGCAGTACTGCATGGAGATGACCAGCGACCTGGCCGTCCACGCCTGGGACCTGGCCCGCGCCCTCGGCGTGGACAGCCGCATCGACCCCGGGCTCATGGCCGAGGTCTACGACTACCTGGCGCCGATGAAGGACGCCCTGGCGGCGAGCGGGATGTTCGCCCCGCCCGTCCCCGTGCCGGACGACGCGGGACCGCAGGACCGCACCCTGGCCCTCACCGGCCGCCGCCCCTGACGCCCAGTGGTCGGGCGATCCGGCGCGCGGCGGTACGGGTCCTGCGCCGCCTACGCGTGGCGCTGGTCGGCCGGCTGCACCGGTACTCCCTGGTGATCGTCCCCGCCCACGCCGAGCGCGGCGCGGTCGGCCGCCGCGTGCCCGGCGGCCGGGCGGTCAGGACAGTAGCCGGCGGGCGGCGTCCTCGATCGCGGCCTCCGAGAGCAGGACGTGGGCGGCGGCGTCGCCCAGCGGGATGAAGCTGTCCCGGGAGGTGACCCGGGCGACCTTCCCCCCGAACCCGTTGTCCGCGAGCGCCGCCAGCACCCCCTCCGAGACGCCACCCGAGCCGCGGGTCTCGTCGGCGACGAGCACCCGGCCCGTCAGTTCGGCGCCGCGGATCAGGTCCTCCACCGGCAGGGGCGCCAGCCACCGCAGGTCCAGCACGCGGCAGCCGTACCCCTCGGACGTCAGCCGGATCGCGGCGCGCAGGCTCATGCGCAGCCCGTTGCCGAACGTCACGATCGTCAGGTCGCGGCCGTCGCCGTACGAGCGCGCCCGGCCGATCGGCACGTGCGTCTCGGGCCACCTCGACGGCGGGACGTACGGGGTGAGCCAGCCGTTGTCGCCCTCGTCCATCAGGTCGCGGGTGCCGTAGAGCGCGATCGGCTCCAGGAACACGCAGACCTCGCCGTCGGTCTTGGCCGCGGCCACGCAGGTGCGCAGCATCGCGGCGGCGTCGTCGGGCCGGGCGGGGGAGGCGATGACCAGGCCGGGGATGTCGCGCAGCGCCGCCACCGAGTTGTCGTTGTGGAAGTGGCCGCCGAACCCCTTCTGGTAGGCGTACGAGGCCACCCGCACCACCATCGGGTTGCGGTAGGCGCCTTTGGAGAAGAACCGCAGTGAGGCGGCCTCGCCGCGGATCTGGTCCAGCGCGTTGTGCAGGTAGGCGAGGTACTGGATCTCCGGGATCGGCAGCAGCCCCGAGGCGCCCGCGCCGAGCGCGAGGCCGAGCAGCGCCTGCTCGTCCAGCGGGGTGTCGAAGACGCGGGCCGCGCCGAAGCGCTTCAGCAGCCCGCGCGTGACGCCGTACACGCCACCCTTGCGCGCGACGTCCTCCCCGAACAGCACGGCCTCGGGGTAGGAGGAGAGGATCTCGGTGAGTGTGCGGTTGATCGACCGGGCCAGGGTGAGCGGGCCCTCGTGCTCGGGCGGCGCCTCGCCGAACAGCGCGGCGCGGTCGCGCGGCCGCCGCGCCGCCTGCGCCGCGACCAGGGCCGGGCGGCGGGGGGCCAGCGGCTCCATGACCTCGCGCGCCGAGCGCAGCCGGGGCCGCCGGGTGGACTCCAGCGCGAGCTTCAGCACGTGCTCGCGGATCGTCTCGTACCGCCCGAGCAGTTCCTCCGGGTCGGTCAGCCCGGCCTCGACCAGCAGCCTGGCCGTGGCGACCAGCGGGTCGCGGGCCAGGGACTCGGCGATCTCGCGCGGCGAGCGGTAGGCCGACTCGACGTCCGACCCGGCGTGGCCCATCAGCCGGACCATGCGCAGGTGGAGGAAGGCGGGCGACCTGCGGGTGCGCACGTGCTCGGCCGCCCGGACGGCGACGTCGTAGGTCTCGGCCAGGTCGCAGCCGTCGGCGTGGAACTTCGGGATCAGCGGATGGCCGGACGCCTCCACCCACCCCGGCGGGGTGCGGACGCTGATGCCGATGCCGTTGTCCTCGCAGACGAACAGAACGGGCAGCGGCAGGCCCTGGTAGGCGCAGTAGGCGGCCGTGTTGAAGCCGGTCAGCGCGCTCGCGTGGTTGACGGAGGCGTCGCCGAAGCTGCACACCGCGATCGCCTCGGCGGGCCAGGCGGAGGCGACGCCGATCTTGCGCGCCCGCTCGATGGCGAACGCCACCCCCACCGCCCGCGGCAGATGGCTCGCGATCGTCGAGGTCTGCGGGATGACCGCGAGGTCGGGGTGGCCGAACACCTTGTGACGGCCCCCGGAGATCGGCTCCTCGGCCGCGGCGGACAGGCCGAGCAGGACGTCGCGCAGGCCCTCCTCGGCGAGACGGCCCGCCTGCGCCGACCGCGCCAGGTAGAACGCCCCGGAGCGGTAGTGCAGCAGCGCCGGATCGGTGGCGCGCACGGCCGCGGCGACCGCCGCGTTGCCCTCGTGGCCGGCCGAGCCGATCGTGTAGAACCCTTCGCCCTGCTCGCGCAGCCACCGGGCGGCGATGTCGAGCAGCCGGCTGGTGAGCTGGATCTCGAAGAGCTCCCGGCAGTGCGCCCCCGTCAGCGTCGTGCCCGGGCGTATGGGCAGGGCGGGATCGCGTCGCGTACCCGGGGAGAGCGCGGCGACCGACTCGGTGAAGTGCGTCTCTACTGCGTCTCGGCCCACAAGGCAGATTATGTCGCCCCAGGCGAGGCGGCGTCCCGGGGCTTGCCGGAACCGTCTGATCACGGATGCGGATCGTTCCCCTTGGTGCAAATATTTGCTCTTTGCCCGAAGAGGGCGCGGGGGCGGCTGCCCGGGGCTGTCCGGTTCACTCGGTTCGGCGGAACTGGGCGATGGCGACGCCGAGCAGGGCCACGCCCATCAGGGCGACGATGCCGAGCTCCACGCCGACGGGGACGTGCCAGCCGAACCAGTGGACGCCGGGGTTGAGCGCGTCCACGACCTGCGGGCTCACCGACAGGTGGCTGAAGACGGCGTGGCGCATCGGGTCGACGGCGTATGTCAGCGGGTTGATCTTCGTGAGCAGCGCGAGCCACCCGGGCAGGTTCGCCAGGGGGAACACCGCCCCCGACAGGAAGATCATCGGCATGATCGCCATCTGCATGATGCCGAAGAACGACTGCATGTTCTTCATGCGCGCCGCCAGGCTGACGCCGAAGGCGGTGATCGTGACCGAGGCCAGGAACATCTCGCCCAGCAGCGTGAGGATCAGCGTGGGGGAGTAGGGCACGTGCACCAGGCCGGCCAGGGCCAGGATGATGACGCCCTGGGCGGTCGCGACGATGCCGCCGCCCAGGCACTTGCCGATCACGATCGAGCCGCGCCCGACCGGCGCGACCAGCATCTCGCGCAGGAACCCGAACTCGCGGTCCCAGACGATCGAGCCCGCCGAGAACATCGCCGTCGTGATCACCGTCATCGCGATCACGCCCGGGTACATGAACGTGCGGAAGTCGACGCCCTGCCGGGCGCCGCCCGCGATCAGCGTGCTCAGGCCGGTGCCCATCACGAACAGCCACAGCACGGGCTGGACCAGCGTGGACACCATGCGGGTGCGGTCGTTGACGAACCGCAGCAGCTCGCGGTGCAGCACGATCTTGATCGCGCGCAGGTCGTGACGGACGCTGCGTCCCGGCACGCGCACCTGGACGACACCCGGCGCGGTCACTCCGGTCGCCATCGGTTCACCTCCTCGCCCGGGCGCGCATGATGGCCGACGCGCCGGATTCGCCTTCGGCGTCACGGATCGTGGAGCCGGTGTAGTTCATGAAGACGTCGTCCAACGACGGGCGCGACACGCTGACCGAGCGGATCGGCACGCCGAGATCGGAGAACAGCCGGGGGACGAACGCCTCCCCGGAGGCGACGGCGAAGGTCACCGTGCCCTCGTGGACGGCCGCGTCCAGCGCGAAGCGCTCTTTGAGCGCGGCGATGGCCGTCTCGTCGTCGGCGGTCTGGATCTGGACGCGGTCCTTGCCGACGCCGGCCTTGAGCTTCTCGGGGGAGTCGATCACCACGATCTCGCCGTGGTCGATGATCGCGATGCGGTCGCAGTACTCGGCCTCGTCCATGTAGTGCGTCGTCATGAAGATCGTGATGTCCTCGGTGCGACGCAGCTTGTTGATGTACCCCCAGATCGCGGAACGGGTCTGCGGGTCCAGCCCGACCGTGGGCTCGTCCAGGAACAGCACGCGGGGCGAGTGCAGCAGTCCGCGTGCGATCTCCAGGCGGCGTTTCATGCCCCCGGAGAAGGTGTTCACCTTGGCCTCCCTGCGGTCCCAGAGGGCGACCATCTCCAGGACCTGCTTGATGCGCTCGCCGACGACGTCCCTCGGCACGCCGTACAGCTCGGCGTGGAAGCGCAGGTTCTGCTCGGCCGACAGGTATCCGTCCAGGGTCGGGTCCTGGAACACCAGTCCGATGTTGCGCCGCACCTCGTCGCGCTCCCGGACGACGTCGTGCCCCGCCACCAGGGCGCTGCCGCCCGTCGGCTTCACCAGCGTGCACAGCATGCTGATGGTCGTGGTCTTCCCGGCGCCGTTCGGGCCGAGGAAGCCGAAGACCTCGCCCGGCCGCACGTCGAACTCGATGCCCTTCACGGCCTCCAGCGTGCCGTAGCTCTTCCTGAGCCCCCGTACGGCGACGGCGGGCGCCTCGCTTGTCGTCACTGTTCCTCTTCCTCCTCGTCCCTGCCTTCCGCGAGGATCGCGAAGACCGACCGTCTGGTGGTCTTGAGCGGCCTGCGCGCCGCGGCCGGTTGCTCTGGAGTGGAGACCTGGGTGAGCTGGGCGAACGTCTCGCCGAGCCGCGCCCAGAGCATGCGCAACTCCATCATCTCCTCGGGCGGGCTGCCCGTGACCTCCGACCAGGGGGTGAGCGGCTCGCCGCGGTGACCGGCGATCTATCGAGATACGTTAACGATATATCTAGATAGTTGGCACAACAAGGTGCTATTTCCGGACATACGGACGCCCGCCGCGGCCGTGGGGCCGGGCGGTGGGTGGGACGGCGGAAAGTTAGTCCAGATTAACCAGGCCGCCGAGCGCGGCGCGGGCCATGCCGTGCAGGAGCGCGGCCATGGCCTCCCGGGGAAGCTCCCCGGCGCTGTGCGGGGTGGAGTTCAGCAGCCCGAAGACCGCGTGCGTGGCGGCCCGCAGGCGCGGCGGGGGGGCGTCCGGGTACATCTCGGTCAGTACCGTGACCCACTCCTCGACGTACAGCCGCTGGAGCCGGCGGATCTGCCGCCGGGCCGGCTCGGGCACGTTGTCGAGCTCGCGGTCGTGCACGGTGATCAGCGCCGGATGGTCGAGCGCGAAGTCGATCTGGCCGCTGATCAGCGCGTCCAGCGCCTCGGTCGCCGAGCCTGCCCGGGTCACCCGTTCGACGCCGGCGTCGCGCAGGCGCTGGCTGATGTCCAGGAGCATCTCCGACAGCAGCGATTCCTTGCCGCTGAAGTGGCGGTACAGCGCCGGGCCCGAGATGCCGACCGCCCCGCCGATCTCCTCGATGGACGTGCCGTGGAAGCCCCGGGCCGCGAACAGCGCGGCGGCCGCGTCCAGAATCTCCCTGCGCCGGGGGCTGGGTACGCGGGTAGGACTTCGCATGATGGTCATGACCAGCAATGGTAGACGAACCGGTTAATGATGACTAACATCCAGGATGGAGTTAGCGTACGTTAACCGGTGGAAGGAGCGCACCATGGCCCCTGTGCTCCGGACTCTGGTGAGTCCGGGCGGCGAGGAGTTCAAGCGCAACGTCGAGGTCAACGAGCGGTTGGCCACCGAGCTGCGCGAACGGCTCGCGCTGGCGGCCCTCGGCGGCCCCGAGCGCTCGCGCGCCCGGCACGTCGAGCGCGGCAAGCTCCTGCCCCGCGACCGGGTGGGCACGCTGCTCGACCCCGGGTCCCGCTTCCTGGAGCTCTCGCCGCTGGCCGCCACCGGCCTGTACGGCGACGAGGCCCCCGCGGCCGGCATCATCACCGGCATCGGGCGCGTCTCCGGCCGCGAGTGCGTGATCGTCGCCAACGACGCCACCGTCAAGGGCGGCACGTACTACCCGATCACGGTCAAGAAGCACCTGCGCGCCCAGGAGGTCGCCCTCCACAACCACCTGCCGTGCGTCTACCTGGTCGACTCCGGCGGCGCGTTCCTCCCCCTGCAGGACGAGGTCTTCCCCGACCGCGAGCATTTCGGCCGCATCTTCTACAACCAGGCCACCATGTCCCGGCGCGGCGTCCCGCAGATCGCCGCCGTGCTCGGCTCCTGCACGGCCGGCGGCGCGTACGTGCCCGCGATGAGCGACGAGGCCGTCATCGTCAGGAACCAGGGCACGATCTTCCTCGGCGGCCCGCCGCTGGTGAAGGCCGCGACCGGCGAGGAGGTCTCGGCCGAGGAGCTCGGCGGCGGCGACGTCCATTCCCGGGTCAGCGGCGTCACCGACCACCTCGCCGAGGACGACGCCCACGCGCTGGCCATCGTCCGCGACATCGTCGCCACCCTCGCCCCGAGGAGCCCCGCCCCCTGGGAGCGCGCGCCGTCCCGCGAGCCCGTCCACGACCCGCGCGACCTGTACGGCATCGTGCCGTCCGACACCCGCACCCCCTACGACGTGCGCGAGGTGATCGGCCGGGTGGTGGACGGCAGCGAGTTCCTGGAGTTCAAGGCCGAGTACGGCACCACGCTGGTGACCGGCTTCGCCAGGATCCACGGCCACCCGGTGGGCGTCGTCGCCAACAACGGCATCCTGTTCGGCGAGTCCGCGCTGAAGGGCGCGCACTTCATCGAGTTGTGCGACCAGCGCGGGATCCCCCTGGTCTTCCTGCAGAACATCAGCGGCTTCATGGTGGGCCGCGCCTACGAGCACGGGGGCATCGCCAAGCACGGCGCCAAGATGGTCACCGCCGTCTCCTGCGCCCGGGTGCCCAAGTTCACCGTGGTGATCGGCGGCTCGTTCGGCGCGGGCAACTACGCCATGGCCGGGCGGGCGTACTCGCCGCGCCTGCTGTGGATGTGGCCGAACGCCCGCATCTCGGTCATGGGCGGCGAGCAGGCCGCCAACGTGCTGGCCACCGTGCGCCCGGGCGGCGACGCCGCCGGGGAGGCGGAGTTCAAGCGCGAGATCCGCGAGCGGTACGAGGCGCAAGGGAACCCGTACTACTCCACGGCGCGGCTCTGGGACGACGGCGTGATCGACCCCCTCGACACCCGCACGGTGCTCGGGCTGGCCCTGTCGGCCGCGGCCAACGCCCCTCTCGACCCCATCGGCTACGGCGTCTTCCGGATGTGACCATGAACTCTGGGTTTTTCGAGACCGTGCTGGTGGCCAACCGGGGAGAGATCGCGCTCCGGGTGATCAGGACGCTGCGCCGGCTCGGCATCCGGTCGGTCGCGGTCCACAGCGACGCCGACGCGGGCGCCCGGCACGTCCGCGAGGCCGACACGGCGGTGCGGCTGGCCTCCGGCTACCTCGACATCGAGGGCGTCGTCGCGGCCGCGCGGGCGAGCGGCGCCCAGGCCGTCCACCCGGGGTACGGGTTCCTGGCCGAGAACACCGCGTTCGCCCGGCGCTGCGCCGAGGCGGGCCTGGTGTTCGTGGGGCCGCCGCCCGAGGCGATCGAGGCGATGGGCGACAAGATCCGCGCCAAGGCCGCGGTGGAGGCGGCCGGCGTGCCCGTGGTGCCCGGTGGCGCCGAGCCCGGCGACGACCTTGCCGAGGCCGCCGCGCGCATCGGCTACCCCGTCCTGATCAAGCCCTCGGCGGGCGGCGGCGGCAAGGGCATGCTCGTGGTCCGCTCGGCGGACGGGCTGGCCGACGCCATCGCCTCGGCCCGGCGCACGGCCCAGGCCGCGTTCGGCGACGGCACTCTGCTGGTCGAGAGCTATGTCGGCGACCCTCGGCACATCGAGATCCAGGTGCTCGCGGACGCGCACGGCAACGTGATCCACCTCGGCGAGCGCGAGTGCAGCCTCCAGCGCCGCCACCAGAAGATCATCGAGGAGGCCCCGTCCCCGCTGCTGGACGAGGAGACCCGCCGCCGCATGGGCGCCGCCGCCGTCAGCGCCGCCCGCGCGGTCGGGTACGTCGGCGCGGGCACCGTCGAGTTCATCGTCCCGGGCGACCGGGCCGGGCACCCGGGCTACTTCATCGAGATGAACACCCGGCTCCAGGTCGAGCACCCCGTCACCGAGATGGTCACGGGCCTGGACCTGGTCGAACTGCAGCTCCGCGTCGCGGCGGGCGCGCCGCTGCCCCTGGCCCAGGAGGACGTGCGCCTGAACGGCCACGCCATCGAGGCCCGGGTCTACGCCGAGGACCCCGCGCGGGACTTCCTGCCCACGGGAGGGCGGGTGCTCGCCCTGGCCGAGCCCGGGGACGGCGACGGCGTGCGCGTGGACTCCGGGCTCTTCGAGGGCGCGCTCGTCGGCAGCGACTACGACCCGATGCTGTCCAAGGTGATCGCCTGGGGCCCCGGCCGCGCGAGCGCCCTGCGCCGGCTGGACGCGGCCCTGCGCGAGACCGCGGTGCTCGGCGTGACCACCAACATCGCCTTCCTGCGGGCGCTGCTGGCCGACCCCGACGTCGCCGCCGGGCACCTCGGCACCGGCCTGATCGACCAGCGCCTCGACGCCCTGCTCGCCGCGGCCTACGGCACCGGCGCGCCGCCGGACGAGGTGCTCGCCGCGGCGGCGCTCGTCCTGCACGACCGGCTCTCCAAGGACGCGGGCGACGACCCGTGGGAGGTTCCGGACGGCTGGCGGGCCGGGGAGCGCGCCTGGACGACCTGGCTGCTCGCGGCGCGCGGCGAGCCGGTCGCGGTCCGGGTCCGCGGCCTGCCGGGACGCGCCGCCGAGGTCGCCGTGGGGGACGGCGCCGCGTCCGCGGCCCGGCTGTCCCGCGAGGACGCGGCCGGGGCGGCGCCGGGCGAGTGGCGCGGTGACGTGCTGGTCACGATGGACGGGGTGACCACACGCTACGCCTGCGCGATCGGCGGAAGCGGCACGGCGGGGAGCGCGGGGAGCGCGGGGAGCAAGGGGAGCACGGTGTGGCTGGGACGCGACGGCCACGCCTGGGCGCTCACCCGCCACCTGCCCGGCGACCCGGGCGACCGCGCCGGGACGGGCGGGGCCGGCGACGGTGTCGTCCGCAGCCCGATGCCGGGCACGGTGCTGCTGGTCAAGGTGACGCCGGGCGAGAAGGTCACCGAGGGCCAGCCGCTGCTGATCGTCGAGGCCATGAAGATGGAGCACACGGTTACCGCGCCCTCCGACGGCGTGGTCGCCGAGCTGCCGGTCCGCGCCGGGCAGCCGGTCGACATGGACGCGGTGCTCGCCGTCGTCGGTCCCCCCGGCGAGGCCGCGGGCGGATCCGCGGGCACAAGCGGTCCGGCGGGAACGGACGGGGGAGGGGAATGATGTTCGAACCGATGCGCGTGCCGGCGGACGGACTGCCCGAGCGGGTCACGATCTACGAGGTCGGGCCCCGCGACGGCCTGCAGAACGAGCCGTCCGTCGTCCCCCTGGAGGTCAAGGCCGAGCTGGTCGCCCGCCTGACCGCGGCGGGGCTGACCACCATCGAGACCACCAGCTTCGTCCACCCCAAATGGGTGCCGCAGCTCGCCGACGCCGAGGAACTGCTCAAGCGGGTCGAACGCGTGCCGGGCGTCCGCTACCCCGTGCTGGTGCCCAACGAGCGCGGCCTGGACCGCGCGCTGGACCTGGGCGTCACCGACATCGCGATCTTCGGCAGCGCCACCGAGACGTTCGCTCAGCGCAACCTCAACCGCAGCGTGGACGGCTCGATCGAGATGTTCGCCCCGGTCGTGGCACGCGCCCGCGAGAACGGCCTGGCCGTGCGCGCGTACCTGTCGATGTGCTTCGGCGACCCGTGGGAGGGGCCGGTGCCGATCGAGCAGGTCGTCCGCAACGGCAGGCGCCTGCTGGACCTCGGCTGCGCGCAGCTCTCGCTCGGCGACACGATCGGCGTCGGCACCCCCGGCCACGTCACCGCGCTGCTGGAGGCGTTCGGCGAGGCGGGCGTGGGCCCCGAGCGGCTGGCCGTGCACTTCCACGACACCTACGGCCAGGCGCTGGCCAACACCCTGAGCGCCCTGCGCGCCGGGGTGACCGTCGTGGACGCGTCGGCGGGCGGCATCGGCGGCTGCCCGTACGCCAAGAGCGCCACCGGCAACCTCGCCACCGAGGACCTGCTCTGGATGCTCGCCGGGCTCGGCGTCGAGACCGGCGTCGACCTGCGGTCGCTGGTCGCGACCAGCGTGTGGCTGGCCGGGGAGCTGGGCCGTCCGAGCCCCTCCCGCGTGGTCCGCGCGCTGGCGAAGGAACTCGCTTCAGAGGATGAGGAGTAGGGCATGCATCGGCTCACTGACGAGTACGAGGCGCTGCGCAAGACCGTCGAGGAGTTCGCCAGGGACGTCGTCGCCCCGGTGATCGGCGACTACTACGAGCGCTGCGCGTTCCCGTACGACATCGTCTCCCAGATGGGGCGTATGGGACTGTTCGGCCTGCCGATCCCGGAGGAGTACGGCGGCATGGGCGGCGACTACTTCGCCCTGTGCCTGACCTTGGAGGAACTGGCCCGCGTCGACTCCTCGGTGGCCATCACCCTGGAGGCCGCGACCTCCCTCGGCGCGATGCCGCTCTACCGGTTCGGCTCCGAGGAGCAGAAGGCCGAGTGGCTGCCCGCGCTCGCGGCGGGCCGCACGCTCGGCGCGTTCGGCCTCACCGAGCCGGGCGGCGGCACCGACGTCCCCGGCGGCATGCGGACCACGGCGGTGCTGGACGGCGACGAGTGGGTGATCAACGGCTCGAAGGCGTTCATCACCAACTCCGGCACCGACATCACCGGGTTCGTCGCGGTCGCGGCCCTCACCGGGCGGCGCGAGGACGCCGAGGGCGGGTCCGCGACGCCGGAGATCTCGACGATCATCGTCCCGTCGGGCACGCCGGGGTTCACGGTGTCCAAGAAGTACTCCAAGGTCGGCTGGTCCGCCTCCGACACCCGCGAGCTGTCCTTCACCGACTGCCGGGTGCCCGCAGCCAACCTGCTGGGCGAGCGCGGGCGCGGATACGCCCAGTTCCTGCGGACGCTGGACGAGGGCCGCGTCGCCATCGCCGCCCTGTCGGTCGGGCTCGCGCAGGGCTGCGTGGACGAGAGCCTGCGCTACGTCAAGGAGCGCCACGCGTTCGGGACGCCGATCGGGCGCTACCAGGCCATCCAGTTCAAGGTCGCCGACATGGAGGCCCGCGCGCACACGGCGCGCCTGGCCTACTACCACGCCGCCGAGAAGATGCTGGCGGGCGAGCCGTTCAAGAAGGAGGCGGCGATCGCCAAGCTGGTGAGCTCCAACGCCGCGATGGACAACGCCCGCGACGCCACGCAGATCTTCGGCGGCTACGGCTTCATGAACGAGTACCCCGTGGGCCGTTTCTACCGCGACGCGAAGATCCTGGAGATCGGCGAGGGGACGAGCGAGGTGCAGCGCATGCTCATCGCCCGCCAGCTCGGCCTGAGCGCCTAGCGGTCTCACGCGCCGGGGCGGGCGCCCTCAGCGGGAGGGGCAGCCGGTCCCGGCGTGGACGGTGCCGCTCCCGTCGCGCTCGGCCCCCGGGTGGCCGGGCCCGGGATCTCCCGCGTTCATGAGCGGCAGCCGGACGGCGAAACGCAGGCCCCGCGCGGAGTCCTCGGCCTCCACGGTCCCGTGGTGCGCGCGGGCGATCTCACGGGCGATGGTCAGGCCGAGCCCGCTGCCGTCCGGGTCGCGGCGGCGCGGGTCGTCGAGCCCGGAGAAGGGGTCGAAGACGCGCGCCCGGTCGGCGGGTGAGACGGCGGCCCCGTCGTCGGTCACCGTCACGACCACCTCATCGCCGTGGGGCCGGACCATGACGTCCACGCGGGTCTCCGCGGCGCGCCCGGCGCCGTCCAGGATGGTGTCCAGCATCCGGGTGAGCTGGGCGCGGACGCCGCAGACCCACATGCCGGCGGTGGCGTGGACGCGTACCGGCACGCCGTGCGGCCGTGCCGCGCGCTCCAGCACGAGCGCACCGGTGTCGATCAGCTCGCGGGGCGCGCCCGCGGCGTCGCCGGCGCCGAGGCGGGCCAGGTACAGCACGTCGTCGACGATCGTCTCCAGCCGCCCGGTGGCCGACAGGGCGAGGCGGATGGCGTCGCGCGGATCGGCCTCGCCGGGCCGGAGCAGGGACTCCCGGAGGTGCTCGCGCAGGTCGGCGACCGGGGCGCCGAGCTCGTGGCAGGCGGTGAGGGCGAAACGGCGCTGCTGTTCGACGGTGGTCTCCAGCGGGTCCAGGGCCTGGTCGGCGGAGCGGGCGAGCAGGGCGATCTCGTTCTCGTGCGGTGGTATGGGCACGCGCAGGCCGAGGTGGCCCGGCATGATCTGGGACATCCGCGTGCGGATCGCCGCCGGCGGGCGCAGGGAGCGGCCCATCAGGGACCAGGTCACCCACACCCCGAAGGCCAGCAGGACGGCGCCGCCCGCGGCGAGGAGGCGCCCGGTCTCCGTGAGGAGCGCCGAGGCGGTCGGCGTGGATCTTGCTCGGATCGAGTGCGTGGATGACACGGCGCCACCTTCCCTCCGGATTCCGATTTCCCTACAGTACACTGTATACGTATACGCGGCATTCCGGGCACCGGGGACATCGCCGCCGACTACACGATGCCTGACCGTCCCGGTCCTCGAATGGACGAACAGGCGTGCGAGTCCCTAAAGTCCTTTTCATGACTTCAGATGATCTCCTGGTGCGGAGGGCGGACGGGGACGACGTCGAGGAGATCTACAAGCTGACGCGAGAGTTCGCGCTCTCCTTCCGGCCCCAGTGGGAGGCCTTCCAGGCGGCGTTCCCGGCGCTGCTCGCCAACCCCGACGCGCAGGTGCTGGTGGTCTGCGTGGACGGCCACGTGCGCGGGTACCTACTCGGCTTCGTCCACCTCACCCTGTTCGCCAACGGCCACGTCGCCTGGGTCGAGGAGGCCATGACCCAGCACGGCTTCCGCAGGCGCGGGCTCGGGCGGGCGCTGCTGGAGGAGTTCGAGACCTGGGCCCGCTCCCGCGACGCCGGATACATCGCCCTGGCCACCCGCAGGGCGCCCGAGTTCTACCAGGCGCTCAAGTACGAGTCCGCCGGAACGTACTACCGCAAGGTCTTAAAGACCGTTCGGGCGACCCCTTGAATGAGGACCGAATCTATTAGTAAACTTTATTTAAAGTTATGGGGGGTCCGCAGGTAGAAGGAGCCTCATGAGAAGATATGCTCTTCGGCAAGTGATCATCGCCCTCACTCTGACCGCCATCGGCGGCATCGCCACCTCCCCTGCATCCCCCGCCAACGCCGCACCGGCCGCCGCGTCCGCCAAGCAGTCCGTGACCCTCGGCCGCACCGCACTGGGTGGCGCCGACCCCAGCGTCATCCGGGTCGGCAACCTCTACGTCGCGGCCAAGTCGGTGAACGGCGGCATCGCCGTACGGACGGCGACCACTCTCGAGGGCATCGCCGACGCGCCCCGGCGCCAGGTGTGGAACGACACCGGCAACCTCGGTGAGGTGTGGGCACCCGAGATCGTGTACCACGACGGCCGCTACCGCATCTACTTCGGGGCGGGCACCGGCGCCGCCCACCGGATGTACCACATCAGCTCCGCCACCGCCGACTCCGGGTATTCCGCCGCGACGAAGGTCGCCCTGCCCGGCGACAAGTGGGCCATCGACGGCGCGCCGTTCACCTTCAACGGCCAGCGCTGGTTCGTGTGGTCCGGCTGGGCGGGTGACACCAACGTCGAGCAGAACCTCTACATCGCCCAGATGAGCAGCCCGACCACGACCACCGGCGGCCGCTACATCATCTCCCAGCCGCGGGAGCCGTGGGAGCGGGTCGTCGGCAACCCGTTCATCAACGAGGCCCCCGAGCCGATCCTCGACCCGAACGGGCAGTTGCACATCGTGTACTCCGCGAACGGCAGCTGGAGCAGCAAGTACTGCATCGCCGATCTGCGGCTGCGCTCCGGTGGTGACCCGACGTACGTGTGGGACTGGTACAAGAGCAACGGTTGCCTGTTCGGCTCGTACGCGGAGTACATGATGGACGGCTGGGACCCGACGCTGTGGGTGGACGGCCCGGGCCACCACACGTTCGCGCTGGAGCGCGGGGACATCGCCACCAGCCCGCCGTCCGGCAACCGGTTCCCGACCATGTACCACGCTGTCGCCAAGGGCACGCCGTACGACTGGTCCAACCGGTACTGGTACACCGGCACGGCCGTCTGGTGGGGCAAGACCACCTACCGGCGGGCGAACGTGCCCGGCGACAACACCAACACCGGGTTCAGCCTCAAGTTCTTCGAATAACGCACCCACGACACCTGATCTCCCGTCCTTGGCCATGGACGGCGTCGATCGTCCAGCGCTGGATGTCGGTCGTCTTGGCGAGCGCATCGAGGGTGAGGTCCCTCTTGAGGCGGGCGGCCTGCAGGCGCGGACCGACCTCACGTAGGACGGCCTGCGTGAGGTCGGGGTCGCTGTTTCGGCATGACCCTTCGAGAAGGCGGCCCTGTCCGGGATCCTTGGAGGCACGCAGACCGCAGAGCGCCGGCCGGCTCTCGCGCTCTGAACCACGGGTGGCGGCCATGCGTTTGTATTACGGACACATCCCGACATGATCTCAGCGGAGGCTGTGGTGAAGGTGATTTCACGCTTATTCAGGAGGCTGTCCGTCGTGGCGGCCTCGGCGATCGTTCTGTGCGGTGGCTCGCTGGCGGGCCTCCCCTCCACCGCGTACGGGCTCGGCGCCGGGACGCTCGACAGCCTGTCGATCTCCCCGCGCACGGTCGTCGCGGGCACCTCGGCGCAGGGCACGGTGACGCTGGCGGCTGCCGTCGGCGAAGACACGGTGGTCATCCTGTCCAGCACCAACACCGACGTCGTCAGGGTCCCCGGCTCGGTGACCATCCCGGCCGGGGCCGTCAGCACCGACTTCACCGTGACGACCGTACCCTTCACCGGCCCGGGCGACTTCGCGTGCGTCAACGGCACGGCCGGCGGGATCACCCAGGCGGACTGCCTCAACGTCAACCCGGTCCCTTCCGGCCCGGTCCTGTCCTCGGTGACGTTCAGCCCGGCGACGGTCGCCGGAGGTGGCCCGGCCACCGGCACGGTCCGGTTCGCCACCGTGACCGATGGCGCGGTGGTCACGCTGACCAGCAGCAACCCGGCCGTGGTCGGCGTCCCCGCCGAGACGGTTGTGAGCGGCGGCCAGTCGTCCGGCGCCTTCCCCGTGACCACCGCCTCCGTCAGCGCCGGCACCACGGTGACCGTCACCGCCACCGCCTTCGGCGTCACCCGCACCGGCACGCTGACCGTCGTCCCCGCCACCACGCCCCCGGTCCCTGACGTGGTCCAGATCAAGCGCGCCACCTGGAAGGACCGCCTCCTGCGCATCGAGGCCACCAGCACCAACCCCGACGCCATTCTCAGCGTCTACCTGACCTCGTCCGACTCCTTCATGTTCAGGCTCACCAACCTCGGCGGCGGCCGCTATGCGGACCAGCGGGGCTGGATCGGCAACCCCGGACGCATCACCGTCAAGAGCAACTTCGGCGGGTCGGCCACCGCCTCCACATGACGACAGGACGGTCGTTGACGGCGAGCAGAACTGCCCGGAACCCCACGCATGCATTACCTCTGAGTGGGAGCGCGCTGCTCGCCGTCAGTGGCTGCGAGGCCCGGCGGCTTCCCGCCGGTCTGTGCTGCGGCGAGCGTCGCGGTCATCCGGATGACCGACAGGGCATAGTGTGGCGGACGGAGGTCCGTCTAGCGGACACTGAAACGTTGCTGTAACGATGATGGTCTTCCTCGGTGGTGCCGGGACCTGCGACATTGAAAGCCGCAGTGGTCTTGGCCGGTGCGAGCACGGCTGCCGCGAAGCGGACAAGCAGCCGCTGCCGCGGTCTAGAGTCGGATCAGCGAAACCGACCAGGAGAGGCGCTCATGGCACGTGCTGACACCGGACCCGACTTCATCGAGGCCTTGGCCCGAGGCCTCGAGGTCATCAGAGGGTTCCAGCCAGGACGTCCCGTCATGTCACTGACCGAGGTGGCCGCCGCCGCGGGGCTGGCCCGGCCGACGGCCCGGCGCATCCTGCTGACCCTGCAAGAACTGGGCTACGCCAGAGCCGAGCGGGGCGGCTTCGCCCTCACCCCAAGGGTGCTCGAACTGGGCGTTTCCTACGTGCGCTCGATGGGCCTCTGGGAGATCGCCAGGCCGCATCTTGAACGACTGGTGGCGCAGACGCATGAGTCCTCGTCCCTCGCCCAGCTTGACGGGTCCGACGTCGTCTATGTCGCCCGGGTGGCCGTGCCGAAGATCGTCACCCTCTCGGTGCAGATCGGGACGCGCTTTCCCGCGCTGCAGACGTCCCTCGGCAAGGTGCTGCTGGCCTCGCTTCCGCCCGCCGAGGTCGAACGGGTCCTCGCGGAGCCGAGCCGGTCGGGCATCGAGCCGCGCTGGCGCCCGACCCCAGAGGAGCGTGAGGCGGCATTGCGCGCGGTGAGGGCGAAGGGCTGGGCGCTGACGGACGAGCAGCTCGCCCTGGGGATCCGGTCTGTGGCCGCTCCGCTCCGCGACGGGCTGGGAAACGTGATCGCCGCCGTCAACGTCAACTCGCACGCCGCCGAGACGTCGGTGGAGAAACTGACCGAGGAGCACCTGCCGCTGCTGCTCAAGACCGCGGGCGCGATAAGCGCCGACTGGGCGTTGTACGAGGCGGTTCCACAGGTCCCGGCGTCCTGAACGGGGTCGCCCGTAGGCCGTTCACAGAGCCAGGACGATCCGGCCCGCCGCTGCGCCACCGGCCTGGCGCAGCCACGCCCGCTCGACGTCGTCGAGCGCCACGATCTCGTGGGCGACCTTCAGCCGCCCGAGCGCGGCCTGCTCGGCGACCATGGTGATCGCCGCGGCGCGCTGCTCGGGGCTCAGTTCGTTGTTGGTGTAGCCGAGCAGCCGCAGCGATCTGCTGCGGAGCGTGGAAGAGTCGATGGGGCAGGTCTCGGCGGCGGAGCTTCCGAGGTTGACCAGCCTGCCGCCCGCGCGCAGGGTGCGGGCGGCTGCCGCCGCCGGTGGGCCGAAGAGCGGGTCGAGCACCAGGTCGACCGGCCCGTCGGCGACGGCGGCGAAGCGTGCCGTCAGCTCGGCGACGTCGTCGGTGTCGAGCGCGACGACGGCGTCGGCACCGGCCTGTTTCGCACGGTCCCGCGCGGCCGGTGAGCGCGCGCCCGCGACGATCCTGCGCGCGCCGGCGATGCGGGCGAGCTGGACCGCGGCCTGCCCGACCACTCCACCGGCGCCGAGCACCAGGACCTGCTCACCGGCGGCGAGCCCGCCACGCCAGGTCAGAGCCATGTGGGCGGCGACGGCGGAGAGCCCGAGCGCTGCGACGGCGACCGGGTCCACCCCCTCGGGCAGCTCGACGAGGTCCTCCGTGGGCACTGAGACGGTCTCGGCCATGCTCCCGTCACCCGGGGCCATGCCGGCCGAGGTCGTGAACCACACCGGCCTCCCGCCGGCGGTCCCGACCCCCTGGACGCCCGGCACGTACGGGGTGGCCGGCCTGCCGAAGTAGGACGTGCCGCTCGCGCACAGGACGTCCAGCGGGGTGATCGGGGCGGCGCCGACCTTGACAAGTGTTTCGCCGGGCCCGGGCACGGGCGCGGCACGGTCGGCCGGCAGCGGCGGCCGGCCGGGTTCCTGGATCTCCGCGGCGCGCACGGCTCAGGTCGCGATGTCGGGGTAGGGCATCGTCACGTGGGCGAGCCGCCGGGCGTACTCGGTCTGGAAGCCCATCGGCTCGTGGTCGCGCTCGAACATGGCGATGAACAGCGTGAGCGTCAGGAACGGGTGCGCGCCCAGATCGAACAGCTTCGGGTAGTCGTGGGTGGCCAGGGCCTCGCGCTCGGTGTCGTCGAACCGCAGCCAGGTGGAAGACTCGCCGTCGACGCAGTTGAGGATGCGATTGGCGTACTCGCCCTCCCACATTTCCACCGTGGCCCTCGGGTCCTCGCGGTAGCGCTCGACGAGCTCGGGGTCGCGGTCGACGGTGAACAGGAACTTGTTCAGCAGGTACTTGCTCACGACCGAACTCCGTTCGGGTACCAGGTGAAGTAGGCCTCCATGGTGTGGAACAGGTCGTAGGTGTCGACGTAGTCGGCCTTACTGCCCTCGCCTGCGACGCCCATCATCAGCATGAAGTCCATGAAGCCGTGCGTGGCGTTGCCGGGCAGGTGCAGGCTGTCGAGGGTGACCTCGGCCAGGCAGCCTTCGATGTCCCCCGACGAGATCCACTCGACGGCCTTCTGGTCGAACTGCGGATCCGGCCCGTGCGGGCCGAACTGCCGCGGTCCGCCGAGTTCGAGCGACAGGTGCCCGGTGCCGATGACCGCGACCCGCTTGTTCTCGGGCCAGGATTCGACAAGCTGCCGGATCGTGCGTCCGAGCTGCACGAACCGCTTCGGCTGCGGCAGGGGAGGGGCGAAGATGTTGGTGTAGATCGGCACGATCGGCAGGTCGTTCTGCGGGCGCAGGGTGATGATCGGGCAGGTGATGGAGTGGTCGATCCGCAGCTCGTTGGAGAACGCGAGGTCGAATCCCGCGTCCAGCCCTTCCCTGAGCACGTAGGCCGAGAGGTCCTCCTGGCCTGTGAAGAACATCCTCGGCAGGCCGAACTCGCGTTCCTCGTTGTAGAAGTTCGCGTCGTAGAAGGGGGCCTTGCCGATGAGGAACTGCGGCATGTTGTCCAGCCACAACTGGTGGAAGTGGTCGGAGCCGACCATGACCAGCACGTCCGGGCGCGCCTTGGTCAGCGTCTCCCGGAAAGCCTCCACCTTGCGCACCCACTCGTCGGCGAACGGCGGCCGGTCCTCCCCGGTGGAGGTGCTGGCGCGGTAGTAGAAGGGGTGATGAGTGGACGCGATCACCGCGACCAGTTCAGCCATGCGAACCTCCAGTGGCATCGACGGCGGGGGTGTACGGCTCCGGTGCGACGGACCGGTTGTTCAGGTCCACCGACAGGAAGATCTCGTTGCCCACCGGGCGGCGCAGCTCCTCGGCGAGCTGCCCGATCAGCCCAGCGGTGCGGGCGAGCAGCGCGAAGCCGCGCAGCAGCTCCAGCGGCAGGCCCAGGTCGGCCAGCGCCGCACCGCAGACGCCGGCCCCGTTGAGCGGCAACGTCCTGCCCAGCACCTGCGGGTGGACGCGGCCGATCGCGGCGAACAGCGACAGGTGCGGCCCGTACAGGCCTTCCTCGGCGGCGATCCGCAGCAGCCGCGGGGTGCGCGGATCGCCCTCCTTGTGCACATGGTGGCCGAGGCCGGGGATGAACCTCCTCGCCTCCCGCTGGGCCCGCACGGTCTCCAGAGCGAGGGCGTCCCAGCCGGTGTCGTCGGCCGGTGGCTGGCCGTCGAGCGAGGTCAGCACGTCGTGCAGGAACCGGCCGCAGTCTTCGGTGACGCCCAGGAAGCGGGATCCGCCGCCGAGCAGCCCGGCCGCGAGGGCTCCCTGGATGGAGTCCGGCGCCGACAGGTAGGTCAGCCGGGTCACGATCGCGGTGGGCGTGAACCCGTGGTCGGCCAGCGCGGCGAGCACGGCCTCGAACACCCGGGTCTCGCCCGGCGTGGGCCGCCGCTGGGTCGCGAGCCAGAAGGCCAGTTCGCCGAACCCGACCTTGCCCATGACGTCCTCGGCCAGGTCGTGGCCGAGCAGGGTGATCGACTTCAGCGACGACGCCCCGAGCGCGGTGGGGTACTCCGGCCGGTCGATTCGCTCCGGCCTGTTCGCCTGCTCAGCCACGGCCGTCCCCCTGTGGAGCGGTCAGCCACTCGCGCAGCTCCTCGCCGTGCTCGTCCAGCTCGGGCGGCGGCAGCCGGTAACCGGCCGGGGTTTCGGAGAACCGGATCGGATGCCGCGTCGTCGGCACCGATCGGCCGCCCTCGCCGACCTCGACGACCGGATCGAGCCCGAAACGCTCGGCCATCGCGAACCCGCCGTCGATGGTGTTGATCGGCCCGCTCGGCACCCCGGCCTCGACCAGCAACTCGAACCACTCGACCGCGCCGCGCCCGGCGAGCCGCTCGGTGAGAATGGGACGCAGTTCCTCGCGGCGCTCGGTGCGGTCGGCGTTCCCGGCGAACCTCGGGTCGTCGGCGATCTCGGGGATGCCGAGGACCTCGCAGAGCCTGCGGAACTGCCCGTCGTTGGCGGCGGTGACGATGAGGTCGTTGTCCGCGGTGGGCAGCGGCTCGTACGGGAACACGCTCGGGTGCGCGTTGCCCATGCGATAGGGCACGACGTCTCCTGCGACGTAGGCGGAGCTGTGGTTGACCAGCCCGGTCAGCGCCGACGACAGGAGATTGACCTCGACGTGCTGGCCCTGGCCGGTGGCGTCGCGGTGCCGCAGCGCGGCCAGGACGCCTATTACGGTGTGGTTGCCGGCCATCACGTCGAACACCGAGATGCCGGCGCGGTAGGGCGGGCCGTCCGGGTCGCCGGTGAGGCTCATCAGGCCGGAGATCGCCTGCACCATCAGGTCGTAACCCGGCACGTTCCTGCCGGCGCCGGAGCCGAACCCGCTGATGGAGGCGTACACGACGCCGGGGTTGGCGGACCGTACGGACTCGAAGCCGAGCCCGTACTTGTCCAGCCCGCCCGGCTTGAAGTTCTCGATCAGCACGTCGGCGCGGCGGGCCAGCTCCCGTGCCACCTCGGCGTCGGCCTCGTCGCGCAGGTCGAGCGCGATCGACCGCTTTCCCCGGTTGACCCCGAGGTAGTAGGTCGACACCCCCTCGCGCATCGGGGGCACCCAGCTGCGGGTGTCATCCCCCTTCGGCCCCTCGACCTTGATGACGTCGGCGCCCATGTCCGCCAGGAGCATCGTGGCATACGGGCCGGCCAGGATCCGGGAGAAGTCGGCCACCAGTACGCCGGACAGTGGCCCGCCCCCGCTCGGCCGCTCAGGCGCGGCGCCTTCTGTCATCCGACTACCCCTCCTTGTCCGCTTAACGGACATCCGTCCGCCAAATCGATTCTGACACACCCGGAGCGTACGCCAAAAGAGCTCTGCCCCTTGACACCTTCATCGGCGCTCGTAAAGTAACGGCGAACAGATGTGACCGTGTGGCGGACAATCGTTCGGAAGATCGGCCTGTGCCGCGTAACCCGGTCGGACGTGCGGTGAGGAGTTATCGATGAACGAGCGGACCGAGTTCGTACCCGGACGCCCCGTGGTGCTGCGGGGCGGAACGGTGCTGCCCATGGACGACAGGCGCCAGGTGCTCGCCCGCACCGACGTCCTCGTCGCCGGCGACCGGATCGCCGCGGTGGGGCCCGATCTACCGGTCCCGGAGGGCACGGTCGTGATCGACGCGACCGACGGCATCGTCATGCCCGGCATGATCGACACCCACCGGCACATGTGGCAGACCGCCATGCGCGGCTACGGCGCGGACTGGACCCTGACGCAGTACTTCGTCTGGTACTACCTGGAGCACGGGAAGCTGTTCCGCCCCGAGGACGTGCACGCGGGCAACGTGCTCGCCGCGATCGAGGCCATCGACGCCGGCGTCACCACCGTCGTCGACTGGTCGCACGGCCTGCGGACCGTCGACCACGCCGACGCCGCCGCCGACGCGCTTCGGTCGGTGCCCGGCCGGTTCGTGCTCGCCTACGGCAACATCCAGCAGGCCCCCGCCGAGTGGACCGCCGCGCCGGAGTTCCGCGACTTCGTACGCCGACGGATCACCGGTGACGACATGCTCGGCTTCCAGATCGCGTTCGACGTCACCGGCGACCCGGCCTTCCCCGAGAAGCCCGCCTTCGAAGTCGCCCGCGAACTCGGAGTCCCGGTCACCACCCACGCCGGCGTGTGGGGCGCCACCGGCGACGACGGCATCCGGCTCATGTACGACAACGGCTACATGACCCCCGAGACCGTGTACGTGCACGCCGCCTCGCTCTCCGCGGACTCCTACCACCGCATCGCCGCCACCGGCGGCTCCATCTCGGTTTCCACCGAGAGCGAGCAGAGCGCAGGCCAGGGCTACCCGCCCACCTGGGCCATCCGCGCCCACGACATCCCGGTGTCGCTCTCGATGGACACCAGCGTCTGGTGGAGCGGCGACCTGTTCTCCGCCATGCGCACCACGCTCGGCGCCGACCGCTCCCGCGAGCACATGGAAGCACACGCCAACGGCGGCACCGTCACGCACTGCGCCCTTCGCGCCGACCAGGTCGTCGACTGGGCCACCCGCGGCGGGGCACGCGCCCTCGGCCGCGACCACGAGCTCGGCAGCCTCGAGGTCGGCAAGAAGGCCGACATCGTCCTCATCAAGAACGAGCACTCGCCCGTCTCCTTCCCGCTGCTCAACCCCTTCGGCCACGTCGCGTTCCAGGCCCAGCGCGGGGACGTGCACACCGTCCTCGTCAACGGTCGCGTGGTGAAGCACGAGCACCGCCTGGTCGGCGTCGACCTCGCCGCGTCCCGGCGCCAGGTCGAGCAGACCGTCGAATACCTACGGTCGACGATGGGGGAGGAGGAGTGGCAGAAGGGGATGAACCCCGACATCCCCGAGACGACCATCCTCGACAACCCCTACACCTACACCGACTACCACAGCGCCTCGACGCACAGCCGCTGAGCGCGACCCATCAACACCTGCAACAGAAGCGCCGGCTGTCAACGGAGGTCGAACAAGTGACCGTCACGGACCACTACCCTGTCGTCGTCGTGGGCGGAGGCCCGGTCGGGCTCACCGCCTCGATCCTGCTCAGCCGGCTCGGCGTGCGGCACGCCGTATTCGAGCGCCACCAGGGCACCTCGGTGCACCCGAAGGCGGTGGGGCTCAACCAGCGCACGATCGAGATCCTGCGCGCCGCGGGGCTCGCCGACGACATCGACGCGGCCGCCGCGCCGCCGCACACGGTGAGCCGGACCGCCTGGTACACCTCGTTCGCCGGCCCCACACCGCTGCACGGCCGGCAGATCGCCGTGCGGGACGCGTGGGGCGGTGGCGTCTACGCCGAGGAGTACGCCCAGGCCAGCCCGTCGCACTACACGATGCTCCCGCAGATCAGGCTGGAGCCGATCCTGCGGCGCCACGCCGAGTCCTCGCCCCTGGCCGACGTGGTCTTCGGCGCCACCGTGACCACCGTGAAACAGGGCCCGGACGACGTGACGGTGTCCGTCACCGACGCCGACGGGCACACCCGGCAGGTGCGCGCGGAGTATCTGGTGGCCGCGGACGGGGGCCGCACCGTCGCCGACCGGCTCGGCGTCGCCATGGCCGGGCCGACGAACCTCATCGACATGGTCAGCGCGCACTTCAGCGCCGACCTCAGCCCGTACCTGCCCGATGACGGCTGCCTGATCAACTGGTTCGTGAACCCGGACTTCGGCGGGTCCATCGGCAGCGGCTACCTCTACCACCTTGGGCCGTGGACGCCGGAAGGCGTGTCCAAAGAGTGGGTGTTCGCCTGCGCGTTCCTCCCCGACGATCCGGAGCGGTTCGACGAGGAGGCCATGTGCGGGCGTATCAACCGCTCGCTCGGCCTGCCCGACCTGGAGGTGTCACTGCACTCCATCAGCCACTGGTACCTCCAGGCGGTGGTGGCAGAGCGATTCCGCGAGGACCGCTGCTTCCTGGTCGGCGACGCCGCGCACCGGATCCCGCCGTGGGGCGCGCTCGGGCTCAACACCGGCATTCAGGACGTGCACAACCTGGCCTGGAAGCTCGCCGCGGCGTTGAGCCCGCCGTACCTGGCCGGGCTGCTGGACAGCTACGAGCTGGAGCGGCGCCCGGTGGCGCTCGCGGTCGCCGAGACCTCGCTGTACAACTTCCAGAGCCACGGCGGGGTCGTCGACGTCGCACTCGGCCTCTCGCCCACCACACCGCCCGCCGAGGGATGGGCCGCGCTGGAGACGCTGTGGTCGGACGGCCCCGAGGGTGACGCCAAGCGGGCGACCATTCAGGAGACGATGCGGCTGCTCGACAAGGAGTTCCACGCCCACGGCGCGGAGAACGGGTTCTCCTACCGGGCCGGTGCGCTGGTCGCCGAGGGCGGGGGGGCCTCAGTGCCGGAGGACATGCTCGTGTACCGGCCGACGTCCGCGCCCGGCCACCATGTCCCGCACACCTGGCTGGCCACGCCGGACGGCCTGGCGTCGACCCTCGACCTGGTGGCGCCAGGCAGGTTCGCCCTGGTCGTCGACGAGCAGGCCGACGCCTGGCGCCAGGCGCTCAGCGGCGTCGTCCACCCCCTGGCCGGGCTGGTCGACCTGATCGAGGTGGGCAGCGGACCCGGCACCGGGAGGGCGCGTCACGACACCGAGGGACGGTGGGCGGAACTGCGCGAGGTCGGCGGCGACGGCGCACTTCTGATACGGCCGGACACGATCGTCGCCTGGCGCAGCACAGGTCTCCCCGCCGACCCCCGGGCCGCCCTGCAGTTCGCACTGGACACGATCGTCGCCCCCGCGGACGCGGCGACGCCCCTCCCATCCTCACAAGCAGCCGCCGGATAAGCCCGGTCAGGTTGCGAGCACCCGGACGCGGGCCGGCGCCGCGCCATCGATGCCGATGTTGTCCGCTATTACCTCGCTTATCGGGTCGACCACCTGTCTGTTACGAGAGATTCGGGTCAGCCGGAGCAAGAATTCGCCGGCTTGCGGGCGGGTACACGGCCCAGCAGGCCACGGACCCGCCACCGTCCACTTCGCCGTGTGCGGGGGCCTCCTCCCGGCAGTGGTCCATGGCGAGCGGGCAGCGGGGGTGGAAGCGGCATCCCGACGGCGGACGCCCGGGGTCGGGGACCTCGCCGGTGAGAGCCGTCGGCTTGCGCCCGGTGCCGTCGGGGACGGGTACGGCGCGCAGCAGCGACCGCGTGTAGGGGTGGCGGGGCGCGTACCACACCCGTTCCGTGGGGCCTTCCTCGACGATCTCGCCGAGGTACATGACCACCACCCGGTCGCACAGCGCTCCCACCACCGCGAGATCATGGGAGATCAGCACGAGCGTGACGCCGTCTTCACGGGCGATCTCCCTGAGCAGGGCGGCCACCTGCGCCTGGGCCGAGGCGTCCAGGGCGGAGACCGGCTCGTCGGCGACGATCAGGGACGGCCGGGTGGCCAGCGCCCGGGCGATGGCGATGCGCTGGCGCTGGCCTCCGGAGAACTCGTGGGGGTAGCGGTCCGCCGCGGCGGCGGGCAGCCCCACCCGCTCCAGCAGCTCGCCGACCGGCCGATGCCCGGTGGTGCCCTTGCCGGTCGCCCGGATGACGTCGGCGAGCTGCGCCGAGATCCGGCGGCGGGGGTTGAGCGAGGCGTACGGGTCCTGGAAGATCATCTGAAGGGGCAGCAGCCGGGCGGACCGCCGCCGGCGGCGCAGCGGCTCGACCGGCCGGCCGGAGAAGAGGATCTCTCCCGAGGCCAGAGGGGCGAGCCCGGTCATGGCCCGCGCGAGGGTGGACTTACCGCAGCCGCTCTCGCCGACGACGCCGACCATCTCGCCCTCGGCCACCTGGAGCGAGACCCTGGCCAGGGCCCGCACCGCCGGGCGGTCCTTGCGGGTGTACTCCACGACCGCGTCACGCACCTGGAGCAGCGGAGCCGCGGGGCTGGTTGTCATGACGGCCTCCAGGGATCGACGTGGCAGGCGAGACGGTGGCAGGCCGAGGACGGGCCGGTCAGGGGCAGCAGCTCGGGGCGGCGCTCCTGGCACGCCGGGGCGGCGTGCGCGCACCGGGGATGGAAGGCGCAGCCGGCGGGCAGCGAACCGGCCGTGGGCGGCACGCCGGGAATGGGCACGAAGCCGCGGCCCGTCGCCTTGCCGCCGGCCGGGCGGGTCTCCATGGAGAAGTGGGGCAGGGCTTCCAGCAGGCCGCGCGTGTAGGGGTGGCGCGCGGCGCCAAGCACCTGGGCGGCGTGGCCGCTCTCCACGATGCGGCCGCCGTAGAAGACGGCGATCTCGTCGGCGAGCGCAGAGATGACGCCGAGGTCGTGGGTGACCAGGAGAATGCTCATCCCGGTGTCGTGACGCAACTCGTCCAGCAGGTCGATGATGCCGGCCTGTACGGTCACGTCCAGAGCGGTGGTCGGCTCGTCGGCGATCAGCACCCGAGGCTCGGCGGCCAGCGCGACCGCGATCGCCACCCGCTGGCGCATGCCGCCGGAGAACTGGTGCGGGTACAGCCGCAGCGCCCCCCGCGGGTCGGGCAGCCTGACCAGGCCCAGCAGTTCGGCCGACCGCGCGGCCGCGGCCGTGCGGGACAGTCCCAGGTGGCGGCGCATGTGGTCGGTGAGCTGGCGGCCCACGGTGAGCATCGGATGCAGGCTGGACGACGGGTCCTGGAACACCATGGCGATCTGGCCACCGCGCACCGCCGCCCAGCCAGGCTCGGACAGGGCGGTCAGCTCCCGGCCGTCCAGCCGGATCGAGCCGGTCACCGTGGCACCGGCCGGCGGCAGCCCGACGAGCGTCATGCCGGTCATGGTCTTGCCGCTGCCGCTCTCGCCCGCGATGCCGAGGATCCGGCCGGGCGCCACGGCGAGGCTCACTTCGTCCACCACGGTGGCCGGGCCGCTCGCCGTGCGCAGCCTCACCGACAGGTCGGTGACGGTCAGCAGGTCCTGGGCGGGTGATGGGGTGGTCATGCGTGTTCACCTGCCTGGCGTAGTTTGGGGTCCAGCCGGTCGCGCAGCGCGTCCCCGATGATGTTGAACGCGAGCACCACGGTCACGATGGCCAGGCCGGGGAAGACCGCCAGCCACCACTGGTCGAAGTACTGCAGCGACTCGGAGACCTGCGCGCCCCACTCCGGCTCCGGCGGGCGGGCGCCGAGCCCGAGAAAGGACAGCCCGGACAGGAGCAGGATGGCCGCGCCGACGTCGAGCATGCCGAGCACCAGCACCGGGCCCGCCACGGACGGCAGCAGGTCCACGAACATGGACCGTACGGAGCCGACCCCGGCCAGCCGGTTGGCCAGCACGAACTCCGACTCGCGCAGGCCCAGCACGACGCTGCGCACGGTCCTGGCGTACGCGGGCCACCACACCAGCACGCCGGCGAGGACCGCGTTGGTGAGCGAGGGCCCCAGTGAGGCCGCCACGGCCATGGCGAGGATGATCACGGGGAAGGCGAACACGACGTCGGCGACGCGCATCAGGACCTCGTCCACCCAGCCGCCGAAGAAGCCGGCGAGCAGTCCGACCACGGTGCCGACCACGGCGGTGGCGGCGACGAGCACCAGGCCCAGCGGCACCGACAGCCTGGCGCCGTACAGGACCCGGCTGAACACGTCGCGTCCTGCGGCGTCGGTGCCGAACCAGTACTGCGCGGATGGACCGGACAGCGGCGCGGCGTCCTGGGTGAGCGGGTCGTGCGGCGCGAGCAGCGGAGCCGCGACGATCACCACCAGCCAGGCCAGCAGTACGGCCACGGCGACGACTTCGGCGCCGCGGGTGCGGATCGGCAGGCGGGGCCGCCGGGCGACGGCGGCGCCCGTATCGGTGAGAGTGGGGGTCATCGGAGCCGGATCCTCGGATCGAACAGGGCGTAGAGCAGGTCGGCCGCGAGATTGATCAACACGAAGACGAGCGCGATGACGATGCTCACCCCCATCACCGCGGACAGATCGAGATTGGTGGAGCTGCGGTAGGCGTACTGGCCGATGCCACCCCAGGAGAACTGCTGCTCCACGTAGACGGTGGCGGCGAGCATGAACCCGAACGACAACGTGGTCGCGGTGACCAGCGGGCCGAACGCGAAACGGACGGCGTAGCCCCACAGCACGTCCCGCTCACGCAGCCCCTTGGCCCTGGCCGCCTTGACGAAGTCGGTGCCGAGTGCCTCCAGCACCGCGGTGCGGGTGAACCTGAGCACCATGCCGACGACCGAGATGGCCAGCACCGCCGAGGGCAGCACCAGGTGGCTCACCGCGGAGCCGAAGGCATGCCAGTCGCCGGCGAGCAGGCTGTCGACGGTGAGGAAGCCGGTCACCTGAGGCGGCTTGACCAGCGCCGGGTCCAGCCGGCCGCTGCCGGGCAGCAGGCGCAGCCCGCGGAAGAACACCACCGACGCCACCAGCGCGATCCAGAAGATCGGCAGGCTGACCCCGGTCAGCGAGGAAAGCCGGGCGATCCGATCGAACCAGCCGCCGCGCCGCCGGGCGGCGGCCACCCCGCACAGCACGCCCACCAGCAGGGCCACCAGGGTGGCGCTCAGCACCAGCTCCAGGGTGGCGGGCGCGAACTGGAGCAGGTCTTGACTGACCGGCCGCAGGGTCTGCTGCGACTGGCCGAAGTCGCCCCGCAGCAGGTTGCCCAGGTAGGTGAGGTACTGCAGGGGCAGGGGCCGGTCCAGGCCGTAGTGCTCCCGGAACCGCTGCACGGTCTCGGGGTCCGACAGCGCCCGCTGGCCCAGGTTGGCGGTCGCGGGGTCGGCCGGCACGACCGTGGTGAGCAGGAAGGCCACCAACGTGACGCCGAGCAGGATAAGGGCCGAGGATCCCAGCCGGCGCAGCACGTACCGCGGGAATGGACGGCGCCACCAGGCGGGCCGGCCGGTCGGGTCCGGCCCGGCCGGCGCGAGCACGCCGGCCGGGTCCTTCCGGCGTTCCACCACCGTCACGACTGCTTCTTCCCGACGGCGCCGAGATCGATGCCGGTGATGGGGTTGCGCGCCACATCCGTCACCCGCGTGGACGACAACGTCACCGTGGTCGGCACGAGCAGCGGCAGGAACGGGCCGCCGTCGTTGAGGGCGCGCTGCCATGCCTGGTAGGCGGCGGCGCGGGCGTCGCCCTTGGCCGTCGGCGCCGACTCGGTCAGCTTCGCGGCCTCGGGCGAGTCCTTCTCACTCCAGTGGACCCGATTGGCCAGGAAGCCACCGGGGCCGAAGGCGACCAGGTTGGCGGGGTCGGTGAAGTCGGGCGGGTAGGACCACAGCGCCAGCTCGGTCTGGCCGTCGACGTACCGCTGCAGCGACGTGGCGGTGGGCGCCGGGTTCAGCGTCACCTCGATGCCGATCTTTTTCAGGTCGCTCTGGATGCGCTGGGCGATGGTGGCGTAGTCCAGCCCGGCCAGGCGGTGGTAGTCGCTTGCGTAGTCCAGGGTGACCTTCGGCGCGGTGACGCCGGACCGGGCCACCAACTCCTTGGCCCGCTCCGGGTCGTACTTCGGGGCCTCGGCGGCGTCGAGCGCGCCGACGAAGGTGTAGGGCACGAGGCCCGCCGCCTGCACGGTTCCGGGGCCGGCCACCTGGAGCAGGCCCTGGTAGTCGATGCCGGCCCGGATCGCGGCCAGGATCTTCGGATCGGCGGTGGCGGACGCCTTCGCCTGGCTCGCCGCGAGGTACAGCACCTCCGGCGCCTGGTCGCTGGTGACGGTGAAGGCGCTCTGGTCCACGCCCTGCGCCTGCCGTCCCGACAGGTCGAGCGCGATCTGGCTCTCGCCGCCCTCGACGTTCAGCAACTGCTGCTGCGGTGCCGTCACGTTGCGGATCACCACGCGCTGCCAGGCCGGCTTGGTCCCCCAGTACTTCGGGTTGGCCGTGAGCGTGATCTGGGAGGTGTTGCTGTAGCCCTCCAGGACGTACGGCCCGCTGCCCGCGGATGCGGTGTTGAGGTACCGCTCGGCGGTGTCGCTCTTGTCGGCGCTCTCGGCGTCGGTGGCCCCCTGCGCCTTGACCTGGTCCGCGTTGACCACGCCGAAGTTGGGCGCGGTGAGCAGGCTGGGCAGCTCGGGCACGGCCCGCTCCGCCTTGATCACGACGGTCCGGTCGTCCTTGGCGGTGACGGTCAGTCCGTCCATCAGGAACGCCGGGCTGGCCTTGACGTTCTTCAGCCGGTTGTAGGAGAAGACGACGTCGGCCGCGGTGACCGGGGAGCCGTCGGAGAACACCGCGTCCTTGCGTAGCCGGAAGGTGTAGGTGGTGGCGTCGTCGGATGCCTCGTAGCGCTCGGCGAGGCCGGGCACCGGCTCCTTGAGGTCGTTGCCCTTGAACTTCAGCAGCGTGTCGTACAGGGCCGATTCGGCGTAGAAGTCGGTCGGCTGGAACATCCGCGCCGGGTCGAGGCTCTTGGCGTTGAAGGCGGTGTCCACGACCAGGGTGTCGCCGCCGGGCGCGGCCGCGGGCCGCTGGTCGGCGCACGCGGCCAGACCACCGGCGAAAAGCAGGACGAGAGTGGAGGAGACGAGCCGGCGGTGGGCCGGGAATCGGTGGGGTGACATGGCTCTCCCAAGGGAGCAGGGGGTGGATCTGGGAAGTGGTCCCTCCCGGGGCGCGGGCGGGTCAGCTCGTGAGGTCGATCACCTCCCGGTACAGCCGCAGCCAGTTGCCGCCGCAGAGCGCCTCCGTCTCCTCGGCCGAGAAGCCGGCGGCGCGCAGCGCGCCGGGGATGGCGGCGAAGTCGGCGGAGGTGGTGAACCACTCGGGGTCCTCGACCATGCCAGGTCGATCGGGTGAGCCCGCGCCGTACTCGGGCCCGTGGGTCCACCGGCCGCGCCGCATCCAGTCCAGGTCGGTCATGGTCATGAACCGGCCCAGGTCGCTGCCCACGCCGACGTGCCGTACCCCGATGCGCTCGGCGGTGCGGGCCACGAGCTCGCACCACTTGTCCAGGGTGTCGGCGTACGGCCCGGCGATGTTCGGGTACATCGACAGGCCCAGTACCCCGTCGTGCTCGGCGAGCGCGTCCAGCACCTCGGGCCGCTTGTTGCGCGCGTGGTCGAACAGCTCGCGCGGGTTGGCGTGGTTGATCGCCACTGGCCGCTGCGAGGCGAGGATGGCGTCGTAGGAGGTGCGGTCGCCGACGTGGGACAGGTCGACGACCATGCCCACCCGGTTCATCTCGGCGATCACGTTGCGGCCGAACCGGGTCAGGCCACTGTCCTCGGGCTCGTAGCAGCTGGAGCCGAGAGCGTTCTGGATGTTGTAGGTGAGCTGCATGACCCGCAGCCCCATGTCGTGGAAGAGCTCCACGAAGTCGATCCGGTCCTCGATGGGAGAGGAGTTCTGCGTGCCGAGCAGGACCGCGGTCCTGCCGCTCGCGTCAGCGGCCTCGATGTCCGCGGTGGTGCGGGCGATCGTCACCAGATCGGCGTTCTCACGCGCCAGGTGACGCCAGCGCCCGATCGCGGCCATGGTCTCGGAGGCGTTCTCCCACACGGCGATGGTGTTGGTGACGCAACCCAGGCCGCCGGCGCGCAGTTCCTCGAACGCCTGCCGGTTGAAGTGCCCGCACTGCAGGCCGTCGATGCGCATCAGGTCCTCCCTGGTCCCGCGAAGTCGATGTCGTCGGTCAGATCCGGCTCGATATCGCCGGTGTCGCTGACGGGCGTGGCGCCCGCGTGCTTGAGGGAGGTCACCGATTCCTCCGACAGCGCCCGCGCGGAGGAGTGGAACAGCCGCCACCACAGCTCGGAGGGCACAGTCATGCCCTCGATCACGGCCCGGGCCATGGGGGCCGAGCCGGTGACCGGCAGCAGCCGGCGTAGCCGCTCGTCGTCCGGACGCGGCGCGCTGCCGCGTTCGGTGGTGATCGTCACGCTCCCGCCGCCGGTGACCGTGAGTCTGACCCCGTGGGCCCCGGCCTGGGGTTCCAGCGCGGCCAGCAGGTCGGGCGCTTCGACGTCCCGCGCCCGCACGGTGACCGGGGCGGGAGTGGCCAGCGCCAGATCGAACAGGCCCGGCGCCACCACGTAGGAGGACTGACCGGCGCAGTCGGCGACCAGCACCGTGCCCTCCGCGGCAGGGACCGGCACCGTACGCAGGGCGCCGTGCAGCTCGCGGTCCCGCTCCGACAGCCCGGACTCCAGGACCTCCAGCGCGGGCAGCCCGGCCGCCTGCGCCAGGATCACGAAGTCGCGGACGGCCGGGACGGCGCCCGGCGCCAGGCCGTCGGCCTGCAGGAGCCGCTCGACGACCAGGCGGGTCTCTCTGATGGACAGGGTGATGGACAGGGAGGTCGTCACCGGGCCCCCTCCTCGGCACGGGCGGGCTCGCCCTCCAGCGGGATCGGCGGCCAGAACCAGATCTCGTCCTCCGGCGGTGCGGCCAGGTCCTCCCGGGTGGGCGCCCCCTGGAAGATCACTCCGCGCAGGTCGCGCAGCATGAAGTCCTTGGTACGGTCCAGCCCGTACAGGGCCGCGTTGCCCAGCCGGATCAGGTGCGCCGGGACGAACCCGGCGTGCCGGAGGTCGACGTGCGGGGTGTGGTAGCGGAAGCGGCTGAGCGTCTGGACCCGCTCGACCGTGCCGCGATGCTGCGGGGCGGCGGCCAGGAACCTGCCGACCGGCAGCGCCGGGTCGGCCGCGGCGAGCGCGCCGTCGAGGGCGCGCACCGTCCCGGGGACGTCCACGGTCAGATCGACCGTGCCGGGCGGCACCTCCCCGGCGGGGCCGCACCGCGGCTCCTCGGCGCTGCGCGACTTGTACCAGACGTGGCGCCGCTTGCCCGCGGAGTTCGAATCCATCTCCAGCGCCCAGGCGTACTCCGTGGCCAGGAGCTCGCGCAGGCGGCCGATCGGCATGGCGGGCTCGCGCCGTGTGGACTCGTTCACCACGAGCCGGGCGACCGACCCATCGGCGTAGCCCGGGTCCAGCTCCAGCAGGATCGCGTGCAGCACCTCGCGGGTCTCGGCCGAAAGGTCGCCCGCCGGATCGCCCACGGCCTCGGCAACGGTCGGCGGGGTGGTCGTCTCGCCCAGGCGCAGGACGACCTTGTGCCGCAGGGCGGCCAGCTCGTCCGCGATGACGCCGGCAGGGACGAAGGAGGTGTACTCGTTGGCGTCCTCCGCCAGGAACGTCACGGCCCGATCCAACAGGCGGATCAGCAGCCGGACACGCTCGCCGTCCGGCTCCAGGACCAGGGACCAGGCGTGCGCCAGCGCCCGCTCGCGCAGCTCGATCCAGCGTCCGACCAGCTGCGGGTGGTTGCCCACCCACAGCACCAGGCCCAGGGCCGAGCTGTTGCCCACGCCCAGGAAGCGCTTGATCCGGCGGTCCAGGGGCACGGCGTGCGGTGAGCGCAGCGCCGCCAGCCTCTCGGCGAGGTCGAAGCTGAACTCCCGCATCAGATAGGCCGAGAGCATCTGGGCGTGGTACGGCACCCGGAGCGGATGGTCCTCACCGTAGGCGAGGAAGGTGCGGGTGCCGAAGGTTCCGTTGCCGTCCAGGCCGACGTTGCGCATCAGGTACCCGACCCGCGCCAGTGCGGCGACGTCGGGCTGGCGCCCGGCGGCCAGCTCCGTCACCACGTGCTCGAAGACCCGCATGCTGCGGTTGGAGCGGCACCAGGTCAGCGTGTCGGGGGTGGCGCGGCCGTGGTAGAGCAGGGGCAGCTCCCTGTGCGTCCACTCGATCGTCCCCGCGTCGGCGGCGCCGTCGATCAGCGCGCCCATCATGTCCCACGACTGGTCGAAGATGCGCTGGGTGCGCTCCTGGGCCGATGGCGTGAAGGCGAAGGCGACGAAATCGAGCGTGTGCCCGGCGGCATGGACGCGGTAGACCGCGTCCCCGGCGCCGCGTTCGTCCACGTCGAATACCAGCCGCTCTACCCGCCAGCCCTGATCGATCATGCTGTTGATCAGCGAGCGGCTCGCCGAGAGCCGGTTGGGCTGCATCGCGGACAGGGCCTCGGCGGTCATGATCTCCTCTGGCGCCCGTGGTTCCGGGGACACGAGAGTGGAGGGCAATTCAGCGTCCTTCCTGGGAGGGCGGCACGAACGACGTGCCGCTCACGATGGCGTTGACCCGGGCGGCGCACGCGAGCAGCGGCTCCACCGCCGCGTCGAGATCGAAGCGCGACACCGGGCCGACGAGGGATACGGCCGCGATCACATGGCCCGCCGGATCGAACACCGGGGCCGCGATGGCGACGGTCTCGTCCTGGTAGCCCGCGATCGAGTGGGCGTAGCCCGCCTCACGGATCGCGGCCAGATCCTCGTCGGGTGGGAGCTCCACGCCGAGGCCGGCCAGCCGCTCCAGCACGACCGGTGACTCGAAGGCGGTCAGCACGCGCCCGGACGCCGACTTCGACATCGGCATCCTGGTCTCGACCCGGGTGTCGACCCGCAGCGAGCGGTCCACGTCGATGCGGTGGATGATCCTGGCGGCGTCTCCGTCCAGGACCGCCAGCGACACGGGCTCGCGCAGCGCGGCGGCCAGCTCCTCCATCGCGGCCGAGGCCCGCTGGTCCAGCCCGGCCTGCCGTAGCGCCGCCGCCGACAGCCGGGCCACGCGCAGGCTCAGCCGGTAGGTGCCATCCTCGCTCTGCTCCACCCAGTTGCCGGCCACGAGGGTGACGAGCTGCCGATGCACGTAACCTCGGCTGCCGCCGAGCCGCCGGGCGAGCTCGGAGACTCCCACACCGGTGTCGCAGTCGGCCAGCGCCGCGAGCACTTCGAGGGTCTTGAGCGATGAGGTGAGTATCTGCGTGGCCATGTCCGTCCTCTATAAGAAGACAAGGTCTCCTATTCGGTGACATGCAATGTGGCAGGCGACATCGGGACACGTCAATAGGGCTGCGTGAACTGGAGGTGAAGGGCGGAGCGAAGCCCGCTCTGGGGGACCGGCGAGAGCCCGGTCACGACATCGCACGGAGCGCCTGACCAGATAACCGACAAAGCGCACTATAGGCGGCAAATCCGGCGCCGTCACGATTCAGGGAGCGACGAGACCGCAAACCGCGCCGGCTCACCTCGGTTCCGCACACTGCTGGCCGGCAGTCTCACCCTCGACGGACTCCGCGCCGGCGGCCGTCTGACGGGGACCAAGGGCGCCGCGATCGAGGCGGCGTGGACGGACGTGCTGCGCTGGCGCGACCTGAGCCGGATGCGGCGCGACGTCCCCATAGCATGGCAGGCCACCGGCCAGGCGAGCCCCGCCCTCCCCAAGCCCGCGGACGTGATCGAAAAGCTGGGGCTGTGGTGACCATGCCCGGATCCGTCTTAGCCGTCATCGCCCACCCCGACTGCCACACGTGCCTTCTCGGTTGGGTGGGTCGACGGGCCCCACCGCTGTGCCGGTGCTCATGTGTACACTCGTCACTTCATGGTCTATAGTCTCGACCAAAAGTCCATTAGGTGGTCGATGTAGTTGAAGGCGAGACTTCGGTGATGTCCCTCCACCCGGTAGCTGCGAACCTTCTTAAAGAGGCGGCCCAGAGTGGTCGACCCAACTCCCACCTGCTGCCGATCGAGGAAGCGAGATCCAATTTTGAGGCGACGTTCGCGGCGCTGCCGGTCGAGGACGTCGCCGCCACGGAAGATCTGGTGGTGCCCGGCACGCGGCACGAGATCCCGGTCCGGGTCTACCGGCCGGACGTGGCGAGAGCAATCGCGCCTCTCGTCGTATACCTGCACGGTGGCGGGTGGCAGATGGGTAGCCTCGACTCCCACGATGGCATCTGCCGCGCCATCGCCAACCGGACCGGGTTCGTGATTCTTGGCGTGGAGTACCGGCGGCCGCCAGAGCACCCCTTCCCGGCCGCGCCTGACGATTGCTACGCCGCCTTCGTGTGGGCCGTGGAGAACGCCGAGCAGCTGGGCATCGACCCCGCGCGGGTGGCACTGGCGGGCGACAGCGCGGGCGGCAACCTCGCCGCCGCGGTGGCACTGCGGGCCCGGGACCAGGACGGGCCGGCGCCGGCAGGCCAGGTGCTTTTCTATCCGGCCACGACCTTCGACCTCGAGCTCGGGTTCGACCTGGAGTTCGAGGGGCTGATGCTGTTCCGGGACGAGGTTCAGTGGCACAAGGACGCCTACTTCACGAGCCCGGACGACGCGCTGTCGCCGCAGGCCTCCCCGCTGGGTGCCGACCTGGCCGGCCTGCCGCCGACCCTGGTGATCACGGCCGAGTACGACCCGATCCGGCCGCAGGGCGAGCTGTTCGCCGAGAAGCTCGCCGAGGCGGGCGTCCCGATCCAGCATCGGCGCTACCCCGGCATGGTCCACGGCTTCGTCCAGTTCCCCACGTTGTTCGACGAGGCGAACGAGGCGGTCGACCAGGCCGCCGAGTTCCTGCGCGAGCGGCTCGCTGATGGCTGACCACGCGGGCCGCACAGCCTTGGTGACCGGCGCCGGCGGCGGGATGGGGCTGGCGGTGGCCCAGCACCTGGCCGGCCGGGGCGCGCAGGTCGTCGCCGTGGATTTGAAGACCGAGCCGGCGGGGCTGCCGACCGGGGTGACGTACCTGCGCGGCGACGTGACCGACCCCGGGCTGGCGCCCGCGGCGGTGAAGGCCGCGACCGAACTCTCGAGCGAGGGTCGGCTCGACTACCTCGTCAACGCCGCCGGCGTGGCCTGGTTCGACGAACCCGGGCTGCCCACGCCGCAGTACGTCGACGGCTCGATCGCCGACATCGAGCCCCACGTGTGGAAGCGGGTGCTGGAGATCAACCTTACCGGCGCGATGCTCTTCGCCCGCGCCGCGCTGCAGGTGATGGTGCCGGCCCGGTTCGGCGTCATGGCCCACATCGCCAGCATCGCCGGGCTGCGCCGGGCGGACGGTGCGCTGGACGCCTACCAAGTCTCCAAGGCCGGCCTCATCAGCCTCTCGAGGGCGATCGCGGCTGAGCAAGGACGCCACGGCGTCCGCTCCAACACCGTGTGCCCCGGCGCGATCCTGACGCCCATGATCAGCGGGATCTACGAGGCGGACCCGTCCCGAAAAGCGTCGATGGCGCGGCGGGTACCGCTCCAGCGCGTCGGCACCACCGACGACGTGTGCGGGGCCGTCGACTATCTCCTGTCTGACGACTCCTCATTCGTGACCGGCATCGACCTCGTCGTGGACGGCGGCTGGCTCACGACCATGGGCTGAGCCTCAGCGCTTCAGCCAGGACTCGATCGTGTGCCGCGTCTCGTTGATGTGGGCCGCCATGGTGGCCGCCGCCAGGTCGGCGTCCTTGGTGCGGATCGCCTCAAGGATGCCGGCGTGGTGGTCATTGGCGTTGTCCTCGATGTGGCCGAAGATCGCGCCGACCGGCAGCCACATCGCGCTGCGCGCCAGCTCGACGGAGCGGACCAGCTGCTCGTTCCCGGTTGTCCGCGCGATCCCGAGGTGGAACGCCGAGTCGAGGAGCTGGAAGTCGGTGATCTGCGCGGTCGACGGTGAGTCCCGGGCCGCGTCGATGGTCTCGCTCATCCGGCGCACCAGGTCCCTGAGTCGAGGGATGTCGGTCGCCTTGCGGCGCTCGGCCGCCAGTCGGGCCGCCCCGGTTTCGACGACGACGCGGTAGTCGAAGGCATCGCGGACCGCCACCTTGTTCCGCTTGAACTCGCGCTTGGTCTCGGCGGCGTCGTACGTCGGCTCAAGGACCAGGAACCCGCCCCCGCGGCCGCGCCGGACCGCGAGCCGGCCCTCGCGCTCCAGGACGGCCACGGCGGTGCGCACCGTTGTGCGGGAGACGTCGAGCATCTCCGCCAGCTCACGCTCGGCCGGCAGCCGGTCCCCGGGACGGAACTGGCCCAGGTCCATCGACCGCCGGATCTGGTCCAGCACCAGCTCGTGCGCGGCTATCTGCCTGATCGGCCCGAGGCTGTTGTTCTCGGTCACGGCACCTCCCTCAGACAAGGCTAACCGAACCCGGCCCTCGCAGCGGAACGACAGCACCAAAAAGGCCTAAAGGCCTAAAGGCATTGTTTTTAGACCTTAAATCCTCTAGCCTCATCGTTCATGAGGCGAACCATGGGTGCTGAGGAGGACCTCCATGCGCTACCCGCTCACCGTTGGTGACTTCCTGTATCGCGCCGAGCAGGTGTTCCCGGCCCGTACGGGGGTCGTCGACGAGCCGTGCGCCGAGCACTCGTGGGGGCCGCTCACTTACGGGGAGTTCGCCGGCCGCACCCGGTCGCTCGCCGCTGCTCTCGACGAGCTCGAGGTCCCCGTGGGCGGGCGAGTCGCGATCGTGTCGCAGAACTCCAGCCGCATGCTCGCCTCCTTCTACGGGGTGAGCGGCTACGGCCGCATTCTCGTGCCGATCAACTTCCGCCTGGGGCGAGCCGAGATCGAGTACATCGTCCAGCACAGCGGGGCGGACGTCCTGCTGGCAGACCCCACGCTCCGCGACGTTGTGAAGGACCTGCCCGCGCGGCACACCTTCCTGTTCGGGGAGGACGACCGGCTCTGGGACCGCCGGACAGCGCCCGCGTCCTGGGAGCCGGACGAGGACGCGACGGCGACGATCAACTACACCTCCGGCACGACCGCTCGCCCCAAGGGCGTCGAGCTGACGCACCGCAACCTGTGGCTCAACGCCACCGTCTTCGGGTGGCACCTCAAGGTCGACGAGGACGACGTTTACCTGCACACGCTGCCGATGTTCCACGCCAACGGGTGGGGGATGCCCTACGCGCTCACCGGCATGGGCGGAACGCACGTGGTCCTGCGCCGAATCGACGGAGCCGAGATCCTGCGCCGGGTCGAGCAGCACGGCGTCACGGTGATGTGCGCCGCCCCGTCCGTGCTCGCCTCCGTCCTCGAGGCGGCCGGGTCGTGGTCGGGCGAGATCCCGGGCCGGGACCGGGTCCGGGTCGTCGTCGCGGGCGCGCCGCCGCCCACCCGGCTGATCGAGCGGATCCGCGACGAGCTGGGCTGGGAGTTCATCCAGATCTACGGCCTGACCGAGACCTCGCCGTTCCTGACCATGTCGCGGATGCGGCGCGAGTGGCGCGACCTCCCGGGCGTCGACCAGGCCCGGCTCCTGGGGCGCGCGGGGGCGCCGGGCATCGGGGTCCGGATCTCGGTCGCCCCGGACGGGGAGGTACTGGCCGCCAGCAACCACAACCTCGACGGCTATTGGCGCAACCCGGAGGCGACCGCTTCCGCCCAGGAAGGCGGCGTGTTCCGCACCGGCGACGGCGGCCGCATCGAGGACGGGTACCTGTCCATTCTCGACCGCAAGAAGGATGTCATCATCTCGGGCGGTGAGAACGTCTCGTCCATCGAGGTGGAGGACGTCCTCGCCGGCCATCCCGCCGTCCGGGAGGTCGCGGTGATCGGCATCCCCGACGAGAAGTGGGGCGAGCTGGTCACGGCGCTGGTCGTGACCTCCGAGACGGTGACCCCGGACGAGCTCATCTCCTACTGCCGCGAGCGGCTGGCCGGCTACAAGTGCCCGAAGCGGATCGAGTTCCGCGACGAGCTGGCTCGCACGGCGACCGGGAAGCTCCAGAAGTTCAAGCTCCGCCAGACCTTCTGGGGCACTAGGGAGCGCCAGGTCAACTAGCGGTCCCCACCCCACGTACTTCCCGACGGGACGGGTCCGAACCTGTTCGGACCCGTCCGCTCGGGTTCTCGGCGTGCGCCCAACAGCGTACCCAACGACCGATAACACACCGAGAGGTGGAGAGGTGAATCGTAAAGTCATCGTCACCGGAGGCGCCGGCGTGATCGGGCGGGCCATCTGCCGGCGCCTGGTCGAGGGCGGGTTCGACCCCGTGGCCGCCGACCTGAAGGACGCGGTCGAGGCCGTCGACCTGACCGACGCCTCGCTCGTCGGCGTGGACACGGTGGTCATGGACGTCTCCGACCGCGGCAGCATCGAGAACGCCGTCGCGACGGTCCTTGAGCCGGGTGAGCGGCTGGCCGGTCTCGTGAACTGCGCCGGGGTCCTGCGGGACTCCTTCCTGGGCGAGATCGACGAGGCGAAGCTCGAGCTGATGTTTCAGGTGAACATCGCCGGCATGGCGCGGGTCACCGACGTCTGCGCACCTCGCCTGGCCGACGGCACCGCCATCGTGAACGTGGGCAGCCTGACCGGCCACTTCGGCCGATTCACCGGTGCCTCCGTGTACGGCGCCACGAAGGCCGGCATCGCGGCCTACACGCGCTACCTGGCCGACGAGCTCGCGCCGCGGGGGATCCGCGTGAACAACGTCGCCCCGGGCGTGATCCGGGCCCCGATGAGCCCGTCGATGGCCCGTGTCTCGGGCGGCGAGGAGGTCGCAGCCTCGTACGCGATGCTCAAGCGGATCGGGGAGCCGCGCGAGGTTGCCGAGGTGGTCGAGTTCATGCTCTCGGACCGGGCGTCGTTCATCACCGCCCAGACGCTCCTGGTGGACGGCGGGGTCGTCGCATGGTGACCCCGCCCGACGTCATGTGTCCCCTCGACATCGATGCGGCGAATGCCGAGGCCTTCGAGCGGCTCACCACGGCCGACCCTTGGGTGGTCGACGTCGACATCGCCCGCGACGTCATTTCCGGGTACGCGGACAACCTGGTCCTCACCTCAGGGGCCCCGATGCCCTGGTCCGAGTACGTCGGCGGGCAGCGCGAGGCGCTGATCGGGGGCGCGCTCTTCGAGGGGCTCGCCGCGACGCGCGCGGAGGCGATCGCCGGGTTCGAAAGCGGCGAGATCGTCGTCGGCGCCTGCCACGACTACGGCGCGGTCGGGTCCCTGGCCGGCATCTACACCGCGTCCATGCCGGTGTTCGTCGTGGAGAACCGCACGCACGGGAACGTTGGCTTCTGCAACTTCTACGAGGGTAAGGAGCCGCGCCGGCTCAACTACGGCTGCTACGACCAGGGCGTCCACGACCGGCTGGTGCACGTCAATGAGGTGCTCGCGCCGGTGGTGGGGGAGGCGATCCGCCGGCGGGGCGGCGTCGCGCTCAAGCCGCTCATCGCCCGGGCCCTGCGGATGGGCGACGAGGTCCACAGCCGCAACGCGGCGGCGTCGGTGCTGTTCAGCCGGGAGATCCTGCCCTCTGTCTTGGACATGGTCGCCGAGGACGTGCCGAGCGTGCGCGAGACGATGCTCCACCTCGCCGAGAACGACTACTTCTTCCTCCGCCTGTCCATGGCCGCGGCGAAGGCGAGCGCGGACGCGATGGCGGGCGTCGCCGGCTCGACCCTGGTTTCGGCCATGGCGTTCAGCTGCAAGGGCTTCGCGATCAAGGTCGCCGGGACGGGGGATCAGTGGTTCGAGGGGCCGCCGCCGATCCACCAGGGCAAGCTCTTCGCCGGTCACACCGAGGACGAGATCACCTGGATGGGCGGCGAGTCGCCGATCACCGAGACCGTCGGTCTCGGTGGCTTCGCCCAGGCCTGCGCCCTGTCCCTGCAGGCATACCAGGGCGGGTCTCCCGAAGTGATGATCGAGCGCAACCGCGAGATGTACCAGATCACCCACGGGGAGAACCCCGATTACCGGATCCCGCTCTTCGGGTTCCGCGGTACGCCGACCGCCGTCGACGTGCGGAAGGTGCTCGAGACCGGCGTGCTGCCCGTCATGGACGTCGGTCTCGCCGGCCGCGACGGCGGCCAGATCGGTGCCGGAGTGATCCGCGCGCCCCGCGAGTGCTTCGAGAAAGCGGCCGCCGCGCACGCGCAGGCCTGACATTCCGATAATGGTCTAGAGATCGGACCATACGACCACTTAGGACGGATCGAGGTCCCCTTGAATGCTCCTGAAGGCAAGCAGTCGCCCGCGAACGGCGCCCATGACGTCGCCATCATCGGCGCCGGCTTCAGCGGGATCGCCGCCGCCATCGCCCTGATCAAGCAGGGCGTCGACGACTTCGTCATGTTCGAACGGTCCGAGGAGATCGGCGGCACCTGGTGGGTCAACCGCTACCCGGGCGCCGAGGTCGACCTCGAGTCGCACATCTACTCGTTCTCCTTCGAGCCCTACGACTGGACCCGCACGCACGCGGAGTGGCACGAGCTGCTCGGCTACCTCCAGCACGTCGCACGCAAGTGGCGGCTGTACGAGCGCACCCTGCTCGGCGCGAGCGTTGCCACCGTCCGCTGGTCGGAGTCCACCCGGACCTACTCCATCGAGACGGCCGATGGCGAGACGCATGGGCCGTTCAAGGCGGTGATCTCGGCGGTGGGGTTCCTCAACACCCCGCTGATCCCGCCGTTCATGCGCGGTGAGACCCCCTTCCACGGCGACATCTGCCACACCTCGACCTGGCGGGAGGAGCTGTCCCTGGAGGGCAAGACGGTCGGCGTCCTCGGGACCGGTTCGTCGGCGGTACAGATCGTGACCGAGGCCGAGCGCCAGGGCAAGGCGGTCAAGGTCTTCCAGATCGAGCCGAACTGGCTGCTGCCGAAGGACGCGCGGGACTTCAGCCCGCGGGAACGGCGGTGGAACCGGTTCAAGCCGGTACACTACTGGCGCCGCTACCGCCTCTACCTCGACTACGACCTCCGGCAGTACCACGCGAGCCACGCCCGCACCGGCGGCCGGGTCAACCAGAAGCGCCAGAAGATGGTCGAAGCCTACCTCGAGCAGGAGATGTCGTCGCGACCGGAGCTGATGAAGCTGCTGCGGCCGGCGTTCTCGGTCGAGGCCCGGCGCACGGTCGTGAGCGACACCTACTACCGCGCCCTCCGGAGCCCCAAGGTCGAGCTGGTTCCCTGTGCCGTGGCCGACGTGACGCCCACGGGAGTGGTCGACGCCAAGGGGAAGAAGCACGACCTGGACATGATCGTCCTGGCGACCGGCTTCGACGCGGCGAACTTCCTCAGCACCTTCCGGGTCATCGGCGAGAAGGGCGTCGACCTGCGCGACCAGTGGAAGGAGGGTGCGGAAGCGCTCTACGGGCTGATGACGCCGAACTTCCCGAACTTTTTCATGATCTTCGGTCCGAACACCAGCGGCATCCCGCTGGTGACCTTCTACGAGGCCCAAGCGCGGTTCGCCGCGAAGCTGGCCAGGAAGCTCGTGCGCCGACAGGCCACTAAGATCTCCGTGCGCCGCTCCGTCCACGACCTGTACAACCGCCGCCTCCAGCGCCGCCTGGCCCAGACGGTGTGGGCCGAGGTGCCTAGCTACTTCCACGCTGACAGCGGCAAAATCATCAGCCAGTGGGCGTTCAGCCCCACGGCCTACTTGATCGGCACCCGGCTCGCGCGCTGGTTCGGGGTCAAAGCCTCGTGACCGGAGCGCTCGACGGCAAGGTCGTCGTGGTGACCGGGGCCGCCGGCGCCATCGGACGGGCCGCGGTCGCCGTCTTCAAGCGGGAGGGGGCCACCGTTGTCGGAGTCGACCTAGTCGAGGCCGACGACACAGGGGCGGACGACTTCGTCGCCTGCGACCTCACTGCCGAGGCCCAGGTGGCCGAGCTCTACGTCGGTGTGTCCCGTCGTCATGGGCGGATCGACGCTCTGTTCAACAACGCCGGCGTTGCGCTCGCCGAGGACGCATCGGTGCTGCGCGAGGAGCTCGAAACCTTCGAACGCACCCTGCGCGTCAACGTCAGTAGCGTGATGTTGTGCTGCAAGCACGGCATCCCGCACCTGGTGGCGGGTGGCGGCGGCGCGGTGGTCAACACGGCGTCGCTGGTCGCCAGCATGGGCTCCGCGGTGTCCCAGATCGCCTACACCGCCTCGAAGGGCGCCGTGGTGGCGATGTCGCGGGAGATGGCCGTCGAGCTGGCCCGCAAGAACGTCAGGGTCAACGTGCTGAGTCCCGGACCGGTCCAGTCGCCGATGCTGAGCGCACTTTTCTCCGAGGATGAGGTGGCACGGCGAATGGTCCACGTGCCCACGGGCCGGTTCGGCACCGCGGAGGAGATGGCCGAGGCGGCCCTCTACCTGCTCAGCGACGCCTCCAGCTACGTGACCGGTCATGAGTTGAGGGTCGACGGCGGCATCTCCGCAGCGTACGTGACCCCCGAGGACTGACCTCCCGCGGACGGATTTCCGCCGTCTGCTCTGAGGGTCTTGACACCCGATCCCTAAAGGTCTGAATATCGAGCCAATAGACATTTGGGTGTGGGGTGCGTCACTGTCGGCTCCTCCCGAACGCTCTGGTGGCTCGGGCCATGAGTCACACCCACCTTCGGCTCCCGGTGGGGGAGCACAAGCAAGGAATCAGCGTATGACAGCGTACAGCGACCCCCAGACAGCAGATCCCGATGAGAAGACCGCCCTGCTGCATCGAGGTCTCGGCGTCGGATCCATCGTTTTCATGGTCATCGCGGCCGTGGCGCCGCTCGGTGCCGCCTGTGCGGTCCTCCCCTTGGTGTTCGCCCTCAGCGGCAACGCGGCGGCACCCCTGTACTTCCTCAGCGCCGTCGTGGTGCTCTGCGTTTTCGCCGTCGGTTTCACGCTGATGAGCCGACGCGTGCAGAACGCCGGCGCGTTCTACTCTTACGTCCAGGCCGGTCTCGGCAAGATGGCCGGCGCTGGCACCGCCTCGCTGGCGCTGGTTTCATACTACCTTCTTCTCATCGGCCTCTACGCCCTTCTGGGCGTCTCGGCCGTGGCCGTCGTCGAGCAGTACCTCGGGCTCACCGTCGATTGGTGGGTGCCGGCCTTCGCCTTCCTGGTCGTCGTCGCCCTGCTCGGCTACCGGGACATCGAGGTGAGCGCCAAGGTCCTCGGCGTGGCGCTGGTGCTCGAGGCCTTGGTCGTCCTCGTGATCGACATCGCCATCCTCGCCCAGGGCGGCGCCTCCGGCTTCTCGGCGCGGCCGCTCGACCCCAGCCATGCCTTCGACGGCACCCCGGGCCTCGGGCTGATGTTCGCCTTCTTCGCGTTCATCGGGTTCGAGGCCACCGCGGTCTTCCGCAGCGAGGCCACCAATCCGACCCGGACGATCCCGCGGGCGACGTACATCGCGGTGGCGCTGATCGGAACGATGTATGCGTTCACGTCTTACTCGATTGCCATCGGCATCGGCCCGGACGTCGCCGCCGTGTCCGGCGCGGACCCTTCGAACGTGGTCCAGAACCTCGCCACGCGGTACGTCGGCACGGCCATGGAGGACACCGTCCGCATCCTCCTCGTCACCAGCGTGTTCGCCTGCGTGCTCTCCTTCCACAACGTGGTGGCGCGCTACCAGTTCAACCTCGCCAATGGGAAGCTCCTGCCGGGCTTCCTCGGCGAGGTGCACCCCAAGCACCGGGCCCCGTCCAGCTCGTCGGTCGTGGTGACCGTCATGTCGGTCGTGGTGCTGGTCCTCATGCTCCTGCTCGGCCTCGACCCCATCACCGAGGTCTACACCTGGTTCTCCGGCGCGGCCACGCTCGGTGTCATCGCCCTGATGGCGCTGACCTCGATCTCGGTCATCGCCTTCCACCGCCGGTATCACGCGGACACCCCGCTGTGGGGCTCCGTGGTCGCCCCGGTCCTGTCCCTGATCGGCCTCGGCTTCGTGCTCTACATGATCGTGCGCAACTTCGACCTCCTCGTCGGGACCAACGCCGCGGCCACCGCGATCCTGGTGGCCCTCGCCGCGTCGTTCGTGATCGGTGCCGTGGTCACGGCCGTCACGCGGGCGCGGCGACCCGATCGGTACGCAGAGCTCCTCGACAGCGGCGCCTAGCCTCGACCTCCAAGCTGCGCAGGAACGCGCAGAATCACCCCCGGCCATCCCGGTCGGCTCCGTTGTCGGAAGGACCTCAAGGATGCGGTTGATCGATCTTCAGGGCAAGCGAGCCGTCGTGGTCGGCGGCGCCACCGGCATCGGGTGGGCCTCAGCCGTCGCCCTGGCCGAGGCGGGAGCGTGTGTGGTCACGCTTTCGCGCCGCGACCGGCTGACCGCCCTCCCGCCGGCGCCCGAGGTGGCAGAGCGGATCACCCACCGCCGGCTCGACGTCGCGGACGCCGACGCGGTCACCACGGTGTTCACGGACCTCTGCGCCGACGGCGGCATCGACATCGTCGTGCTGAGCGCGGCGGTGATCGAGCCATCGAGCGCCGAGGAGACCGACGACGAGCTGTGGCGCCGGCACATGGACGTGAACGTCGACGGCATCTTTCGGTGCGCCCGGGCCTCGATCCGACACATGAAGGAGACCGGCCGCCGAGGCAAGATCGTCGTGGTCGGCTCCGTCTCAGGGATGGTCGGCAACCCCGGCTTCGCGGCCTACTGCGCGAGCAAGGGCCTCTGGGTCAATCTCACCCGGCAGATGGCCCTGGACTGCGCGCCGGTCGGCATCAACGTGAACTCGATCCTGCCCGGGTTCACCAGCACCGAGCTGACCGACATCTACGACGCCGAGACCAAGGCGACCATCGCGGCCGCCGTCCCGACAAAGGTCTGGGCGCGGCCGGAGCAGATCGCCGACGCCATCTTGTTCCTCAGTTCCCCGCTGGCCGACTACGTCCACGGGGCCAACCTGCCCGTCGACGGCGGCTACCTGGCCGCGGGACCGATCTGATCGGACGTCGACCATGCGCGACCACGCCGAGCATCACAACGACCACGACGACCCGACCTAGGAGCCGTATGCCCAGCCTGCCCGTCCGCGCCTACACCGACCGCCTCTCCTACGAGCGCGGCGACCAGGTCTCCGTCCACGTCAGTGCCGCGGACCCGGTCGACGTCCGCCTGGTGCGGCTGATCAGTGCGAGCGCCGACGAGCCCTCGCTCGACCGGCCCGTCGACTGGCAGGCCGCCGCGCGGTACGCCGTGAGCCTGGCGCCGACCTGCGTCGGCTCGTTCCTCCACGGCGACCCGGGTCCCGCCGCCACGGCGTCCCACACCCGTGCCACCCTGGGTGCCTTCGTCTACTCCGGCGACGTCGGGTCCGCACCCGTGCAGTCCCTCGTCTCCCTGGCCTCCGGACCTGTGCTGCAGTTGCGGGACGGTCGCCCGGGGCTCGCCGACCCGGGCAGCGGCGACGTGCTCGTCACGGCCGGCGAGCGCTTGGCCGACCACCAGTGGCATCTGGTGGTCGGAATGCTCGGACCGGACGGCGTCCGGGTTCTGGCGCTGCCGGTGGACCCCCTGCGCGGCGTACGGCTCGACGCGGCCGCGTCGACGCCCGTCGGTACGGTCGACTTAACAGGTCCGGTGACCGTCGCGGCGCACCGCGGCCGCGCTGTCGAGACCGTCGAGGGTGCCACCCGCGGGCAGGCGGACGAGCACTTCACCGGCAAGGTCGAGCTGCCGTTCGTCCTCGGCTCGCACCCCGACGACGCGCAGCTCGAGGCGCTGGCGCGGGCCGAGGTGGACGTCCGCGCCCTGGAGCCGGTGGCCGCCTGGGACCTGGCCTTCTCCTACGGTGACGATCCCACGGTCGCCAGGGCGGTGGTGCCCGGCCAGCCGGACGGCACGCTGGTCAACGGACCGGCGCGGGCCGTGACCGGGCGGACCTTCACCGGCCGGTGCCTGGACTTCACCCTCGCCACGGACCAGTACGCCGCGGCGCACTTTCACGCCACCGACCTGGTCGACGCGGGCTGGCCTGCCCTCCTCACCGCACCACTCCCCGAGGAGCTCGAGAGCGGCGTCTACGGAATCTTCGTCGAGAACGCCGCCGGGTCCGACGTGGTGCCGATCTCCGTGGTGCCGAGATCCTCCGACGAGCGTCGCAAGGTCGCGGTCGTTCTGCCCACGTTCACCTACCTGGCTTACGCCAACGAGGCCCTCTTCAACGGGCTGGACACCTCGGCGATGACCGACCAGGAGGTGGTGGTCGCCCCGGAGAGCCTGGCGCACGTGGGGGACCACTCCTTCGGGCTGTCGATGTACGACCATCACCCCGACGGAAGCGGGGTCATGCTCTCGGCCGCGCGCCGCCAGATCGTGAACATGCGCCGCGGCTACCGCATGTGGGTCGTCGGGGGAGCGGGCCGCGCCTTCTCCTCGGACATGTACCTGATCGAGTGGCTCGCGCGGCGCGGCATCGAGGCCGACGTGCTCACCGACCACGAGGTGCACCAGCGGGGCGCCGACTACCTGCGCCCGTATTCAGCCGTGGTGTCGGGTTCGCACCCGGAGTACACTTCCGAGGAGATGCTCGACGCGCTGACGGACTACCGCGACGGTGGTGGCGGGCTGCTCTACCTCGGCGGTAACGGCTGGTACTGGGTCACCGGCGTTCTGAGCGACGACCCCCTCGTCATCGAAATCCGGCGCGGCCAGGCCGGCGTCCGCTGCTGGGAGTCGCTCCCCGGTGAGGTCACACTGATGTCGACCGGCCTACCCGGCGGGCTCTGGCGCCACCGCGGCCGGGCGCCGCAGGACCTGGCCGGGGTCGGTTTCGCCGCCCAGGGGTGGGGTCACTCCGAGCCGTACTTCCGGACCGAGGCGGCCGCGGACCCCGAGCACGCCTGGATCTTCGAGGGCGTCGACGAGGAGCCGATCGGGGCCTACGGGCTGGTGATGGACGGCGCCGCAGGCGATGAGATCGACCGGGCCGACGTGGCCCTCGGAACGCCGCGGCACGCCGTGGTGCTCGCCACGTCCCGCGGTCACTCGAACTTCTACCAGCGCGCCATCGAGGAGATCCCGATGAACCTGCCCGAGCACGGCGGAGGCGAGCAGGATCCCGAGGTGCACGCCGACATCGTCTACTTCGCGACGCCCGGCGGCGGCGAGGTCTTCTCCACCGGCTCGATCGCTTGGTCCGGCTCGCTGCTGCAGGCGGACACCGAGAACGGCGTGTCCCGCATGACCGAGAACGTCATCCGCGCCTTCGTCACGCGTCGTCGTGATCGTTGACACAGAGAACCAGGACAAATATGGTTCAGAAAATAGACCTTAACCCTTCACTTGTACGCACGAGGAGTGCCGAATGAAGACGGAGACGATTCGAAACGGACTCCTCTCGGTGAACGAGCTCATCAAGCAGATCGACGCTGGTCTCGTCGACGGCATGCTCCTGGTGACGCCGGACAACGCCGGTCGCTGTCTCGCGGAGCGAGTCGCCGCTGACGGGTTCGTCCAGAACCTGGGCCGCACCGACGCCTACAAGGTCCCGCTGATGCTGTGGGGCGTCGATATCGAGCAGGACGTACGTCCGGGACTCGACCACATCGGTGGCATGGGCGCCGGCGTCCCGGACGTGTTCCTGGTCCCGGACCTCACGACCATCCGTCGGATCCCGTGGATGCCCGGCCTGCCCGTGGTCATCTGCGACCCGGTCGATGAGAACGGTGTCCCGATCCCGTTCGCGCCGCGGCAGATCCTCAAGGAGCAGCTTGCGCGGCTCGACGCCCTCGGCGTCACCCTGCAGGCGGCCACCGAGGTGGAGTTCCATCTCTTCGACGAGAGCTACGAAACGGCCTGGCACGACGGCTACCGGACCCTCACACCCTCCAGCCGCCACCACGCGGCGTACGACGCGCTGGCCTGCCTGCGGTCCGAGGGGTTCATCGAGCAGGTCATCCGGCAGATGGACCAGGCCGGCGTCGAGATCGAGGGGTACGCCGGCGAGTACGGGCTCGGGCAGCACGAGATCAACCTCAAGCACACCACCTGCCTGGAGATGGCGGACCGGCACTTCCTCTACAAGTTCGGCGTCAAGACGATCGCCGCCCGGATGGGGAAGTCGGCGACGTTCATGGCCAAGTGGAACATCGACGCGGACGGCAGCTCCTGCCACGTGCACGTCAGCCTCTGGGACCGTGAGACGTCCACGCCGCTGGGTGCGGACCCGCGCTTCGACGGCTTCGTGGCCGGGCTCGCGGCCCGCGCCGAGGCGGCGACGCTGATGTACGCGCCGATGGTCAACTCCTACCGCCGGTTCCAGCCGCACTCGTTCGCGCCCACCGTGATCGCGGTCGGGGACAACAACCGCACCTGCTCGCTGCGCGTGGTCGGCTCGGGCGACACCCGCCGCATCGAGAATCGGATCCCCGGTGCCGATGTGAACCCGTACGTCGCCCTCGGCGCGATCGCGCTGTCCGGCGCCGACGGCATCGAGGCCGGGATGCCCATGCCGACCATCGAGTACGGCGACATGTACACCCGTGAGGACGTCCCGCTCATCCCCGGCTCCCTGCACGACGCGCTCGACCTGTTCGAGCGGAGCGAGGAGTTGCGGACCGCCCTGGGCCCCGTCACGCACGCCCACCTGCTGGCCATGGGCCGCGAGGAGGAGAAGGCGTTCCTCATGGAGACGGTCACCGACTGGGAGAAACGCCGCCTGTTCGAGCGGGTCTGACGATGCGGCCGCCGACCGCGGTCGGGCACAACGAGCTGCTCGGCCATGCGGTCCGACTGGAGGACTGGACACAGCAGGGGGAGTCGACGTACGTCCGGGCCTGCGAGGCGCTGGCCGCGGACGACGTCGAAGCGGCGGTGAGTCTCGCCGAGCTCACCGCCCAGGAGGCCCAGGAGGCCTTCGACCTCTACCTGCTCTGGCTCGGGCGGCTGCCCGCCCTGCTCGTCGAGCTGGGCGTGCCTGACGGGGATCTGGCACCGACCCGCGACCTGGCCGCTCGGACCGCCGAGTCGCTGGAGGCGGGCTGGGCGACCTACCGCGAGCACCTCGCCGCCTTCGGCGTACGGGCGCGCGCAAGGGACACCCGGGGCGCGGAGGAGGAGCTCGAGGCAGGCCGGATGGCGTGGCAGATCGCCCACGATCCCGCGACCGACGCCCTGTGCGCCCTGATCGCCGTCGGCGTCGACGTGCTCGGCGAGGACTGTGTCGGTCCACTCTGGGATCGGCTCCTGGCGCACTACTACGCGGCGCTGGAGGAGAAGTACGCCCCCGCGACAAGGCCGTGGCGGCAGTCCCTGGAGCGGCTGGTGCTCGACATCTTCGAGGCCACCCGCGGTCACCTCAGCGGGCCGAAGCGGGACGGCGGCTTCGAGGTCTGGGAGGAGTCGGACCGGTGGGTGGTCCGGTTCGAGCCCTGCGGCTCGGGCGGGCGCACGTACGTCGACCCGGAGTCGCCAAGCCGGACCTTCACCCAGAGCGAGCACGACTGGGCGTGGCGGACCACCGGTGTGTGCCACTACTGCGTGCACTGCTGCCAGCTGCAGCAGCGCGCCCCCATCGAGCACCTCGGGATGCCACTGCGGGTGGTCGAACCGCCGGTGCGCCCCGATGGCGAAGGCCCGGGCCGGGACCGGTGCACGTGGTCCCTCTACAAGGACCCTGCGCTCCTGCCGGAAGAGGCGTTCACCAGCGTCGGGGCGCCCGTGCCGTCCTGGCTCAGTCGGTCACGACGGTCGTGACCTCCGCGCCGGCGGGCACCGACCGACCCGCGGTCGGGTCGGTTCGGCACGCGTCGACGAAGCCGCTCAGGAGCTGGAGCGCGTGTTCCTCGTTCGGCCACAGGATCTCGGGGTGCCACTGCACGGCGACCAGCGGATGGTCCCTCAGCTCGGCGCCCTCGACCAGGCCGTCCTCGGCGACCGCCGTCGCGACCAGCCCGTCGGCCAGCCGGCGGACGCCCTGGTGGTGCTCGCTGTTGACGGCCAGCCGCCCGCTCGTCCCGCCCAGCCACTGCGAGAGGCGCGATCCGGAGGTGACGTCAACCGTGTGGAGCGGCCACGCGAGAGCCTCCTCGCCCAGCTCGTGGGCGACCTCGCCCGCGAGGTCGCGGTTCAGGTCGGCGTAGAGGGTCCCGCCGAGCGTGACGTTCACCAGTTGCAGGCCACGGCAGATCGCCAGCACCGGGAGGCCCGCATCGAGCGCGGCGCGCAGCGCGGCCTGCTCGTTGCGGTCCCGGATCGGGTCGACGTCGCGGATCGCCGGGTCGCCGGGGTCCGCGCCGTACGCGGCCGGGTCGACGTCGGCGCCCCCGCTGACCACGAGGCCGTCGAGGCGGCGTACGACCGTCGCGATGTCGTCGTGAGGCTGGTGGCAGTCGATGGTCAGCGTCACCGCACCTGCCTCGGCGAACCCGTGCAGCATGTTGCGCCACAGGGAGAACCGTTCGAGATCCGTCGAGGAGTAGGTGAGACCGATGACCGGTCGCGAGGGGTGAGCCACCATTCGACGCCTCCTATGTGTGCTATTGGTAGAGCGTTTAGACCTTTTCGGGTATCTTGGCCCGTATGACTCGACTCGTCAATCGACGGCTGCGGCTCGCCCGCAGGCCGACCTGGACCGCGATCCTCGACGACTTCGTGCTGGACGAGGTGGCCGTCCCCCAGCCCGGCGCCGGCCAGGTCGTGGTCCGCGTCGACTGGCTGGCTTTCGACCCGGCGATGCGCGGCTGGATGAACGACGGCCCGTCGTACGCGCCGCCGGTACCGCTGGGCGAGGTCATGCGTGGTCACGCGGTGGGGGAGGTCGTCGTCAGCAGGACCGACGAGCTCCCGGTCGGCACCGTCGTGACCGGCAACTTCGGTTGGCAGACCTACGTGGTGGCCCAGCCGGGGTCGCACTCGGCGGCACTGCTGGAGCACATCCACGCGGCCGCGGTGGGTACGCCCGTCGCGCGGCCGGTCCCCGAGGGCGTGCCGGTGACGGCGGCGCTGGGCGTGCTGGGCACCACGGGCCTCACCGCGTACTTCGGGATGCTCCAGCTCGCCTCTCCTCGCCCGGGTGACGTGGTTCTGGTCTCCGGCGCTGCCGGTGCCACCGGGTCGGTGGCCGGGCAGTTGGCCCGGTTCGCGGGCGCTCGCACGATCGGCATCGCCGGTGGCGCCGAGAAGGTGCGCTGGCTCTCCGAGGTCGGCCGCTTCGACGACGTCATCGATTACAAGGCCGAAGACGTCAGGGCGCGGGCCCACGAGCTTGCCCCCGACGGCGTCGACGTCTTCTACGACAACGTGGGAGGCCGGATCCTGGAGGCCGGGATCGCGAACATCGCGCAGCGCGGCACGATCGTCATGTGCGGCGGGATCTCGAGCGGGTACTCCGACGAGGCGGTGGCCTACGGGCCCACTAACCTGTCGACCATCACCGTGCGCAGCGCGAACATGAAAGGGTTCATCGTCACCGACTTCGCTGACCGGTTCGACGAGGCGACGCGTCGGCTCGTGGACTGGATCCGGCAGGGTCGCCTGGTGTGGGCCGAGGATGTCCACGAGGGCGGCGTCGAGGACGCGGTGGACACGATGAACCGGCTCTTCGACGGCAAGAACTTGGGCAAGCAACTGCTGCGGCTGCAGCACAAGTAGGCACGAGGAGGGCTGACAGACCCTGCTAGCGGTAGTTTGTTGGATCAAGGTGGGAGATAGAGGTGTAGGCCGTGGCCTGCACCGACGGCGTCGATCAGGGCTTGCAGTTCAGCAGGTGGGGCGCCGTGGACCATGCTCGCGCGCCGGGTCGTAGTCGTGCTGAGGCACGCGGCCGTCCGGCGTGGGTCGACGGGGGCGTACGGATGGGGCCCGTCCCGTTTGACAACGGTCGCAGTCCGTCAGGGCCGATTTAACGCCACTACGCCGCCAGAACGGTGCGGGCGCGCTCGCGGAAGTCGCGAGCCGCAGGGACGGAGTAGTTGGCGAGCCGGGTCGCCAGTTCGAGCAATGGCGCCGTGGTGCGATGGGAACTGATCGCTTCTGTCAGGTCCAGGGCGTCGCCTGCTGTCGCGCAGGCCGGGCTCCTCAGCGGTGAATCCGGCGAGGTGGTCCAGGACGGCTTCAGCGCGGCCGAGCACGGCCGGGGTGACCGCGGCGATCACCCCGGCACCGCGGCCTCGGCCGGCCAGCAGCCGCAGGGCCGCGGCGACGCGCGGGTAAACGGGTTCTCCGTCGTAGCCGACCCGCCAGGCGTTGCCGCGCGCGTCGCCGTCCAGGGAGACGCCGATCCTCAGGCCGGGGTACAGGGCGTCGAAGAGGTCCAGCCACTGTTCGTCCAGCAGCACACCGTTGGTTTGCAGTGACACGCGGACCACCGAGGGCTGGGCGGCCAGCTCCCGCAGGACGTCGGAGACGTGGTCGCGCCCGGCGGTCAGGGGTTCGCCGCCGTGCAATTCGACGGCCAGCGGCCGCCCCTGGAAGAGCTCGGCGAGCCGGCGCACCTGGGCGGCGTCGATGCGGGCTCCTCCGGGGGTCTCCTTGCGTTTCTCATAGCAGTACAGGCAGTCGATGTCGCAGGTCTCACCGCGCAACTTCAAGATCACTGATACGGCGCTGGCGGTGTCCTCGCGATCGAGGCCGCGGTACAGCTGGGCGATCTGGTCGTGCTGTCGGGTGGTGCGGTGCATCGGCTGCCTCCTGGCGTGACCGTGACCGGACTGGACTCAGTCGTACAGGCGCCCCAGCAGGGCTCCCTGGCCGGACTGGAGGATGTGGGCGGCCTCCAGCGGGATCCAGAAACACTCGAAGTGCGTGGGCTCCTGCTCGCCGTCGTGGTCCTCCTGGCTGGCCCACCGCTCCGCGGTGGGCCCGGTCACCTCCAGGTGGAAGACGTGACGGCGCTGGAGCTCGAACCGGTAGGGGCTCATGTCATAGGTGGTCTCGCCGAGTTTCCGCACGATCTTGAAGTCCTTCAGGCCGGTCTCCTCACCCGCCTCGCGCAGGGCCGCTGCCTCGGGCGTCTCGCCCGCGCGGATGCTGCCGGCCGGAACCTGGATGCCGACCTCCTCGTAGCTGTAATCGGTGTGCCGGAACACCAGCAGCCGACCGTCGCGCACGACGTAGCACAGCACCTTGTCCTTGGTGACCTTCTCAGGCACGGGAAAACTCCTTTTCATTCATCGGGGCCGGGCGTGATCAGGGCGGAACCTAGGCTCCGTTGCTCGCCTTTGCTGCCAGTGGCTCGGCTCGGAAACGTTGGACGGCTATGGAGGCGGCCTTCAGGGAGGGCCGCCCTGTGTCCGGAGTTTGTTCAGTTCGGCAGTTTTGCTGCGTAGATCCAGTCGAGGCCGTCGTATCCGGTTCCATCGAGGTGTTGTGCCCGGGTCAGGCCGGCACGCACCGCCACGCGCTGGGAGGCGATATTGGCCGGCCGGACGCGTGCGATCAGTGGGAGGACGGGAACGCGTTGGGACGCCCAAGTGGTGACTGCGGTCGCGGCGTCGCCGGCGAAGCCCTGTCCCCATGCCGAAGTGGCGAAGCGATAGAAGAGGTTGAGGACTTTCATTCCGTGCAGCTCCATGGGCTTGATCCCGCAGAATCCCAGTTGCAGGGCGCAGTCGTGGCGTCGCACGACCCAGTACCCGTATCCACATTGTTGCCACTGGTCGTTCCAGCGTTGATAGAGCTCTTCGGCCTCATTGAGGCTGGCGAGCGCGTCGGAGGGGTTGTGCAGGCAGGTTTCGGGATCACGGTGGATCGCGAAGATCGCATCGATGTCGGCTTCGGTTGGACGCCGCAGCGACAGTCGGGCGGTCTGCAGCTCCTCGGCTGTCAGGCTCCGGTCACTCATCCGAAGATCGTAGAGCTGGGTCAGGCCGCCCTGACCGGGTAGTCGGTCCACTGGCGGATGGGTGAGTCGGGGCGAAGTTGCTCTTCGGCTCGGCCCGGGCGTTGCGCCAGCGGATGTATGCGGCGATCGCGGCGTTCTGCTCGCTGTGGCTGCGTGGTAGGCGCCGCCCAGGGTGAAGTAGCGCCAGGCCTCCCTCTTGGACGAGTGATGTGCCCCGGGGCGGTTAAGCAGGGAGGGGAGTGGCGTCGGCCTTACGCCGCTCGTGACTGAGCCGCAAGCTTTCCTGAGTCAAGCCGCGTGGGGCATCATGCCGCGTCGTTTTCCGATACGACTGCCGTCCTGCGAATCCCTTCGGCGAAGGCGTCCCACTCGGCACGTGTGCAGACGAGAAGGCGGCCCTGCCTGTTGTCCTTGGAGTCACGCAGGCCGACGGCACCATCGAGGAACGCCACCTCGACGCAGTTGCCACCGGCGGTGCTGTGGCTGGATTTGCGCCATATTGCTGCGGATAAATCAAACATGTGTCGTTCTACTTCCTAGCGTCTCTGAGGGCGGTGGTCAGCATCCGGGTTGACTCGGCCTCGGTCGCCGCTTTCGCGCATATGTCGTCGAACATGTCGGCCATGGCGGCGACCTGGGCTTCATCGCTGATCATGTAGCCGCCGAGAGGCCCGTCGAAATAGCCCAGCGGCGGATCGGACGTGGGGTCGGCGAAGTGCAGGATCGTGAAGTTTCCCGCGAGTGCGGGATGTGCTCCCGCGGCGGCGGGGAGTATCTGGATCGTAATGTTGTCCAAGCGGGACGATTCGAGAAGATGCTCGATTTGGGTGGTCATCACCGAGGAACCGCCCACCTGCAGCCGGAGGGCGGCCTCGGAGATCACGGCATGAAACTTCAGTGGTGCGGCACCCGTGAGTTGCCGTTGGCGCTGTATCCGGGCTGCGACCCACTTTTCGACGTTCTCCGGTGCTACGGTGTGCGGCCCGGCGATATGGATGGCTCGTGCGTAGTCCTCGGTCTGCAAGAGGCCGGGAATGATGATCGGCTCAAATGCTGTGACCGCTACTGCGTCTGCTTCGAAGCTGATCAGGGGCTTGAGCGAGTCAGGAAGTCCATAGACGGCCCACTGGCCGGCGCCTGGGCCGGACTCGTCTCGTAACTGTTCAAGGCCAGCGCGTACGTCGTTCGGTACGCCGAGCTCGGTCATGAGGCACAGGAGGTCAGACTTGCTGATCTTCGTCTTGCCGTGCTCCCAGTTGACCAGTGTCGCGTGCGTCCGCCCGATCGCCTTGCCCACGTCGGCCTGTGTGCGCCCGGTCGCCATCCGCAGGCGCCGCAACTCCATACCGAGCCGCCGCAAGGGGGCTGATGAGCCGGTCATTGGTCACCTTCCGTGGGGCTCAGTGAGGAACCCTACCGGCACGAGATCGTAGGGCAAGTTAGGCCGACTTGATTGTGATCTTTGATGTAAAGAACTAACTTCAAATCGCGATCGGACGGTTACTCTCCGGACGGACGACACGGTCAATACGCCTACAGGGTCCACAACAAGACTTGGAGCGACGAATGGCGAGTCCACACGAGGATGAACCGGCCGCTGGTCTTTCCCCACTCGCGCCGCTCTGCGGTGCGGCGGAGTTCGACGTGCTGGTACGCGACATGGTGGTCGAGGAGGCGCCGCGCGTGTTCGCCGTCGTTCAGGAGTACGGTCGGCGAGCGGACGGCAGGATCGCGGCTTGGGGGATGGCGTTCAGAGAGCAGACTCAGGTCATCTGCACCGAGGACGGAGCGTGTATGATCCTCGACTCGCCGGAACGCGCGGTACATCGATTCAGCCGACGACCAGACGTCACCGTCCGGCTGCTCTGGCTGCCGTTCAACAGGACGGGCGGCGTCGCCCTCCATGAGGGTTCAGCCGACCCGCAAAGCTGAAGCCTGCGGCAGGAGGTCGGGCTGCGCATTTCTGAGCCTTCGCGCATGCCTGGCCGCCTACCGCCTCGTGCTCGGGCGTCTCAAGGTGCGCGGTCAGGCGGTGAGTTGGGCGTCGAGGCGGTAGCCGTCGACGGTGACGTAGACCGAGTCGCCGGGGCGGGCGTTGAGGCGCATGAGCACCGGTTGCAGCGAGTCGAACACCGGTTGGCGGTCGCGCCAGACCAGCACCACCGCGTTGTCTCCGGGCCCGGTGACCGACAGCAGCGTGCCGGGGCGCATGCCGAGCTGGGTGGCGTACCCCTCTGGTACGGGCACCGGCTCGCCGCGCAGGTGTTCGCTGGTGACGTCGATGCGCTGCCAGCGGCGCGGGTCGGAGGCCGGGCTCGGCAGCGGCGGCGCGTGGGTCGCGGCGCGTGGTTCGGGGACCAGGTGGGGTCGCGGCGGGCCGGACAGCGCGGTGAGCGCCGCCAGCGCGGTCTGGGCGTCCGGCAGGTTGCGCGTCACGGACGGCACGGGTACGCCGCCGCGCATCTGGTGTCCGTTCGCGCCTGGCGTGCGGCGGGGGAGCGGCGCGAAGCCGCCCGTCGCCGTGGGGTCGGGTGGCGGGACCGCGGCCTTCGGCAGAGCGTCGATCCACGCCTGGGCCGAGTGGGCGCGGATCCCGACCTGCGCCAGCAGCTCGACGGCGTCCTCGCCGGAGGTCTTGCCGCCGAGCATCTGCGCGGTGCGCTCCCGCAGCCGGCCCAGGTCCCCGACCACCAGCCAGCCGTCCTGGAGGCGGCGGTCGCGCATGAGCGCGACCAGCACCCGCCACAGGGGGGTGCCGAGCGAGGGCACCTCGATCGGGTGCGCGGGGTCGGCACCGATGAGCTGGTCCTCGGTGGCCGCGTTGCCGAGCCACTCGGTGAGCCGGAACAGGTGGCCGGTGACGGCGGTGGACTCCGGCGAGCGCAGCCAGTGCAGCACGCGCTCCTCGGCGGCGCGCTGCGCCTGGGACAGCACGTCGCGGTCGACGTGTAACTCGTGGGCCAGCGTGCGCAGGCTGACCGGTTCCTCGGCGAACAGCCGCTCGATGGCCACGGCCCGCTCCAGCGGCGTCCACTCGCGGAAGACCGCGTCCACGAGCCGGACGAGCGGGTTGTCCGAGACAGGCGGCGGGGGAGGGACGGCGGGCTGCGCGGGCGCCTGGGGCGCGTACGGGGCCTGCGGCGCGCCGTTCGCCCCGGCGGCCGGGGACTGGACGGGGTGCGGGCCGGTCGGCTGCACCGGGTGCGGGCCCGTCGGCGCCGTCCGGGCGGCGGCGGGAAGCGCGGGGTGGGGCCCGGTCCGCTGTGCGGGATGGGGCCCGGTGGGCTGCGTGAGGTGGGGCCCGGTGGGCTGGACGGGGTGAGTGCCGGTGGGCTGCGTGAGGCGCGGCCCGGTGGGCTGGGCGGGGTGAGGGCCGGTGGGCTGCGCGGGATGGGGCCCGGTCGGCGGGCTGGACGGGACCTGCGGCGACACGGCGGGCACTCGGCCGAGCACCTCGCGGAACATCGCCGTGATGATGACCTCGGGGGAGGCGGGGGCCGACGGGACCCGCAGGTCCGCGGCGGTGAGCCTGCGCAGCCGCTGCCATCCGCCCATGCCGCTGATGGCCGAGCGCGCGGGCTCGGGCCAGCCGGGAAGGGCCGGGTCGACCTTGTGGACCTGCAGCGCGGGCAGCACGTCCATCAGCGCCAGGTGCTCCCAGCGGCTGACCGCCAGCCGCGAGAGGCGGTCACAGAGCCACTCGACACCGGTCGTGCCGAGGGCGCGACCGAGAGCGACCGACGCCCACCAGCCCCCAGGCAGCCGGGGGTCGGCGAGAACTTCGGCGACCTGCTGAGGCCGGCTCCAGCGCAGAACCGGCACCAGATCACTCAGGCAGATCATTGAATCGGCGTCCATCGGCTGACCGCATCCTCCCGAGTGTGACGCATGTTGCTAATGGTGCAGCTTACGCCGGAGGCTATCAATTAGCGCCGTCTAGGGAGAACATAGCGGCTCAGTGACCCCCGGGCCCGCCGGTGCGCGGATCCCGCCCGTCCCGCCGGGCCTCCCGCCGAGCCTGGCGACCGCCCGCGCGCCCGCGAGGCACCCCGCTTCCAGGGCGGACTCCGCAGGGTGACCGTCCAGGAGCGCGGTGAGGAACCCGGCGGCGAACGCGTCCCCGGCGCCCGTGGAGTCCACGGCCCGCGCTGCGGCGGCGGGGGCGCGGCGCACGACGCGGCCATCCACCGCCAGCAGGGCACCGTCCGGCCCCAGCTTCACCACGGCGGTCCCGTAGCGGGCGCTGAGGGCGGACGCGGCCCGCTCGGGGTCGTGCTCGCCGGTGAGCAGCAGGGCCTCGTCCCGGTTGGGGAAGATCAGGGACGCGGCGCGGGTCTCGCTCAGGAACCGCTCGACGCCGAAGCCCGTCAGCGGCCCGGTCGAGGCCGGGTCCACGCTGATCCGCAGGCCGCGGCCGAGCGCGGCGCCCACGGCCGTCCTGAACAGCGCGAGACCCGGCTCGGCGAACAGCGTGTACCCCGAGACGTGCAGGTGGGCCACACCGTCGAGCAGGCCGTCGTCCCAGTCGCCGGGGCCGATGCGCCCACCCGCGCCCCGGTTGGTCAGCATGGAACGCTCCCCGGCGGCGTCCACCATCGCGATCACGACCGCCGTGGGGTGGCCGGGGTCGACCTGGACGTGCGGGCGCACCCCCGCGCCGCGCAGCTCGGCGACGTGCCAGGGGCCGGTGTCGTACCCGACGCGGGTCAGGATGCGCGCGTCCGCGCCCAGGTGGGCGGCCCAGGCGGCGGTGTTGGCCCCCGAGCCGCCCGGCCGCACTACGATGTCGGCGGCGGTGTCGGTCCCGGGGGCGACCGGCGCGTGGTGGACCGCCACAACGTCGGTGACGGTGTCGCCGATGACGAGCAGGCCGCCCACTCAGCTCTCCGGACCGGTCCAGGCGGCGGCGATGGCCCCGGCGAGGCGGGTGTTGCCGCGCACGGCGGCCAGGTTGGCCTCCAGCGAGGCGCCCGCGGTGCCCCGGACGAGGAAGTCGAGCAGGAACGGGGTGATCGCCTGCCCGGTGATCCCCTCCCGTGCGGCGGCGTCGAGCGCCTCGGCCAGCACGCGGTCGTGCAGGGCGGGGTCGAGCTGCTCGTCCTCGGGGACGGGGTTGGCGACGATCAGCGCGGTCTCGGGGCCGCCGAGGCGGTCCTGCGCGCGCATCACCGCGGCGGCGTCCTGCGGGGTCTCCAGCCGCCAGTCCACCGGCAGGCCGGAGCTGTGGAGGTAGAAGCCGGGGAAGGCGTCCGTGCGGTACCCGGCGACGGTCACGCCGCGCGTCTCCAGCCTCTGCAGGGTGGCGGGCACGTCCAGGATCGACTTCACGCCCGCGCAGACGACCGTGATCCTGGTCTTGGCGAGCATGTCCAGGTCGGCGGATTCGTCCTGGTCGGCCGTCCACTCGCGGTGGACGCCGCCGAGGCCGCCGGTGGCGAAGACCCGGATCCCGGCGCGTGCCGCGAGGAACGCGGTGGCCGAGACGGTGGTCGCCCCGCTCGCCCCGAGCGCGGCGGCGACGGGCAGGTCGCGGAAGCCCAGCTTGCGCAGGCCGGGCTCGGTGGCGACGCGTTCCAGCATGTTCTTGTCCAGGCCGACCCGGGCCACCCCGTCGAGCACGGCGATGGTCGCGGGGACGGCGCCGGCCTCGCGGACCAGCTCCTCCAGTTCGATCGCGACGCGCAGGTTGCGGGGCCGGGGCAGGCCGTGCGAGATGATCGTCGTCTCCAGCGCCACCACGGGGGCGCCCGCGGCCAGGGCCTCGGACACCTCCTCGGACGTGCGGATCGCCGTGCCGGGGCCGGTCATGTGCATGCTCGCTCTGGGTCCTCTCTGTATGTACGCTCCCAGGGAGATTGTTCCCGGGTGTGCCGTCTCACCGTACTGTCCTGTTAGGGGGCTTTTTATGCGACGGTCGCAGTACGACGCCGTCATCGTCGGCGCGGGGCACAACGGCCTGGTGGCCGCGGCCTACCTGGCGCGCGCCGGCCGCCGCGTGCTGGTGCTGGAACGCCTGCCGTACACCGGGGGCCTCGCCGTCTCCGCCCGCGCGTTCCCCGGGGTGGACGCCCGGCTGTCGCGCTACTCCTACCTCGTCAGCCTGCTGCCCGGCAAGGTCGTGGCCGACCTCGGCCTCGCCCTCGACCTGCGGCGGCGGCGCTTCGCCTCCTACACCCCCGTCGGCGACACCGGGCTGCTGGTCGACAACGGCGACGCGGCCCGCACCGCCGCGTCCTTCGCCAACGTGACCGGCGGCACCGGCGACCTCGCGGCCTGGGACCGCTTCTACGCGATGACCGCCCGGGTCGCCCGCCGCCTGGCCCCGACCCTGCTGGAGCCCCTGCGCGACCGGGCCGCCGCGCGCGAGGAGGTCGTCGCCGACGCCGAGGCCTGGCGCGACCTGTTCGAGCGGCCGATCGGCGAGGTCGTGGACGAGCGGTTCGCCGACGACACCGTGCGGGGCGTCGTGCTGACCGACGCCCTGATCGGCACCTTCGCCGACCCGTCCGCGGACCTGCTCGCCAACCGCTGCCTCCTGTACCACGTCGTGGGGGACGGCACCGGCGACTGGAACGTCCCCGTGGGCGGCATGGGCGCGGTCAGCGGCGCGCTCGCCGAGGCCGCGGCGCGCCACGGCGCGGAGATCCGCACCGGGACCGAGGTGCTGGCCGTCGACCCGGGCGGTGAGGTCGTCCTCCGGGACGCGTCCGGCGCCGAGCACACCGTGACCGGCGGTCACGTGCTGGTCAACGCCTCGCCCGTCATCCTGGCCCGGCTGCTCGGCGAGGGCGGCGCGGACGACCCCGAGGGGGCGCAGCTCAAGGTCAACATGGTGCTCGCGCGGCTGCCCCGGCTGAAGGACCCGTTCGTGGACCCGGCCGAGGCGTTCAGCGGCACGTTCCACATCAACGAGGGGCGCGAGGCGCTCGCCCGGGCGTACGCGCAGGCCGGGGCGGGGACGATTCCCGCGCTGCCGCCGGCCGAGGTGTACTGCCACTCGCTGACCGACCCGTCGATCCTCGGGCCGGCGCTGCGGGAGGCCGGGGCGCACACGATGACGCTGTTCGGCCTGCACATGCCCGCCCGCCTTTTCCGGAAAAATCCGGACAAGGCGCGTGAGGAGGCGCTGGCCGCCACCCTCGCCTCGATCAACAGCGTCCTCGCCGAGCCCATCGAGGACTGCCTGCTGCGCGCCCCCGACGGATCTCCCTGCCTGGAGGCCAAGACGCCCGTCGACCTGGAGACCGAGGCCGGACTGCCCGGCGGGCACATCTTCCACCGGGACCTGTCCTGGCCCTTCGCCGAGGACCCCGCCGAGGCCGGGCGGTGGGGCGTCGAGACCGCCCACCCGCGTGTCCTGCTGTGCGGGGCGGGCGCCCGGCGCGGCGGCGGCGTCAGCGGCATCCCCGGGCACAACGCGGCCATGGCCGTCCTCGGCGCGGGCTCGTGACGATCCCCGCCGGGGCCATTTAATCGGGTTCTCATGGTGCTTAACCGGCTTCTCACGATTCGCGGCTACCGTGGGCCGGTGAGCACCTCCGACCTTCGTGACCTCCAGGATCCCGCGCGCCGGGACGCCGTCCGCGTCCTCGTGGTGGACGACGAGCCCGCCCTGCGCGAGGCCCTGCACAGCAGCCTCACCTTCGAGGGGTACGACGTCACCCTCGCCAAGGACGGCGCCGAGGCCCTGGAGACGCTGGCCGGTGGCACCTACGACCTGGTCCTGCTCGACGTCATGATGCCCCGCGTGGACGGCCTCACCGCGTGCAGGCGGCTGCGCGCGGCGGGCCGGGAGGTGCCCGTCCTCATGCTCACCGCCCGCGACGCCGTCGGCGACCGGGTGTCCGGGCTCGACGCCGGAGCCGACGACTACCTGGTCAAACCGTTCGAACTGGACGAGCTGTTCGCCCGCGTGCGCGCCCTGCTGCGGCGCGGCGCCCGGCGGGCCCCCGAGGAGACCGGCGTGCTCGCCTACGGCGGCCTGCGCATGGACACCGCGACCCGCGAGGTCACGCGCGACGGCCGCCCCCTGGAGCTCACCCGCACCGAATACCTGCTGCTCGAACTGTTCCTGGCCCACCCCCGGCAGGTGCTCACCCGCGAGCAGATCCTCGGCGACGTGTGGGGCTTCGACTTCGAGCCGTCCTCCAACTCCCTCGACGTCTACGTCATGTACCTGCGCCGCAAGACCGAGGCCGGAGGCGCGCCCCGCCTGATCCACACCGTGCGCGGCGTCGGCTACACGCTGCGGACGCCCGCCTGATGAACGGCCTGACGCGCGGCGGTCGCCGGTCGCTCGGATCGCGGCTCACCCTGCTCGTCGCGGCGGCCGTCGCGCTCGCGATCGCCGTCTGCGCGGTCACCTGCTGGTTCCTCGTCCGCGACGTGCTCGACCGCCAGCTCAACGACTCCCTGAACCAGCCCCCGCTGGACGGCAGGACGGCGGCGATGATCCGCCGCGACTGCGCGGAACAGCCGAGCGGCAGCGAGCCGCCTGGACCGTTCCTGCGGCTCCAGCAGATCGTCACGGCCGACCGGACGCGCTGCGCGCAGGGGTGGGACGCCGTCAAGGTCGTCCCGGCCGACGCGCGCGTGGCCCAGACGCCGGGAGGCCGGCTGCTGCGGGACGGCGTCACCGAGAGCGGCGACGCCGTCCGCGTGCTCACCGTCAACATCGGGCCGGGCATCGTCGTCAGCGCGGCCCGCTCGCTCTCCGGGATGGACGCCACCCTGCGCGTCCTGGCCCTGACGCTCGCCGGCGTCGCCGCCCTCGGCGTCCTCGGCGCCGCCACGGCGGGCCGGCTGGTCTCCCGCGCCGCGCTGCGCCCCGTCGAACGGCTCACCGGCGCCGTCGAGCACATCGCCAGGACCGAGGACCTCGCGACGCGCATCCCCGTCGACGGCGACGACGAGATCGCCCGGCTGGGCACATCGTTCAACGCCATGACCGCCGCGCTGGCCGGCTCGCGCGAACGCCAGCGCATGCTCGTCGCCGACGCCGGGCACGAACTGCGCACCCCGCTCACCAGCCTGCGCGCCAACGTCGACCTGCTGCTGCACAGCGAGAACTCCGGCCGCCCGCTCGACCCGGGCGCCCGGCGGCGGCTCCTGGCCGGGTTGAAGGCGCAGATGACCGAGATGTCCAGCCTCGTCGGCGACCTGCTGGAGTTGTCCCGCGTCTCCGAGGCCGAGGAACCCGTCCCCGGCCTGCCGTTCCACGACGTCGTCGAGACCGCCCTGGCCCGGGCCCGCCTGCGCGCCGGGGAGGTCCGCGTCGACGCCGACCTCGCCGAGTGGTACGTCCACGGCCGCGAGGGCGCCCTCGAACGCGCGGTCGTGAACCTGCTGGACAACGCCGTCAAGTTCAGCCCGCCGGGCGGCGTGATCGCCGTGCGGCTGGCCGGGGGACAGCTGACCGTGCGCGACCACGGCCCCGGCATCCCCGAGGACGAACTGCCGCACGTCTTCGAACGGTTCTGGCGATCCTCGGCCGCCCGCAGCATGTCCGGCTCCGGCCTCGGCCTCGCCATCGTCGCCCAGGCCGTCCGCGACGCCGGGGGCGAGGTCACGCTCGCCAACGCGCCGGGCGGCGGGATCCTGGCCACCGTCCGCCTCCCCGGGCGCGCGCATTCTCAGACGGGGTTAACGAACGCCTAAGAGCGGTTCAATCCGGCCCGCCGAGGTTGGAGCCATGAACGAACCGACCCAGGGCCGCCCCCGGTGACCCCGCCGATGACCCCGCCGGTCTCATCGCCCCCGGAGACCCGCCCCGCCTCGCCGCCGCACGCGCGGGGACGCCTCGTCGAGGTGGTCGTCCCGGTGTACAACGAGCGGCGGGCGCTCGCGGGCAGCGTCCGCCACCTCCACGACTACCTGAGCGGCACCTTCCCCTACGGCTTCCGCATCACGATCGCCGACAACGCGAGCACCGACGGCACCGGCGCCATCGCGGAGGCGCTCGCCCGCGACCTGCCGGGCGTGCGCGCCGTCCGCCTGGACGAGAAGGGCCGGGGCCGCGCGCTGCGCCGGGTGTGGGCCACGAGCGACGCCGACGTCGTCTGCTACATGGACGTCGACCTGTCCACCGGGCTCAACGCGTTCCTGCCGCTGGTCGCGCCCCTGCTGTCCGGGCACAGCGACCTGGCGATCGGCACCCGGCTCGCCCGCGCGTCCCGCGTCGTCCGGGGCCCGAAGCGGGAGATCATCTCGCGCTCGTACAACATGCTGCTGCGCTCGGCGATGGGCGCCCGCTTCTCCGACGCCCAGTGTGGGTTCAAGGCCGCGCGCACCGAGGTCGTCCAGGCCCTGCTCCCGGCGGTCGAGGACGAGGAGTGGTTCTTCGACACCGAGCTGCTGCTACTCGCCGAACGCCACGGCCTGCGCATCCACGAGGTCCCGGTCGACTGGGTGGACGACCCCGACAGCCGCGTCGACATCGTCCGCACCGCCCTGGACGACCTGCGCGGCATGGCCAGGGTCGCCCGCGCCGCCCTCTCGGACGGCCCGCGCGCCTCCGAGCCCCGTCCCGGTGAGACGCGCGCGATCCGGCCCGGGTTGGTACGCCACCTGGCGTCCTTCGCCGCCGTCGGGGTGGCCTGCACCCTCGCCTACACAGCGTTGTTCTGGGTCCTGCGCGGGTTCATGCCGGCGGTGGCGGCGAACGCGATCGCGCTGCTGGTGACCGCCGTCGCGAACACCGCCGCCAACCGGCGCTTCACCTTCGGCGTCTCCGGGCGCGCCGGGGCGCTGCGGCACCACGTCCAGGGCCTGGTCGCGTTCGCCGCGGGGCTGGCGCTGACCACCTGCGCGCTGGCGCTGCTCCCTGACACCGCCTCCCGGACGGCCGAGCTCGCCGGGGTCGTCTGCGCCAACGCGCTCGCCACCCTCCTGCGCTTCCTGCTCCTGCGCGCCTGGGTGTTCACCCCGCGCAGCCACAAGCGGAACGGTCCCGAACCGAGCGGCCCGGGCGGCCACGGCCCGGACCGGAGTCACGCGCGGCCCACCAGCCAGAAGGAGAACGGCCGATGACGCTGAAGATCGAGGCTCCGGTGCGCGTGGCCGCGGGCCGGCACGCCCCGCGCGGGAGGTTCGCCCGGATCGTCCTCGGCCCGCCGGAGCATCCCCGCTGGGCCCGCCCCGCGCTGCTCGCCGTGCTCGCCCTGGCCGCCGCGCTCTACACCTGGGGGCTCGGCCGCAACGGGTACGCCAACGACTACTACGCCGCCGCCGTCCTGTCCGGGACGCGGAGCTGGAAGGCGTTCTTCTTCGGCGCGCTGGACTCGGGGTCGTTCATCACGGTGGACAAGCCGCCGTTCGCGCTGTGGGTCATGGGCCTGTCGGCGCGGATCTTCGGGTTCGGGACCTGGAGCATGCTGCTGCCGCAGGCCCTCGCGGGTGTGGCGACGACCGGCGTCCTGTACTCCGCCGTCCGGCGCGCCTTCGACGGCCCCGGGCGGGCCGCGCGCACCCGCCGCGCGACGGGTCCCGTGACCGGCTCCGTGACCGGCCCCGTGGTCGGCCCCGTGATCGGCTCTGGTCGCGGTTCCGCGACGGGTCATGCCGCCGGGCTGCTGGCCGCCCTGGTGATGACGCTCACGCCGATCACCGTGGCGATCAACCGGGACAACAACCCCGACACGATCCTCGTGCTGCTGCTCGTCGCCGCCGCCTGGGCCTGCGCCGAGGCGGTCAGGACAGGACGCCCGCGCCTGCTGGTGCTGTGCGGCGTCCTCGTCGGCATGGGCTTCACGACGAAGATGCTCCAGGCGTACCTGGTCCTGCCGGGCTTCGCGCTGGTCTACCTGCTGGCCGCGCCGGCCGGCATGTGGCGGCGGGTCGGGCACCTGGCCGTCGCGGGCGCGGCGCTGGTCGTGTCCAGCGCGTGGTGGATGGTCGTCGTGGACCTCTGGCCCGCGGGCGACCGCCCGTACGTCGGGGGCAGCACGGACGGCACGGTCTGGGACCTGGTGATCGGCTACAACGGCCTCGGCCGGATCTTCGGCGGTGAGGGCGGCCCAGGTGGCGGTCCGGGCGGGGGAGGGCCGGGCGGGGGCGGCGGCTTCGGCGGGCAGGCGGGCGCGGGCCGGCTGTTCAACGAGATCATGGCGGGGCAGATCTCCTGGCTGATCCCGTTCGCGGTCCTCGCTCTTGTCACCGGCCTCCTCATCTGCGCGCGGCGGCGCGGTCCCGTGAAGCCCCACGTCGGCCTGCTTCCCGCCGACGCCGCGTGGACCGCCGTGCGGAGGCCGGGCGTGCGGGCGGCCCTGCTGCTGTGGGGCGGGTGGCTCGTGGTGCACTACGCGGTGTTCAGCTTCTCGGCGGGCATCTTCCACCCGTACTACGCGACGGCCCTGGCCCCGGCCGTGGCCGCGCTGACCGGGATCGGCGGCGTGCTGATGTGGCGGGCGTACCGTTCGCGGCGGCCGGTCGCCGGTTGGGCCCTCCCGCTCGGCGTGGCCGCCACCGGGGCGTGGGCGTTCATCGTCCTGCGCCGCACGCCGGGCTGGGCGCCCTGGCTGCCGTTCGCGGTCGCCGCCGCGTGCGCCGCCGCCGTGCTCGGCCTGGTCGTGCTGCGCCTCGGCCGCCGGGGACGGGCCCGGCTCGCCGCCGTCGCGCTGGTCCTCGCCCTGGTAGGCGGGCTCGCGGGCCCGGCCGCGTACGCGCTCACCCCGCTGTCGGCCCCCGTCAACGGCACCAACCCCACGGCCGGGCCGCAGACGGGCTTCGGCGGTATGGGAGTCGGGCCGCGCGGTGCAGGCGGTCCGGACGGTCCCGGCGGTGCGGACGGTCGTCCTGCGGGGGCCGAGGACGGCGTGCCCCCCGGCGCGGGGACATCTGCCGGCGCGCCCGGCGGCACGCGGACGCCCGCGGGCGTGGGGGCGCCGCCGTCCGGCGGTCTCGGCGGTCCCGAGGGCGGTGTCGACGCCGCGCTGGTCTCCTACCTGCGCGCGAACAAGGGGACGGCCACGTGGCTGGTCGCGGTGAGCAGTGCCCGCGAGGCGTCGTCCATCATCCTCGCCACCGGCGGCGGGCCCGTCATCGCGATGGGCGGCTTCACGGGGAGCGACCCGGCGATGACCGTGGAGAAGCTCCGGCGGTACGTCGCGGAGGGGCGGCTGATGTACGTGCTGCTCGGCGGTCGCATGGGCGGGCCGGGGGAGCGGAACGACGAGGTCACCGCGTGGGTGCGGGCCAACGGCACCGCGGTCCCGGCGGAGGAGTACGGAGGAACCGGTACAGGAGGAACGCTCTACCGCCTCGGCTGAGCCGAAACGGCCTGCGAGGTGAGGGGAGGTCCGCCCGGCAGCGTCGTCGGTGCCGGGTTGTGCCTATGGCCTCGCTTCGCTCGGCGTGTTCGGGGCGCCCCGGAGGCGCCCCGAACAGGTCAGTTCTCGTCGCGGGCGCTGTGCCGCAGGCGGCACCACAGCGGGAGGCCGAACCAGATCACCACGAAGCCCGTGAGCGTGGCGATGCCGATGTAGGGCCCGGCCGTGATGCCCACCACGTCGAGGACGAGCATCAGCGCGCACCCGAGGGCGACGACCAGCAGGAGCAGCCCGGCCAGCGTGAGCCGGTTGGACATCACGACCAGCCGCGCCTTCAGACGGCGCCCGAACACGACGCGGTGGAAAGGGGCGGGGGAGGTCAGCAGGGCCGCGGCGAGCAAGGTGGTGATCAGGGCCGTCACGTACATGCCGCGCTGCTGCGCGGTGATGTCGGCGAACCTCGGCATGAAGGCGAGGGCCATCAGGAAGCTCGCCAGGTACTGGACGCACGTCTGGCCGATGCGGACCTCCTGCAACAGTTCCGCGTAGCGGCGGTTGAGAACCTGGTGGGCGCTCTCGTGGGGATCGGCCGGCGGGGGGACGTGAGGCGCCCGATCCGGTGATGGGAGGACCGTCTGCGTGTCCAGGGCGTGGGGCACGGACGGGCGGATGCGGGTGGACTGTGCCATGGCGCTCCTTGACGAAGGGCGATGGGGGGTGCGCGGACCGGGGTGGCACGTTCTTTCCTGGAATTGTTACTTCATCTGTCATTCATCCGTTAGTGCGAATGCGATGGATGGACGAAGTGGGCGGGGAATGGGAGGAGTGTCTGGATGAACGGCAAAGTGGCAAGGGTGAACGGTTCACAATCACCGTTCACCGCAGCGACCGGACTTCGTCACATGAGGCACTACGTCATCTGGCCCCCGCGGTGGCGAGCGTCGCGCGGGAAGGCCGGTGAGGACGTCTCCGCGCGCCGGTGCGCCCGCCGATCGACGCGGCGGGTGGACGGCCGTCCGGGTAGTAGGATCAGGCCGTGCGCAGTGCTGATGGTGCAGCGGGAGGAACGCGCGTTAGCCGGGCCGACCAGGCGGATCACCGTCGGGCTGAGCTCCTGGAGGCCGCGCGGCGGGTCGTGCTCGAACGCGGCATCTCGAGCACCCGGGTCGCCGACATCGCCAAGGCGACCAACGTCAGCGGCGGCCTGATCCATTACCACTTCGCCACCAAAGACGACCTGATCACCGCCATGCTCCGCACCACCATCGACGGCGAGGTGGGGCGGCTCAGAGAACTGATCCAGGAGCCCGGCACGGCGACCGACCGGCTGGACCGCGTGCTGCGCTACTACATTCCGAGGTCGCGTGCCGACCAGAGCTGGCTGCTCTGGATCGACGCGTTCGCGGCCGGGCTGCGCGAGGCGGTCGTCCAGGAGATCCTGCTGGAGCTGGAGTCCGGCTGGATCGGCACGCTGGAGCAGGTGATCAGCTCGGGCGTCGACACCGGCGAGTTCGTCTGCGAGGACCCGCGCGGCGCCGCCGAGCGCATCGACGGCATGCTCGACGGCCTGATCATCCGCTACACGCTGCACCCGTCGGTGCTGTCGCGCCGCCGCCTGCTGGAGCACGCCCGCATCGCCGCGGCCCGCGAGGTCGGCATCGACCGCTCCGCCTTCCCCTCCTCCTGACCCTGCACCCGGGAAATGGCCCTCGCTTCGCTCGGGCTGTATTTATGGACCTGACGGTACCTCTGCCGGCGAGAAGAAATCCGGCTTAGTCTCACTTTGAGGATCGAATGGAGACTGTTCCAGGTATCAGGGCCTCCAACCAACCCGGGCTCTCCAGCCGCGCTCGCCGCGGCTTTGCGCACCTCGGTCGACCAGGTCCGCCGGGCGCTGCCAACCTCGCCGGCGTGACGACTCAGCCGTCGCCGGGTCCAAGGAAGAGCGTTGACGCGGAGTCCGAAGTGGTCAGGGCCAGCGGCCCGAGCTTGGGCACCCCGGCTCCTCCGCCGTGCGCGAGAAGTACAGAGGTTTTGGCCTGTCCAGTGCAACGCAGGTCAGCGGCGGGGCAGCACGCCCAGGAGGGTTGCGGTCAGGGCCGGCTTCAAGTAGTCCCTCAGCTCCAAGTGGAAGCGGGCCAGGTCGGGCTCGGCCTGGTAGGCCGCCTGCAGGCTGGGTGGGGGTGTGCTGTACGCCGACAGCGCGCCGGCCATGACCATGGTTTGCAGGCTGAACAGTGTTGCGTTCTCGCCCAGCTCCGGCAGGTACTTCAGGATCAGGGCGGTCATGGTTGTCAAGCGGTCTAGGGAGGCACGCTTGTAGCGTGCTACGACCTCGACGGAGACGTTGTGTTCCAGGACGCTACCCTGTGCGCCGAAGAGGTCGCACAGCACCACTCGGCCGGAGAGTGAGCGGCTGAGGATCTCGGCCACCGCTGCCGCTCGCTCGGCCATGGGTAGATTTTCGTCGATGCCGGCGGCCAACTCGCCCGCCAGTTCCGTCAGCCACTCCTGCAGGAAGTGGTCCAGCAGTTCTAGCAGCACCGCCTCGCGGGACTCGAAGTAGCGCAGCACGTTCGGCTTCGCCAGGCCTACCCGGCGGCTGAGCTCGTTCAGGGTGACCGCGGCCACAGGCATCTCGTCGAGCATCGCCGACGCCGTGTCGAGGATCGCCCGTCGGCGGATCTCCCGCTGCTCTTCGGTTCGCGCCCGCTGGAAAGTCACGATCACCAGCCTAATTTAGGTACCTGCGGTACGTTGACAATGTACCGAAAGTACTTTAACGTCGTCGACACAAGATACCTTCGGTACGTTAGTTAGTTGGAGGCCCGGCATGAGCGAGAAGTGGACAACGGCGAACATTCCGGACCAGCACGGGCGGGTGGCCGTGGTGACCGGGGCCAACACCGGACTGGGGTACGAGACCGCCAAGGCGCTCGCCGAGCGCGGGGCGTCCGTGGTGCTCGCCGTGCGCAACGTCGAGAAGGGCGAGCAGGCCGCGGCCCGCATGACCGGCGACGTGACCGTGCAGGCGCTCGACCTGACCTCGCTCGACTCCGTCCGGACCGCGGCGGCGGCGCTGCGGTCCCGGCTCGACCGGATCGACCTGCTGATCAACAACGCCGGCGTGATGTACACCCCGAAGCAGACCACCCGGGACGGCTTCGAGATGCAGTTCGGCACCAACCACCTCGGCCACTTCGCGCTCACCGGGCTGCTGCTGGACCTGATGCTGCCGGTGCCCGGCTCGCGCGTGGTGACGGTCAGCAGCACCGGCCACCGCATCCGGGCCGCGATCCACTTCGACGACCTGCAGTGGGAGCGGTCGTACAGCCGGGCCGCCGCCTATGGTCAGTCCAAGCTGGCCAACCTGATGTTCACGTACGAGCTGCAGCGCCGGCTCGCCACGCACGGCACCACCGTCGCGGTGGCCGCGCACCCCGGCATGTCCAGCACCGAGCTCGCCCGCAACACCCCCGCGGCCCTCCGGCTTCCGCTCACCTGGCTCGCGCCGCTGATCACCCAGACGCCGGCGATGGGCGCGCTGCCGACCCTGCGCGCCGCCACCGACCCCGCCGCGCTCGGCGGCCAGTACTACGGTCCCGGCGGACGCAACGAAGTCATGGGCCACCCCCGGCTGGTCACCTCCAGCCCGGAGTCGTACGAGGTAGCCGTCCAGCAGCGGCTGTGGGCCGTCTCCGAAGACCTCACCGGGGTGAAGTTCCCCGTCGTTCAGTCCATGCAGAACGCGTTTCCCTCTGGGTCGGCCATCACGATGTAGCCCGCGCTGGTAGGAGGCGCCGGCTCGTCGCGGCGCAAGCGGGTGGCACCGAGACCGACGAGGCGCTCGCACTCCGCTTCGAGGGCGGCCATCCGCTCGTCGCCGTGCAGGCCGGGTGCGGCGCGTACGTCCAGGTGCAGGAGGTTCTTGGCGGTCTTGCCCTCGGGGACCTGCTGAAAGAAGATCCGAGGACGTAACGCCCTCGGGGTCCTCCAGAGACGTCCGCCAAGACCTCTGATCACCGGATTTCCGTTGTCCGTGCATTCTGCCACCTTGTCGTCCGACGAGGCGGATATCTGGTCGGCGGCTATTCGATCGTGGTCGTGCCTTCGGACGCTGCCACCCGCACTTCAGTCATTCCGCAGGTTCTGATAGCCGTACTTACCGATATCAACTCCGGCCGCTCGGCCGGGCGCCGCGAGCGTGTTCACCACCGTCTCAGGACCGAGATCCGGGGCGCCTTCACCGACCGGCCGGGGGACCTCGGAGGTTCGAATCCTCCCGTCCCCTCTCACTACGGGAAAGGAGGTTCATCGAGAGAAGCGAACAGGGATGTGACACCTCATAGGCATGGATAAAGGTCAGCACAGAGCCCCGGGTCGTCTTTGCACCGGGGGCTCTGCGTCCGCCGATCGCCATGGCCGTTGCGATGGGCGCCGCGGCCGATTTGGTGGAAGCGCTCGGTGGACGTCTCGCTTCAAGGGGAAGGGAGCAGGGCGGTACGGTACGGCGGTGCGTGTGCTGCCTGCGGAGGCATTGGTCCATCGGGATGGTGGAGTGGTCGAGCTGTCGGCTCCCGGGCTCGGGCTGGACGTCCTTCCCGAGGAGGTCGGTGAGCTGACGAGCCTGCGGCGGATCGACCTGGCGTGGAATCACCTCACCGGGCTTCCGGGCTCGATCGGCGGCTTGAGCGGGCTGGTCACGCTCAACCTCGACGGGAACCGGCTCACCGCCCTGCCGACGGAGATCGCCCGCCTCGGCGCTCTACGGGAACTTCACCTGGACGGCAACGCCCTCGACGCGTTCCCCCGGCTCGTCCTGAACCTGTCCGGGCTGTCCACGCTCTCCTTCTATGGCAACCGCGTCGCCGAGCTGCCCGCGGACCTGGACCGGCTGGCGAACCTGCGGCACCTCGCGGCGGGCGGCAACGCGCTCACCTCCGTACCGGACGCGGTGTGGCGCCTGACGGGGCTGCGTTCGCTCAACCTGGCCGAGAACGCGATCACGGAGATCCCCGAGGGCCTCGGCCGCCTGCGGGAGCTGCGCATGCTCGACCTCGGGCACAACCGCCTGGCGCGGATCCCCGAGGCGATCGGCGACCTGGTGAACCTCACCGACTACCTGTACCTGAGCGACAACGGCTTCACCTCGGTGCCATCCTCGCTGGGGAGGCTGCGCCGGCTGGCGTACCTGAACCTCACCGACAACCGGCTGACCGGCCTGCCCGGCAGCCTGGGCGACCTCGCCGGGCTGGTCGAGCTCAGGCTCTACAACAACCGTCTGACCGCGCTGCCCGAGTCGTTCGGGCGCCTCGCCGCGCTGCGTGAGCTGCACCTGCGCGGAAACCGCCTCGCCGGGCTGCCCTCCGCGCTCGGCGGCCTGCGCGAGCTGCGCGTGCTCGACCTGCGGGACAACGTGCTCACCCGACTGCCGGACGCCGTCGGCGGGCTGACCGCGCTGACCCACCTCGACCTGCGGAACAACCGCCTGCGTGATCTCCCGGAGGCCCTCGCCGCGCTGCCCCGCCTGGAGAAGCTCGATCTGCGCTGGAACAAGCTGGAGGGGCACCCCGCCGTCCTCGACACGCTCCGTGAGCGCGGCTGTGCCGTCCTGCTGTGACGTTCGGTGACCGCTCCGCGCGTGACCGGCCGAAGCGGGTCTCAGGCGGGCATGGCGGCGAGGAGGTAGGCCAGGCGGGCCGCGGCGGCCTCGACGTTGTCGGCGGTGCCGAGCCGGTAGCCCCAGGAGGTGAGGAAGACTCCGTCGGAGCTGCAGGTGACGACCTCGTTCAGCGTGCTGCTGAAACGGTTCCGGACGCGGACGGTGACCGGAGTGCCGCCGAGGACGCGCACGGAAAGGTCGATATGTCCGCGGGCCGCGAGGGCGAACCGCTCAAGGCAGGACATGGTGTCCAGCATGCACTCCTCACCTCCGCTTCTACCGTAGAAGTCAGGATTGCATGATCTTGGCGTAGCGGGCAAGCAATTGTGAGTATTAGGGAGCGATTGTTGGCCCCAACCGGAATTTTCGGGCACCAGGCCGGAGGGTTAGGGCGGATTCATCCAAATATTTCGGTTACGTGGCTTTCGGTGAGTTATGGGTCGTCCGGTGGGCGAAGTCCGAGAGCACCCGGACGATCACCTCGCGCGCCCTCTCACGGAACACCGCGACCTCGCACAGATCCTCGAAGGCGCTCGCGTAGAACGCGACGTCCTCCGGGTCGCGGAGCTGGAGGTCCTTGGTGCGGGTGGGCACGCCCACGAGGGACTCGTTGTAGATCCAGAAACCGTTCAGCAACGTGGACGGCAGCTCGGCCGAGAAGGGGATCACGCCGAACTCGACGTTCGGCAGGGTGGTCACGGCGAGTAGCCGGTCGAGCTGGCCGCGCATCACCTCGTCCGGGGCGAGCCGGTAACGCAGCGCGGCCTCGGGGACGACGAAGCGGAACCGGCGCTCGGGGTCGTAGAGGATCTCCTGACGGCGCATGCGGACGCGGATCGCGGCGTCGACGTCGTCGGTGGCGCCGTAGATGCGTCGGACCTTGCAGAAGATGTTGCGCGCGTACTCGGCCGTCTGGAGGAGGCCCATGATGACGCCGGGCTCGAACGCGCGGAACAGCCTGGTGCGCGACTCGAGGTCGCGGATGTCCTCCTGGAGCGCCGCCAGTCCGCTCTTGTGCCGCTGGCGCCAGGAGTCGTGCCGCTCCAGCAGGCCGATGGCCTCGGCGATCAGCTCGTCGATGACCTCGGGCGCAGCCTCGACGGCCTGGCCCCACACCACGACGTCGTCCTCGGTGGCGGTCTGCCGGGCGTTCTCGATGCGGGAGACCTTGGACGCCTGCCAGTTCAGGCGCGCCGCGAGGTCCTTGCCGGACAACTGGGCCGCCTCGCGCAGGTGGCGGAGCCGGGTGCCCAGGTCGATCCGCGCCTGCTGAAAGCTGCTCACCCTCACCCTCCGGTCGGCCTCGAACTCGCACGAGGTTAGACCGGTCGGGGCTCCGGTGCCATAGGGATCTCCCTATTGGTGATCAACTACCGTGATGTCCGGTTCGGGCCCGGACAGGAGCGTGCGCGCGACCTCCACCAGGAGCGCGCGCGGCACCTCCACGGCCGACTCGCCGTCCAGGACATCGCGCAGGTCGGCCCGGGCGTCCGGGTCGGTGAGCGTGAGGCCCTGGACGACGATCGTGCCCCGGTCGGTCTCGTACAGCGACGGGCACGCGCCGGCCTCGGATGTGGACCCCAGGAACCGCAGGCGCATAAATATCCTCCTTCCCCGTAATGCTGCCGAAACAGCACAATTGCGCGCAATTGTAGATTATCTGGACATGTCGCGGAGGTCAGTCCCCGGTGACGCCGTCCGCCATCTCCCGAAGAATGTCGATATGTCCGTTGTGTCGGGCGGTTTCCTCGATGAGGTGGTGCATGATCCAGCGCAGCGTGACGTACGTGCCGCTCCTCGTGGGCTTCTTCGCCACGGTGTCGAGGTCGGTCACGGCCACCAGCTCGCGGTAGCGCGCGCACTGCTCCTCGTACTCCTTCAGGAGCCGGTCCAGCGGGATCTCGGCCGCGATCCGCATCTCGCGGTCGGGGTCCTCGTCGGTCCAGGGGCCGCGGTTCTCCTCGCCGAGCAGCCGGACCTGGATCCAGGAGTACTCCACCCACCGCACGTGGCTGACCAGCGCGCTGATGCTCATCAGCGGCGAGGTGGGCAGCGGCGTGGCGCGAGCGTCGTCCTCGGCCAGGCCCTCGCACTTGGCGTGGACCGTGGCCCGGACGTAGTCGAGCATGGTGGTCAGTGTGGCGCGTTCATCCCAGGTGGGAGGTGTGTCCGTTCGTGTCATGGCAGGAGCCTGCTAGACCCGCGCCCGGCTGTCCAACGGTTATAGGAATCGGGACCATCACCGCCCTGAGCTCCTCTCCCAGCGCCTTGGCCTGGGCGTCCATGCGCGGGCTCGCCGCCACGCCCCGCCCGAGCAGGCCGTGCACGACGAAGTTCAGCGCGCGCAGGTTCGGCAGCCGGTGGCGGTCGATCCGGCACGAGGACAGGGCCGGGAGGAGGCTCCGCAGCCGCTCGGCGGTCAGGAAGCCGTCCAGCCAGGCGTACTCGGCGTCCGTGCGCACCCAGACGCCGAGGTTGGCGTTGCCGCCCTTGTCGCCGGACCGGGCCCCCGCGACCGTCCCCAGCGGGACCTCCCGGACGGTGCCGCCGCCCTCCCCGCTCGCCGCCGGGCTCGCGGCGCCGGGATCGCCCGTCGTGCCGTCCAGACCCAGGGCCTCGCCGTCCGGAGCCAGGGCCTCGGCGGGCGGGCGATCGGCGGGGGAGTCCTGCCAGGCGCGCGCGTCGCCGAACCACACCTCGGCCCGCACGGCGCCGGCGGGGACGGCGCCCGGCCAGTACACCCCGTACGCCGACGCCTCGCCCGGAGGAGTGAGCGCGTAGAACCCCGGGAAGCTCGCGAGCCCCGTCTCGACGACGGCGGAGGAGAACGCGCGCCCCGCCTTCCTCTCGTCGGCGTCCATCACCGTGACGCGCAGCAGCGCGAGCGCGCCCGGCCCGTCCGGCGCGGCCAGGGGCGTCAGCTCCACGTGCACCTGGTCGAAGGACTCGCGCGGGACGCGGGCGAACACGGCGTCCAGCGCGACCCGCGCCTTGGCCTCGATGTCCAGGCCGGTGAGGACGAGCGTCATGGTGTTGCGGTAACCGCCGAGGTGGTTGAGGGCGACCTTCAGCGTGCCCGGCGGCGGTTCGCCCCGGACGCCCGAGACGCGGACGCGGTCCTCGCCGTCCGGTTCCAGGCGGATCGTGTCGAACCGCGCCACGACGTCCGGGCCGAGGTAGCGGGGCGAGCCGATCTCGTACAGGAGCTGCGCGGTCACCGTGCCGACCGACACACGGCCGCCCGTGCCCGGATGCTTGGTGATCACGCTGGAGCCGTCGGCGTGCAGTTCGGCGATCGGGAAGCCGCAGTGCGCGAGATCGGGTACCTCGGCGAAGAACGCGTAGTTGCCGCCGGTCGCCTGGCAGCCGCACTCGATGACGTGCCCGGCGACGACCGACCCGGCGAGCGCGTCGAGGTCGCCCGGACCCCAGCCGAACCGCCACATGCCCGGGCCGGTCACCAGCGCTGCGTCGGTCACCCTGCCGGTCACCACGACGTCGGCGCCGAGCTCCAGGGCTGCGGCGATGGGCCGGCCGCCGAGGTAGGTGTTGGCGGTCAGGGGCGCGGCCTCCAGCCGCTCACCGGTGTCGAGGTTCACCAGGGCGCCGAGGGCGCCGAGGTCCCGGCCGGTCAGGTCGTCGCCGGTCACGTGCGCGACCCGCGCGTCCAGCCCGAGCCGGCCGGCCAGCTCGGCGACGGCCCGCGCGCACCCGGCCGGGTCCAGGCCGCCCGCGTTCGACACGATCTTGATGCCCCGGTCCAGGCACGTGCCGAGGACCTGCTCCATCTGGGTGAGGAACGTGCGCGCGTACCCGGGGCGGCCCTTCAGCCGGTTGCCGGCGAGGATCAGCATGGTGAGCTCGGCCAGCCAGTCCCCGGTGAGCACGTCGATCGGCCCGCCCTCGACCATCTCGCGGGCGGCCGACAGCCGGTCGCCGTAGAACCCGCTGCAGTTGGCGACGCGCAGCGGGGCGCCGGAGGTCGTCATGTGGCGGGGTCCCCGGCGGAGGGGACCCACGAGGCCGGGCGCTTCTGCATGAAGGCCCGCAGACCCTCCTGCCCCTCGGCGGAGGTGAAGCGCTGGGCGGACAGCTCGGCCATGCGCCGCATGCCCTCGTCCACCGTCATGCCCGGAACCTCCCGGACCAGCCGCTTGGTGATCGCCAGCGCCTCGGGACCGCCGCGCAGGAGCATGTCCACGTACCGCGCGACCGTGGCGTCGAGCTCCTCCGCCGGGACGGCCCGGGTCAGCAGGCCGATCTCGGCGGCGCGGGCGGCGTCGAACACCTCGCCGGTGAGGAAGTACTCGGCGGCGGCGCGCGGGTCGAGCCGCCGCAGCACCGTCACCGAGATCATCGCGGGGACGACGCCGAGCCGCACCTCGCTGAACGCGAACGTCGCCGAGTCGGGCGCGATGGCGAAGTCGCACGCGGCCACGAGCCCGAGCCCTCCGGCGCGGGCGGTGCCGTTCAGCCGGCAGACCACCGGCTTGGGGCTCTGCCAGATCGTGCTCATGATGCCGGGGAAGGAGGCGGTGACCGGCGCGTCGTCCGGGCGCTCGGCGCGCGCGGGCGCCTGCTCCTTGAGGTCGGCGCCGGAGCAGAACACCGGGCCCGTGCCGGTGAGCACGATCACACGCACGGCCTCGTCGCCGATGGCGTCCTGCAGCGCGCGCTCCAGCTCGCCGAGGAGGCGCACCGACAGCGCGTTCCGGTTGGACGGCGAGTCCAGGGTGACGGTGGCGACCCCGCCCCCCGTCTCGTGGTGGACCAGCGTGGTCACCGCAGCACCTTCCTTCTCACTGAGCATCCTCGATCACGGCCAGGACCGCCCCCGCCTCCACCTGGAGGCCGGGCGTCGCGTTCAGCGCGGACAGCACCCCGGCCGAGGGGGCGCGGATCTCGTGCTCCATCTTCATCGCCTCCAGCGTCAGGATCGGCTGCCCGGCGGCGACCAGGGCCCCGGACGCGACCTCGACCCGCAGGACCGTACCCGGCATGGGGGCGAGCAGGGAACCGGGGGCGAGCCGCGCGACCGGCTCGGGGAGCCTGGGCAGCGCCGTCAGCCGGACCGAGCCGAGAGGAGAGTCCACGTACACGTCGTCATGCGCGGCGTCGTACGCGCGGGCACGTGCGCCGCCGGGGTACCGGGCGACGGTGAAGGGCCGGGCGACCCCGGCGACGTCGAGGACGACCAGCGCGGGGGTGGCCGAGACGAGCCGGACGTCATCGAAGCCCTCGGCGCGCAGGCCGTCGCGGGTCAGCCGGTAGGCGATCTCGACCCGCCCGCCCGGCCCTTCGAACGCGGCGCGCTGCGGCTGGGAGGGGACGTTGCGCCAGCCGCTCGGCAGCCCGCCCAGCACCGGCGCGGCGGCCCGGCGACCCGCGGCGAGCGCGAGCGCGGCGGCCAGCGCCGACAACGGCACCCCCGCGACGGCCGGGGCCCTGGACTCGGCCCGGGGCTCGGCCTCTGATCCGGCCTCGAAAGCGGCCTCGGATCCGGACTCTGATCCGGTCTCGGAAGCGGACCGGGCCACGGGCGCGGACGCCGTGCCGGACGCGGGTGCCGGCACGGACGTGAGGTCGTGGACGTCCAGGAAGCCGGTGTGGGTGTCGCCCGCCAGGAACGCCTCGTGCCGCAGTACGCGCACGAGCAGGTCGCGGTTGGTGGTCAGGCCGTGCACGCGCGCGCGGGCCAGCGCGGACGCGAGGCGCCGCGCCACCGCCGCGCGCTCGGGTCCCCAGGCGATCACCTTGGCCAGCATCGGGTCGTAGTGCGTGCCGACGCGCGACCCCGTCTCGACCCCCGAGTCCAGCCGCAGGCCGTACGCCGCCCCGGCGGGCGTCCCGAAGCGGGCGTCCACGCCCGGCACCTCGAACAGGCGCAGCGTGCCCGCCTGGGGACGCCACCCGTCGGCGGGGTCCTCGGCGTACAGGCGGACCTCGATGGCGTGGCCGGACGGCTCGGGCGGCTCGGCGGGCAGGCGGGCGCCCTCGGCGACCTCCAGTTGCAGGCGCACCAGGTCGACGCCGTACACGCATTCGGTCACCGGATGCTCGACCTGCAACCGCGTGTTCATCTCCAGGAACGCGACGGTGTGCCCGTGGGCGTCCTCCCGGACCAGGAACTCGACGGTGCCCGCCCCGGCGTAGCCGATCGCCTTGGCGGCTCGGACGGCGGCCTCGCGCAGTTCCTCGCGGACGGCGGGGGACAGGCCCGGGGAGGGCGTCTCCTCGACGACCTTCTGGTGGCGGCGCTGGATCGAGCACTCGCGCTCGCCCAGCGTCCAGACGGTGCCGTGGGCGTCGGCGAGGACCTGCACCTCGACGTGGCGGGCGTGCTCCAGCAGGGGCTCGACGAACAAGGTGCCGTCGCCGAACGCCGCCAGCGCCTCGCCTCCGGCCGCTTCGAGCGCGGACGCCAGCCCGGCAGGGTCGCGGACGACGCGCATGCCGCGCCCGCCGCCGCCCGCCGAGGCCTTCACCAGCAGCGGGTACGGCAGGCCGTCCGCGGACTCGGCGGAGACCGAGGCGAGCACCGGCACCCCGGCCCCGGCCATCAGCGCCTTGGCCTCGATCTTGGATCCCATGCGGGCGATCGCGTCCGGCCCCGGCCCCACCCACGTCAGCCCGGCGGAAAGGACGGCCCGCGCGAACGCGGCGTTCTCGGACAGGAATCCGTAGCCGGGGTGGACGGCGTCGGCGCCCGCCCGCAGCGCCGCGTCCACGACCGCCTCGATGTCGAGGTAGGTGTCGGCGGGCCTGGCGCCGGGCAGCCGCACGGCGTGGTCGGCCTCGGCGGCGTGCGGGGAGCCGGCGTCGGCGTCGGAGTACACCGCGACCGTCTCGATGCCGAGGTCGCGGCACGTGCGGAAGACGCGGCGGGCGATCTCGGCGCGGTTGGCCACCAGCAGGCGACTGATCATGGGCTCACATCCGGAAGACGCCGAACCCGGGTTCGGCGGGGGCGGGGGCGTTGCCGATGGCGGACAGGCACAGGCCGAGGACGGTGCGGGTGTCGCGCGGGTCGATCACCCCGTCGTCGTACAGCCGCCCGGACAGGAAGAACGGCAGCGACTCCGACTCGATCTGCGTCTCGACCATCTGGCGCATCGCCGCGTCGGCCTCCTCGTCGTAGACCTGGCCGCGGGCCTGCGCGGCGGCCCGCCCGACGATCGAGAGCACCCCGGCGAGCTGGGCGGGGCCCATGACGGCCGACTTGGCGCTCGGCCACGAGAACAGGAAGCGCGGGTCGTACGCCCGCCCGCACATGCCGTAGTTGCCCGCCCCGTAGGAGGCGCCCATCACGACGGTGAGGTGCGGGACGGTCGAGTTGGACACCGCGTTGATCATCATGGCGCCGTGCTTGATGATGCCGCCCTGCTCGTACTCTTTGCCGACCATGTAGCCGGTGGTGTTCTGCAGGAACAGCAGCGGGGTGCGCGCGCGGCAGGCGAGCTGGATGAACTGCGCCGCCTTCCGCGACTCCTCGCTGAACAGCACGCCGCGGGCGTTGGCCAGGATGCCGATCGGGTACCCGTGCAGCTCGGCCCACCCCGTGACCAGGCTCTCGCCGTACAGCGGCTTGAACTCGTCGAACTCGCTGGCGTCGACGACGCGGGCGATCACCTCGCGCGGGTCGAACGGGACGCGCAGGTCCTCGGGGACGATGCCGAGCAGCTCTTCCTCGTCGTAGAGGGGAGGCCGCGCGGGGCCCGGTGGCGGGCCGGGCTTGCGGTGGTTGAGGCGCCGCACGATGCGGCGGCCGAGGCGCAGCGCGTCGTGCTCGTCCAGCGCGAGGTGGTCGGCGAGGCCCGAGACCCGGGCGTGCATCTCGGCGCCGCCCAGCGACTCGTCGTCGGCCTCCTCGCCGGTGGCCATCTTGACCAGCGGCGGGCCGCCCAGGAAGACCTTGGCGCGTTCCTTGACCATGACCACGTGGTCGCTCATGCCCGGGACGTAGGCGCCGCCCGCGGTCGAGTTGCCGAAGACGATGGCGACGGTGGGGACTCCGGCGGCCGACAGGCGGGTCAAGTCGCGGAACACGCGCCCGCCGGGAATGAAGATCTCTTTCTGGGTGGGCAGGTCGGCGCCGCCCGACTCGACCAGGTTGATCAGCGGGAGCCGGTTCTCCAGCGCGATGTCGGCCGCGCGCAGCGTCTTGCGCAGCGTCCACGGGTTCGACGCGCCGCCGCGCACGGTCGGGTCGTTGGCGGTGATCACGCACTCGACGCCCTCGACCACCCCGATGCCGGTGACCACGCTCGCGCCCACGGGGAAGTCGGTGCCCCACGCGGCGAGCGGCGACAGCTCCAGGAAGGGCGAGTCGGGGTCCAGGAGCAGCTCGACGCGTTCGCGGGCGAGCAGCTTGCCGCGCCCGTGGTGGCGCTCGACGTACTTGGGCCCGCCGCCCGCCACGGCCTTGGCCTGCTCGGCCTCCAGGTCGCGCAGTTTGGCCAGCATGGCCTCGCGCCTCGCCCGGTGGTCGGCGCTCGCGGTGTCGAGCCTGCTGTCGATCACGCTTCACTCCCCGGATGCCGGTGGCCTGATCCAGAAGCCTGGCCCAGAAGGTATTACACCGCGCCGACGGTTTCGGCGCGGGACCCGGTCAGCCGCAGTGGGACCAGCCGCTCTTCCACGTGACGGAGCCGTACCCGCCGCCCCAGATCACGCACACCTTCTTGGCGGCGAGGCGGACCGGCCCGGCGTAGGCCGTGTAGTTGCCCGTGTCGTTCCCGGTGGCGCCGCCCTTCACCTGGAGGATCGCGATCATCCTGACCTTCTGCGGCACGACGTACTTCGACAGCGTGACGACGCAGTTCTTCCCCGCTGTGGCGTTGTAGAGCAGATAGGCCGTCCCGGGTCCGAACGCGTGGGATTCGAGCACCTTGTACCCCGCCCCGCACACCTGGGCCGCCGTGTACGGGTTCGGCTTGGGCGTGGGTTTGGGGGTCGGCTTCACCGTGGGCTGCGTCGTGGGCGTGACGGTCGGCTTGGGCGTGGGCGTGACGGTGGGCTTGGCCGTCGGGCTCGCCGTGGGCTTGCTCGTCGCGGTCGGCTTCGCCGTGGGGGTCGGCGAGCGCGTGGGCTCGGCCGAGGCGGACGGGGAGTTCGACGGCTTTCTCGACGGCGCCTTCGACGGTGACGGGGACGCCGAGGCCCTCGCGGCGTGGGTGGGCTTGGCCGGGGCGGTGGCCTGGCGCGTCGTCCCGGCCGTGGGGTGGGGCGTGCGGCTCCGCGACGGGTGCGGGGTGCTCGGGACCGGGGAGGGCGCGACCGAGGAGGTGCCTTCCACCAGCGGATCGGAGCTCGTGGGCGCGGCCGGTGACGGGGCCGGGGCCGCCGAGGAGGCGACCGTCTGGACGATCAGCGCGCCGCCCGCGGCCAGGACGGCGGCCACCGCTCCCGCCGCGACCGGCATCAGGACGGCCCTGCGCCCGCGCCGCGTCTCGCGCCGGTCCGGCCTGGCCGCCCCGGGCGTTCCCGGTCGTGCGGCCCCCAGCGTGGGCGTCCCCAGTGTGGGCGTCCCCGGAGGGCCGGGGGTCCCCGGTGGCGGGGCGATCGCCCGGCCCATCAGGTGGCCGACGACGTCGTCGGCCGTGGGCCGCCGGGCGGGGTCCTTCGACAGGCACGCGGCCACGATGTCGCGCAGCGGCCCGTCCAGCGCGGACAGGTCGGGACTCTCGTTGAGGATGCGGTTGATCACCGCGGGGATCGAGTCCGCGCCGAAGGCCGGTCGTCCGGTGGCGGCGAAGACCATCGTGACGCCCCAGGCGAACAGGTCCACGGCGGGCGTGACGGGCGCGCCCCTGAGCTGCTCGGGCGCCAGGTACGACGGGGTGCCGAGGGTGTCCTGGGTGATGGTCGCGCCGGGGGAGTCCAGCGCCTTGGCGATGCCGAAGTCGATGACCACGGGGCCTTCCGGGCCCATGAGCACGTTGGCGGGCTTGAGGTCGCGGTGCAGGATGCCCGCCCGGTGGATCGCCGAGAGCGCGGTCGCCGTGCTGATCGCCAGGCGGTCCAGCGCGGCGCCCTGGCGCGGCCCTTCGCGCTCGACGAGCTGGCGCAGGGACGGCCCCGGCACGTACTCGCTGACGATGTACGGCCGGTTGCCGGCGAGGTCGGCGTGCAGGACGGCGGCGGTGCAGAACCGGGCCACGCGCTGCGCGACCGAGACCTCGCGCAGGAAGCGTCCCCGGGCCTCGGGGTCGGAGGACAGCCGCGCGTGCAGGAGCTTGATCGCCACCTGCCGCCCGTCGGTGGCCCTGCCGAGGTAGACGACGCCCTGGCCTCCCTCGCCGAGGCGCCCGATGATCTCGAACGCGCCGAGGCGGCGCGGATCTTCGTCCGTGAGCGCCTGTGCCACCCCGACCCCCGATATCCGCCCGTCTGCCCGTTCTGCGAAAGAACGCTACCAGCGAGACACGTGATACCGGGGGTTCATGGTCAGTTCCGCGTCAGATGGCCTTGCCGGGGTTCAGAATGCCCAAAGGGTCGAAGACCTGCTTGATCCCCCGCTGGACCTCGCTCACCACCGGCCCGTTCTCCAGGCCGAGCCAGCGCCGCTTGAGCAGCCCGACGCCGTGCTCGCCCGTGAGCGTGCCGCCGAGGTCGAGCGCGGCGTGGAAGACCTCGTCGGCCGCCGCCCAGACGTTCTCCGGCGGCTCGGGCAGGCTCCGGTCGAAGACGAACACCGGGTGCAGGTTCCCGTCCCCGGCGTGCGCGATCGTGCAGATCAGCACGTCGTGGCGAACGGCGGCCCGCTCGACCGCGGAGATCATGTCCGGCAGCACCGACCGGGGGACGCACACGTCCTCCACCAGGCACGCCCCGAGCCGCTCCTTGGCGGAGTAGGCCAGGCGCCGGATGCCGATCAGCTCCTCGGTCTCCTCCGGCGTTGAGGACACCGCCACGAAGCCTGCCCCGTTCCGCTCGCACAGCCGTGCCATCTCGGCGGCGTCGCCGGGCGTGTCGCCCTCCGCCTGCGCGATCAGCATGGCCTGGACGCCGGGTTCGAGGCCGATGTTCTTCCAGTCGTCGATCGCCTTGAGCGTGTTGCGGTCCATCAGCTCCAGCAGCGACGGCCGGCACCCGGCCGCGACGATGGCGGCCACGGCGTCGCCCGCGGCGCGCAGCGAGGGGAACTCGGCGGCGATGGTGACCGGCGGCAGGGTGGGGGCCCGGCGCAGCCGCAGGGTGGCCGAGGTGATCACGCCGAGCGTGCCCTCCGAGCCGACGAACAGGCCCGTCAGGTCGTACCCGGTCACGCCCTTCATGGTGCGGCGCCCGGTCGAGATGACCCTGCCGTCGGCCAGCACGACCTCCAGGCCGAGCACGGAGTCGCGGGTGACGCCGTACTTCACGCAGCGCAGCCCGCCCGCGTTGGTGGCGAGGTTGCCGCCGATGGTGGAGATCTCGTAGGACGACGGGTCGGGGGCGTACATCAGCCCGTGCTCGCGCGCGGCGCGGTCCAGGTCGGCGGTGATCACGCCGGGCTCGGCGACGGCGATCTCGTCGGCGGGGGACAGCTCGCGGATGGCGGTCATGCGCGCGAGGGACAGCGTCACGCAGCCGTCGACGGCCGTCGCGCCGCCCGCGAGCCCGGTGCCCGCGCCCCGGGGGACGACCGGCACGCGGTGCTCGGTGGCCCAGCGCAGGGTCGTGACGACATCGTCGCGGGTCTGGGCTGTCACGACGCACAGCGGGGTGCCCGGCACCAGGAAGGTCTGGTCGCGGGCGTAGGAGCCGGTGACGTCTGGATCTGTCAGGACTCGTCCGGCGGGGAGGGCGTCGACCAGGTCAGCGAGAGCGTTCACGCCTGTGACTGTACGTTCTCCCTGGAAAACCCGACCAATCAGGGCAAGGGGCGATATGTCTAGTCGTGTGCGCCGGTAAAGGGGATAGTGGACGTCCCGGAAGCCGCAAACCCCGCCCCCGCCGTCCGATCCGTATGACAATTTCACAACATCCTCGGACGACTTTACTGTAACTTTACTTTTTCCTCTAACGTCCGCTTTGCCGATTCTGGGGCGTTCCATGGTGGACGCACCGGATCTCCACTGCTGGCGCGTCCATCCCGGCGCGCCTTGGACGTCGCCCGGTGAACCCGGGTGAAGCCCGGCCACGGGCGGAGGAGGAATCCTGTTGTCACGTAAAATCAGGCGGCTCGTCGCCGTGCTGCCGGTCGTGGGACTGGCGGCCGCCGGCCTCGCGGTCACGGGCGCCGCGGCGTCGGGGGACACGACGGTCGCCAGGTACGTGCCCAAGGCGAGCGACTACTACATCAACTACGCGCCGCCGCGGGTGCAGAGCGACACCGCGTCGAAGTCCGACGAGAAGGTGGACACCGCCACCGGTAAGCGGCGGGCGGGCACCCCCACCGTCGAGGACATCGACCACAAGTTCGCCGACGGCAACCCGGTCGCGGCGCGTGAGCTCGCCAAGCACGAGCGCCAGGCCGTCCACACCGGCAAGAACCCCTACGAGTTCCTGTACAAGAAGGCGAAGACGACGAACAAGGCCAAGCTGCTCACGCTGCTGGTCGAGTTCAACGAGAACGCCAACGACGACTTCTCCGGGTTCAGCCACCCGAAGTCGACGGCCAACGCGGACGACTGCGTCACCGAGCCGCCCGGTACCAAGATCAACGGGCCGCTGCACAACACGATCCCGAACCCCGCCCTGGCCGCGGGGGGCGGCAAGGACAACAACTCCATGTGGGTGGCGGACTTCAACAACGCCCACTACAACAACATGCTCTACTCCGGCACGGGCATCACCCAGCGGGTCCGCACGGACCTGAAGGACCCCCGTGACGGCAAGCCGGGCATCGACATCTCCGGCTACACCATGAAGAACATGTACGAGGAGATGTCCAAGGGCGCCTACACCGTCACCGGTGAGGCGATCGGCTGGATCAAGGTCCCGCACTCCGAGGCCTGGTACGGCGCCGGCGCCTGCCACGCCGCCATCCAGGACTCCTCCGGCCACCCCGACAACCCGCGCGGCGCCGCCCAGCTCGGCGTGGACGCCGTGAACGAGCTGGTCAAGGCGAACCCGAACTTCCCCTGGGCCGACTACGACCAGGAGGACACCTCCGACGCCGACGGCGACGGCAACTACAACGAGCCCGACGGCGTGATCGACCACCTGGTGCTCGTCCACGCCGGTGAGGACAAGTCCAGCGGCGGCGGCGCCCAGGGCACCTTCGCGATCTGGGCCCACTCCAGCGCGATCCCCGGCGGCTACACCATCCCCGGCACCTCGATCAAGATCTCCAACTACATCGTGCAGCCGGAGAACTCGGGTGTCGGCGTGTTCGCCCACGAGTACGGCCACGACCTCGGCCTGCCCGACCTCTACGACGCGACCGGCTCCGGTGACAGCGACGTCGAGTTCTGGGACCTCATGTCCACCGGCTCCCACTCCGGCCCGATCTTCCAGTCCATGCCGATCCACATGGGCCTGTGGGACAAGTGGGTGCTCGGCTGGGCCAACCCGAAGGTCCTCAACCCCGGTGACGGCACCAAGCTCGTCACCGTGGGCCAGTCCTCGCGCACGCCCAAGCTCACCGAGGACGGCGTCCGGGTCAACCTGCCGGACAAGGACGTCACGCTCACGACCCCGCACAGCGGCACCAAGGTCTACTGGGCGAGCAACGACCAGGACTGGGCCGACGTCAAGCTGACCCGCGACATCGCCGTCCCGGCCGGGGCCGACACCAGGTTCTGGTTCTGGAACGACTACACCATCGAAGGCGACTGGGACTTCGGCTTCGTCGAGGTCTCCACCGACGGCGGCACGACCTGGAACGAGCAGAAGATCTACGGCGCGGACGGCGCGCTCGTCTCCACCGACGACGGCTACGCCGACCCGAACAAGCGGCTGAAGGACTACGGCAACAAGAAGTACGGCCTGACCGGCGACTCCGGCGGCTGGCAGCACTACTACGCCGACCTTGCTCCGTTCGCCGGCCAGAACGTCAAGCTCCGCCTCCGGTACGCCACCGACGCCGCCGCCAACCAGCGCGGCTGGTTCGTCGACGACTTCTCGGTCGTCAGCGGCGGCAGCACCGTCTGGAGCGACGACGTCGAGTCCGGCGCGGCCGGCTGGACCGCCGTCAAGGGCACCTTCGTCGACACCACCGGCGCGGGCTGGGTGCAGCACCCGGGCTTCCTGAAGAGCGCCCAGTACTACCTCGCCGAGTGGCGCAACCTCGACGGCTTCGACAAGGGCCTGAACTACACCTACGACACGACCTGGAACCGCCAGGGCGCGTGGAAGGTCGAGAAGGTCCGCTACAACGCCCCGGGCATGCTCGTGTGGCTGCGTGACGCCTCGCTCGGCTACAACAACCCGGCGAGCAACGTCTGGGAGCTGCCGTCCCCGGGCTCCAAGGGCCAGCTCCTGCTGGTGGACTCCCACTTCGACCCGCTGCGCCGCACCGGCGAGGCGGCCACGATCGACACCAGCACGCTGAAGAACATCCCGTCCCGCCCGCAGGCCTCCAACGCGGCCTTCGGTTTCATCAAGACGTACCCCTTCAAGGAGTGCATCGAGGGCGCGGCGTTCACCGAGTACTGCACGCAGTTCCAGCCGCAGAACCCGGTCGCCACGTTCACCGACGCCAAGGGCTGGTACCCCGGCCTGGAGAGCCGCGACACGGGCCTGTTCTACCGGTTCCGCGACGGCTCCGCGGTCGTCCCGTCCAAGAACAACGAGCCGTACTCCCTGCGCGTGGTCAACCCCGACGGCACCCCCGCGACCGACCTGTACGGGGAGGACATCAACGGCTTCACCCTCGGCTCCGGCAACCCCGGTGACGAGGGCAAGCAGCTCGGCGTCAAGATCCAGCTCCTCGCCCCGCTGCCGGGCAACCTCGGCGTGATCGCGCAGTTCACCGCGCCGAAGAAGTAACACCCCCGAAGTAACCCAGCCATAAGGCCGACGGGACGGGTACGGCAACGCCGTGCCCGTCCCGTACGCTGTCCAGGACCTTTCGCGACTGCACGGCATGTCCCCCCGGAAACGCTAAGGACGGAAGATCGGTGAGCGAGCTGCGGAGCAAAGCGGAGCACACGGCGGCGATCCGCGACCTGCGCCGGGCCGTCCTGGTGGTGAACACCCGATCCCGCAAGGGGCGCCACAGCTACTTCGCGTCGCTGCGGCTGCTGGAGGCCGACGGGTTCCGCCCGCTGCGGTCGTACGCGGTCATGGATCCGTCGCGGCTCCCGCAGACGATCAACGAGGCGCTGGACCAGCGGCCCGACCTGCTCGTGGTCGGCGGGGGCGACGGCAGCCTGAGCGAGGCCGTCAAGCACGTCGCCCACCGCGACGTCGCGCTCGGCGTGCTGCCGCTCGGCACCACCAACAACTTCGCCCGCAGCCTCGGCCTGCCCCTCGACCTCGCCCAGGCCGTCAAGGTGTTCAGCAGGGGCAAGGTCGCCGACATCGACCTCGGCATGGCGGGCGACCGCCCCTTCGCCAACCTCGCCAGCTTCGGGGTGTCGGTCGAGGTCGCCGGAACGGTGAAGCCCTGGCTCAAGCGCGCGCTCGGCCGAGCCGCCTACCCGCTGACGGCGCTCGCCGTCCTGCCCGGGCACAAGCCCTTCCGCGCCTTCATCACCGTCGACGGCCGGCGTCACGAGCTGCTGACCCACCAGCTCAACATCGCCAACGGGCGCTACCACGGCGGCTGGCAGATCGCCCGGGACATCAGCATCGACAACCGCCGCCTGGTCGCCTACCAGCTCGGCTCGGGCAAGCGGCTCCGGCTGATCGCCGAGACGATGGTGCGGGCGGCGGGCGGGCGCTGGCGCAGCCTGGCGGGCGGGCCGTTCGTCACCGGCGGCGAGATGCTGCTGGAGACCGAGCCATCCATCGCCGCCGACGTCGACGGCGAGGTCCGCCTGCGCACGCCGCTGACGATCCGCACGATCCCGAACGGACTGCGGGTGATGGTGCCCCCGCGCTTCGTCGACACCTGATCGGCGGGCACGGCGGCTAGGGACGTGCCGGGGTCCCGCTCGCGCCGGCGCGGGGACGACCGGCCAGCGAGGCCGCCATCCGGCCGACCGCGTCGGCCACCCGCTCGGGGGACGTCGCGAAGTTGAACCGGGCGAACCCGCGCCCGGGGGCCCCGAACTTCGGCCCGGGGTACACCGCGACGTCGCCCCGCCGCCGGAACCACTCGGCGGGGTCGTCGCCGAGCCCGAGCGCGCGCAGGTCCAGCCAGGCGAGGTAGGTCGCCTGCGGCGGCTGGTACCCGGCCTCGGGCAGCCGCTCGGACAGCAGCTCGCCGAGCAGCGCCCGGTTGGCGGTGAGATCGGCCATCAGCTCCTCCAGCCACGGCTCGCCCGCGGTGAAGGCCACCTCCGAGGCGATCACGCCGAGCAGCCCGGCGCCGTCGGCCACCTCGGGGGCGATGCGCGCGACGTCGGCGCGGGCCTCCGCGCCGGGGACGGCCAGCGCCGCCTTCAGCCCGGCGAGGTTCCACGCCTTGGAGGCCGAGGCCAGCGTGATCGAGCGCGCGGCGGCCGTGGCGTCCAGCGACCCGAACGGCACGTGCCGGGCCCCGTCGTAGACGAGCGGGGCGTGGATCTCGTCCGAGACCACCCGCACCCCGTATCGGTCGGCGAGGGCGGCCAGCGCCAGCAGGTCCTCCTCGCCGAAGACCACGCCGGTGGGGTTGTGCGGGTTGCACAGCAGGAAGGCCGAGGCCCCGGCGGCGAAGTCGCGCTCGAGGGCGGCGAGGTCCAGCCGGTAGCCGCAGGGGGTGAGCACCAGCGGGTTCTCGACGACCTGACGGCCGACGCGGGGCAGCCAGTGGAAGTACGGGGGGTAGGCGGGGGTGTTGAGCACGACCCGGTCCCCGGGCTCGGTGACCAGGTGCAGCGCCTCGAGGATGCCCGCCATGACGTCCGGCACCAGCCGCATCGCGGCCGGGTCGGGCCGCCAGCCGAAGCGGCGCGCGGCGAACCCGGCGAACGCCTCGGGCAGCCCTCCGGCGATGGCGTACCCGGTGTCGCCCCGGCCGACGGCCTCGGCCAGCGCCGCCGCGATCGGCTCGGCGAGCGGGGTGTCCATCTCCGCCACCCACAGCGGCAGCACCTCCGGCGGGTACTCCCGCCACTTCAAGCTGCGCCGTTCCCGGAGCTGGTCGAGGGTGAACGCGGACAGAGGGCCCGCGTGGCCGCCGCCTGTGCTGGTCATGATCATCCTTTCGCCGGGGGCCGTCGGACCCGGCAGGAGGCCCGGTAACCGTCGGTTTCGCGGGTAGATCAGGTCATAGCATAGGTTTTGACGGTTGTGCCGCTCCCACCAGGCCGTAGCGAGGGAAGCCGCCCGTCCACCACATGGCCCCCGACGCCGTGACCGCGAACGCCTCCAGGCCCGTCTGCCGCTCGGCCCAGCCGCGGGCCGCCTCTCCCATGGCGAAGGCCGCGGTGGCCATCGCGTCCGCCCTGGTCAGCGTCTCGGCGACCACGGTGACCGACGCCAGGCCCGTCGCCGGGGCACCCGTGCGCGGGTTCACGATGTGCGGGCCGCGCTCGGCCGTCCCGGACGTCGCCACGGCCAGGTCGCGGCCGGAGACCACGGTGACCAGTTCCCCGGGGCGGCACGGGTGGGCGACCCCCACCCGCCACGGCCGGCCGGGCTCCGGCTCGCCCGAGACCCGTACGTCGCCGCCGCCGTTGACGCAGTGCCGCGTCGCGCCCGCCGCGCGAAGGACGGCCGACGCCCGCTCCACCGCCCATCCCTTCACCATGCCCGACGGGTCGAGCCGCCCGCCCGGTGCGCCGGTGAAGTATCCGGAGCTGACCGCCGCCGCCTCCTCGCACAGCGCCAGCACCTCCGCGACCTCGTCCGGGCACTCGGCCAGGGTGATCTCGCCGCGCCTGAGGCGGCTGACCGGGCTGTCCGCGCGGTAGGTCGAGAACACCTCGTCCACCCGGTGGAGCAGCCCCACCGCCGCGGCGAGGGCGGCGCGCAGCGCTCCGGACGGCTCGTGCCGCAGGTCGAAGGAGAAGACCGTGCCCATGACGTGCTCGACGTGCCGCACTACAGGCCCGCCTTGTCCAGGGCGCTCTGCAGGGAGCCCCGGTAGCCGTCGCTGGTGTAGGTCGCGCCGGACACCGTGTCGATCTGGGCGCTCTGCGCGGCCAGCGCCTCCCGGGTGAGGATCGGCACGGCCACGGAGTTGATCTCCCGGTCGCGGGGGTTGGCGTCCGGCACCACCACGGCCTCCACCGCGGAGATCCGCCCGCCCGCGACGGTGATCCGCACCTGGACCGGGCCCCAGCGGGTGTCGACGGCGGCCCCGGTCACCGTGCGGGAGCGCGCGGAGGTGCCGGAGCCGCTCCGGGTCGGGCCGGAGCCGCCCGCCGACGTCCCGGAATCACTCCCGGAATCGCCCGCGGAGTCGCTCCCGGAATCGCTCCCGGAGTCGCTTCCGGACGAGCCGGATCCGCCGCCGTCCCGGGAGGGGACCGTCACCGGGGCGATGGCGGCGGGCGGACGACCGGCGGAGGCCACGTCGTGGGGTTTGAAGGACAACAGCAGCACCAGGCCGGCGGCCGTGACGAGCACGGCGAGAACGGCTCTGCGCATGGGATCTCCTCAGGTCGGGACGCCGGAGGCCGGCGGTCGGTCAGAACTCGAACGACTCGTGGTGGACGCGGCGGCGCGGCACCCCGGCGCGGCGCAGCGCCGCCACCGCGGCCGCCGTCATGCCGGGCGGCCCGCACAGGTAGACGTCGTGGTCGCGCAGCCCGGGGACCAGCGCGGTGAGCGCCTCCGCCGTGAACGGGTCGCCGGTCCGCGCCCGCGGGCCGACCAGATAACGCACCGTGGCGCCGCGCGCGGCGGCGATGGCCGACAGCTCGCCGGCGAAGACCACGTCCTGCGGGCCGCTCGCCCGGTAGAGCAGGGTCACCTCGCCCGGCACCGTCTCGAACAGCGCCCGGATCGGCGTGATGCCCACCCCGCCCGCGATCATCAGCACCCTGCGCCGGGTCGCCCGTCCCGCGGTGAACGCGCCGTAGGGGCCCTCCGCCGCCACGCGCGTCCCCGGCCGCAGGCGGGCCAGCGCCCGGCTATGGTCGCCCAGGTCCTTGACCGTGATCCTCAGCTCGTGCGGGGAGGGCGCGGCCGACAGGGAGTACGGGTTGGCCGCCCACCACAGGTCCCGCGTGAGGAACCGCCACCGGAAGAACTGCCCGGCCTCGGCCCGCAGCTCGCCCAGGCGGCGGCCGGTGATGTAGACGGAGACGACGTCCGGGGCCTCGCGCACGACGTGCGCGACCCGCAGCCGGTGCCGGAAGGCACGCACCACCGGAGTGAGGAACCGGTACCAGACCAGGAGCGCCCCCACCCCGCCGTACAGCGCGTACCAGGCGATCTGGGCCGGCCGGTTCCCTGCGAACTCGGCGCCGTCGGAGAGCTGGTGGCCGAACGCCAGGGCCGCGGCCAGGTACGTATAGAAGTGCAGGTGGAACCAGGTCTCGTAGCGCATGCGCGGCCGGACGGCCCGGGCGGAGATGACGCCGACCCCGACCAGCAGCAGCACCGCCACCGTCGCCTTCAGCACGTCGGGGTACGACAGCACCAGGCTCGCCGTCTGGGCCGCCACCGAGGCCGGTGACGGCGTAGCCCCAGATGATCAGCAGCGTGTGGGCCACGGCGAGACCGACGGTGTACCGCCCGCCCATTGCGTGCCAGCGGGCCAGCCGGTCGGCGCCGAGGCTCAGCTCCAGCGCCGGGACCCGCGCCATGAGCGCGAGCAGCACCACGATCGCGTACCCGGCCAGCAGCCCGCTGATCCTTCCCGCGTTCGTCAGCCAGTCGCCGGCCCCGGCCACCACGGGGGTGTCCGCCCACCACAGCGCCACCACGGCCGCCGCCCCCGCGCCGATGAGCGCCAGGGTCACCCTCGCGGCGGCGCCCGGCCGTACGGCCCGCGCCCGGGGCCGGCCCGGGGTGGGGGTGTGCCGCCCGCGCGCCTGTCCCCGGCGGCCGACGTCGATGGTGGTCACGAAATGCTCCCTTCGTCGGGTTCACCGGCCACCGTGCCAGCACAATCTCTGCGTTTTCTCTCAGGGACGGCCGTTCAGAGGATTCTCAGAGGAATCGCATAGGGTGCGTTGCGGTGCGGACGGCACCCTGGAAGTCACCATGGAGGAGATCACGGCACCCCCGGTCACGGGGCTGGTACGCCCCGACGGCACGCCCGTGCGCGTGCTGGTCGTCGACGACGAGCCCGACCTCGCCGAGGTCCTGAGCGCGGTGCTGCGCTACGAGGGCTGGCAGGTGCGGGTGGCCGGCGACGGCGCGTCCGCGCTGAGGACGGCCCGCGAGTTCACGCCCGACGCCGTCGTCCTGGACGTCATGCTGCCCGACATAGGCGGCCTGGAGGTCCTGCGCCGGCTGCGCGCGGAGATCCCCCAGGTCTGCGTGCTGTTCCTGACCGCCAGGGACGCGGTGGAGGACCGGATCGCCGGGATCACCGCGGGCGGCGACGACTACGTGACCAAGCCGTTCAGCCTGGAGGAGGTCCTCGCGCGGCTGCGCGGCCTGCTGCGGCGGGCCGGCATGGCCCGCGCGGGCGAGGGCGGCAGGCTGGTCGTCGGCGACCTGGTCATGGACGAGGACGCGCGCGAGGTCACCCGGGCCGGGCAGCTGATCGACCTGACCCCGACCGAGTTCGAGCTCCTCCGCTTCCTCATGCGCAACCCCCGGCGTGTGCTCAGCAAGGCGCGGATCCTCGACCGCGTGTGGTCCTACGACTTCGGCGGGCAGGCGCACGTCGTCGAGCTGTACATCTCCTACCTGCGCAAGAAGATCGACGCCGGGGCGCCCCCGCTGATCCACACGGTCCGCGGCGTCGGGTACGTGATCAAACCGGCGTCCGGATGATCCCCGCGCGGGCACGGCGGGTGCGCGGGCTACCGGCGACCATGCGGGGCCGGCTGATCGCCGGGCTGCTGGTGCTTCTGGCCTGCGCCTGCGCGGCGGTGGGCATCGCCAGCGTCCTCGCCCTGAGCCGTTCCCTGCACTCGGGCATCGACCACCAGCTCGCCCAGGCCGGGGGCAGGTTCGCAGCCAGCCTCGAGCACTCCGCGGCCCAGCCGGGGAAAGACCGGTACGCCGCCGGGGGCGACACCCGCGGCCAGGCCGCGGGCACCTTCGGCGCGCGGGTGCTGAACGGGACGGTGACCCACGCCGGGGTGGTCAGCCCCCAGCGCGACATGGACGACGTCTCGGCCGCCGGGGCCGTGCCGACCCTTTCCGCCGAGGACCGCGCGAAGCTCGCCGGGCTGCCGGCGGACGGGCGCGGGCGCAGCGTCAAGCTCTCCTGGCTCGGCGACTACCGGCTGATGGCCGTGCCCGGGGCCGACGGCGACAAGCTCGTCACCGGGCTTCCGCTCGTGGAGGCCGAGGGGATCGTCCACCGGCTCCAGGCCGTGGAGGCCGTGGTCTTCGCCGTCGCCCTGGTCGTCACCGGCGTCGCCGGGGCCCTGTGGGTGGGCGCGGCACTGCGCCCGCTGCGCCGGGTGGCCGCGACCGCGCGGGTCGTGACCGGGCTGCCGCTCGCCGACGGCGAGGTGGCGCTGCCGGACGGCGTCCCGTACACCGACCCGCGCACCGAGGTCGGGCAGGTGGGCGCGGCGTTCAACCGGATGCTGGAGCACGTCGGCGACGCCCTGGCCCGCCGGCACGCCGTGGAGCAGCGCCTGCGGACGTTCGCCGCCGACGCCGGCCACGAGCTGCGCACGCCGCTGGCCGCGATCCGCGGGCACGCCGAGCTGGCCCGCCGCCACCCCGGCCCCGTGCCGCCCGAGGTCGGGCGGGCGCTCGACCGGATCCAGGCCGAGTCCGTGCGCATGGGCCGGCTCGTCGAGGACCTGCTGCTGCTCGCCCGCCTGGACGCCGGGCGCCCGCTGCTGCGCGACGAGGTCGACCTGACCCGGCTGGTCCTGGACGCCACCGGGGACGCCCGCGTGGCCGGGCCCGATCACCGCTGGCGGCTCGACCTGCCCGAGGAGCCGGTGATGGTCCGCGGGGACGCCGACCGGCTCCACCAGGTGCTGGCCAACCTGCTCGACAACGCCCGCAGGCACACCCCGGCGGGCACCACCGTGCTGATCACCGTGCGGGTCCGGGCGGCCGCCGCGGCGGACGGGACGCGGGTGGAGCTCTCGGTGACCGACGACGGGCCCGGCTTCCCCGAGGAGCTCGCGGGGGAGGTCTTCGAGCGATTCGTCCGCGCCGACCAGGGCCGGTCACGGGCCTCGGGCGGCACGGGGCTCGGGCTGGCGATCGTCCGGGCGGTGGTGGCCGCGCACGGCGGCTCCGCCGAGGCCGAGAGCCGCCCCGGCCGCACGGTCTTCCGCATCCTGCTCCCCGCGCCGGGGCCCGCTCCGCACCCCTGACGGGCGGTTCTGTTCGTTCGCGGCGGCGTGACACCATGGGCCGGGTGAGCCGTCCCCGCGCGGCGGCCACAGCGAGGAGAGTCGGACGTCCATGGATTTCGAGCCGAACGAGGAGCAGCGGCTGTTCCAGCGCACGCTGCGCGAGTCGAGCGCCCCCGCCGGGACCGTGCCGGGCTGCCCGTTCTGCGAGATCGCCGCCGGGACGCTGGCCGCGCACGTCGTCCACGCCGACGACGTCGCCGTGGCGTTCCTCGACGCGCGCCCGGTGTTCAAGGGGCACGTCCTGGTCGTCCCGAGGACGCACGTCGAGACCCTTTCCGACCTGCCCGTGGACGCGGTCGGCCCGTTCTTCACGCGGGTGCGGGAGCTCGCGCGCGCCGTCGAGGAGGGCCTCGGGGCGGCGGGCACGTTCGTGGCGATGAACAACAAGATCAGCCAGAGCGTCCCGCACCTGCACGCGCACATCGTCCCCCGCAACCGCAAGGACGGCCTGCGCGGCTTCTTCTGGCCCCGGACGAAGTACGCCGACGACGCCGAGGCCGCCGCCTACGCCGCCAAGGTCGCCGCCGAGATGCGGGGAACGGGGCAGGCCCCGGGCCTCGAGGTGGAGTAGGCTGCGGCCGCGTGGAACCGCTGCTGGCCGTCCCCGTCGTGCTGGTCCTCCTGGGCGTTCCCTCGGTCGTGCTCTGGCGCATGCTACGCGGCCGGCGCGAGCTCGGCACCAGCCCCGCCGAGCGTGCCACCTTCGAGACGCTGCACACCGCGTCCCTGGCCGCGCCACCCCTGCGCGCCGGGCTCACCGCGGCCGGCGCGCTCAAGGCGTCCCGCTACCTGCGCGAGCTGCTCGGCTCGCCCGCCATCGCGATCACCAGCGGCGAGGAACTGCTGGTGTACGACGGGGCGGGGGAGCACCACGCGCACGACGCCTTCGCCCACGCCGCCGAGACCCTGCGCGACGGCCGCATCCAGGTGCTCGGCCCCGAGGCCGTCGCCTGCGATCTGCCCGAGTGCCCGGTGCGGTACGCCGTCGTGGTGCCGCTCACCACCGACGAGCGGGTGGTCGGCTCGCTCGCGGCGTACGGCGGCCACGCCTCGGCGGGACTGGTCCGCGCCACGCAGGAGGTCGCCACCTGGGTCGACTCGCAGCTGGAGCTCGCCGAGCTGGACCGCTCGCGCACGCTGCTGATCGAGGCCGAGGTGCGGGCGCTGCGCGCGCAGATCTCCCCGCACTTCATCTACAACTCGCTGACGACGATCGCCTCGTTCGTCCGCACCGACCCCGAGCGCGCCCGCGAGCTGCTGCTCGACTTCGCCGACTTCACCCGCTACTCCTTCCGCCGCCACGGCGACTTCACGACGCTCGCCGAGGAGCTGCGCTCGATCGACCGCTACCTCACCCTGGAACGCGCCCGCTTCGGCGACCACCTGCTGGTGACGCTGCGCATCGCGCCCGAGGTGCTGCCGGTGGCCGTCCCGTTCCTGTGCCTGCAGCCGCTGGTCGAGAACGCCGTGCGGCACGGCCTTGAGGGCAAGCCCGGCGTCGGCCACATCACGATCATCGCCGAGGACGCCGGGGCCGAGTGCCGCATCAGCGTGGAGGACGACGGCATCGGCATGGACCCCGAGCGGCTGCGGCGCATCCTGGCCGGCGACCCCGACGAGCGGTCGGGCACCAGCGGCGTCGGCCTGGCCAACGTGGACGAGCGGCTGCGCCAGGTGTACGGCGACGAGTACGGCCTGGTGGTGGAGACGGCGCTCGGCGCGGGGGCCAAGGTCAGCGTCCGGCTGCCGAAGTACCGGCAGGGCGTCTCGGTCTAGCCGGCCGAGCCTCCGTCTCCGGATAGTTATCGAAGTATGCGCAGGTCCGGGCCGCGACCGGTTGACTTCCCGGCCAGGATTCATCACGCTCGAAAAACATTCCTCAGAATTGACCGGCGAATGGATGTGACGTGACCGCGCTGCGCGTGCTGGCGGTGGACGACGAGCAGCCGGCGCTGGAGGACCTGGCGTACCTGCTGCGCGCCGATCCCCGCATCGGCGAGGTGGCGACGGCGCGCGACGGGGCCTCGGCGCTGAAGATCCTGGACCGCGCCATGGCCGACGGCCGGCCCATCGAGGCGGTGTTCCTGGACATCCGCATGCGCGGGCTGGACGGCGTCGTGCTCGGCCGCCTGCTCACACAGTTCGCCCGCCCGCCCCGGGTCGTGTTCGTCACCGCGTACGAGGACCACGCGGTGGACGCCTTCGAGATCAAGGCCGAGGACTACCTGCTCAAACCGGTCAGGCCGGAGCGGCTCGCCGAGGCGATCCGCCGGGTGTGCGCGGCCGTCCCCGACGCCGCCGTCCCCGGGCCCCGGCTCCCGGAGGAACCCGGCCGCGCCACCCCGGACGCCGATACGATCCCCGTCGAGCTGGCGGGCGTGACCCGGTTCGTGGCCAGCTCCGACGTCCGCTTCGTCGAGGCGCAGGGCGACTACGCCCGGCTGCACACGCCCACCGGCAGCCACCTGGTGCGCATCCCGCTGGCCGCCCTGGAGGAACGCTGGGCCGGCGCGGGGTTCGTCCGCGTCCACCGCAGCCACCTGGTCGCCGTCAAGCACATCGACGAGCTGCACATCGACTCGGGCCGCTGCACGGTGCGCATCGGCGAGACCGAGATCCCGGTGAGCCGCCGGCATACGCGCGAGCTGCGCGACCTGCTGGTGCGCCGCGCCCGCAAGGGCCGTGCCGAATGACGCCGGATGAGACCGGATGTTGCCGGACGCGGCCGGATGAGGGCGAAGTGACGCCGCGATGACGCCGCACAAAGGCCCGCCGCGCCGCGAGGTCGTGACCAGCCCGCGCACCCGGGCCGCCCGCCGCCCCCGGTACCCGGCCACGATGGAGATCGACGAGCAGACCAGCCTCGGCGAGGTCTACATGCGCTCGCTGATCCGCACCCAGTTCCGGCTGGCGCTGTTCGTGTGCACGGTGCTCGCGTGCCTGATCGGCGGCCTGCCACTGCTGTTCATGCTGGTCCCCGCGCTGCGCGAGGCCCGTCTGCTCGGCCTTCCTCTGCCCTGGGTGGTGCTCGCCGGGCTGATCTACCCCGCGTTCGTCGCCGGGGCCTGGCTGTACGTGCGCAGCGCCGAGCGCAACGAGCGCCACTTCGCCGACCTGGTCGAGCGCGAGTGAGCGCTGGGCGGGCGCGGTGAGCGCCGGGCTCGGCCTGACCGCCGTGCTGATCGTGGTCGTGGCCGCGCTCCTCATCGGCGCGTTCGGGCTGCGGCTGTCGCGCACGACCTCCGACTTCTACGTGGCCTCCCGGACGGTCTCGCCGCTGTGGAACGCCTCGGCGATCGGCGGCGAGTACCTCTCGGCGGCGTCCTTCCTCGGCATCGCCGGGCTGATCCTCGCCTACGGGGCCGACATGCTCTGGCTGCCGGTGGGGTGGACCGGCGGCTACCTGGTGCTGCTCGTGCTGGTCTCGGCGCCGCTGCGCCGCTCCGGCGCGTACACGCTGCCCGACTTCGCCGAGGCCCGGCTGGAGTCGATGGCCGTGCGCCGCGTGGCCAGCGTGCTGGTCGTCCTCATCGGCTGGCTCTACCTCATGCCGCAGTTCCAGAGCGCCGGCCTGGTGTTCCGCGAGATCACCGGCGCGCCCGCGTGGGTCGGCGGCCTGCTGGTGGCCGTCGTCGTCGGGGTCAACGTGCTGTCCGGCGGCATGCGGTCCATCACGTTCGTCCAGGCGTTCCAGTACTGGCTCAAGCTGACCGCGCTGGCGCTGCCCGTGGCGTTCCTGCTGCTCGCCTGGAACCACGCCGGACGCCCCGCCCCGCACGGGGACGTCCCGCCGGTGTTCGCCGAGGCGGTGACGGTCGCGGTCGGCGCCGACGTCACCGTGCGCGTCCAGCGGCCCGTGACGGTCACCGCGACCGGACAGGTGGACGGCCGCGCCGTCCGGGGAGAGCCCGTCGCCCTCGGCCCCGGCCCGCACCGCATCGCCCACGACACCACCGTCACCTTCCCCGCCGGCACGCCCGTGCCGCACGTCGCGGACCTGCCGGTGCTCAGCGACCACGAGTGGGCGCTGCCGCTGCACGGCCGCGAGCACCCGGTGTACGCGACGTACTCGCTGATCCTCGCGACGTTCCTCGGCACCATGGGCCTGCCGCACGTGCTCGTCCGCTTCTACACCAACCCCGACGGGCGGGCCGCGCGCAGGACGACGCTCGTCGTGCTCACCCTGCTCGGCGCCTTCTACCTGATGCCCGCCATCTACGGCTTCCTCGGCCGCCTCTACACGCCCGAGCTGCTGATGACCGGGCGCACCGACGCGGTCGTGCTCACCCTGCCCGGGCGGCTGGTCGGCGGCATGGCCGGCGACCTGCTCACCGCGCTCGTCACCGCGGGCGCGTTCGCCGCGTTCCTGTCCACCTCGTCCGGGCTCGCGGTGTCGGTGGCGGGCGTCATCGGGCAGGACATCCTGCGCGGGGAAGTGCCGTCCTTCCGCGCCGCCACGCTCATGGCGATCAGCGTGCCGCTGGTGCTCGCCACCGTCGCCCGCTCGCTGGCCGTCGCCGACGTCGTGGGCTTCGCCTTCGCGGTGGCCGCGTCCTCGTTCTGCCCGCTGCTCGTGCTCGGCATCTGGTGGCGCAGGCTGACCACCACCGGCGCGATGGCGGGCCTGCTCATCGGCGGCGGGCTGGCCGGCGGCGCCGGGTTCGCCGTCATCGCCGGGGGTCCCACGACGGGCTGGGCGGGCGCGCTGCTCGCCCAGCCGGCGGCGTGGACGGTGCCGATCTCGTTCCTCGTGATGATCGCCGTCTCGCTGCTCACCCCCGGCCGCACCCCGCGGGGCGTCGCGCGTACGATGGTGCGGCTGCACGCGCCCGACACGCTGGACGTCAACCGCGGCGACTGGCGTCCGCGCTCCACGTGAGCGCCCGCGCTCGACCCGCCGGCGCCGGCGGACCGCTCGTCGCGTGTAACGAACCTTTCGTCGCAAGGCGGCCCCCTGTGAGCGATGGGTCGGGGCGGCTTGGCGAGAACGCCGCCCGGCGCCCTTCGCGGCTCCTCACGATCCTCTTACGGTGAGCGTGATCCAAGTCACCATGTGGGAGGTCACGTGACCACTAGACAAGATGAATCCTCCGGGTACGAACAGGTGCAGGCCGGCGCCGAGTTCCAGGAGCTGCGCCGGCGTTACCGCAACTGGGCCTTCCCGGTGACCGTGGCCTTCCTCGTGTGGTACCTGCTGTACGTCGTGCTGTCGGCGTGGGCGCGCGGGTTCATGGGCACCAAGGTCCTCGGGGACATCAACGTCGCGCTCATCTTCGGGGCCCTGCAGTTCGTCTCCACGTTCCTGATCGCCTGGCTGTACGCGCGGCACGCCGACAGGAAACTCGACCCGCTGGCCGACAAGCTCCGCGGCGAGATCGAGGGGGTGCGCGGTGAGTGACCACGCGCTGTCCATCACGCTCTTCGTGCTCTTCGTCGCCGCCACGCTCGCCATCACCTTCTGGGCCAGCCGGCAGAACCGCAGCGCCAGCGACTACTACGCGGGGGGCCGGTCGTTCAGCGGCTTCCAGAACGGCATGGCCATCGGCGGCGACTACATGTCGGCGGCGTCGTTCCTCGGCATCGCGGGCATCATCGCCCTGTCCGGAATCGACGGGTTCCTGTACTCGATCGGCTTCCTGGTCGCCTGGCTCGTGGCGCTGCTGCTCGTCGCCGAACTGATGCGCAACTCGGGCAAGTACACGATGGCCGACGTGCTGGCCTTCCGGATGAGCCCGCGCCCGGTCCGCACCGCCGCCGGCGTCTCCACCATCGTCGTCAGCATCTTCTACCTGCTCGCGCAGATGGTCGGCGCGGGCGCGCTGGTCGGCCTGCTGTTCGGCATCACCTCCACTGCGGGCAAGGCCCTCACCATCGTCGTCGTCGGCCTGCTGATGATCATCTACGTGGTGGTCGGCGGCATGAGGGGCACCACCTGGGTGCAGATCGTCAAGGCCGTGCTGCTGATGGCCGGCGCCGCCCTGATCACCCTGCTCGTGCTCGGCCACTTCGGCTTCAACCTGTCCGACCTGCTCGGCACGGCCGCCCAGCAGAGCGGCAAGGGGGACGCGTTCCTCAACCACGGGCTCAAGTACGGCGTCGAGGCCAAGGGGCTCGCGGGTAAGCTCGACCTGATCAGCCTGGGCCTCGCGCTGGTCCTCGGCACGGCCGGCCTGCCGCACATCCTCATCCGCTTCTACACCGTGCCCACCGCCAAGGACGCCCGCAAGTCCGTCCTGTGGGGCATCGGCATCATCGGCGTCTTCTACCTGTTCACCCTGGTGCTCGGCTTCGGCGCCGCCGCGCTGGTGGGCAGCAAGGCCATCGCCGACCAGAACAAGGCCGGCAACACCGCGGCCCCGCAGCTCGCCCTGAAGATCGGGCAGCTGCTGTTCGGCGACGTCGGGGGCACGATCCTGCTCGCCGTCATCGCCGCCGTCGCCTTCGCGACGATCCTCGCCGTCGTGGCGGGCCTGACGCTGGCCTCCTCGTCCAGCTTCGCCCACGACCTGTACGCGCACGTCTTCCGGCGGGGCAACGCCACCGAGCGGCAGGAGATCACGGTGGCGCGGATCTCGGCCCTGGTCATCGGCGCCGTCTCCATCGGGCTCGGCATCCTCGCCCAGAGCCTGAACGTCGCGTTCCTGGTGGCGCTGGCCTTCGCCGTCGCCGCGTCCGGCAACCTGCCCGCGATCCTCTACAGCCTGTTCTGGAAGCGGTTCAACACCGCCGGAGCGGTCTCGGCGATCTACGGCGGCCTGCTGTCCGCCGTCATCCTGGTGATCTTCTCCCCGGTGGTGTCGGGGTCGGCGACGGCGATGTTCCCCGACGTCGACTTCCACTGGTTCCCGCTGGAGAACCCCGGACTGGTGTCGATCCCGATCGGCTTCCTGTGCGGCTACCTCGGGACGGTCCTGAGCAAGCGGTACGACTCGGTGAAGTACGCGGAGATGGAGGTCCGTTCCCTCACCGGCGCGGGCGCCGAGAAGGCCACCTCGCACTGACGCCCCCGGCGGGCCGCCGCCACGGCCCGCCGGTCCCGCGGCGGCGACCCTCGTCGCCGCCGCCCGAGGCCCGGTCGCGGGCACCCCCTCCCTCTCACGAGGCCCGCGACCGGGTCTCGCCGTGTTCGTCCATTTTGATCTACTTTGTAAAGGCGGCGCGTTGTCCGAACGACGAGGGCGCCGCGCTCAGGACCGGCCGAGGAAGGCCAGCAGGCGGTCCAGCGGCCAGGTGTTGATGACGTCGTCCGTCGTCAGCCAGGCGCGCTGGGCCAGACCGACGCCGAACCGCAGATTGCCCAGGTGCGGGACGGCGTGCGAATCGCTGTCGATGGAGAACTTCACCCCGTGGTGGCGCGCGAGGCGGATCAGATCGGACGGCAGGTCCGCGCGGTCGGGGTAGGCGTCGATCTCCATGACGGTGCCGGTGCGCCCGGCCGCCGCGAAGACGGCCTCCCAGTCGGCGTCCACCGGCGGACGCTTGCCGATCTTCCGCGTGGTCGGGTGGCCGATGATCTGCACGCCCGGGTTCTCGCAGGCGGCGATGAACCGGCGGGTCATCTCGTCCCGCGACTGCGTGAAATGCGAGTGGACGGACGCCACCCGGACGTCGAAACCCTCCAGCACCTCCAGCGGCCAGTCGACCGTGCCGTCCGGCGCGATGTTCAGCTCGGTGCCGTGCAGCAGCCGCATGCCCGGATACGACGCCTGAAGCCGGTACAGCTCCTCGCGCTGCTCCAGCGCCTTGTCCAGCGTCATGCGCTGCATGAACAGATTGGGCGCGTGGTCGGTCACCGCGTAGTACGCGTACCCCCGCTTGGAGGCCGCGTCCAGCATCTCTTCCAGCGTCGCGATGCCGTCGGTCAGGTTCGTGTGCGTGTGCAGGTCGCCCTTGACGTCCTCTACGGTCACCAGTTCGGGAAGCTCGCCGCGCAGCGCCGCCGCTACCTCGCCGCCGTCCTCGCGCAGCGGCGGCGGCACCCATTGCATGCCGAGCGCCGCGTAGATCTCCTCCTCGGTCTCGGAGGCGATGACCGTCTCACCCTCGAACAGCCCGTACTCCGACAGCTTCCAGCCGCGCTTCACGCACATCTCGCGCAGCCGCACGTTGTGCTCCTTGGAGCCGGTGAAGTACTGCATCGCCGCGCCCCACGACTCGGCGGGCACCACCCGCAGATCCACCTGGAGGCCCGTCGTCGTGCGCACCGACGTCTTGCGCTCGCCGCTCGCGATGACCTCGGCGACGTACGGCTGCTCCTTGAACACCTCCATGATGCTCTGCGGGCCGACGGCGAGCACGTCGATGTCACCGACGGTGTCCTTCATACGGCGCAGCGACCCGGCGTAGGCGATGCGCTCGGCGGGCAGCGAGGCCAGGACGCGCTCGGCGAGATCCATGGCCACGCCGAGGTGCACCCGCTCACCCGCCTGGCGTAGCTGCTCGATGCCCTTGAGCAGGTTCTCCTCGGTCTTGGCGCCGAAGCCCTTCAGCCCGGTGAGCCGGCCCTCGTGGATCGCCTCGGCCAGCGCCTCCGGCGAGTCGATGCCGAGCTCGTGGAACAGGAACACCGCCTTCTTCGGGCCGAGCGAGGCGATGCGCGTCATGCGGCGCACCCCCTCGGGCACCTGCGAGCGCAGGTCGTCGAGCTGGCGGAAGGCGCCCCGCTGGAGGAACTCCTCGACCTTCTTCGCGATGGCCTCGCCGACCCCGGGCACCTTGCGGACGTCGACCCGCGAGATGTCCTCGGGGAACCCCGCGATGGCTTTGGCGGCCTTCTGGTAGCTGCGCACCCGGAAGGCGTCCCCGCCGGTCATCGCGAACAGATCGGCGTATTCTTCCAGCGCCGCCGCGGCCTCGTCATTCGCCCGTCCCATGCGCCTCAGCTTACGGAAACCCGCCGACAATCCGCGGCCCCGACTCCCGGCGACGACCGCCTACGCTCCGCTCGGCGACATGGTCGTGGCCTCTCGAAACACGGTGGGGAAAACCTCACCGTCCTCCTTGGTCCAGTCGTCCCCACGGGACTCCCGCGCCGAGATGGCCTGGTCGAACAACCCGGCCCTACCGTGGCGGGCCGACCCCCCGGGGGGCTCAGTGGCGGACGGCCCGCGGCCGGTAGGGCTCCGCGAGGAACGCCAGCTCCTCGTCCGACAGGGGCAGGTCGACGGCCGCGACCGCGTCCTCGATGTGCCGGTCCTTGGTGGCGCCGACGATCGGCGCGGTGAGGCCCGGCTGGTGCAACAGCCAGGCCAGGGCGACCTGAGCGGCGGGAACGCCGCGCTGCTTGGCCGTCTCCGCCACCCGGTCGAGGATCTGCCGGTCGTTCTCCGGGTCGGTGTACAGGTACTCGATGCGGGGGTCGGTCCCGGCCCGGGTGGTCGCCTCGTCCGACCCGGCCCGCGCCAGCACGCCGCGCGCCAGCGGGCTCCAGGGAATCAGCCCCACGCCCTGGTCCAGGCACAGCGGGATCATCTCCCGCTCCTCTTCTCTGTAAAGCAAATTGTGATGATTCTGCATGGACACGAACTTTGTCCAGCCGTGCGACTCGGCGACATGCTGGGCCTTGGCGAACTGCCAGGCGTACATGCTCGAGGCGCCGATGTAGCGGACCTTGCCCGCGCGGACGAGGTCGTTGAGGGCCTCCATCGTCTCCTCGATGGGGGTGTTGTCGTCCCAGCGGTGGATCTGGTACAGGTCCACGTAGTCGGTGCCCAGGCGGGTGAGCGAGGCGTCGATGGCCGCGTGGATGTGCTTGCGCGAGAGCCCGTGGTCGTTGGTGGCCTTCTCGACGGGGAAGAACACCTTGGTCGCCAGGACGTACTCCTCGCGCCGGGTGAAGATCTTCCGGAGCAGGCTGCCCGTGACCTCCTCGCTGGCGCCGGCCGAGTAGGTGTCGGCGGTGTCGAAGAACGTCACCCCCGCCTCGGCGGCCTTCCTGACCAGCGGCTCGGCGGCCTCCTCGTCCAGCACCCAGTCCTGCCAGCGCCCCGGGTCCCCGTAGCTCATCATCCCGAGACAGACCCGCGAAACCTTCATCCCGGTAGAACCAAGCCGAACGTACTCCATGTCATTACCTCCCGCCCCACATCCCATCACGCCCCCAACCAACGACCACAGAAGGGTGATGCACTTGGCCGCCCCCGCCCTGCGGTCCGGTGTAGCCCACGCTCCAGAAAAGGGTTCCGGTAAAGTCGATCACTGGTATGGAGGCGGGCACGGTGCTGGTTGATCATTTGATTGTCGAGTTCCAGCGACGACATGCCCACCCACGATCAACCCGGAACAGCCCTTGAACGCCCCGTAGTGTCGGACCACACGAGGTTCGCTTTCGGCGAGAGGCCACTCGAGCTATCGGCACATCCGGGCGATCGAGTTCACGGATGGGAGACTGATGCCGTGGTGGCACACGGCGAGCCTGATTCCATGGCGACGAGCCTGGAGGCGTTGCGGGGACCCCTGACCGGTTACTGCTACCGCATCCTCGGGTCCGCCAGCGAGGTGGAGGACGCCGTGCAGGAGACGATGCTGCGAGCGTTGCGGGCGATCGGCAGCTATGACCCGGACCGCGCCGGGTTCTCGACCTGGGTGCACCGGATCGCCACGAATGTCTGCCTGGATATGCTGCGCGGCGCGCAGCGGCGAGCGTTGCCCTGGGACATGGAGCCGGCCGCGTCCGGCCCGGACATCGGTGTCCCGCTCCCGCCAACGCGGTGGGTCGAGCCGTTGGCGGACTCTCGCCTTGCGGGCACCGTTGACCCGGCCACGCTCGCGGTCCGGCATGAGACGCTGCGCCTGGCCTTCATCGCTGCGCTGCAGTGGTTGCCGCCGCGTCAGCGTGCGGTGTTGGTGTTGCGGGATGTCCTCGGGTTCGCCGCCATGGAAGCCGCCGAGGTCATGGAGATGTCGGTGGCCGCGGTGAACAGTGCGCTGCAGCGGGCCAGGGCCACGCTGGCTGAGCACCGGCCGCGCCGGGCCGACCCGCCGGACCTGCATGACGTGACTCAGCGTGATCTTCTCCAGCGGTACGTGCACGCTTTTCAGATGCACGACGTGCCCACGCTGCTCGCGGTGCTGGCCGACGATGTCCGGTCCGGGATGCCGCCGTTCGCGTGGTGGCTGGACGGGCCGACCCGAATCGGCGCGGCGATGACCAGGACGGACGCCTGCACCGAGGACCGTCTCGTCCCTGGTGACCTGGTCAACGGGTGTTGGACACTCGGCCAGTACCGGCCGGACACGAACGGCACGTTGGCGCCGTTGGCGCTGGTGGTGATCGAGTGCCGGGGCGAGCGGATCAGCGAGATCGTGACGTTCCTGGGTTGCGGTGACCGCTTCGCGGAGTTCGGTCTGCCGAAAATCCTCGAAACCTGATTCCCGAGGAGCGATGAGTCCGGCCGTTGCCGGTCGTATAAGAGGCGACTCATCGGCTACCACCGGAAGGCTTTCGTTCATGTCATCGACCCAGACAGACCTCACGCCGCACGTCCGCGCCGAGCGGGAGCGACTGGCCGGTCTCCTTTCCGGACTCCAGGACGACGAGTGGGACAATCCGTCCCTGTGCCGGGGTTGGCGGGTACGTGAGGTCGTCACGCACATCACCGCGCCCTTCCGTACGAGCCTGCCCAGGGTGGTGGTGGGGCTGGCCGCGGCCGGTTTCTCGTTCAACCGGTACGCCGACCGGGCGGCCCGTAGGGACGCTGCCCGGATGTCGGGGGCCGAACTACTGGCCGTCCTGCGGGCCAATATCGCCAACCCTTGGCAGCCGCCGGGCGGTGGCCCCGCCGGCGCGCTGAGCCACGACACCATTCACGGCTTGGACATCACCGAGCCGTTGGGTTTGCCATCGCCGCCGGTCGAGCGAGTGGCCCTGGTCCTAACGAACGCCAACCCGCGCAGCCTGTCCTACTTCGGCGTCGATCTGGCGGGCATCCAGTTACGGGGCACCGACGCCGATGTCCGGATCGGTGACGGGGAACCGGTCGAGATGCCGGTTAAGGACATCCTGCTGACCATCACTGGGCGCCGCCCGCTGTTGACCCGAACGAGGTGAGCGGCTCAACTTACGCTTCATCCATGACGACGCTCACCCAGCTTCGCAAGGCTGCCCTTTCCTATCCCGAGACCGCTGAGGAGGTCCTCGGCTCAGGGATCGTCGCATTCACGGTGCGCGGCAAGCGATTCGCCTCGGTGGACAAGGACCGCCTGGTGGAACTCCGGCTTCCCATGCCGGATGTCGAGGAGGTCCTTGTCGCGCATCCGACCGCGCAGCGCCTGGTCCGCGGTGCGACACCGGTCGGCGTACGTGTCACGATCGGAGACATCAACGGTCAACAGCTCAACCATTGGGTGCGTCGCGCCTGGCTGTCGCGGGCGCCGGAGCAGCTTGCCGCGCGAGTAGCCGCGGGGCGTACCGCAGCACCCGGTGAGGCCGGTGACCTGCCCAAGGCCATCGGAGGGCCCGCCACCCGGGCCCTCACCAGCGCCGGCATCATCACGCTCGCCCAGGTGGCCGCCCTTACCGATGCCGACCTCCTGGCGATGCACGGAGTCGGTCCACGAGCTGTTCGCATCCTCCGTGAGACGCTCACCTGAAACCGCCTTGACGTCGGCCATCGGGTGGGCCGGGCACCAGCAGTGCCTGTTGTGCCGGATCTAAGCGCCGCCACCGGCAGCGCCGTTCGGCACATCTCCTCCGGTACCGCTCTTCAGCCTTCTGATGCCCGAACCATCAGGATGGAAGGCTCAGTAGCTGTCGCTCTGGTCTTCATCCCGCAAGGTGCCCTGTGCTTCTTCGCACACGCGGCTCAGCCTTCGAATCGACCAAGAAAAGAACCTGGAATGGAGGGCGGCAGCACCGGGGGCCACGTTAGTGCGCTCGCGCACGCCCTTGCGCCGCGCGTTGTCCCGTTGCGGGATCGTCAATCGGTCCGGGTGCGGAGGCTCCGCGCCAGGGTGGGGATCATCACCGTCGCAGGGACGAGGTGTAGCCCGAGGAGGGCGGTGGTGGTGGCGGTGTTCGCCCCGGAGAGGAGGGCCGGGACCAGCGAGATCGCGGTCAGCGACACTGCCGTCCACACGAATCGCTCGGCGGGGCGAGCGCTCCAACGAAGAAGAGCGACGGCTATGACGATGCCCACGACCGAGAAGAAGCCGGTCACCACGGCGAACCCGGGCAACGGGATCGTCTCGCCACCATCGGGGAGCTCGAAGTCGACACCGACGACCTGGGCCACCGCAGCGGCGAGGGTGGTGGCCACCATCGCTGCGAGCGCGGCGACGAAGCCGGTGCCGGCGAGCCCGCGGAGTCGGTGGGTGTGGCTGGTCTGGCCCGATGCCGGGCCTGCGACGACCCTGGTGTCATTCATGCTGTTCATGTCATCCTCCATCATTCGGTGACTGGCGTAGGGGTGTGTTGACTGGCATGTGACGCTCCTGGCCCTGGGGGTGACGATGCGCACCCTCGCCGTGCGACGGCCGGGGTTCCGCAGGGCGCGGACGCCGGTGCCGCGGAGCCAGAACCCGGCGTCGCGGCCAAGCACCGGCCCGGGCTCGCCGTCGCGCAGCTCGAGCTGCACCCGCCCGCGGGTGACGACGCCGAACGCGTCGCACCACTCGGCCGCGACCACCGCGACGCGCGCGCCACCTCGCAGTGCGAGCGTCCGCACCGGGACTACTCCGTGCCGTCCGCCGGCAGGCGCTCCGGCAGCCCGAGCCGCGGGAACTGGTCGTCGTGGAACGTGACGATCTCGGTGATCGCCCCGCCGGTGACGCGCAGGACGTCGATCGTCAGCGGCAGGTACGCGCGCTCCCGCTTCCGCCAGAGGTAGAAGGCGACGGCGGGCTGCCGGTTCACGGATGTCAGGACGGCGCGCAGGTGCTTCATGCCCTCGAAGCCGCTCTCGACCCAGTCGTTCACCACCGTGTCGCGGCCGACGTACAGGCCCGGCGTGGGCGGCATCGAGCAGCGGACGTCGTCCCGCAGCAGTGCGGCGAGCCCGTCGACGTCCGTGGCCACGCTGGCGTCGGTATAGCGGCGCACCAGCTCGCGCGTTCCGGCGTCTTCCTCGCCGCCGGTCCAGTCCTGCCGCTCGGCGGGCAGGTGCTCCCGCATGCCGGCGCGGGCCCGCTGCAGCGCGCTGTTCACGGAGTTGACGGAGTCCCCGAGGAGCTCCGCGACGTCCTTCGCCGGCCAGCCGAGCACGTCCCGCAGGATCAGCACGGCCCGCGGGCGCGGCGCGAGGTGCTGGACTGCGACCAGGTACGCCAGCTCGATCGTCTCCCGCGCGACGGCGACGGTCTCCGGCTCGTCCGCGTCGCCCGCGGGTAGCTCGTCGAGCAGCCGGTCCGGGTAGGGCTGCAGCCACAGCACCTCGCCGCCGGTCGCAGGCTCCGGGCGGCACTTGGCGAGCAGATCCAGGCAGGCGTTGGTGGCGATCCGGTACAGCCAGGCCCGGAACGTCGACCGCCCCTCGAAGGTCTCCCGCCGCCGCCAGGCACGGAGGAACGTCTCCTGCACGGTGTCCTCGGCGTCCTCGAACGACCCGAGCATCCGGTAGCAGTGCACGTGTAGCTCCCGCCGGTGCCGCTCCGCCAGCCCCGAGAACGCCGGCTCGTCGACCTCGCCCAGACCGCTCCCGCCCAGCTCCTCCAGCCGCGTGTCCGCACTCATCACGTCATCCTTCCGCCTCGTCGTGTCCCGTCGTAGGTGTGACGGGTGCGGGCGCGACAACTCATCACAAGGGCCCTCAGGACTTGGTGGAGTAGGAGTGTCCGTGCCCGCGAGGTGGGCTCCCTGGACGATCAGGTACTCGTCGCGGTCGGCTTGCCCTCCAGGCATGATCGTGGACGGCACGCGCGGCCACCTGCGGGAACTTCTCCCGGCCTCGTGGATGCCAGGACACGAACGCCTATGGCGCCGCTGTTGCGATGTGATCCGCCTGTTGAGACTTTGATGTGCGAGGGTATGGTGATTGTTCGTGACGACGTTCCGGATCAGCGAGGCCGCCGCGCTGCTCGGGGTCAGCTCCGACACCGTCCGCCGTTGGGTGGACTCCGGCAGGCTGGCGGCCGAGCGTGACGAGAACGGCCACCGGCGGCTCGACGGCGTCGACCTCGCCGCGTTCGCGCGGTCCCAGATCGACACCGAGGACGGTTCGGGGCTGTCCTCGGCGCGTAACCGCTTCCGCGGGATCGTCACCGAGGTGATCCGGGACGCGGTGATGGCCCAGGTCGAGATCGCCGCGGGGCCGTACCGCGTGGTGTCGCTGATGAGCCGGCAGGCCGCCGACGAGCTGGGCCTCCAGCCCGGCGTGGTGGCGGTCGCCGTCATCAAGTCGACCAACGTCGTCGTGGAGATCCCCGACCACACGCGCATGGTGAACCAGTAAGGAGCCCTTGGTGTTCAGGCGTCTCTCCCGGTGGGCCGTCGTGGCCCCCGCCGCTCTCGCGCTCGCCACCGGCCTGTCCGGCTGCGGTTCCGGCGAACCCGCCGCCACCGCGTCCTCCGCGTCCTCCGCCTCCTCTTCCCCGGCCTCGTCCACGTCCGCCGCCGAGGCCACGACGCTGAACGTGTTCGCCGCCGCCTCGCTGACCGAGACGTTCACCGAGCTCGGCAAGGCCTTCGAGGCATCCCACCCGGGCGTCTCGGTGAAGTTCAACTTCGGCTCCAGCGCCACGCTCGCGCAGCAGATCACCCAGGGCGCGCCCGCGGACGTCTTCGCCGCCGCCAGCCCCGCCACGATGAAGACCGTCACCGACGCCTCGCTGGCCGCCTCGCCGGTCACCTTCGTGCGCAACAAGCTGGAGATAGCCGTCCCGCCCGACAACCCGGCCAAGGTGGACGCGCTGTCGGACCTCGCCGACCCGAAGGTCAAGGTCGCGCTGTGCGCCGCGCAGGTGCCGTGCGGCGCCGCCGCCGTCAAGGCGCTGGACGCCGCCGGGGTGACGGTCAAGCCGGTCACGCTGGAGCAGGACGTCAAGGCCACGCTCACCAAGGTGCGGCTCGGCGAGGTGGACGCCGCCCTGGTGTACAAGACGGACGTCCTCGCCGCGCAGGGCCAGGTGACCGGCATCCCCTTCCCCGAGGCGGACAAGGCCATCAACGACTACCCGATCGCCCCGCTGACCAAGGCCCCCGCGCCCGAGCCGGCCAGGCAGTTCGTCGACCTGGTGCTGTCCCCGGAGGGCAAGGCCGTCCTGACCAAGGCGGGCTTCGAAGCGCCGTGAACGTCCCGCCCGCGGCCACGCCACCACCCGTCCGGCCTCGGGCGGACATCGGATGACATCTCCCGTGCCGTCCTCCGGCCGTGTCAGGACGCGGGTTCGTCCGGCCGCGCCCGGGGGCGACCGGGTGATGGGCCGGCTGCCCTGGCCGCTGCTGGTGCCTGCCGTGATCGGCATGGCGTTCCTGGTGCTGCCGCTCGCCGGGCTGCTGGTACGGGCGCCGTGGTCCACGCTGCCGTCGCGGCTGGCCGGGGCGCAGGTACTGGAGGCGCTGCGGCTCTCGCTGGTCACCGCGACCATCGCCACGGCCCTGTGCCTGCTGCTCGGCGTGCCGCTCGCGTGGATGCTCGCCCGCGTGAGCTTCCCCGGGCGGCGCGTCGTCCGGGCGCTGATCACCGTCCCGCTCGTGCTGCCGCCCGTCGTCGGGGGAGTGGCGCTGCTGCTGGTGCTCGGCCGGCGCGGGCTGGTGGGTCAGTGGCTGGACGCCGCCTTCGGCGTGTCGCTGCCGTTCACCACGGCGGGCGTCGTCGTGGCCGAGGCGTTCGTCGCGATGCCGTTCCTGGTCATCAGCGTCGAGGGCGCGCTGCGGGGCGCCGACCCGCGCTTCGAGGAGGCCGCCGCCACTCTCGGCGCCTCGCGCTGGACCGTCTTCCACCGCGTCACCCTGCCCCTGGTGGCGCCGGGGGTCGTGGCCGGGGCCGTCCTGTGCTGGGCGCGCGCCCTGGGGGAGTTCGGCGCGACCATCACCTTCGCCGGCAACTTCCCCGGCCGCACCCAGACCATGCCCCTGGCCGTGTACCTGGCCCTGGAGACCGACCCCGAGTCCGCCATCGTCCTCAGCCTGGTGCTGCTCGCCGTCTCGGTGGCCATCCTCGCCGCCCTGCGCGACAGGTGGGTGACGTCCCCATGACCCGCCTTTTTCCGTACGCCGTCTCGCGTGTCCGACCCGCCGTACGGCGGCACAGGAGCGGGACCGTCGGCGACGGACCGAATATCGGGCCGACCTGGTGGGCGGCGCTTCGATGACCACGCCGGAGACCGGGGACGCCGGAGGTCTGCGCGCGCGGCTCGTCGTCACGCGGCCCTCCTTCGTCCTCGACGTCGAGCTTGAGGTCGCGCCCGGGGAGGTGCTGGCGCTGCTCGGGCCGAACGGCGCGGGCAAGACCACCGCGCTGCGGGCCCTCGCCGGGCTGGCCGCCCTGTCCGAGGGAGGGCGCGTTCACCTCGACGGTCGTCCGCTGCACGGCCTGCCCGCCGAGAATCGGCCCATTGGCATGGTCTTCCAGGACTACCTGCTGTTCCCGCACCTGTCCGCCCTGGATAACGTGGCCTTCGGGCCGCGCTGTCACGGCGCCTCCAAGGCCGAGGCCCGCCGCACCGCCGCCGCCCTGCTGGAACGCGTCGGGCTGTCCGCGCACGCCTTCTCCCGTCCCCGCGCCCTGTCCGGCGGCCAGGCGCAGCGGGTCGCCCTGGCCCGCGCGCTGGCCGTCCGGCCCCGGCTGCTCCTGCTGGACGAGCCGCTCGCCGCCCTCGACGCGCACACTCGCCTGGAGATCCGCTCCCAGCTGCGCCGCCACCTGGACGACTTCGACGGCGCCGCCGTGCTCGTCACCCACGACCCGCTGGACGCGATGGTGCTGGCCGACCGGCTCGTGGTCGTCGAGGACGGCGCGATCGTCCAGAGCGGCACGCCCGCAGATGTCGCCCGCCGTCCCCGCACCGACTACGTCGCCCGCCTGGTCGGCCTCAACCTGTACCGGGGCACGGCCGCCGAGCGGCGGGTCGAGGTCGGCGGCATGGCGTTCAGTGTCGCCGAGCACCTCCAGGGCCCGGCGTTCGTCACGTTCTCACCGGCCGCCGTCGCCCTCTACCGCACCCGGCCGGACGGCACCCCGCGCAACCTCTGGCAGGCGCGCATCGAGGGCATCGAACGGCACGGCGACAACGTCCGCGTCCACCTGACGGGCCCGATCACCGCCTTCGCCGACATCACCCCCGCCGCAGTGGCGGACCTGGACCTGACCCCCGGCCAGACCGTCTGGGCCTCCGTCAAAGCCACCGAAACCCATGCCTACCCCGCGTGACCCGATCGAAGCGGCGTCCCAGGATGTGGTGGCGGAAGGCGCCGAGGCGATGCCGAGCGTGGACATGGCGGCCGGCGGCCGGTGAGATCCCGGCGAGGGGCGATGTCCGGGGCGTCAGGAGGCGGTGCCGTCGGGCAGGCTCCACGTCGCCGTGAATTCGGGGCAGGCCGAGTCCGGGGAGGTCTGGAGCTGGAACTCGGCCGAGTATTCGGTGACCCGCCACTTCCGGCCGCGGGCGTCGTAGGCGGCCGCGTGGGGCTCGAACGTGAAGCTCCACGTCATCTCGGCGCTCGCGTCGGCGCCGCCGCACTGGAACTGCACCCCTACCGGAGTGCCCGTCCCCGACCACGTCGAGGCGGCCGGGTCGTCGCTCTTGGAGAGGGCCACGGCGCCGTCCACCCACGTCTGCGACAGGCACGGCTCGCCGGTCTCGCACGGCGCGAGCGACGCCGAGATGGTCGTGAAGTCCTCGCATGCCCAGTTGTCGAAGTCCGACCGGCAGTTCGTCTGCCGGAGGGGAACGCTGAGCGAGTCCTTCGGGAGGGCGGCGTCCAGCACACTCGTCCGGGTCAGCGTCAGCCCGTCCCGGAAGATCTCGGTGACGTCCTTCACGGACGTTCCGGACTGCTTCTCCAGCGCCGCGATGGCCTTCTTGGCGGCGTCCCGCTCGTCGCGGAGCTGGTCGGTCTCCTTGCTGACGGTGCTCACCCTGCTCTGCAGCGAGGCGAGCCGGCTCTCCTGCGCGCGCGCCGCGTCGCGCAGCTCGGTTATCTTCATCCCCGCGATCACCCCGCCGATGGCGGCGGAGGTGAACGTGAGCAGGAACAGGACGGCGAAGACGCGGACACGGCCCGGCCGGGCTTGGCGCACTGAATCGGCCCCCCTAGCGGCACGACGGCCAGATGACTATTGGTCCTATGAGGGAAACCACGGGCAGCGCAATCATCACACGCATGCCCCCGCCGTGGCAGTCCCCCCACCTGGCAGCGTCCCGGACTCCTGCGCGCTGATCGGCCCGGTTCTCCACCGGTCCGAGGTCATGCGGGAGCAGCTGATGCACCTGCTTGACATCGCCCGGCTTCCCGAGGTGACGATCCAAATTGTGCCGAGCACTGTTCGGGCGCACTGTGGGATGGCAGGCGGTTTCATCATCGCCGAGCGGAACGGACACCCCTACGCCGCCTATACCGACGCGCAGCCGTTCGGACGGACCTTCGACGATCGTCGGTTGATCGCCGAGCTGGTCCGTCTTTACGACGCGCTCCGGGCGGAGGCAGTCCCGTTCAGCCAGTCACTCCGACTAATAGAGGAAGCGGTGAACCATGATGGCCCGAGATCTTCGGGAAGCGCAGTGGCGTAAGAGCAGTTTCAGCGCTGCGCAGGGAGAGTGTGTCGAGGTGGCGTCCAATCTGCCGGGGCTGGTCGCGGTCCGCGACAGCAAGGACCCGTCAGGTCCGGCTCTTGTCGCCTCGCCTGACGGCTGGTCGGCGTTCCTGCGCGGCCTCGCGCGAGGAGAACTGTCCGCCTGACCTGGCCGCGTCCCCTGGTGATGGATCCTCAGGTGAGATGTCCCGAAGGTGCTCACCTGAGGATCGGTCACAGGCCAGGGAGCGGGCCCTCCCGTCGGCCGGGTCAAGTGGTGCGGTTCTCCTTACGGCGGACGAACTTGAGGCCGGACCAGTCGTCGCCCAGGGCGGCGACCTTCACGTCCACGACGCCGAGCGGCAGGAAGATCTCGCGCAGCAGGTTCTCGGTGATGTCGCTGGTGTGTCCGGCGGCGCGGCGGGGCCAGGCGATCCACAGCATCGCGTGGTCGGCGAGGGAGTGGACCAGGCCGGACGACTCGCTCGTCAGGTCGGCCGCCGCGCGGTAGAAGGCCACGGTGATGTCGGCACCCGCCGTCGCGGCGCTCGCGCTCCCGCCGCTTCCGGCCGCGCCGTCCCCGAGGCGGGCGTCCCTGACCATGCAGCCATCGGGCGGATCTGGGATCTGCCAGCAGCAGGGGCGGTGGGCCAGGTGCACGCGGTGGCCCGGCTTGACGCCGATCTTCTTGGCGAGCGGGGTGCCCGAGTATCCGGAGGTGGCCACGCCCCCACGGTAGCGTCCGGAAATCCCGGAGATGGACCCATATTCGATTGCCCTCGCCCGGGATCGATCAATACCGTCCTGAAGGGACGGCGACGAACGGAGAGCTGACGTGACCAGCGGCCCGGCGGGGGACTTCGACTACGACACGCACGGCCACGGGTACGCCGTCGGACGGCGCACCGATCCGCGGATCGCCGCGATGGTGCACGCCGCGCTCGGCGACGCCCGGACGGTCGTCAACGTGGGCGCGGGGGCGGGGTCGTACGAGCCCGAGGACCGGTACGTGACGCCCGTCGAGCCGTCCGCCGTGATGCGCGGGCAGCGTCCCGCGCACCGGGCGCCCGCGGTGATCGCGACGGCCGAGAACCTCCCGTTCGACGACCACACCTTCGACGCCGCCATGGCCACCATCACCGTCCACCAGTGGGCGGACCACGAGCGCGGGCTGCGCGAGCTGCGCCGCGTCAGCCGGGGCCCGGTCGTGATCCTCACCTTCGACGGCGACGCGCTCGACGAGTTCTGGCTGGCCGAGTACGCGCCCGAGCTGTTCGCCGCCGAGCGGCCCCGGTACCCGGCGATCGGCGCCATCGCCTCCCTCGTCGGCCCGGTCTCCCGCGTCGAGCCAGTCCCCGTCCCGATCGACTGCGTGGACGGGTTCGTCGAGGCGTACTACGCGCGTCCCGAGTGCCTGCTGGACCCGCAGGTCCGCGCGTCGCAGTCCGCGTGGGGGTTCGTGGACGACGTGGACGAGGCCCGCGCCGCCGACCGGCTGCGCCGCGACCTGGAGAGCGGCGCCTGGGACGAGAAGTACGGGTATCTGCGTCGTCGGCCGGAGTACGTCGGCTCGTTGCGGCTCATCGTCGGGTATCCGGCCTCCGGCTGATCACGAGCCGCGTCCGGCCTGTCGCGGGCCCGGGACCCTGTGGCGCCCTCGCGGGTGGTGCGCGCGGATCCCGACCTGCCGTCCGGAGCTGCGGAGCTGTGGGAACGCCTTGGCGGGCGAGCCGTCGTCGTCCAGCTTCCCCGCAACAACCTGACCGGGAACGGCACGCGCTCACCACCCACCTCGAAGAGGGAGCCATCCTTGATCAAACGCCTGGCGTCGCACGTGACAAGGCCTCCGGCCACGTCGGCGACCACTCTCATCGCCGACCGGTTTACTGCGCAGAACCGCCGTCCCGACGGCTTGACCGACCTCGATGTCAGCGCGCTCCCCCCGCTGCTGCGCACCGTGCTGGTGTCCGATTCCACCGTCACTAGCCTGTTCGAGGCGTACACCATGCGCCCGCTGCGCGTCGACGTGCTAGCGGAGGATCTCGTCGAGCTCGACCACGGGTCGGCGGCCTGGCTGGAGGTACCGGTGGGCACCGCCTGCGCGCGGCGCCGGGTGCTGGTCAGGGATGCCGCGGAAGATGACCCCTTATATTGTGCGCAGACATATCTGCTTCCAGGCCGGTTACCCCAGCAGCTTCGCGACTCCTTCATTGAGGAACGGCTCGGTATCGGGGCCGCGATCCGTCGCCACCTCGTGGAGAGCCTCAGAGAATTGCTCTGGTTCGGCCGGGCGGTTGCGCCGAACTGGGCGCGGGACCACATGCCCGCCCGCCTCACAGTGCACCGCACCTACCGCATACGGCTTCATGGACTACCCGCCATCCTCGCCGGCGAGGACTTCTGCGACTGACGACGTACACCTCCCGTACTCCCATCCATGGAGAAGACATGGCAGATCCCGGCTCCTTGGCGGAATGCCCGCCGCACCCTCCCATGGCCAACGTGCCTGTCCTCAACGCTCAGCGCAGGGCCGCGGGGCGGGTGACGGCCTCGACGAGGCGAGGGGCGAGGACCGCCGCCTGGGCGCGGATCTCCGGGACCGCCGTCGTCTCGTACCACTTGCCGCGCAGGGGCGGCCCGAGGGTGAAGACCCGGTCGGACGGGCGGCCCTCGGCGTCCAGGACGGCGCCGCCCGCGTCGGCGTCCAGGCCGAGCCCGAGCGGGCCGGGGCGCACCACGCCGTCGGCGAGCAGCCGGGCCAGGAACGGGTCACGATCTACGCCGGAGGCGGGGCCGGTGCCGTTGACCAGCCAGCCGACCCGCAGGTCGCGCCGGAAGCCGCCGTCCTGCACCGCGACGGTCAGCGCGTCTCGCGAACCCGTCGCCGCGCCGCCGGCGTGGACCGCACCGGTCACCTGGCCGCGCAGCACGCGCAGGCGGCCGGTGGCGCGCAGTTCGTCGACGAGGGCGGCCGTAGCGGTGGCGAGGCGGTGGCGGTGGACCTCCCAGTAGCGGGCCACCAGGCGCAGGAACCGGCGCTGGTCGTCCGGGGCGAGCCGTGACCACAGCTCCGGGACGCGGGGCCGCAGGCCGTCCACCACGGCGTGCCAGTCGCCGCCGTTGTCCCGGACGGCGGTCCGTACGGCGCGCAGCAGCCGGGTTAGCGTGAGCGGGCCTTCGGGGACAGGCGCGGGGACGGGCGGGGGCGACGGATGCCGGTGCGGCCGGGGCAGCAGGCCGTGCCGGGAGACGGCGTACACCACCGCGCGCGGGTCGGCCGAGGTGACCGTGAGCGCGATGTCCACCATGGTCAGGCCGGTGCCCATCACGAGCACCGCGCCGTCGCGGATGCGGCCGAGCGCGCCCGGCGCCCAGGGGTCGGCGATGTAGCGCTCGCCGGTGTGCCCGACGAGGGCCGGGGGCGTGGCGGGGGAGGGGTTGCCCGTGGCGAGCACCACCGCGTCGCCCTCGATCACGCGCCCGTCGGTGAGGCGTACGTGGACGGGACGGCCGGAGGCCGGGCACGCGAGGGAGCAGGCCGTGCCGGTCACCTGGGTCAGCCGCCGCTCGGGCGCGGCGCGGCGCGCCTCGGTGTCGAGGACGTGGCGCAGGTAGCGTCCGTACGCCTCGCGGGGTAGGAAGTCGGACCCGGCCACGTCCAGGCCGTTGGCGTGAGCCCAGGCCAGCAGGTGGCCGGGGTCGCCGTCCACCGCGCTCATCTTCTCGGCGCAGGCGTTGAGGAGGTGACGCGGATCGGTGGTGGAGTACGCCTGCCCGAGCGCGTGGCGCCCGTCCCGGTCGATCAGCACCACCTCCAGTGGTGCGCCGTTCGCGGGCGCGTGGAGCAGGTGGATGGCCGCCAGCGTCCCGCTGGCGCCGCCGCCCACGATGACGACCGCTGGAGGGTGAGGCACGTGCTCACGATAACCCTGTATACCTACATGACATAAGGGTTATTGCCCAACTGCGGGTTGCGGACAGGTGAAGCTTTGCGCCATTTGCCCGGTTCGCCCGTCGGGGTCGGCAGGCGCTGCGCGGGCCAGGTCCGGCGCCGGTGAACGGCTGGTCGAGGTCGTGACGGTCACCGCGTTCACCCGACCCGCTGCAGGGCGCGCTCGCGGCGCGCCGCCACGGTCGAACCGGACTCCCCTCGCGCCATCCGCCGCAACACGACCGGCGCCAGGAGCAGGCCGAGCACCGCCCAGGCGCCCAGCACGCCGGCGGTCTCCAGGTGCCGCCAGGACTCGCCGACCTCGACGACGACCGCCGAGTCCGGCAGAAGGGCCGAGCGCATGCCGAGGCCCAGCCAGTAGATCGGGAAGAGCTGGGCGATCCACTGCAGCCATTCGGGCAGTGCGGTGAGCGGGTAGAAGATGCCGGAGATTCCGATCACGGCGAGGAACGGCAGCTGGACCAGCCCCTGGCCGCGGGCGCTGGGGAACAACGAGCCCAGCACCGCGCCCAGGGGCAGGGTCGCCAGCAGGCCGAGCGTCAGCACCCAGGCCAGGGTCGGCCAGGAGCCCGGGCCGATCCGCAGGCCCTCGACGATGAGCACGCCGGGCGCCAGGAAGATCACCAGGTCGGCGAGCAGGCCGCCGGAGACCGAGATCACCTTGCCGACGAGGTAGGCGGGCATGCCGTGCGGGGTTGCCTTGGCCCGCAGCAGGGTGCCGTCCTCGCGGTCGGCGGTGAGCTGCTGGCTCATGCTGATCATGGCGGTGGCGGCGTTCATGCCGAGGATGCTCGGCAGCGCCAGCGTGCCCAGCAGCAGCCCGCCGGTCCCGACCGGCAGGTCCCTGATGAAGAACATCGTGGCCACCATCAGCCCAGGCCACAGGAAGTGCGCGAAGAGCTCGGCGCCGTTGGTGAACGACTGCCGCAGCTCGATCAGGCCGCGGGACCAGCCCGCGCGCAGTGGTGCGGTCATGGCGGGGTTCATGGGGTCACCTCAGGGGTGGTCGACTCGACCTGGCGGACCAGGGCGAGGTAGGTCTGCTCCAGAGAGGCCCGGTGGACCTCGAGCTCCTGGACCTCGTCGCCGTACCGGGTGAACAGGTCGCGGGCGAACCCGGTCGAGTCGGGTGTCTTCTGCACGAAGCGCTGCCCATCGCGGAGCCAGCGCACCTCGTCCTCGCCGGCGATCCGCCGCGCCAGCTCGCCGGCCGTGCCGTCGGCGATGATCTGGCCGCCGTTCAGGATGAGGATGCGGTCGGCCAGCTTCTCGGCCTCGTCCAGGTCGTGGGTGGTGAGCAGGACGGTGGTGTCGTGGGCGTCGGCCAGGCCGCGTACGAGGTCGTGGAACTCGTGCCTGGCCTGCGGGTCGAAGCCCGCTGTCGGCTCGTCGAGGAACAGCAGTTCGGGACGGCCCACCAGGGCGATCGCCACGTCCAGCCGGCGCCGCTGACCGCCCGACAGCGTCTTGATCTTCTTGCTCGCGTGCTCGGTCAGGCCGACCGCCTCGATCAACTCGTCGGCGTCCCAGGGCCGCCGGATCGCCGGGGTGGCGTAGGCGGCGTAGTAGATGCCGAGGTGGGCCAGGAGCTCCCGGACACGCCATTTGCCGTGGTCGCGCCAGGACTGCAGCACGACGCCGAGCCGTGCCCGCCACCGCTCGTCGCCGTGCGCGGGATCGGCGCCGAGCACTTCGACCCGGCCGTCCGAGCGGGTACGGAAGCCCTCCAGGATTTCGATCGTGGTGCTCTTGCCCGCCCCGTTCGGCCCCAGCAGGGCCAGCACCTCGCCGTGGCGGACCTGGAACGTGACGTCGCGCAGGACGTCGACCGGGCCGTAGCGCATGCGCAGCCCGTCGACGTCGAGCACGATCTTCTCGTCGGCTGTCATGGATGACCTCTCTTGGTCGGGCGCACACCCTCAAGACGCGTGCCGGCGGTCTCGTCGCGAGGGCATGACGCATCGCGGCCCGAGGTGCCCGCGTCGTCGCGCGGACCGGGGCCGTGGGAACAGGGAGATCGGGAGCGGCTACCAGCTCTCGTGGGCGAGCGTCCGCCGGACGCGTGCCATCAGATCGACGCGGTCGACGCCCGCCAGGGCGAGAGCGCGGGGCACGGTGCCGATCTGGGTGTCCAGGACGCCGAGCAGCAGGTGCGCGGGACGCAGATCCTTCTTGCCGGCCGCGGCGGCGATGCCACGTTCGAATGCGAGATAGGCCGACGCCCCCAGTCTTGGCGGCTGGCCGGCGGCGCGGCTCGACTCCGGGAGGTCATAAGAGGCGACGGACACGCCGACGGCGTTCAAACTGTGCTCGAATTCCCGCTCCAGCGCCGCCCTGATGGCCTGCCGCCCGAGGTCCGCCGCGGTCAGGACGCGGTGCGCGGCGGTGCCTTCGTTGGCGGCGATCGCCAGCAGGAGGTGGTGGGCCTCGGTCGCCGCCGAGCCGTCCTCCTGCGCCTCGGCCCCTCCCCGCAGGATGATGTCGTTCATGTAGTGGTCGATCGCGCTCATTGTCGTCTCCTCAGCGTCACGCCGGCGGCGATGAGCCGCTTGGCGTGCTTCTTGTGGACCGCCTGGCGGGTGACGCCGAGCGCCTCTGCGACGTCCGGCCAGCTCCAGCCCGCGCGCATGGCCTGCTCCACGGCGGCGTCCTCGAGCTGGTTGGCCAGGCGCCGCAGCGCGAGGACGGCCGCCAGCGCGTCTGCGGGATCTTTCGGAACAGGTACGTCTTCTGCCGGCATGCAAGCAACCATAGTTGACTAATCTGGGAATAGTCAACTATGGTTGCTTGGTGCGGGGAGTTTACGGCGCGTGCGGGCGGCCGGCCGATCGCGAGAATGGCTCACGGGGAGGCTCGGAACGGATCGTGGCGGTACGCCCCGGGCAGTTAGTCACGCTGCCGACGACGCGGCCTGAATCGTCGAAGCCATCGACGGCGAGGAACTGCAAGCTCGGTCGTTTACGGCCGAGAAGCTGACGGAAGGTTGCGGAAGACGCCTGACGCTTTGCCGATCGCTCCGGTGGCTAGGAGCGGGCCGCCGGGGACGGCCGACAGCGACGTCAGTTCACCGCCGGACGGAACCCTGGTCCAGTGGCCGAAGGGGTCGCGGTGGGCGAGGGCGGAGTCGTCACCGTTGATGTCGGTGGAGCCGAGGAACCAGTGGCCGCCCTTGCCGTCGGGGACGGGTGGGCGGTCACGGACCATGCGTCCGGCCTTCGCGGAGGTGTCCTCGCTGCGCCAGCCGGAACCGGTCTGGGAGAGCAGGAACGACGACGCTCCGATCTCCCCGGTGATCCAGATGCCGGACGGGTCGGCGGTGATGGCGGTCAGCCGAGGACCGGTCGGGTCGGGCGGGAAATCGTCGGACGGGGGCGGAGCCTTGGGCAGCGCCGCGGTCACGTCGACTCGGGCCCAGAGCTTGCCGTCGAAGTGATGCACTGAGGGGGCGTCGCGGTCGAGGGCCCAGATGTCGGAGGCGGAGCGGGCGCTGGCTTGGTAGGCGGAAAAGGAGAGGCTCTGTTCCGACCAGGTTGCGCCATTGTAGTGCCAGGCCTTGTAGTCGCCCAAGACCCACACGTCGTTGTCAGCGGTGACGGCGAGGCACGTACCGGGCAGCTTCTGGGCGATCGCCCAGGTGTGTCCGTCCCAGCGCAGGACGGAGGTGCCGCTCTCGTCGTTGGTCAGGGCCCACACGTTGGAGGGGGCGGAGGCGGCGACTGAGCTGATGTCGCCGCGTCTCACTGGGAAGTCGCTTTGCGTCCAGCGGTCGCCGTCCCAGTGGAAGACTGTGGGGCGGTGCGGGCCGTCGGCCATCGGCAGCCAGGCGCCGATGCCGAGGATGCCCCAGCCGACGGCCCAGGCGTCGTGCTCGCCGGTGGCGATGACCTGTCCGTAGGTGACCGACGACTGAGCGGCCACCAGTTTCCAGCGGTCGTTGCCGTCGTCCGAGGGGGTCGTCCACCAGAGCCGGAGGCCGGCGGCGGCTGCGACCGCCGCGACGGCGGCTGCCCACCCGAGCCACCGGCCGGTGGTGGCCAGCTTCAGAAACATGATCGAAGCGTATGAAGACCGCCAGAACGGCGCATGAGTATAAGTACTCAGCTGGACGAGCCCAGCGCGCTCCGGCGCCTCAGCGACGGCCGGATCTATCCGTTACCGATTCACGGCGGGTCGCCGGCGTTCGCGGACCGGGCTGCGACGCCCTGGTCAGTAGCCCGGTCGCTGCGGTAGGCGGGGAAACATGTCGCGCAGATGGCGTGGGCGAAGCGCAGCCATCGGGCCTCGGAGTGAAAGCCGAGCACGGCCTGGGCCACTGCCAGGCAGACGAGTTCGGAGTCGCTGAGCAAGGGCGGTCTGCCGATGCACCGGGTTCCGCCGATCTCGTCGTCGATCTTCACGTAGAGTGCGGCCACGAGGGTGTTCAGGTCGGTCGTCACAACCGGATCTTGGACGCCCTCTGTCCTTGCGCGCAGCCAGATTTCGGCACCAACTCGTCTTAGAGGGTGGGATCGGCTATGGGAATGGTCGAAGGGCTCTGGGAGGCCAGAGAGATGCCACTGCGTGACGGGCTGTACCGGCCCGACGACACTGGCTTGGAGTTGCATGTTGACGGTCCGGGGGCGTACCACCCGGATGCCGGACAACCGATTCCCTTCCGCATCGGAGGACCGTTCGACGTGGCCGAGGCCATTGAGGAGCACGGCGTCGACGGGGTGGACACCAATTTCGAAAGCCCGCTACCGAACGGCTCAGGGTGGATGTCTGGCGGGGGTGGCGGGATGGGCAACATCGGGTACCTCGCCCGTCTCAACGCCGACGGCTCGTTGCTGTGGGTCGCCGTGATGTTTCACTCCAACCCGTTCATCCGAGTGCACTACGAGGGCATGAGCGCCGTTTTCACCAACGACTGGGGGAACCGGCTGATGCTTGACCTTGTGAGCCCGGCTCTTCGCTGACCCCGCCCGTGGCCACGATGGCCGGTCTTCCCTTCACGGCAATCGGCCGGAGAGACCCGGCCACCCTCGCAGTGATCCGGGGTCAAAACCAGCAACCCGACCGGACTTCGGAACTACTCGTCTAGATGATTGATTCCAAGGGCTATGCGATCGCGGTCAGTGGTCGTAGCTGATCAGAGATCGCTTGACCGGCTGGCCGGTCTTGTCGTTGTGCCAGATGACGGTGGTTAAGGCCAGCACCCGGGTGATCACGCGGATGATGATGCCCGCTGATGTTCGCCCGCCGTGTCGTTCCAGGTCAAGCTGGGTTTTCAAGGTCTGGTTGATCGATTCGATGGTCTGGCGCAGAGGTTTGAACAGCTGTGTTCCAGGCCGTGGGGATTCGCCCTTGCGGGGCTTGCGCAGCAGGCGCAGCCCCGCCGAGGCCAGGGCGTGCTCAAAGTCGCGGCCGTAGTACTGCATGTCGGCAATGATCGTCTGCCCGGGGTGGGCGGCGGCCAGGCCGGGGTCGGCCTCCAGCATGCCCAGCAGGGTGGTGCGCTCATCGGCCTTGGCACCGGTGAGGGCGAAGGCGACCGGCAGCCCGCCCAGCGTGCAGAGTAGATGCAGGCGCAGTCCCCAGAAGAAACGGGAGTGGGAGGCGCAGCAGCCGTACTCGGCCCAGCCGGCCAGGTCGCTGCGGAGTGCCGTCTGGCGGGATCGGCCGCATTCGACCGGGGTGGAGTCGGCCACCCACACGTCGTCGCTCCACAGCGAGGTGTCCAGGGCGAGGATCTGGATCAGATGCAGGACCAGGGTGATCGCCGCACGCAGCCGCTTGTTGTAGCCCGATTGACCGGGCAGGTAGGGGAACATGCCGGTCAGATGGGCGCGGGCGTAGCGCAGCCAGTGGCGTTCGGAGGTGAACCCGAGCAGCGCCGACAGCATCGCCAGGGTCACCAGCTCGGCATCGCTCAGGGCCGGTTTGATGCCGGTGCAGGGGCGCGGCGGTGCCAGCTCGGGGAAAGCGATCAGATGATCGTCGATCTTCACGTACAGTGCGGTGGCGAGGGCGTTCAGGTCTTTCGTCACAAATCGATCTTGGACACCCTCGCCTCATGTCCGCAGGTGATCAGCCAACCTCAGCCCTTGGAATCAATCATCTAGACGAAGGCTGTGACGCCCTCGTATTCCCCCACCTGGGCGGCGCCGACAGTGTCGTACTCAAGCAACAGCAGTCCGTTCACCGTCACGTCGTGGTGGACGAGCCGGAGGCCGACGGACCCGCCCGGGTGATCGAGCAGCCGCCGCCCGGAACCGATCACGGTTGGCGCGACGGCGAGCCGGAGCGTGTCGACGAGGCCGGCCGCGAGCAGGGCGTTGCCGAGTCGCGCGCTCCCGTGGATCTGGAGTTCCCGTCCTGGCTGGGCCTTGAGCTCCCCGACGGCCTGGATCGGGTCGCCGCGGAGCACGGTCGTCGGGTGCCAGCTGCCCTCGGTGAGGGTGTTGGTCACCACGTACTTCGGCAGCACGTTCATCCGCTTGGTATACGGGTCGTCCGGGTCGGTGATCTGCGGCCAGTCCCGGGCGAACGCCTCGTAGGTTCGCCGCCCAAGCAGCAGACCGTCGGCGAGATCGAGCCAGTCGGAGGTGCTCCGGACGAACACTTCGTCCAGGTAGGGCACAAGCCAACCGCCTCGGGTGAAGCCGTCGCTGGTGTCCTCGGTGGGTGAGCCAGGGCCCTGGCTGACTCCGTCCAGGGTGATGAACTCCGTGATGACGATCTTCATCGCGCGGCCTCGCTCTCCGCGATGACGGCGAGTTGCTTGCTGACCGAGCCCCAGCCATCGGAGAAGCCGAGCTCCGCGTGGCGGGCGCGGGCGGCCGGATCGCCGTGCCGGATGATGATCCGGTAGTCCGTGCCGTCCGGATGATCACTCAGTGTGACCTCGGCCGTCATGGGAACCGGCGCGGGATTCGTGGGGCGCCAGGCGCTGTCGATCGCGTTCGTGAACACAATCCGCTCAAGCTCGTCGACGACGAGGAAGCTCGCGTCCATGTGCGGGACGTACTCCACGCCGTCATCGCTCATTCGCGTCACGAGTGCGCCGCCGGGCCGGACGTCCAGGCGGTCGACCCGGCACAGGGTCGGAGCCGGGATCCACCACTGCTCGAAGCGCGATGGATCGGTCCACGCGCTCCACACCACGGCGCGGGGTGCGCGGATGACCCGCTCCAGGGTCAGGTCAAGATCGGGATTCATTGATGTTCTCCTTCAGATCGGTGACGAGGCGTTCGAGCCGGTCGGTGCGCTCTTCCCAGATTCGGCGCTGTTCGGCGAGCCAGTCGTCGACGAGCACGAGACGCTCGCGGTTGAGCACGCAGGTGCGCACCCGGCCCAGCTTGACCGTCCGGATCAGGCCGTTCGCCTCAAGTGTCCGCACATGTTTCATAAAAGAGGGCAGGGTCATCGGAAATTCGCGGGCGAGATCGCCCACGCTTACCGGGCCACGGCCAAGGCGTCGGATGACGCCGCGCCGAGTCGGGTCGGTGAGGGCGACGAACACGCCGTCGAGCTCCGCCGAATACTGTGCCATGTGGCTAAGTATTGCTCATCGAAACACTTAGCGCAAGAGCAAAGTATTGATGTTGTCCCAAGACGCCCGGCTGGAGCGGTAGCAAGGCCATGTATAAACAGCTGTTCAAACCTCTGCGCCGGACCATCGAATCGATCAACCAGACCTTGAAAAGCCAGCTTGACCTGGAACGACACGGCGGGCGAACATCAGCGGGCATCATCATCCGCGTGATCACCCGGGTGCTGGCCTTAACCACCGTCATCTGGCACAACGACAAGACCGGCCAGCCGGTCAAGCGATCTCTGATCAGCTACGACCACTGACCGCGATCGCATAGCCCTTGGAATCAATCATCTAGTACCCGCTCGATTTCGGGCCCAGGACGGTGCGCCAGTCGCTGGAGGCGACGGTCGCGCCCGGGCGGCCCGGCGACTTCGCCCGCGCCGGGGCCGGGCCGTCCCTTGACCCTGGGTGTGGTCACGGCGCGTGCCCGGCGGGTCAACCAGGCGCAACCAGACTTCCGCCGACATGGATGGCGTTCCGGCACGCCCGTCGCCGGAAAGGCTCGTTCGGGACGTTCTGCGCCCTCGCGGGCCGTGCGACGCCCGTCACGGCCGTCCTGTTATCGGGACCGCCCATATTCGGCCTGAATATGGGCGGCCGAATTTCCGGATTTCATGCTCCCGGAGGCCGTCATGGCTGGCCAGGGCGGTGAACGCGGCGAACGTCCGGGCGTTTTCGGGTGCGACGCCCGTGGGGGTGACCGATTTTCGGAAGTGTCCGGACTAGTAACAGCGGGTTTCTGGCCGCCGCCCGGAGATTGAATCATCGACCAATCCGAAGCAACAACAAGAAACCCTCTTGCCCGTTTTATCGTCTCATTTCTAGGTTCGTTGTCATGAGGGCTGCCGCAGGCGCGCAAGGGGATCGCCATGGCGGCCGATGAGCGGTCGTGGCGGCATCCGTCCGCGCAGGCTGCCCACCGGCTGAGCCATGCGCTGGAACGACACGGCATCACGGGCGAGGTCCACGAGGGACGCGGGCTCGCGCTGGTGAGCGTGTGGGTCGACCTGGTCGCGTGGACCGACGGCTCCTGCTTCTGGTGGTCGAGGGCCGTGATGGCGGGCAACCGCAGGACCTACAGTTACAGCCCCGCCGACGACCCGGTGACCACGGCCCGGCGAGTGGCCGAGCGCTACGGCCAGCTCCGCCGCCAGTCGGAGGCGGCTCGGCGTCAGGAGATCAGACCTCGGGAGGCCGGACCTCGGGAGGCCTGGCCTGAGGAGGATCGGCCCGCGGAGGGCCGGGCCTAGCGGAGAGACCTCCCAGCCGCGCATCGGTCCGGGGGAGGGTCACCCGGTCGCGGGCCGGAGCGAACGGGTGAGCAGACCGGCGAGTTCGGCCAGGTGGGCGAGGGGAACATCGCCGGGCAGGCCCCTGAGGGACGCGACCGTCGCGCCCGCCGCCTGCCCGGCCGTCGTCCCAGGCGTGCTGTCCTCGACGACCAGGCAGCGGCCGGGGTGGACGCCGAGCCGCGCGGCGGCGAGGACGTAGCCCTCGGGGTCGGGCTTGCCGGCCGTGACGTCCTCGATGGTGAGCAACACGGGCGGGTCGATGCCCGCCGCGCCGAGGCGGGCCTTGGCCAGCCGCGCGTCGGCGCTGGTGACGACCGCCCACGGCAGCGCCAGGTCGTCGAGCGCGGCCAGCAGTTCCGGCGCGCCCGGGGCGGGGACGACGTCGGACAGGTCGTCGTACTGCAGCGCGAGCTGGCGGGCCGCGGCGGCGGCGACGGCCGTCTCGTCCGCGCCGGGCAGCAGCCGGCGCACGGTGAGGATGGACGGGCTGCCGTGCATGATCTCCAGCACCGTCCCGGCGTCCACGCCGTACTCCGCGGCCCACACCCTCCACCCGCGTTCGACCGCGGCGTCGGAGTCCACCAGCGTGCCGTCCATGTCGAGCAGGACGGCCTCGACGTGCGTCAGATCCATGTCCACCCCTTCCGGTTTATACTCGTAGCACGAGCATAAGGTGGTGGGCACGGCGGATGGCAAGTGATGGGCCGCGGCGATCCGGCGACGGCGGTCCCGGTCACGGCGACCGGCCCGAGCGTGCCCGCAACGCGCGCTGGCGCACCGCGGCCGACGTGCTGGCGCGGGTCCGCGGGGAGCCCGGCATCACCCGCGCCGAGCTGGCCCGGCGGCTGAACCTGACCACCGGTTCCGCGACCGAGATCACCGCGCGGCTGCGCGAGCTGTGCCTGCTCAGCGAGGTCCCGGCGCCCGCGCGGGGCCGGGGACGGCCGACCACCGTCCTCGCGCCCCACCCGTCCGGCCCGCTGGTCCTCGCGATCGACCGGCGCCAGGAGGACTGGCGGTGCGGGCTCGCCTCGCTGGACGGGCGGGTCCACGACCTGCGGGAGGGACGGCACGCCGGACGCGAGCCCGGCGCCGTCCTCGGGGTGCTCGGCGAGGTGGTGAGCGACGCGTGGCGGCGACACGGCGACCGGCTGCGCGCGGTGTCCCTCGCCGTGCCCGCGACCGTCCAGGACGGCCGGATCGTCCAGGCGTCCGCCCTCGGCTGGGGCCCGGTGGACCTCGGCGCGCTGGCCGCAGGCTCGGGGCTGCCGCTGCTGGTCGGCAACGACGCCACCCTCGCCGGGGTGGCGGAAGCGCGCACGGGGGCCGCCGCCGGGGCCGGGACCGCGCTGCACCTGCTGGTCGAGGTCGGCGTCGGCGGCGCCCTCATCGTCGGGGGCCGTCCGGTCATGGGCGCGGGCGGCACCGGCGGCGAGTACGGGCACGTGCCCTTCGGTGACCGGGCGCTGCGCTGCCCCTGCGGCGCGCGCGGGTGCTGGGACCTGGAGGTGGACGGCCGCGCCCTCGCCCGCCACCTCGGGGCCCCCGCGCCGCGCGACCCGCGTACCTACGCCCGCCGGGTCCTCGCCCGGGTCGCCGGCGGGGAGGCCGCGAGGGAGAGCCTCGGTGACGTTCCCGGCGAGGAGGCCGCGCGGGCGGTGGGCCTCGTCGCCGAGTCGCTGGCGGCGGGCATCGCCGGGCTGGTCAACGCCCACGCCCCCGACGTCGTCACGCTCGGTGGCCTCGCCGTCCACCTGCGTGCCGCGGCTTCCGCCCGCTTCGGCGCGGCCTACGAAGACGGCCTGATGAGCTTCCGCAGGGACCGGCCCCCGCCGGTCCTCGACGCGGCGCACGGCGACGACGGCGCGCTGCACGGCGCCGTCGCCGTCGGCCTGGACCACGTCACGAGCGAGGCGGCGCTCGCGGCGTGGGCGGAGGGGATCCCTGCTCCGTGACCTACGGGCCGTGGCTCAGAGGCTGTAGGGCCCGAACCGGCCCCAGGCGACCACGGCCGCGAGGACCAGCAGGATGACGTTGATCACGATGCCCTGGGCCTCGCCGCGGCGGCCGTGCACGATGATGGCGCCGATCATGGTGATCACGAGGCCGGTCGCGGCCAGCGGGGTGAGGATCGGCGCGATGCCGGTGGCGGCGGGGAGGATCAGGCCGAGGGCGGCGAGGAACTCGACCGCGCCGATGAGCTTCACCGTGCCGGCGGAGAAGTCGTTGACCCACGGCATCTGCGGGGCCAGTTGTTCCTTGGGGCGGGTGGTCTTCAGCACGCCGGCGAGGCCGAACGCCAGGGCCAGCAGTGCCTGAAGCACCCAGAGGAAGACGTTCACGGGGTCTCCTTCGAAGGGCCGGACGGGGGGAGGGCGCGGTCCGGGCGCGCCGGCCGCACGCCTGGGGATCACCTCCGGAAAAGCGCGCCCGACCTGCGCGTCCGGAAGTCGAGGGGTTCCTCGGCTTTGGGAGCGTAGCACAGAAGTCGAGGGTCTCCTCCAGTTCGTTACACTGGGGAGATGCCGCCCGACTCCGCCGACACCGCAGCCGCCCGGCCCCTCCGTCGTGACGCGCGACGCAACCGCGACGCCCTCCTCGCCGCGGCGCGCGCGGTCTTCGCCTCCGAAGGGCTCGACGCGCCGCTGGAGCAGATAGCCCGGCGGGCCGGTGTGGCCATCGGCACGCTGTACCGCAACTTCCCCACCCGCATGGACCTGGTCGAGGCGATCTTCCTTGAGAAGCTCGGCACGTGGCTGGAGCACGCCGAGTGCGCGCTCGTCATGGACGACGCGTGGGAGGCGTTCGCGTTCTACCTGGAGCGGCTCTGTGAGCTCCAGGCGCACGACCGGGGGTTCAACGACCTGGCGTCCATGCGCTTCCCCGACGCCTCCTGCAGCGAGCGCGCCCGGAGCCGCATCTACGAGCTCAGCGCGCGGATCGTGGAGCGCGCGCAGGCGGCGGGCGCGGTCAGGCCCGACGTCACCGCCGAGGACCTCGCGCTGGTCGTCTGGGCGCACACGCGCATCACCGAGGCCACCAGCGCGGTCTGCCCGAGCGCGTGGCGGCGCCACCTCGGCCTGATGCTGGACGCCTTCCGTGCCGACCGCGCCCACCCGCTGCCCGAGCCGCCCATGCGCCCCGACCAGGTTTACAAGGCGATGGTCGACCTCGGAGCGGCCGGCGCCTGCGGCTGACCCGCGGCGCGCGGGGAGCGCGTCAGATCCAGTCCTTCAGGCGGAAGACGACGTACAGGATCGCCGACGCGACCAGGATCAGCAGGGTGGAGGTCCAGAAGCCCGCGGCCTGCGCGAACCCGGGGTACGGGATGTTCTGTCCGTAGAAGCCGGTGATCATGGTGGGGACGGCGATGACGGCCGCCCAGCTCGTCACCCGCTTCATGATGTCGTTCATGCGGTTGCCCTGGAGGTTCAGGTGCGTCTCGTGGACGTTGCCCACCAGCTCGCGCAGCGACTCCGTCCACTCCGAGACCCGCAGGACATGGTCGTAGATGTCCTGGTAGTAGGGCGCCATGTCCGGCTGCACCACGCGCAGGTCGGGGCGCATGAGACCGTTGACGACCTCGCGCATCGGCACCACGATCCGGCGGAACCGCACCGTCGTCCTGCGCAGGTCGAACATGCGCCGCTGGAGGCCGCGGCCGTCGCCGGGGTGGTCGGTGAACAGCAGGTCCTCCAGCTCCTCCACCCGGTCGTCCAGCGCCTGGGCGACATCGAAGTGGCCGTCCACGATGGAGTCGAGCAGGGAGTGCAGCAGGTACGACACGCCGTGCTTGGCCAGGCCCGGGCTCGCGTCCCAGCGCGCGGCCACCGCGTCGATGTCGAACGTGTCGTCGGAGCGCACCGTGACGAGCGCGTTGCGCGTCACGAACATCGACACCTCGCTGAAGCCGAGGGAGCCGTCGTCCTCGCCCAGCCTCACGGCGTAGGCCACGATGAACAGGTGGCTCTCGTAGATGTCGAGCTTGGGCCGCTGGTGCGGGTGCAGCACGTCCTCGACGGCCAGCGGGTGCAGGCCGAGCTCCTCGCTGATGACGGCGAGCTTCTCGGGCGGGGGAGAGCACAGGTCGAACCACACGGTGGCCGACGGATCCTCCAGGTGGTCGGAGACGTCGGCGATCGGGAAGCCTTCGGCCGCGAGGGCGCCGTCGCGATAAAGGCGTGTACGTACCATGTCCGCCAACGATAGCTCCGCCGGTGGACGGCGGAGGACGCGTCCCGCGCCGCCGCGGGTGCGCCCCTTATCGATTATGAAAACCATTGCTATCATGCTGAGGGCGCGGCGCCCCTGGGACCGGATGTGGCCCACCGCTCTCAGGGACGCCGCGCCGCTCCGCTCAGCGGTCCGGGCTCCGCCTCCAGGTCAGAGGGTGATGCTCCAGGAGTCCAGGAAGCCGGTGTCCAGGGTGTACTGGTCGGTGACCTCCAGGGTCCAGGTTCCGGCGGCCGTCTGGCTGACGGGGACGGAGTAGTTGCGGGTGCCGAAGGACGTGCAGGAGATGCCGCCGCTGCTCTTGACGGTGTAGAACGTCCCGCTCGGGCCGCGCAGGCGGATCCGCAGGTCCTCGGCGCAGGTGTGGCTGATGACGATCGTCAGCTGGACCGGGGAGACCGCGCTGCCCGAGGCGGTCGAGGTGATCGGGCTGTTGATCGTCGACAGGTCGTTGATCGTGTAGTCCGTGTCGTTGCGGAACGTCCGGCCGCCGCTCGTGCCCTGCACGGTCAGCGTGTACGAGGCGGTGTGCGTGGCCGTCTCACCGGTGCCCGTCACGGTGAGGTCGTAGGTGCCGGTGGGCGTGGACGCCGAGGTGGAGATGGCCAGCGTCGAGGAGCCGCCCGAGGTCACCGAGGTCGGGGTGAAGGTCGCGGTGGCGCCGCTCGGCAGGCCGGACACCGACGAGAAGGTCACCGTCTGCGCCGCGCCCGCCGTCGTCGTGGTGCCGATCGTGGTCGAGACGGACTGGCCCGCGGTCACGCTCCCCGAGGAAGGGCTCGCCGAGATCGAGAAGTCCCTGCTGGAGGGGGTGCCCGTGGCCTGGGTCCAGATCGCGTACGCCGCCGCGTCGCCCGCCCGGTCGAGGATCGTGTCGTTGATGTTGGTCGTGGTGTCGCAGGACCGGTGGTAGCACGAGTCGTACGCGCGTCCCGACGTGCCGCCCCACTTGCTCGCCTGCGCGGAGGTCTTGGTGGCGCCGGCGCCGGCCGCGACGCCCGAGGTGGCGATGCCCGCGTTGCGGAAGGACGCGTCGTCGGAGCGGTTGGCGCCCTCGGTGTTCTCCTCCGGCTGCAGGCCGAGGTTGTTGTAGAACACCCGCAGGTCGGCGGCGGCCGTGGTGGTGATGTTGTTGATGAAGTAGCCGCCGTTGGTCGACCCCACCATGTCGTAGTTGAGGTACTGCTTGATCTTCGCGCGCTCGGTGGAGCTCAGCCCGTTGACGTAGGCGCGCGAGCCGAGCAGGCCCTGCTCCTCGTCGCTCCACCAGCCGAACCGCACGTGCTTGGTCATCGTCGGGTTCTGCGCGGCCAGGGTCAGCGCGACCTCCAGCAGCATCGACGAGCCCGAGCCGTTGTCGTTGATGCCGGGGCCGGCCGAGACGCTGTCCAGGTGCGCGCCGGACATGATGACCTGGTCGGCGTCACCGCCCGGCCAGTCGGCGATCAGGTTCGGCCCGGCGCCGCTGGTGCAGCCCGGCGTGCAGGCCACGCGCTGGGTGGTGTACCCGGCGGCCTGAAGCTTCTGCTCGACGTAGGCGACCGACGCGGTGTAGCCGCTGGTGGTCGACCTGCGGGTGCCGCCGTTGGCGTTGGCGATGCTCTGAAACTGGCTCAGGTGGGTCTTGATGTTCGTCAGGCTGATGTCGGGCGCCGCCGCGAGTGCCGTCGTGCGGCCGAGGGGGGCACTGAGAGGTGAGCTGTTCCCGGTGGCACCTGGAGGGGCCTGGGCGATCGCGGGGGTCGCGGACGCCACCAGGCCCGACAGGGCCAGGGCGGCGGTCACCGCGAGGACGAGCTTGCGCCTCATGCGCGAATTCCTTTCTCGGCATCCCGCTGCCGCGTAGTTCGCCGTGTACGCGGGCAGCGTTCATCGCGCCGTCGTGAATCGGCCGTGATGCGGTCGTGATTCGGGCGACGGCGTGACGAGGCGGGACTGGGGGTGGAGGGACGAACCGACTTGTGCGTGACGGTAGGGCCACGGGAAGGTGTCGTACATCCGTAGCGGCATCCGTATATATACGGAAAAAGCCCCGGAACCCCGCCCGGCAAGGCGGTATCCGCAGCCGGCCCGGTGACCGGGCGAAAGCAGGACGCCCTTTCAATGCGGGCGGGGCCGAAATTCCGCGCCGGTGGAGCGGGCCATTAGAATGGCGCGGGCGGAAATGATATGGGCTTTCGGCTCGCTTTGCTGCGTGCCGATTCGCCGCGGCACGCAGCGCCGCGGCGAATCAGCGGGGAACGCGGATTTCGCGGTGACGGACGGCCGTCCCACCGGCCGCCTATCCAACCTCTCAGGGCGGTACGACTAGGCCACGGCGAGCAGGGCCATGTCCTCCCCGTCCAGGACCAGGCGGCCCGCGGCCATGTTCTCCTCCAGGTGAGCGAGGGAGCCGGTGCCGGGGATCTGGACGATCGAGGGCGACCGCGCCAGGCCCCAGGCGATGGCGACCTGGAAGGGTGTCGCGCCGTGGCGCGCGGCCACCGCGTCCAGGTTCTCGCCGGACAGCGGGGCGTGGCCGCCGCCGAGGGCGAAGAACGGCATGTAGGCGATGCCGAGGTCCGCGCACGCGTCGGCCAGCGCCCCGTCCTGCTGGTCGAGCACGCCGAAGCGGTTCTGCACCGCGGCGACCGGGGCGATCGCACGGGCCTCGTCCAGCTGGGCGCGCGTCACGTTGCTGACCCCGAGGTGCCGGATCAGGCCCTCGTCCCGCAGCCCGGCGAGGACGGCGAACCGCTCGCCGATCGGGTCGGCGGCGTCGCCGGCGAGGCGGCCCACCCGCAGGTACACCAGGTCCAGGACGTCGACGGCGAGATCGCGCAGGTTCCGCTCGACCTCGCCGCGCAACTGCCCGGGCGCCGCCTCGGCGTACATGCGACCGGTGTCGTCGCGCAGGGGGCCGACCTTGGTGGCGATGGTGACGTCCGCCGGGTACGGGTGCAGTGCCTCGCGCAGGATGTCGTTGGCGCGGGCGGCAGGGGAGAAGTAGAAGGCGGCGGTGTCGATGTGCCGGGCGCCGAGCTCGACGGCGCGGCGCGCGACCGCCACGCTCGTCTCCCGGGGGATCGGCGGCTTGTGCCAGCGGCCGGGGAGCTGCATGGCGCCGAAGCCCAGCCGGGGGATCGTGAGCGTGCCGCCCAGGTCGTAGGTGTCCGTCGCGGAGTTCGTCGGTGATGTCACCTGTTTGAGCATCTCCCGAAAAATCCACACACGCCAAATCCGGCCGGCCGTGCTTGGTGTGGATCGACGTATGTGTTGCGACAGCTGTGGTGCTGGGATGTGGTCAGAGTTCGTCGATCAGGTCGGTTGCGCGGATCACTGCGGTGAGCGCGTCGGGGTCGCCCGTGCGTTGGTGGACGTCGAGGCAGGTGTCGGCGAGCTTGATGACGTGTTCGTCCCCATGGCGGACGGCGCGGGCGAACACCTCGTCCGGTGAGTCGGGGGCGGTGGGCAGGGTGTGCCGGGGGGCGGGTGCGGCGGGGGTGTAGGCCGCGGTCACGGCCGCGCTAGCCGCCCATGCCGCGTGCAGGCTCACGACCCATTGGTCACGGGGAAGGGCGGGCAGGGTGCGCAGGACGGCCATCGGCGCGGTCGCGGCGTGCACCAGCATGACGGCCGAGCCGTGCGCGTTCGGCAGATAGTGCGCGGTGGCGGCTGCCGTCAGATCGGCCAGCAGGTCCCGGGCCTGCGCGGCATCGGTGGCGGGCCTCAGCGCGGTGAGCGTGGTCGGCCAGCCGGCGAGGCCGGTGAGCTGGTCGAGCCGATGGTTGATGCCCGCGCTCTGGTCGGGAACACGCGGAACGGCGGCGAGAGCGGACGCCGGGTCGGCGGTTCCGGAGGGCGCGGTGAACGGGACCTGCTGCCAGCGTGCGGCCCAGTAGCCGAGGGCTTGGCCGAGCTCGGCCAGGCGCGGCCCGTCCTCGTGGTCCAGCAGGGCGTGAACCGCGTGGCCGGTGCGGATCACCCCGTGGGTCGCGCCGGCGGCGATGCCGGGCAGCAGTCGTGGCCACCATGTTTCCAGCACCGCCGGCCAGGGTTGTTCGGTCATCTCACGTGCGAAGAATGCCAGCCAGTCACCGAGACGACGGGGGTCCCCCAGCGCGGTGCGCCAGTCGTCGGCGGTGATGGGCGAGGTGCCGCGGGGGAGATCGTCCAGCCGGCGCATGTAGTCGTCGAGCCAACGGTGGACCTGTCGCGCATGTCCGCGCCTGATCATGGATTCCACCGCCATGGGGCCGTGATTGGTCAGCCAGCCTTCGAACTCCGGTCCGGTCCGGTGCAGCCGTTCGTAGGCCTCGTCCAGCGTGTCGTCGATGTTCATGGGACCTGACACTAACCGTGCACCGACTAGCGATCACGGGCCCAGGGGCTGAGATTCCCTCCCCCAATGGTCCTAGAAGTCCATTGAAGATCTTGCGTTTAGCCTCGTTCTTTCTGGGATGAGGCCTCCGCCTGCCCGTCCCGCCCCGGGTGCGCGGCGCCCTGCTGGAGCCGCTCCCGGACCGCCCGGCAGAGGCGCCGCTGTTCGTCCCAAGGGACGGTTCAAGCGCGCGCGGACGGACCGTGGGCTCGCCTACCGGCGGGGGCGTAGGCGGCGGGCGAAGAGGATCAGGGCGAGACCGACGAGGATCTGGACGCCGAGTACGAAGCGGTTGACGTCGAACGCCGGCTCCCACCGGGCCTCGCCGTCCTTGACGATGTAGGCGCCCACCGGCCGGGCCTCCGCGGCGCCGCCGCCGCCCTCCCCGTCGTTCATGGCGTTGCCGGAGACCACGGCGGTGTCCGCGCCGCCGGGCTGCTCGCCGGGTTCGGCCCCGCGCCGTTCCCCACGGCCGAAGCCGCCGGCCGCGCGGATGTGCAAGACGGGGATGACCGTGACGCCGTCCTTCTCGTACGGATCCCCGTACACGCGCCGGGCCCCGGACAGGTTCTCGAAGAACTCCCGTACATTCATGCCGGCCTCCGCGTGTGATGATCCGCCCTGATATCGCCATCATGCCGCACGCAGGGCCGGGCGCGGCGGCTCGCGCCAAGTCCGCACCCAGCGTCCGGCAAGTCGCCCACGGTACAACGAAAGGCGTGAACGCACATCAGAACCCGGCCGACCCCATCCTGAGCAGGTACGACGTCCGCCGCCCGGAGATGGCCGACGTGCCGGCGATCCACCGGCTGGTCGCCGCGTGCGACACCGAGGTACTCGGCCGTCCCGACATGACCCAGGACGACGTGGCCGACGCGCTCGCCGACCCCGGCCTGGACGTCTCCCGCGACGCCTGGCTGGTGCGCGGGCGCGACGGCGGCGAGGACCCCGTGGGCTGGGGGTACGCCGTGCGGCAGGGGTCCGGCGGGGGAGTGGAGATCGAGGTCTACGCCCGGGACGCCGAGGCCGGCTCCTGGCTGTGGCGGACTGTGCTCGGGCGCGCCCGGGAGATCGCCGTGGAGCTCGGCCTCCCCGCGGCGATCGTGGACATCGGCGTCTACCGGGGGGACGCGGCCAAACGGGCGGCGGCGCGCGCGCACGGCTTCGCCCCGGCGACGAGCTTCCACCGGCTGAGGATCGAGCACGGCGACCCCGACCCCGGCTCCCTGCCCGGCGTCACCGTCCACCCGGCCGCCGGCCTGGAGGAGCTCATGCGGGCCGCGCACCGGATCCACCAGGAGGGCTTCGCCGAGCACTTCGGCTTCGTCCCCAAGGAGTACGACCGCTGGAAGGAGGACTTCGAGGCGTCCGCCACCCACGACTGGTCGCAACTGCTGCTGGCCGAGGCGGACGGCCACCCGGCCGGGATGCTGCTCGGCAGCGACATGTTCGCCGCCGACGAGAACCACGGATACGTCCGCATCCTGGCCGTGCTGCCGGAGTTCCGGGGGCGGGGCATCGGACGGCTGCTGCTGAGGCACGCCTTCGCCGCCGATGCGCGCCGGGGCCGCGTGGGCACCTACCTGCACGTGGATTCCGGCAACACGTCCCCGGCGCTGGATCTGTACCAGTCGGTCGGGATGCGCCCGGTTCTCGTCATCGACGTGTGGCGCCGCACGCTCTGAGCCGGTGTCCGGCGCCCGTACTCAGGCGTCCGTCGCCCGGCGTCCGGCGCCGCGCCGAAGCAGAGGCAGCGCGCAGGCTCCCGCGACCACGGTCGTGGCGGCGAGGCCCGCGGCGGTGACCCCCACGGCGTGCGCGGACGGCGTCAGGCTCAGGTAGAGCGTGCCGAACGCCGTCACGCCCACCACCTGTCCGAGCTGCAGCGTCATGGCCATCAGCCCGCTGGCGTCGGCCGCGTCGCGCGCGGCGACGTTCTCCAGCGCCACGGTGAACAGCGGGTTGTAGGCCAGCCCGAGCCCGATCCCGGCTACGGCGAAGAAGATCCCGAAGTACGGCTGCCCGTCGCCGCCGGAGGCGAAGGCCCGCGCCACGCCCAGGTAGCCCACGGCCGCCGCGGCGAAGCCGGCGAAGATCACCGGCCGGTGCAGCCGTGCCGGGAGGCGCCGCCAGGTGAGGCTGACGAGCGCGAACCCGGCCGCGCCCGGGACGAACGAGACCCCCGCGCCGATCGGGCTGTCGCCGAGCCCGCCCTGGAGGTGCAGCGCCACGCTGAACAGGAACCCGCCCCACGTCACCATCGACCCGAACATGCCGAGCGCCGAGGGCGCCAGCCCGGGGGTCCGCAGCAGGCGGCCGGGGATCAGCGGGTGCCGCGCCCGCCGCTCCACCGCGACGAACACGCCGGTCACGGCCGCGCTCGCGGCCATCGACCACCAGCCCCACGCCGGCCAGTGCTGCTCGTGCCCGAGCACCAGCGGCACCACCAGCATGACCACCGCCACCGACAGCGTGATCAGGCCCGCGAGGTCGAGGCCCTGCTCGCGGGGCACGTGCTCGCGTGGCAGCAGCAGCGCGCCGATGACCAGCAGGGCGGCGCCGATGGGGACGTTGACCAGGAACACCGGCCGCCAGGCCATGCCGAACAGGTCGGCGCTCACCAGCGCGCCGCCCGCGACCTGCCCGACGACCACGCCCCCGGCGAGCACGGCCGAGTAGGCGCCGAGTGCCCTGGCCCGCGCGGCGCCCGTGAAGTGGAGCTGGATCATGCTGAGCACCTGGGGCACCATGAGCGCCGATCCCGCGCCCTGGACGAGCCGGAACGCGATCAGCGCCCCTTCCGAGCCGGCGAGGCCGCAGGCCAGGGACGCGGCGGTGAACACGGCGAGCCCGAGCAGGAACAGCCGCCGCGGGCCGGACAGCCCGCCCAGGCGGGCGCCGGTGATGAGCAGCATCGCGTACGCGATCGTGTAGCCGGAGATGATCAGCTGGAGGCCGGAGCCGGAGGTGGCGAGGTCGGTGCGGATCGTCGGGGCCGCCACGTTGACGATCGAGACGTCGAGGGTCGCCATGAACTGGCCCACCAGCACGATGCCGAGCAGCCACCCCGCACCTCGCCGGGACGCCCGATCGGCCCGCCCGGGGACGGCGGCCGTCCCCGTCCCCCCGGCGGGAGAGGATCTTGTCACTGAGGTCATGGGGACGATCGTCGTCGCCCGTCGATACCGGTAACGAGAGCCTGCCTATCCTGGTACCGGTGCCACCTGGCAACGGGTCCGCCCGGCGTCCAGTATGAAGGGGGTGCCGCCGGAGCCTCGATCCGGCCGGGCCGGGGAGGTCCGGGCCGCGGGGTGGCGGCGCGGTCTCGGGGGGATGCGCGGCGGGAGGCGGGGGCGATGCGGAACGGTGGTCCGGTGCCGATGACGGGCGCCGTACGGGAGAAGGACCCCGTGCGGCGTACCGAGCTTGCGGCGTTCCTGCGCAGCCGCCGCGAGCGCATCTCGCCCGCCGACGTCGGCCTGCCGCCCGGCCTGCGCCGGCGTACGCCGGGCCTGCGGCGCGAGGAGGTCGCCCAGCTCGCCGGGGTGGGGGTGACCTGGTACACCTGGCTGGAGCAGGGGCGAAGGATCAACGCCAGCGTGCAGGTGCTGGACGCCGTGGCCCGCACGCTCCGGCTGGACACCGCCGAGCGCGAGCACCTGTACCGGCTCGCGGACGTCCCCGAGGTGCGCCCGGCCGACGGGTGCGGCGTCCTGGAGCCCGAGGTGCACACGATCCTGGAGAACCTCGACCCGCTGCCCGCGTCCGTGTACAACAGCAGGTACGACCTGCTGGCCTGGAACGCCCCGTACGGAGCGCTGCTCCCGAACATGGTCCGGCGCGAGCTGCCCGAGCGCAACGCGATCTGGCAGTGCTTCACCTGCCCGGCGTGCTGCAATCCCGTGCTGAACGCCGAGGCGGAGCAGGCGCTGATGGTGGCCACGCTGCGCGCCGGTTTCGTCCGGCACATCGGCGAGCCGTCGTGGGTGGAGTTCGTGCGCGGCCTGTCCAAGGCGAGCCCGACCTTCGCGGCGATGTGGGCGGATCACGAGGTGGCGCAGCCGGGCAAGCGCATGAAGATCTTCCAGCACTCGGCGGTCGGCGAGGTGCGCACGACGTCGACGAGCATGGCCCTGCCGTCCCCGCCCGAGACGCGCATGGTCGTCTACACGCCGATGGACGACGAGAGCCGCGAGCGCATCGCCCGGCTCAGGGCCAACTCTGAGGCGCAGGCCGTCGACCACGTCCACTGACCTGCCGACGGCATCGGCTTCGACGAGCTCGCCCGCCGCACGCGCGCGGCCGGACCGGCCGCGGGTACGACGCGGGTGTAACCGGTAGGGAAGAGGACGGATCATGATCTCGGTTTTCGGCAGCGCCAACATGGACCTGGTCGCCTACACCGCGACCGCCCCCAGACGCGGGGAGACCGTGACGGGCCGGGCGTTCGCCACGATCCCCGGCGGCAAGGGGGCGAACCAGGCCATCGCGGCGGCCCGCGCCGGGGCCGAGGTCGCCTTCATCGGGGCGGTCGGCGACGACGCGTTCGGTCCGGTCATGCGCGAGACGCTGGCGTCGGCGGGCGTCGACGTCACCCGCCTGCGCGTCGTGCCCGGCTCGTCCGGGATCGCGCACATCGTCGTGGACGACGCGGGCGGCAACTCGATCATCGTCGTCCCCGGCGCCAACGGCACCCTCACCGGGCCCACGGACGACGACCTGGCCGTCATCGACCGCTCCGACGCGCTGCTGCTGCAACTGGAGCTGCCCATGGAGGCGGTGGTAGCCGCTGCGACCCGGGCGCGCGTCCCCGTCGTCCTCACTCCCGCCCCCGCCCAGGAGATGCCGCGCGAACTGCTCGGCGCCGTCGGCCTGATCGTCCCGAACGAGCACGAGGCGGCGGCCATCACCGGCCTCGCCGACCCGGAGGAGTCGCTCAAGGCCCTGCTCGACCTGGTCCCCGAGGCGGTGATCACCCTCGGGGCCGAGGGCTCGCTGTACGGCTCGCGCTCGGGCGCGCGGCTGCGCGTCCCGGCCCTACCGGTGACCGCCGTCGACACCACGGCGGCGGGCGACACCTTCGCCGGCGCGCTGGCGGTAGGCCGTGCCGAGGGCATGCCCGCCGAGCGCGCTCTGCGCTTCGCGACCGCGGCGGCGGCGCTGTCCGTCCAGCGCGAGGGGGCGAGCACGTCCATGCCCACGCGCGCCGAGGTCGACGCCGCCCTGGAGTCGGCCGTGAACCCCTGAGCCGTGAACCCCTGAGCCGTGAACCCCTGAGCCGTGAACCTCCGAGCCGCGAACCTCCGAGCCGCGAAACCCTGACTCCGTGACCACGGAGGAGCGAGATGCAAGCCCTGGCGGGGATCCGGGTGCTGGACCTGGCGACGCCGACGGATGAGGGGACGGCGCGACCGCCGTCCCCTCAGGCCTCAGTTCACCAGTTGGGCTGTCCCGGCACGGCGGCCGGGGGCAGGGGACGGTTCGCCGGGTGGATGACGTACACGACGCCGCCGCTGCCCGTGCTGCGCAGCCAGACCTTCTCGAAGGCCGCGCGCGGGTACACCCGGCGCACGGCGTCGTTGGAGGGCGAGGCCGGGTCGTTGGCGATCACGTCGCCCGTGGAGGTGAAGCCGATGATCACCATGAGGTGGCCGTTGGTGCCGTAGCCCGCGCCGGGCAGCTCCTCCTCCTCGAACGACTGCGAGGTGATCACGGGGATGCGGGCGGCGATCAGGCGTTCCATCTCGGTCAGCGACCGCAGCCGGGTGACGAACCCGTCCAGCCCGTACCGCCCGGCGTACGCGGTGTTGAACGGCCAGTTGCCCGCGCCCTGGTAGGCGTGGTCGTAGGTGTAGCGGGCCGCGTAGTCGACCTCGGGGTTCGGGTCGGACGGGTCCACCCACGAGGTGTCCGCGGCGCTCGGCCACCTGCCCCAGTAGCCCAGCACCATGGTGGTCGAGGTGGGGCTGCACCACGCCTCGCCGCCGCCGTCCCATTCGGGGTAGTGGCCCTGGTGGACGCTCTGCGAACGCCGGGGCACCGGAAGCTCGGTTCCCCACGCGCCGCCGCCGGGGCTGACCGGCACCTCCGTCCGCTCGGGGACGGCCGACGACATCGCGCCGAGTGTCCGCACGACCGGCCGCGCGGACGACCCGGGCGTGCGGTACAGGGTGACGCGGAGCTGGTAGGCCGAGATGGCCTTGCCGGTCTTCGCGGCGAAGGTGTCGACGTAGACGGTGCCGTCGGCGTCGCCCTGCCCGGGCAGCGAGGTGCGGCGGATGTCGCCCTCGCCGTACGCCCAGCGGCCGAGGACGTACCACTTGGTCAGGCCGCCGGTGTGCCGCCCGCGCATCTCGACCTGCAGCCAGCTCCCGGCGGGGGTGTCGGCCGTCCAGGAGGCGACCAGCTCGGTGGCGGCGAAGCCGACGGGCCGCTCCCTGCCGGTCCAGCGGGCGTACTCCCAGGTCTTGGTGCCGAGCGCGTCGGTGTAGGTCGTCGTCCCCGCGGGTGACCGGAAGGTGAGGCGGTCGGCGGCGGACACGCCCTCGGCGGTGCCCGCGAGGAACGCCTCGCGCTTGTAGACGACGTCCACCACGGGACTGGGACGGGGTTTCCCGCCCGCCGCGAGAGTGTCCGCGGCGACGGGGGAGGAGATGAGGGTGCTCGAAAGGACGGCGAAGAGGAACACGGCCAGAACGCGCATGAACTCCACCTTGCCTCAGGGGGTTCTCGACGCCGCCGACCGTAGGCGCCGCGCCGCGTTTCACACATCGGGAGGTTTACGTATCGTGGTGCCGGCCCGTGCGAACCCTTGTCAGGCGTCGGCCATCGCCGTGGTCTCTGGACCGGTCATCGAGCCTGCCTGGCCTTGGACACTTCGCGCTCTCCAGGCCGGACATCCGGTTTCACGGAAGCTCTTTGCAAGGCCGCTCGGCGCAGTCGAGAATCAGACGGTCCAGCCCGTGAAGTGCGAGGCGGTGCACCCAGGGACCGGGGACCGTCACCAGTTCGTGGAGCCCCGCGTTGCCCGACCGGAACGGTCACCGGCTGCGGCGGCGGTTCTGATCTCGGCCGTCGGAAGCGTGTGTACGCCCTCGCGGGCGCCTGCCCAAGGTGAGCTACATCGTCCCCTCGTCCGTGGACTCCGAGCACCCGAGCGCGTCCTCGCCCGCGCAGAGCGCCGTGATCACCTACGACATCCTCGACGCCATCGCCTCCAACCCGGACGTCTGGCGCGTCCTCCAGGACGATCCGGCCGATGATGTCGCACTTGGTCGGGTCGCGCATCTTCAGCGAGCCCGCCATCAGGCCGTCGGGTGAGCACGACGGTCGCGACCACTGACGCGGAGGCCCTGGGTCGGCGTGGCGCCGCAGCCGTGAGCATGGGACCGTTACCGCGTGGCGGCCACGCCGGTCATGGGCGAGCCGCGAGCATGAGGAGGGCCGATGGAGCTCCACGACCTGTCCGGGGGTGACGAGGTGCTGTCCCGCGTCGGGCTGGTGGCCCGGCGGGCGCTGCCGGGTTACGGGATGTCGCCCGAGGCGCGGGTCACGCTCCTCAACGTGTCCGAGAACGCGACGTTCCTCGTCGAGGACCAAGGGGCGCGCACGGTGCTGCGCGTCCACCGGCTCGGATACCACTCGCCCGAGGCGATCCTCTCCGAGCTGGACTGGCAGTCGGCGCTCGGCGACGAGGCCGGCGTGCGCACCCCCGCGGTGCTGGCCGCCCTCGACGGCTCGCGCGTCGTCACCGTCGAGGACCCGGGCGCGGCGCCGCGCAACTGCGTGATGTTCGAGTGGGTCCCCGGCGCCGAGCCGCCCGAGGAGCGCCTCGTCGAGCACTTCGAGCCCCTCGGTGCCATCACCGCGCGCATGCACCTGCACGCCCGCCGCTGGCGGCGGCCGGCCGCGTTCACCCGCTTCGCCTGGGACGAGGACGCCGCGTTCGGCCCCGCGCCGCGCTGGGGCCGGTGGCAGGACGGGGTGGGCGTCGACCGCGAGGCGCACGAGGTGCTGGCCCGGCTGGAGTCGGCCCTGCGCGACCGGCTCGCCCGGTACGGCAAGGGCCCCGAGCGGTTCGGGCTCATCCACGCCGACATGCGCCTCGCCAACCTCCTGGTGGACGGCACCGCCGGCACCACCGTCATCGACTTCGACGACTGCGGCATCAGCTGGTACATGTACGACCTCGGCGCCGCCGTCAGCTTCATCGAGCACCACCCCAAGGTCCCCGAGATGATCGACGCCTGGGTGCGCGGCTACCGGACCGTCCACGGCCTCTCCGCGGACGACGAGCGTGAGATCTGGACGTTCGTCATGTTCCGCCGGCTCCTGCTGCTCGCCTGGATCGGTTCGCACTCGGCGGCCGACGTCGCCCGCGAGCTCGGCACCGGCTACACGCTGGGCAGTTGCGAGCTGGCCGAGCGCTATCTGAGCGGCTCCCTCTAGAGCCCCAAAGCAGGGCAGAGCACGACGGAGTACCCATGTTCACCTCAGTGGCCGGGCGGTCCGTCGTCGTCACCGGCGGCGGCAAGGGAACCACCTGCCCGGACGGGCTTCGGGCGACGTCGCCGTTCCCTCCGTGAGGCCCGTCGAAGGTCGCTGACGGATCTCACGTTCCGGCGAGCTCCGCGTCCGCCGGGACGCCGTCGCGGCACGACGGGACGGACGGCCCGGCCGGGGCCTCCGGAGCGGGCGAGGGCGTGGCGGAAACGGGCGGGGCGGACGGGGACGGCGTCGCGGAGGGTGCCTCCGTGGCCGCCGCGGCGGGACAGGCGACCAGGCCGTCCGGCGTCGCCATCCTCACCTTCACCGCGGGCGGCACGCTCAACGTGTAGACCGCCCGGCACGAGGGCCCGTCCGGACGGGTGGGGCAGTCCAGCCGCACGCGCAGCGTCGTGCCGCCGGCCCACGACTCGCCGAACTCGCGGTCGGCCTCGTGCCAGGACATCTCCCGCCGGATCGTGAGCCTGCCCTCGGCGCCCCGGACGACCCGCACCTCCACCGGGCCGGACGCGTCCACCAGGATCAGCGGGGCCGTGATCGCGTAGGCGACCGTCGAGATCTCGGTCGTCACCCGGCCGAGGTCCGCCGAGTCGTACGACCGCGTGCCGAGCCCGTACGCGCCGGGCAGGCGGAGGTTGTCCCAGACCGCGAAGGCGATGCCGAACACGGCGAGGGCGGACAACAGCCCTCCCACGACGATCCAGCCGGTGCGAACGGTGCTGCGCATGGCCACGTCTTCCAGAGCCCCTCAGATCTTCAGGAAGCGCAGGACGGCGAGCACCCGCCGGTGGTCCTTGTCCGCGCCGGGCAGGTCGAGCTTGGAGAAGATGTTGTTGATGTGCTTGCCGACCGCGCCCTCGGAGATCACCAGCGCCTCGGCGATGCCGGTGTTCGACCGGCCCTCGGCGATCAGCGCCAGCACCTCGTACTCCCTGCGGGTGAGCCGGTCCAGCGGATCACTGTGCCGGCGGACGAGCAGCTGGGCCACGACCTCCGGGTCCAGCGCGGTGCCGCCCGCCGCCACCCGGCGCAGCGCGTCCAGGAACTGCTCGACGTCGGCGACACGGTCCTTCAGCAGGTAGCCGATGCCGCTGGTCTCCGTCGACAGCAGCTGGGTCGCGTAGCGCTCCTCGACGTACTGCGACAGGACGACGATCGGAAGCTCCGCCCACCGGCGGCGCAGCACCAGCGCCGCGCGCAACCCCTCGTCGGAGTGGCCCGGCGGCATGCGCACGTCGGTGACGACCAGGTCGGGCCTGTGCTCGTCGCAGGCGCGCAGCAGCGCCTCGGCGTCGGCCACGGCCGCCGTGACCTCCATGCCGGCCGAGCCGAGCATCCAGACCAGGCCCTCCCTGAGCAGGACCGAGTCCTCGGCGAGCACTACGCGCACGGCACCTCCACGCGGATCGTCGTCGGCCCGCCCGGCGGGCTGTCGAGCTTCAGTGTCCCGTCCACCGAGCCGACGCGCTGCGCCAGCCCGCGCAGGCCCGTGCCCGCGGCCGGGTCCGCGCCGCCCCGGCCGTCGTCGAACACCACCACGCGCAGCCGCGGTCCCTCCCGCAGCACGGTCACCTCGGCGGTGGACGCCCCGGCGTGCTTGGCGATGTTGACCAGGGCCTCGGACACCACGAAGAACGCCACCGCCTCGATCGTGGGGGAGACCCGCTCGGGGACGTCCACGCGCAGCCGCACGGGCAGCGAGGCGCGCGCGGCGAGGCCGGACAGCGCCGCGTCCAGGCCCTCGTCGTTCAGGACGGCCGGGTGCAGGCCCCGTACCAGGTCGCGCAGCTCCTTCAGCGCGTGCTTGGCCTCGTCGTGCGCCTGGGCGATCATGTCCCGGGCCGCCGGCGGCAGGTCGCCGAACGTCGCGCGGGCCATGCCGAGCTTCATCGCCAGCGACACCAGCCGCTGCTGCGCCCCGTCGTGCAGGTCGCGCTCGATGCGGCGGCGCTCGGCGTCCGCGGCGTCGATCACCTCGGCCCGGCTCTCGCGCAGCGTCTCCACCCGCTCGGCGAGCTGGTCGCTGATGCTCGGGCCGAGCAGCGCCTCGGCGGCGATCACGTCGAGCGCGGTCACCCCCTGGGCCAGCCACGGCCCGGCCACGACCAGCGCCCCGGAAAGGACGGTGAACAGCACGCCGGGCCAGCGGTCCCCGAGCCCCCAGAAATGCGCGGCGACCCCGCCCGTCACCAAGGCGCCCGACCAGGTGGCGATCACCCCCGCGAACCCGACCCCGCTGATCAGCGGCGACAGCAGGTGGTAGGCGACCTGGCGCCACAGCGTGGCCGAGCGGGCGCGGCGCACCAGCCGCATCGCGATGTTGCCCTCCCAGCGGCGCTTCGGCACCGGAGGGATCTCGACGCCGAGGTAGGCGGCGAACCTCAGGCGTTGCAGGCGGGTGAGCAGCGGCAGCAGCCACATCAGCAGCAGCGAGCCCGCCACCGGCACGACCAGCGTCCACACGAAGATCACCGACACGGCGCCGACGCCCAGGATGAGCGCCAGGGCGACCGCGCTCAGGGGAGCGCCGGTCACCAGGTGGAACATGCGCAGCCAGGAACGCGACGACCAGTGGGCGCGGACCCGGTCCCAGGGGGTGCTCACCTCGGCGACGCTCATGTCCTCACCGTAGGGACACTCGGCCCTGCCCGGACATGGGCCTGGCCTCCCCTCTCAGGGTGGTGCGAGCCTCCCTTCGCCGTCACGTGCTCACTATGTCGGATTGCTCCCGATGGTGACGGGCACCAAGCACGAGTTATGCACATCTGCGCGATCGGCGTCCGAAGTCATTACGTAATGTGATACCTATGTCACGGCATGCGATCAGCAACGGACGCAGCGTCCCTGGCAGAAAGTGGCTATGCAGATGATCCTGGTCAGCGTATTCGCGATCCTCGCGGCCGTCGGCGTGGTGGCCGTGGCCGCGCTCCTGTTCCGGCGGTACGGAGGCGGCACCGACGACCTCGCGCCGAACGGCCCCACGGCTGGGCATTCCGGGTCGATGCTGTCCTCGCTGTTCCTGCTGGTCTTCGCCATCGCGATCGTCGTGCCGTGGGCCACGGCCGACTCCGCCCGCCAGAACACCTACGCCGAGAGCCAGGCGGCCGTCGAGTCCTACTGGTCCGCGGCCCGGTTGCCCGCGCCCGCCGGGCCCCAGGTGCGGCAACAGGTGCGCGACTACCTGGACTTCGTGGTGCACCGCGAATGGCCGCTCATGGCCTCCGGCAGGCTCGGGGAGGAGGGCGCCACGCGGCTGGAGGCGCTGCGCACACTGGTGAACGGGCTGGTGCTGAGCGACGACGACGCCAAGGTCGCCCGCGGCGAGCTGCTCGACGAGATGCGCGACTGGTCCGCGGCCCGCCGCCAGCGCGCGGCCGACGCCTCGGCCAAACCTCCCGCGGGCGTGCTTCCCCTGGCCGTCCTGACCGGCCTCATCGTCATCGTCTTCCCCTTCCTCGCGGGCGCGCGGCCTCGGGGCAAGACGCTGGTGCCGCTCATGGTGATGTCCGGCCTGCTCGGCCTCGGCGTCTTCCTCGCCTGGCAGATCTCGCACACCTTCGCCAGCGGCCTCTCGGTCGGCCCCGACGCGTTCGAGGCCGCGCTGACCGAAGTGCGGCGCCTGCCCTGGAGCGGCTGACCGTGCCGGCCATCCGCGCCACCGCGCTCTTGACCGCGCTCTCCCTCTCGCCGCTCACCCCGCTCCCGGGCGCCACCCCCGAGCCTGCGGCCCCCCAGCGCCGGCACGCGACTCCCGCTCCCGGCCCGGCGCGGATCACCGTCACGGCGGACGACGCCCTTCCCTCGGACCCGCCGTCGTCGCCCGAGCACGCCCGGCGGGTGGCCGACGTCGATCTCGGACTGCTCGGCGGGGACGATGACGACGGGCTGATCACCGTGTGCCTGGACGTGGACGTCGTGGTGAGCCTGCGGGTCGGGCTCAGCATCGGCGGCCCGCCCCTGTGTCATCGCCCGCCGCCGCGGCCCGCTCCGCCGCCCGAGCCCCCGCCGTCCTCCCCGCCGACGCGGGAGCCGGAGCCCGCGCCGACGCTCACTCCCGCGCCCGAGCCGTCCCGGCCCCCGGCTCCCACCGAGCCCGCCCCGCGGCCGACCTCCACGCCGCGTCCTGCGCCCAGTGCCACGCCCACGCGCGCACCCGTGCCGCCGGTGGTCCCCTCACCGAGGCCGCCCGTCCGGCCGCCGCTGGCGCTGCCGTCGGTCGTGCGGCCGCCGGTGCGGCAGGTGCCCGAGCCCACGCCCGCGCCGTCCCTGCCGTCCGCCGAGCCCTCTCCCTCGGCGGTCACGCCCTCGGGGCAGGTCCGCGCCGCGCGGGTGCACGGCCGGATGCCGCGCCGCCCCGAGCCGCTGGGCACGATCATGGTCGTGATCGTCCTGTCGTTGATCATCGCTCTGGTCGCGGGCGCGGCGTTCGCGGCGATCCGGTAGCGCGTCCGAGCCGGCCGGTGTGACGGACGGACTCCCGGCCGGGAGGCCGGGAGTCCGAACAGCGGGGCAGGAAAGCCGATCCGCCGCCAAGGCGGATCGGCTTTACCCGGCGGAGTCGAGATGTTGTGCTGTTCGATCTGCCGGGCGGGTGGCGGACCAGGGCCGCGGGGTTCGCGGTGGCGTTCGGCGGTGGCCGGCTCACCAGTGAAGAAGTAGGCGCCCCAGGTGGTCGCGAGTTCTCGAACACCCATTCGCCCGGCCGCGTACCGGGATACCGTTGGCGCCGTGCAGCTCAGGTACAACTTCCGCCTCTACCCGACCGCTGGTCAGCGCGTCGCGCTGGCGCGGGCGTTCGGGTGCGCGCGGGTGGTGTTCAACGACGGGCTGCGCGCACGGACCGACGCCCACGCGGCGGGGCTGCCGTACGTTTCGGACGGTGAGCTGTCCAAGCGGGTCATTTCCGAGGCGAAGAAGACGCCTGGGCGTTCCTGGCTGGGTGAGGTGTCGGCCGTGGTGTTGCAGCAGGCGCTGGCGGACCTGAACACGGCGTACCGGAACTTTTTCGACTCGGTCAGCGGGAAGCGGAAGGGGCCGAAGGTGGGCCTGCCCCGGTTCCGGTCCCGGAAGGACAACCGGCAGGCGATCCGCTTCACCAAGAACGCCCGCTTCTGCGTCACGCCCGGCGGGGGGTTGCGCCTGCCGAAGATCGGGGAGGTGGAGGTCTGCTGGTCGCGCGCCTTGCCCGCCGACCCGTCCAGTGTGACGGTGGTCAAGGACGCGGCCGGGCGGTACTTCGCCTCGTTCGTCGTCGAGATCGGCGAACGGCCTCTCCCGCCGGTCGAGTCCGAGACCGGGATCGATCTGGGGTTGGGGCACTTCGCGGTCCTGTCCGACGGGCGGAAGATCGACGCTCCGCGTTTCCTGCGCAGGGCGGAGAAGAAACTCAAGAAGCTCCAGCGGGCGCTGTCGCGTAAGGTCAAGGGGTCGAGCAACCGGGCCAAGGCCCGGCAGAAGGTCGCCCGGCAGCACGCGAAGGTCGCTGACGCGCGCCGCGAGTTCCACCACCGGCAGTCCACCCGGATAGTTCGCGAGAACCAAGCGATCTACGTGGAAGATCTGGCCGTGGCGGGACTGGCGCGCACCCGGCTGGCCAAGAGCGTGCATGACGCGGGCTGGTCGGCGTTCGTGGGCATGCTGGAGTACAAGGCGGCGCTGTACGGGCGGGTCTTTCATCGGATCGACCGGTGGTTCCCCTCCTCCAAGCTGTGCTCGGACTGCGGGGCCGTCGCCGAGTCGATGCCGTTGAGGGTCCGGGAGTGGACCTGCGCCTGCGGGGCGGTCCACGATCGGGATGTCAACGCCGCGCGTAACATATTGGCCGCCGGGAGGCGGCAGGTCGCCGCTGGACGGAAACCCGTGCCTGAGATGGGCGGGAAGCGGAGACCCAAAACGCCTGCGGAGACCCGTAAGACCCCGGCCCCCGCGCCCCGGCGCGGGGAGAAGGGCACGGTCGAGGAAGCAGGAAGCCACCGAAGTGCCGCCGCGTGAGTATGCGCGGCACAGGCGGAATCCCCGGGCTTCAGCCCGGGGAGCGCGTCAAACAATGGCGCTGTTCAGGCATACCGACTAGCCGGTGCGGCGTCAATGGGTTCCCGTGATCTCCGCGCGCGGCTCCCGGTGGGCCCGCCGGAACGGCCGGGGCCGCGCACGTGGAGTCAAGGGTGGGGCTCCATCTTGGGTGGGGAGGAGAGGAGCCCGTGCACACGTGGCCGGATGTGACGCCGGCCCTTGCGGTGGACGGGACGCGGCGGAGGACGTGACCGCCTAGGGCTGGTCGGGGTCGACGCCGGTGAGCGAGCTACCGTAGCTGAGCGCGACCAGCTGGGCGACCGCGGTGTGCGCGCCGATGGGATCGGAGCACCCGGCGCCCACGGACTCGGCGGCCTTCGTGATCTTCAGCGGGTCGATCTCCGGCCCGATCAGGAAGGGCGCGAGCGCCAGGCGGGAGGCGCCGATGTTGCGCAGCCGCTGCGCGGCGTCCCCGACGCCGGGCGAGGCGTCCAGCGAGGCGGCGACCACGGGCAGGGTGAGCCGGGCGGCGAGCAGGACGACCGTCGCGTCCGCCGCGCGCACGGCCTCCTGGCCGCCGACGGTCGCCACGATGATGCCGTCCACCGGCGCGGCGATGTTGAACAGGCGCATGCGGTCGGCCCGGGCGAGCCCGCTCTCGGCCAGCTTGACGTGCAGCGCCTCGGCCAGCATCGGATGCGGCCCGAGCGGGTCGGCGATGGTGGTCATGACGTCGCTCTCGGCGACGGCCTCCCGGATGGCCCGGTAGACCTGCTGGTGAGGGCCGGTGACCAGCGGGACGACGATGGCGGCGGGCGATCCGGCGGGCCGTTTGGCGGCGCATTCGGTGAGCGTCTCGGCCAGGTTGGTCTTGGCGTCGCCCAGGTGGATCAGGCGCACGTCGAGCTGGGGATGATCGACGCTGACGATGGTCTTGACGGCCGCCGGGATGTCGCCGCCGGCGCCGGGCGCGGCCAGCACGAGTGCGGGCGCGTCCGGAGGCAGATGCGCGGGCACCGGGCGCCGGTGCCTGCCGGAGCTGGTCCGGAACGAGCGTTCGCGGACCGGAAGCTCCTGTGGGACGTGGTGACCATCGTTCACATCGGCGGATTTTACGGGGTATGAGGCAAAAGTTAAGTCTGATTCGTGCCGACGCGCGGGCGGCAATCGATCTTTCTCCCACGAGATCACTGACATATTGGGGCTCGATCGTCCGGACGGTACCAACGGACCGTAATCATTCGAGATCATCGCAGGGGCGGTGAGCCCGCCCCGCGTGGCGCGGCGCGCCGTACCGCTGACACGTGCCTCGGGGTGGCGCCGGGAAAGTTTTCGTTTCCGTGCGCGCCACGCCCCGCGGCGCCGTCAGTGCACGGGGTGAGCCGCCCTGAGGAGCTGGAGCAACTCAAGCCCCGCGACGAGCAGCACCGAGAGGCCGGCCAGCGCGTAGAGCACCGGGTGCCTCGGATGGACGAGAGGGCGCCGAGAGGCCGCCGAGGGGGGAACGGCGGGCGGCGGCTCGGACGCCGGCGTGATCGGCTCACCGCCCGCCACGGGCTCCGGGAGGGGCGGCGCGGCGCGGGTGGTGAGGCGAATCTCCGGATGTCGGGAGAGATAACCGCGGGGGAAGATCTTGACGTCGGCGTGGCCGCAGCCCGGGCACCACGCGCCCGACCACGGTGGCTGGACCAGCACCCCGCCGAGCGACCAGACCTCCACCACGTTGCCGTGGCGGTCGGTGAGATGCCGGACGGTGTAATCCTCTTCCCAGATCATGAGGCACCGCGGGCACTCGAAGGGCCAGGTTTCGCGAGTGCTGTAGCCATCGTGCACGAGGACCACCCCCAGAACGCGCCGTGAGTCGGCTCGCCCGCTTCGAGTGTGTGCGTCACCGGGGTTGATCGCAAGACCCGATACCGATACGTCCGGTATCAAGGCGTTCGCGTCTCGTCACGTCCATGGTGCCCCGCGTCGTCGCCACGACGAAGAGCGCCACCAGGGCGCAGACCGTCATCACCAGGCCCATGGCCGCCGCGTGGTCACCGCCGATCCCGGCCAGAAGCGCGGTGATCGCCCCGGCCGTGAACTGCGCGGCGGCCAGGAACGTCGCGGCGGCTCCCGCGGCCCGGGGCGTCCGCCCGAGGGCCGGCGCGCAGGCGTTGCCGAGCACCAGCCCCAGGGACGCGACCGCGACCAGCAGCAACGGCAGGCAGGCGGCGAGCGGCAGCGCGCCGGTGAGCGCGAGGCCGCACAGGGTGGCCGAGGCCGCCAGCAGCACGGTCAGCCCGCCCTCCAGCAGCCGGTGGGGCATGTGGCGGTACACCAGGTGGGCGCCGGCCGTGGCGACCAGCGTGAGCACCAGCGCGTAGACGGCGATGATCAGCGAGTACGCCTCGGTCGACAGGCCGTATACACTGCGCAGCACGAACGGCGACGCGGCCAGGAACGCCGTCAGCGCGCCGAAGGCCAGGGCGAAGGCCACCGCGTACCCGAGGAACGGGCGGTCCCGCAGGAGGCCGCCCACCGGCGCGCCGGGCTCCCGCAGGGGCCGCACGCGCCCGGGTGGCGTCTCGGGAACGGCAACCACCGCGGCCGCGAACATCAGCAGGGTCAGCGCCGCCAGCGCCCAGAAGACGGCGCGCCAGCCCGCAGCGCTCGCCACGATGCCGCCCATGAGCGGCGCCACCACGGGCGCGATGCCGAGGACGGTCATCATGAGGCCGAAGAGGCGGGCCGCCTCCCGGCCGTCGGTGGCGTCGGAGACCACGGCACGGGCGATCACGACGCATGCCGCGCCGGTGAGCCCCTGGACGAACCGGGCGCCGATCAGCGTCCCGATGCCCGGGGCGAGGGCGCAGACCGCGCCGGCCAGGGCGCACAGGGCCAGGCAGGGGAGCAGCGTGCGGCGGCGGCCGTACCGGTCGGCGAGCGCGCCGGTCAGGAACAGGCCCGCGGCCATCCCGAGCAGCAGCGCCGTGATCGTCGACTGCACGCCCAGGGGAGTGGTGCGCAGGTCGCGGGCGATGGCCGGGAAACCCGGCAGGTACATGTCGGCGGCGAACGGCGGGAACGCCGCCAGCAGGCCGAGCACGGCGACCGGCAGCGGGGCGAGCACCGCCCGCCGGGGCGGGGTGACGGTGGTGGCGGACATGGCGACTCCATCGGGCGGCACGGCGCGCGCCGCCGGACGGCACCGGCAGGGCCCCCTCGCGGTGTCCCTGACCAGGTTCGATGCCGTTATGCGCCCACAGTACGCCTTCGGCCCGGCCGCGCCGGAGCCCGGGATCGCCGGGGATCGCCTCAGGCGGGCTCGGTCGGCTCGGGGTCGGCTCGGCCGGCTCAGGCGGCCGGTTCGGGGGCGGCCGGTTCGGGGGCGGTCGCGGCCGTCCGCGCGGCCACCCGGCCGAGTCCGCCGACCGACCACACCCCACCGCCGTCGCCCTCCGCCTTCGTCGTGCCGGGCCGCCAGTCCACGATGTAGACCACGCCGGGCTCGATGAGCGACAGGCCGTCGAAGAACTGCTCGACCTCGGCCTTGGTGCGCAGTTGGTCGCGGCGCGGGCCGTCGGAGACCATACCGTCGTCCTGGAAGAGGGCCGTGAGCCTGGCGGTGGTCTCGGGGCACAGGTCGGAGACGCTGTGAGCGATGGCGAGGTAGCTGCCCGGGGCGACCGCCTCGCGGAACCCGCGGACGATGGCGTGCGCGGCGGCGTCGTCGGAGATCCCGACCAGCGTGAAGAGGACCAGGATCGCGACCGGCTGCTCCAGGTCGATCACTTCGGTCAGGCGGGGGTGGTTCAGGAGCACGCGGGGGTCGCGCATGTCGGCCTCGATGACGGCCGTGCACGAGTCGTCGTCCGCCAGCAGGGCCTGGGCGTGCCGGACGACCATCGGGTCGTTGTCGACGTACACCACCCGCGAGCCGGGGGCCGCCTCCCTGGCGATCTCGTGGACGTTGCCCTGGGTGGGAAGGCCGCAGCCGACGTCGATGAACTGCCGGATCCCCGCAGCGGCGAGGTGGCGCACCACACGTTCGAGGAACCTGCGTCCCTCACGGCACATGAGGGGGAGCTCGGGCGCGATCTTGAGGGCGAGCCGCGCCACGTGCCTGTCGGCGGCGAAGTTGTCCTTGCCGCCCATGTAGTAGTCGTAGACGCGGGCCTCGCTGGGGATCTTCGGATCGAACCCGAGAGGCTTGTACCCCGCGTGCGCCGTCATGCTCCACCTCCACCGGAATGCCGATGCTAGCGCCGGCGGAGGGAGCCCGAGGCCGTTCTTTCCTCAAAAGAGATGAGAGGGGACGGAGAAGGTTTTCTCCGGCGTATGACCGATGTGCCGGTTCAACGGGATTTACTGGCATATCTCCAGATGTCGGCCGGTGGGTGCGGGCCGGTCGCCGAGACCGAAGGCGGCCCACACGGCTTTGCCGGGGGAGCGCAGGGGCGCCCATCCCCACCGGTCGCTGATGGCCGCGACCACCTGGAGGCCGCGCCCGTCCTCGTCGCCGAAGTCGGGCTCGCGCGGCGTCGGCACCTCCGCGCCCTCGTCGATGACCACGCACACCAGCGAGGTGTCGGTGAGAAGCAGAACGACGCGCACGGTGTGAGCGGACACGACGGCGGGGCGGCCCCGTAACCCGTGCCGCAGCGCGTTGATCACGAGCTCCCCGATGACCAGTTCGGCGTCGTCGAGCAGGTCGGTGAGCCCCCATCCGCGCACGGTGTCCGTGGTGAACGTGCGGGCGGTGCGGGCGGCGTACGGGTCCTGGCGGAGTTCGCACAGGGCGAGCCTGAGCCGGTCGGTGCTCTTCTCGCCGCTCGTCTCGTCATCAGAGGCCCAGGGGCCCGCGGGCGACAGGACACGGTCGAGAGCGGCCAGCCAGTCGTCCCACTCGTGGTCCGGTACCCGAGCGGGATTCGTCCGTTGTGTCCTATACCCAGTCATAAGTGAGCCTTGTGAGGTTAGGTCCTGATCGGCGGGGCGATTAGCGCTTAGCCATATTGCCCCTAGCTAGTGTGCATGTGCAAGTACCGATGCACGTGCATACGCACAGAGGTATGCTGTCGCTTGAGGGCCGAACCGCCTATATGGGGCTCCCGTGGCACAGAGGGGCTTACGAGACAGATGTCAGATTTGTCTGGATTTCCGGGGGGATGTGAAGGGGCGAGATGGACGAAATCTCCAACGGCATGCCCGCGTCCGAGCTCACCGCACGCTTGGAGCAAGTCGGCGTGCGATGGCGCAAGAGCGCGTACAGTAACCCGAGCGGCAACTGCGTCGAGCTGGCCCCTCTGCCGGACGGCGGTGTCGCGGTACGGAACTCCCGGCATCCGGGTGGCCCCGCGCTGATTTACAGCCGGGGCGAAATGGCGGCTTTCATCCAGGGCGCGAAGCGCGGGGACTTCGATGACCTGGCCTTTTGACCGGTTAGACGATTACTGACCGTTCAAAATTGTGCCCTAAGGGTGATGTTGGGGTATATCCGGATTGGGGCGTGAGGGGTATCGTGAACTTCTCTATGCCCGTGAGAAGTGAGTCGATCTGCCGTTCTAAGGAAGAGATATGATCACAGCCCGAGCCGAAGGGGATGAGGCCCCTCTCAACATGATGGCTCGGGAACGCGGCAGCTCAACGGTGTTGCGCATCCTTCTCGGGTCGCAGCTCCGCAGGCGCCGCGAGAGCCGGAACATCACCCTGGAGGCCGCCGGGCACTCGATCCGCGCCTCCCACTCCAAGATCAGCCGCATGGAGCTCGGGCGCGTCAGCTTCCGGCTGCGCGACGTCGCCGACCTGCTCACCCTCTACGGCGTCACCGACGAGACCGAGCGCGAGGCGCTGCTGTCCCTGGTCGCCCAGGCCAACCGCCCCGGATGGTGGCACAACTTCGACGACGTGCTGCCGAACTGGTTCGAGGCGTACGTCGGCCTGGAGGAGGCCGCCACCCGCATCCGCAGCTACGAGGTCCAGTTCGTCCCTGGCCTGCTGCAGACCGAGGCCTACGCCCGTGCCGTCGTCATGCTCGGCCACCCCGACTGCGCGGAGGACGAGCTCCAGCGGCGGGTCGACCTGCGCATGGCCCGCCAGAAGCTGCTCGAACGCGCCAACCCGCCCCACCTGTGGGCCGTGATCGACGAGGCGGCGCTGCGGCGCCCGCTCGGCGGCCCCGACGTGATGCGCGGCCAGATCAAGCACCTGCTGGAGGCCATCGCGTCCCCCACCATCACCGTGCAGGTGATGCCGTTCAGCGCCGGTGGCCACGCCGCGGCCGGCGGCCCGTTCAGCATCCTGCGCTTCGCCGAGCGCGACCTGCCCGACGTGGTCTACCTGGAACAGCTCACCAGCGCGATCTACCTCGACAAGCGTGAGGACCTCGACCGCTACCAGGCGGTCATGGAGCGCCTCTGCCTCGACGCGATCCCGGTGTCCGACACCAGGAAGGCCCTGACCCGCATCCTCGACGAGATCTAGGACGCGACGCCCCGCCCGAGGGCGCCCAGGTGACCACTGGGCGCCCTCGGGCGTTCCCGGAGCGCTGCGCGTCGAGCTTGGCGGACGGGGCGTTATGACCGGGCGGGCACAGCGGGGACGCCCTCCGGGGTGCGGGTCACCGGACGGCCCTCGGCGCGGGCCAGGGCGGCGAAGCGCGTGGCGTCGCGGACGGCCGCGCCGTTCGGGTCGTTGTTGAAATAGACGTGGACGTCCTCCGCCGCGTCCCACTGCTCGCCGAGGCGGTGCACCCAGGAGCGCAGGGACGTCTCGCCGTACGAGGGCCACAGGCGGGCGCGGCCCTGGTGGAGGCGCAGGTACCCCCAGTCGGTGGTGCGCCACAGCGGGGTCACGGGCCTGCCCAGGACGTCCGCCCAGCACAGGGCGGCGCCCCGGGCGGCGAGGACGTCGCGCACCCCGTCCGTCCACCACGAGGGGTGGCGCGGTTCGACGGCCACACGGGTACCGGACGGGAAGCGGCGCAGGCAGGCGTCCAGCCGCTCGGGGTCGGCGCGCAGGGTGGGGGGAAGCTGGAGCAGGATCGGTCCGAGCTTGCCGCCGAGACCCCCGGCGGCCTCCATCAGCCTCTCCACCGGCTCCGCCGGGTCCTTGAGCCTCTTGATGTGGGTCAGGAAGCGGCTCGCCTTGACGGCCATGACGAAGTGGCCGGGGGTGCGGTCGCGCCAGCCCTCGAACGTCTCCCTCGCGGGCAGCCGGTAGAACGCGTTGTTGTTCTCGACGGCGTCGAAGCACTCGGCGTACCGCTCCAGCCACAGCCGCTGCGGCAGCCCGGTCGGGTACAGGACCTCGCGCCAGTGCGCGTACTGCCATCCGGACGTCCCGACGATCAGCATGAGAGCTCAGCCTCCCGGATCGGGGTCTCTCCTACGGCTGGCCATGCCCCCGGACAGGGGGTTCACACCGGCTCCCGGCGGAGGCGCGCTCACCCGACCGAGCGAACCCACCCCGCACGCTGCGTGACCGGCGGCGGACGGTCAGCCCATCACCGTGCCGGAGCTGCCGGCATTGCGCTCGCGCTTGCGGGAGAAACCGCCGAGGTCGACGGCCAGTCCGGTGTGCACGCCCTTGTACCGCACGGGTTCGCGGTCGTGGTCGGCGCCCGCCTCGACCTGCTCGATCAGCGTTGCCATCAGCCGGCCGACCACCGGGGCGTTCTTGAACTGGTTGCCGCTGGTGCCGATCGCGACGTAGAAGCCGCCGAGGTCGGTCCGGTCGTAGATCGGGGTCCAGTCGTCGGCGACGTCGTAGACACCCACCACGCCACGGGCCCGGTTCGGCATCCGCAGCCCGGGCAGTCGCCGCGCCGCCCGCGTCACCTGGGCTTCGAAGACCGCCATCGTCGGGTTGAGGTTCGCGTCGTCGGGGTCGTCGAGCCACTCGAACGGATCGCATTCCGGCTCGGTGCCGCCCACGAGCAGCCCGCCGCCGACCTCGCCGCGGAAGTACGTGCCCAGGTCCATGTCGGCGATCGCCGGCCCGACCCCACCGGCCGGGTGGTAGCCCTCGGGCGCGAGGACGTGCGCGACCTCCTGCCGCATCGGCCGCACGCCGACGGTGAAGTCCGAGCCGACGCCGGCCAGCGCGTTCAGCTTGCCCGACCACGGGCCCGCGGCGTTCACCACGATCGGTGCGGAAATCTTCGTGCCGTCCGCGAGCACGACCGCGGTCACGCGGCCATCGGCGGATTCGACCGCGGTCACCGTGCTGCGGAAGCGGAACTCGGCACCTTCCGCGACCGCCGCGGCGGCGAGGTTCTGCGCCGCCAGCTGGGGATCGGTGATGTACCCGGCGTCCGGGGTGTAGACCCCGCCGAGGGCGTCATCCGGGTCCGCCCAGAACCGGTCGTCGTCGATGCGCTTCGGCGGCCAGTACCGGCCCGGATCGATGCCCGGCACCCGGTCGGCGAGCGTGGCCGCGTCCCATTCCTCGTACGGGACACCGACCTGGTCGAACAACGGCAGCCAGGCCGACCGCGGGGCCGCCGCCACGTCGAGCATGACCAGGCCGCTGCGCTCGAACCGGGCCAGGTCACCGACGTCGTGGCCGAGGTGCTCGGCCCACGCCGACCAGCAGAAGTACGATTCCCACGCGGCCGCGACCCCGGCGAGGGTGGAGAAGTTGTACCGCACCACCGCACTCGACGCGCTCGTGGAGCCCTGCCCGGCCCCGCCCGCGCGGTCCACGACGACGACCCGGCGGGCTGTCTTGGCCAGCTCCAGCGCGATCGCCGATCCGATCACGCCCGCGCCGACCACCACGGCATCCGCGCTGACTTCCGGGCTCATGGCTCACGTCCTCCCTGCGATTCTCGTGCCCTCACGGGACCACTTCAGCGCCATCTAGCCAGGAACCTCGCGTGTTCACACCCGAGAGGAATGGCTTCCCTCGCCCGGGGTCACGAGGCGGGCATGTACCGGTCGAACCACTGCAGGGCCCGCGCGAGGAAGTCGATCTGCGCGGGGAACGCCCGCACGCCGTGGCCTTCCTCCGGGTAGATCACCAGCACCGAGGGCACGCCGTGGGCGAGCAGGGCCTGGTGGAACTCCCGGGCCTGGCCCGGTGGCGTGCAGCGGTCGAGCGCGCCGGCCACGTTCAGGCAAGGGGTGCGGACCTTGCTCGCGTGCAGCACCGGGCTGCGCGTGTGCGCCCTGCTGCCCGGCTGCTCGGGGTCGGCGTCGAGGAACCGGTTGCCCCAGGCCGAGATGTTGCTCGTGAAGCTCTGGCTGTACCAGTCGGTGACCGGGGAGATCGGGACCGCGGCGGCGAACCGGCGGTCCTGGGTGACCAGCCAGGACGACATGAACCCGCCGTAGCTGGCGCCGATCAGGCCGATCCGCGCGCTGTCGGCGATGCCGCGCTCGACCAGCGCGTCGATGCCGGACAGGAAGTCGTGGGTGTCGTCGCCGCCCATATCCCCGACCACGCGGCCGGTGAAGTCCTGTCCCCGGCCGCTGCTGCCACGGGGATTGGGGCTCAGCACCGCATACCCCTGCGCGACCAGCAGCGGCACCCACGGGAGCCGCATCGACCAGCAGTTCTGGAAGGCCCAGATCGGCCCGCCGTGGATGTCGACCACCAGCGGGAACGGTCCCTCCCCCGCCGGGCGGCACAGGATCCCGTCGATCTCCAGTCCGTCCGGCGCGGTCCAGGTCACGGCCTCCGCCGTGCCGGCGACCGAGCGGAGGTAGTCGGTGCCCGGATGCGCCGCCGAGGCGAGCACCTCCCGGCCGTCCTCCCCGGTGAGCACGAGTTGCGGCGGCAGCTCATAGCCATCCTGCACGGTCAGCACCCGGCCGTCCGAGGTGAACGCGCCGTGCGCGTAGAAGGTGCCGCCGCTGCAGGACAACTCGGTGGCGAACACCTCACGGGCCTTCCCGCCGGGCACGTCGAGGATCCCGGCGACCGAATCGAGCCGGCGCTGCCCGAGATAGCCGAGCCGGTTCGCGTCGAGCCATTCGACCTGCGTGACGTCCGTGCCCTCGGTATCGATCCGCTGCACCGCGCCGGTGGCCGGGTCGACGAGCAGCAGATCCCCGGCGACCGCCCAGCGGTCACTGCACACGGCCTCGACCACCGCCACCCGGGTCCCGTCCGGCGAACCGGCCGGCAGGCCCAGCTGGACGGGACTGCCGAGCAGCTTCCGCACCTCGCCGCCGGAGTCGATCAGGTTGAGCTGCGCGGTGTACCACGCGTCCTCTCCCGGCGCGTCGGACGAGATCGCGACGACCTGCCGCCCGCACCACCCGGCTTCCCAGCAGTTGAGGCCCTCCGGCGACAAGCGGGTCAGGGCGTTGGTGGCCACGGTGTAGACCCACAGGCTGCGCCAGGCCGCGTCGTCGGTGCCGTCGTCGACCTCCGGGAACCACGACGGTTTGTCCCGCTCCCGCTTCGCGTTCGTGCCCGAGCCCTGGCCGCCGGACAGCTCCGCGCCGAGCCCGGCGACGCCGAGCAGGATCTCGCGGCCGTCGGGTGACCAGTGGGCGTACTCCACGGTTCCGGGCACCTCGGGCGCGGGCAGCGCCTCGCCCAGCCGGCCGTCCCCGAGCAGGTGCAGCTGGAACACGCCGGCCTCACGGCGGTCGGAAAGGAACGCGAGCATGCCGCCGTCGGGGGAGAACCGCGCCCACCGCGCCGATCCCCGCCCCGCGGACACCGCGCGGAGTTCCCCGTCCTCCGCGGCGTACACCACGGTCCTGGGCAGCCCGGTCAGCTCGTCGAGCACCGCACCGGTCACCACCACGCGCCCGCCGTCGCGGGTCACGTGCGGCTCCCGGAGCGCGTGCGGACGGCCGAACGCCGGTTCGTGCAGGGCCCGCAGGTGGTCCGTGACCTTCCGATAGGCCGCTGTGGTCTCCAGGTCTTCCATGATGTCTTCCTTCCTGCGGATCCGGTCAGACGGGGAAGGTGGTCGAGAGGAATTTTCGCGCCGCGGCACTGCAGGGCACATCAGACGATTGCCGAGTGTTCGGTCACCGCGGAGCGACAACTGTCGCCCGGGCCTCGTTCCTGGGTGCGGGACACCTGGCTAGGACACTGGTCAGCCGGTTGTTCGTTCGATCCAGCGCTCGATGATGTCGTCGAGCGTTTCCAAGGGAACGGCGCCATTGGCGAGAACGTGGTGGTGGAAGTCCTTGATGGTGAACCGGGTTCCGAGTTCGCGTGCGGCTCGGTCGCGGAGATGTTCGATGCGAAGACGGCCGATCAGGTAGGCCGGTTGCTGCTCAAGCAGCAGCCTCCGCGCGACCACACGCCCGGCTAGCGACGACCCGCCGCGAACTGGCCGGCCGCGATCGACATCAGGTAGAAGGCCGCCGAGATGGCCGGCGCCAGCTCCTGCGCGTCCGAGAACGAGGCACGAACGGTCATGCCGGACACGCGCTCGAAGCCCGGGCACAGCGCGACGAAGTCGGCGTGCAAGGGCGTGGGGAAGTCGAGCTCGAGGACCAGGTACGCCGGCGCCTCGGGTCGCGGCAGTTGCGCCGCGTCGCGGACCGCCCGCTCGGCCGCGGCCCGGATGAGGTCCTGCGCCACCTCGGGGTGCACCGACGTCGCCGCCGCGAAGCCGTCCGCCTGCTTGACCTCGACGACCTCCGCCGAGGGGAAGAGCTCCCGGGCCTGCGCACAGATCACGTCGTCACCGGTGACCATGCCCACCGGCACCCCGTGTGCCGCACAGATGATCGCGTTCGCCGAGGCCTCGCTCTGCTCGACCCCGTTGATGCGCACCGAGGTGAAGCCCGCGTACGTATGGGCGAGCACACCGTGGCAACCGGCGGGGGCGTGGTAGCCGACGAACAGCACGACATCGGTCTCGGCGTCGACGCCTTGCACCATGCACTGCGCGCGCGGCGTGCCGAAGGTGACCCGCGCCCGGGGGTCGAGCCGCGCGTGCAGCAGGTTGTCCATGGTCCCGTGGCTGTCGTCCACGACCACCTCGGTCGCACCGCCGGCGAACGCGCCCACGATCGCGGCGTTCGCCTCCTCGGTCATCAGCTCCATCGCACGCGGGTAGCCGCTGCCGCCGCGGTAGATCTGGTCGAGGGTCGCGACACCGGCGACGCCCTCCATGTCGATGGAGATGAGGACCTTCATGTCAGCGCACAATACCCGTCACCCGTCGCCGCTGCCCCGGGTTTTTGTCGGAGGCGATCTTTACGGTTCCTGGCATGACGAGCACAGTGCAGGCGTACTCCTACGCCGGGCCCTCCACGCTGGTGGGGGATCAGTTGGGGTTGTCCACCTCGGGCGGGCGCACCGCCACCGGCCTCATCGGCCGCCCCAGGTTCTTCAGCGGGGTGGTGACCCAGGCGGCCCCCGCCGCCCACGGGCTGCTCGCCCTGGCCGACGTGGCGCTCGCGCGCTACCACCAGCCCCGCGCGGGCGGAGGCGGCTTCTCGCGCGATCCCGTGATCACCTGCGACGGCGAGCGGCTCCGGCTGGAATCGTTCTCGGCCTGCGGCGGGGTGTACGCGCGGCTCGACCTGCTGGGCGGCGCGCTCGACGGCGAGGTCTTCGACCGCGGCACCACCAACGTCGACGTCAACGGCCCGCTGCGCGAGGCGCTGGCCCGGGTCGGCGGGCGCGATCCGTTGCACCTCGGGGTCGGAGCCGACGAGCTCGCCGTCACCACGATGGACGGCGCGGTGATCGAGAAGAAGGTGCCGCTGCCGGAGCGGTGGCTGCGCGGGTTCGCCGAGGTCCAGGTGATCGCGGCCGGGTTCGACCTGCGGGCGGAGCTCGCCGGGATGCCGGCCGTCCGCTTTCTGCGCGGCCTGCCGAAGAAGGCCTCGGCGAACGTGTGGGTGGTCCCGTCGGGCCGCGACCTGCGGGTCACCGACGGTCCCGCACCCGGCGCGGTGTGCCTGGCCGGGGTCGGGCGGCTGGCCACCCTCCACCCCTTGCTGCGCTTCGCCAAGGCGCTGCGCGTGTACGGCCCGGCCGTCCACGACCGTGCCGCCTCCAGCGCCTGGGAGCTCGAACTGCCCGGCATGCGGTACACCCTGGTCCTGTCCCCGCAGGCCTGGAGGGGGTTCTCCGGCGAGGGCGCGGTGCTGGACGACCTGTCCGGCGACGACGCCGAGGCCGACGCCGACGTGATCGGCATGCTGCTCAACTTCGAACCCTCCGTCGAGATCGGGCTGCTGGCAGACCGGTCGGGCCTCACCCCCGCCCGCGTCCGCGCCGCGCTCACCCAGCTCGGCACCGCGGGCAGGGTCGGCTACGACCTCGCCGAGGCCGGCCACTTCCACCGCGAGCTGCCCTACGACCGCGAGCACGTCGAGACCCTGAACCCCCGCCTGTCCGCCGCCCGGGCCCTGGTGGAGGCGGGCGCCGTCCGCCTCACCGGCCCCGGCACGGCCCAGGTGACCACGGCCGGAGGGGTCTACGAGGTCGGGCTGGAACAGGGCTCGTGCACCTGCCCCTGGTGGTTCGACCACCGCGGCTCCCGCGGCCCCTGCAAACACGTCCTGGCCACCCGCATCACCACCCGCTCGGCGGCCACCTCGGATGCGGCCGAACCCGCGTTGTCCTAGGCGTGGGGCTTGGGGCCGAGGGGGATGGGTGTGTCGGAAGGGGGCGCTAGTGTGCGAGGAGGTGGCGCACATTACCCGGGGAGTGCACGGTGGGCGTGCTCATGAGACCTTCGGCCGATCCGATGAAAGGCTCTGTGGTGTCGGAGTCGGGGCTGGTCGAGGTGGAGGGGGCGGTCGAGCGGCTGGTGTACGTTCGCGAGGACGAGTACACCGTCGCGCGGATGAGCGCCGAGTCGCGGCCGGTGTTCGTGGCCTCGGGGCGCGCGCTGGCCGGGGTGCAGCCGGGCGAGACGCTGCGGCTGGCGGGTGAGTGGGAGGAGCACCCGCGTCACGGCGGCCGCCTGGTGGTCAGGCACTGCGAGCGGGTGGTCCCCTCCACCGTGCCCGCCATCGCGCTCTACCTGGGCTCGGGCCTGATCCGCGGCATCGGCCCGAGGCTCGCCCAGGCCATCGTCGAACACTTCGGCGAGCGGACGCTGACGGTTATCGACACCGAGCCGGAGCGCCTCACGGAGGTCGTGAACATCGGCGTCGCGCGGCAGGCGCAGATCGTCGAGGCGTGGGCCGAGCAGAAGGCGGTCGCCGCGCTGATGGTCGTCCTGCAGGGCTTCGGCGTGAGCCCGCTGCTCGCGGCGAAGATCTACCAGGTGTACGGCGACGAGGCGCGCGAGGTTCTGACCTCCGACCCGTACCGGCTGATCGGCCGGGTCAGGGGCATCGCCTTCCACACCGCCGACCGCATCGCGCTGCGCTCAGGCGTGCCGGAGACGAGCCCCCAGCGCATGAAGGCGGCGGTCGCGGACCGGCTGGACGCCGCGGCCGCCCGCGACGGGCACTGCTACCTGCCCCTGCCCGTCCTCGTCGCCGCGGCCGTCGCCCTCGTGGAGCAGGACGAGGAGCTGATCCGCCGGGCCGTGGACGCGCTGGCCGCCGACCGCCGGGTCGTCGTCGAGGCCTCGCCCGCCGGGCACGGCCAGGTGGTGGTGTACTCCAAGGAGCACCACGGCCGCGAGGTCGCCCTGACGGCGAACCTGACCCGGCTGCTGCGGGCCCGCTCCACGATGCCGCACCGCCCCTACGCAGAGGACGAAGGGCTCCACGAGGACCAGCGCGTGGCGGTGAACCTGGCCCTGACCAGCACGGTCTCGATCCTGACCGGCGGTCCCGGCTGCGGCAAGAGCCACACGCTCAAGGTGATCGCGGCGACCGTGCGCGCGATGGGAGGCAGGGTGACGCTCACCGCCCCGACGGGCAAGGCGGCCAAGCGCCTGTCGGAGCTCACCGGCATGCCCGCGATGACCGTCCACCGCATGCTCGCCCAGCAGGCCGACCGCGACGACGGCGCGCTGTTCCAGCAGTCCCCGGCCGACGCCGACCTGGTCGTGGTGGACGAGGCGTCGATGCTCGATCTGCAGCTCGCCACCCGGCTCACGTCGATCATCCCTGAGGGCGCCCATCTGCTCCTGGTGGGCGACAGCGACCAGCTTCCGAGCATCGGGCCGGGTAGCGTCCTCGCCGACCTGCTGCGGGTCGATCAGATTCCGCGCATCCGGCTGACCCGCGTCTTCCGGCAGGCGCAGGACAGCGGCATCGTCCAGTCCGCTCACCGCATCCGGGCCGGCGAGCTGCCCGTGCTGCCGGGCCGGGGCGGCTTCTGGTTCGAGGAGCTCGACGACGCCGAGCAGGTGGCAGAGAGGGTCGTCCATCTGGCGACGGTGGCGATTCCGCGCAAGCAGAACATCGGCCCGGATCAGGTGCAGGTGCTGTGCCCGATGCGCAAGGGCCCGACGGGGACCGGCGAGCTCGGCCGCAGGCTGCAGGAGCGGCTGAACCCCGCCCGCGAGGGTGTGGCCGAGCACTGGTCGGGGCCGTCGGTGTTCCGGGTGGGCGACCGGGTCATGCCGATTCGCAACAACTACGACAAGGGCGTGTTCAACGGCGAGACGGCGACCGTCACGGCGGTCGATCCGCAGGAGCGCCAGATCGAGATCCGCACGGACGACGGCGAGACCGTGACGTACACCTTCGGCGAGCTGGACGAGCTGACGCACGCCTACGCGATCAGCGTCCACCGCTCGCAGGGCAGCGAGTACCCGTTCGTGGTCGCGCCGATCGTCGCCGACGCCGGGGGAGTGATGCTGCGCCGCAGGCTGCTCTACACGCTGGTGACCCGGGCCAAGGCGTGGGTGGTCCTGGTCGGACGCCGCGACGCCCTGGAGGCTGCGGTCCACCGTCTCGGCAACCGCAGGAACACCGGCCTGACCGCCCGCCTCGCCATCAGCCTGACCTCCTGACCAGCCGGCCACCCCCTCGACCACCCCCCGGCCACCGGATCTCCCGTGACCACCGTCGCCGGCGTGGGCGGCGTGTTGTCAGGGACGCAAGCGTAGGGCGGCGCGTTTCAGGGCGTGTTTGAGTCTTGGGCCGAGGGGCTTCTCCACCAGGCGGTGGATGAGCCAGGCGACCGTTAGCATCGAGGCGATCGAGGCGAGCAGCGTCGGGACCGCGCCGAGGTGGAGCCCGCGGTGCAGCACGGTGATCGCGAACCAGCCGAGGTGCTCGTGCACGAGGTAGAACGGGTAGGTGAGCGCGCCGGCGAACGTCAGCCAGCGCCAGTCGGCCCACCGCGCCCACCCGAGCGCCACGACCGCCACGGACGCGAACGCGAAGGTGACGACGAGCAGGATCACGTACGGCGAGCGCACGTAGAAGACCTTGGTCACCTCCGGATCCCACAGCGTGATGGTCGCGTAGTACTGCCCGAGCGCCCAGGACACGGCCACGATGCCCCACAGCAGCAGGTCGCCGCCGTACCGGTGGATCAGGTAGAGCGCGAGGCCGCCGATGAAGAACGGCGCGCTGTCCTGCATCACGATCTCGCTGACGAGCCGGTTGTCCGCGACCTGGGCCAGGGCGGTGGCGATCGTCCACCCGCCGCAGAAGATCACCACGCGCCGGTAGGTCGCGCCCTTCCACAGGACGAAGACGGCGAAGAGCACGTAGAACCGCGCCTCGATCCACAGCGTCCAGCACACTCCGAGCACCCGATTCACGCCCGTCGGCTGCTGGAGCATGGTCAGGTTCACGAGGATCTCGTGCGGGCGCAGCGGCTCGCTGACGGACGGCATGATCACGCACGCGGCGGTGACCACGACGATGGCCGCCCAGTACGCGGGGTAGAGGCGGGCGACCCGCGAGCGGAAGAAGTCGCCGACCGTACGTCCCCAGCCGCTCATGCAGATGACGAAGCCGCTGATGACGAAGAAGATCTGCACGCCGAGGCTGCCGTAGGAGGTGGCCTGCCACAGGGCGGCGGGGAACAGTTCCTTCGGGGATTGGCCCCACATGTGGGTGATCTGGCCACTTCTGCCCGAGTAGTGGTAGAGGCAGACCATCAGCGCGGCGAGGATGCGCAGGCCGTCCAGGGCGCGCATTCGATCGTGCGGCGGTGCCGGCGGCCCGGTGGGCGCGCGTATGCCGTCGGGTTCGGTGGCCGGGCGTGGTTCCGGTGCCGGCGGCAGTGTCGCTCGGGTCACGTCGCTGGTTCCGTCCGTTCCTGCTCGGTGGGGTGGCCGCACGCGCGCGGGTTCTCCATGGGCCGCCCGGCCTGGATTCCCGGACGGCGTGACCTCCGGCCGGGCGCTCGTGCGGCGCCCGCCCTTCCGTATGCATGACGGTGACCGCGGGTTGCCCGGCGGAGGAAACTGTAGTTCGTCCGGTCAGGAGGCAAATCTCCGGCTTGGGGTTACGCCGCCTGACAGCGGTCCGGTCTCAGAGCACGGTGTCAGGGCGCGGTCTCAGAGTACGGCGAGGGTGTCGAGGAGGTGCGCGGCGGTGTCGACGTCCGAGCCCAGGGGGCGGTCCTCGTCGCGCGGGTCGAGCCGGGCCGCCGCCAGGGCGAACGCCGCGCCGGCCGGCGTGGACGGCCCGGGGGCGGTCCCGCGCAGGCGCAGGGCCCGTACCGCCGCGACCAGCTCGCAGGCGAGGACGAGCCGGTAGCACCCGGCCGCGTCGAGGGTCTGGCGGGCCGACTGGGGGGCGAAGCTCGCGTGGTCCTCCATGCCGCGCGACAGGACGGCGTGCCCGAGTGAGGCCGGCTGCGCGGCGCCGCGCAGCCGGGCCAGCGCCGAGTTCGCCGAGTACTCCAGGATCATCGCGCCCGAGGCGGCGGGCGCGTCGCCGGCGAGGAAGGGACGCAGGCCGGTGTACCCGGGCTCCATGAGGGTGGCCAGGCGCGCCGCCGAGAGGTGCGCGGCCTGGAGCAGCGCCAGGCGCAGGTGGTCGAGCGCGAGCCCGAGCGCGGCCTGGTGGAACCCGCCGTGGTGGTGGACGGTGCCGCCGGCCGCCGAAAAGAGAGGATTCTCCGCGGCGGCGTTGATCTCGACGCCAAGGACGCGTTCGAGCGCGTCCGCAGCCTCCGTCGCCGCGCCGTGGACCTGGGGGAGGCAGCGGTACCCGAACGGGTCCTGCACGCGGGAGGGCGTCGCGCGCGGGCCGCCGAGCAGGCGCCGCATCTCGGCGGCCGCCGCGACGGCCCCGGGATGGGGACGCCCGGCGTGCACGCGCGCGTCGTAGGGCTCGGTGCCGCCGTCGACGGCGAACAGGGACAGCGCTGCGGTCGCCCCCGCGGCCCGCAGCAGGGTGGCGATCTCCGACCAGGCGAGGGCGGCCTGGCCGATGGTCATGGCGCTGCTACTGCAGAAGGCGAGCGCGTCCCCGGCCTCGAGCCTCAGCGGCTCCGGGGGAGCGCTTCGCCGCAGTGGCCCGGTGTGACGGCGGGCGGTGGGCTCCGCAGGCGGCGGGGCGCCGCCCTCCCCGCCCTGAGGGTGGGGTTCGCCCGTCCGGGCTGGGGCGGGCATGGGGTGCACCGCCCAGGGCCGCTCGCCGATCAACGTGAGCCCGGTCTCGGCCAGCGCGGTGAGATCTCCCGTGCCGATGGCGCCGACCTCGCGGATCTCCGGCAGGTTCCCCGAGTTCAGGGCCCGCGCCAGCGCCTCGGCGAAGGCGGGCCGCAGCCCGGCCCCGCCGGCGAGGATCTGGTTGGCCCGGACGGCGAGCATCGCGCGCACGTGGACGTCCGGCTCCCGGGGGCCGATGCCGCCCGCGTGGCTGCGCAGGAGGCGCAGGCCGTGGACGTCCTCCTCGCCCGCCGCGACGGCCTCGGTGCGGTTGGCGCCGACCCCGGTGGTGCGGCCGTAGACGGGACGCCGCGCGGCGATCTCTTTGGCGGCCTTGTACGACGCCAGGGCGCGGTCGAGCCCGCCCGGGTCCAGGGACACGCGTGCGCCGGCGATGGCGATGTCCGCGATGTCCGCCGGCCGGGTCCGGACCCCGTCCAGGATGATCGGCGACGCCATGAGAAGCCCCTCAGCGCCCACGCTACTAGCCTCGAACGGGTGCTTCCGGGGAGGAGGACGCGAGCAGCCGCAATCCTCTACGAAGCGCCCCAGCGCCCGCAAGACAGATAATCTCCGGCAAAATGCCCACGCGAACGCCGCTACGGTCCGGGGACCTAACCACGGCTGATGCTCATGACCCTGTGCGAGACCGGCACCCGCGGGGGCCGGCGGGCGGGGAGCGGCCCGGGGCGATGGGTATCGCCCCGAGATCGGAAGAGCGTCGG